>NZ_RXXO01000009.1:0-4994 GCF_011714815.1 Streptococcus sp. CCUG 71758 | reverse complement strand
TTCGGCATGGGTACAGGTGTATCTCCTAGGCTATCGTCACTTAACTCTGAGTAATACCTACTCAAAATTGAATATCTATCAAATAATTAGAAAACCTCACGCTTCGTATCCTCAGTTACTTTGGATAAGTCCTCGAGCTATTAGTATTAGTCCGCTACATGTGTCGCCACACTTCCACTTCTAACCTATCTACCTGATCATCTCTCAGGGCTCTTACTGATATATAATCATGGGAAATCTCATCTTGAGGTGGGTTTCACACTTAGATGCTTTCAGCGTTTATCCCTTCCCTACATAGCTACCCAGCGATGCCTTTGGCAAGACAACTGGTACACCAGCGGTAAGTCCACTCTGGTCCTCTCGTACTAGGAGCAGATCCTCTCAAATTTCCTACGCCCGCGACGGATAGGGACCGAACTGTCTCACGACGTTCTGAACCCAGCTCGCGTGCCGCTTTAATGGGCGAACAGCCCAACCCTTGGGACCGACTACAGCCCCAGGATGCGACGAGCCGACATCGAGGTGCCAAACCTCCCCGTCGATGTGAACTCTTGGGGGAGATAAGCCTGTTATCCCCAGGGTAGCTTTTATCCGTTGAGCGATGGCCCTTCCATGCGGAACCACCGGATCACTAAGCCCGACTTTCGTCCCTGCTCGAGTTGTTGCTCTCGCAGTCAAGCTCCCTTATACCTTTACACTCTGCGAATGATTTCCAACCATTCTGAGGGAACCTTTGGGCGCCTCCGTTACCTTTTAGGAGGCGACCGCCCCAGTCAAACTGCCCGTCAGACACTGTCTCCGATAGGGATCACCTATCCGGGTTAGAGTGGCCATAACACAAGGGTAGTATCCCAACAACGTCTCCTTCGAAACTGGCGTCCCGATCTCGTAGACTCCTACCTATCCTGTACATGTGGTACAGACACTCAATATCAAACTGCAGTAAAGCTCCATGGGGTCTTTCCGTCCTGTCGCGGGTAACCTGCATCTTCACAGGTACTAAAATTTCACCGAGTCTCTCGTTGAGACAGTGCCCAAATCATTACGCCTTTCGTGCGGGTCGGAACTTACCCGACAAGGAATTTCGCTACCTTAGGACCGTTATAGTTACGGCCGCCGTTTACTGGGGCTTCAATTCATACCTTCGAGTTACCTCTAAGCACTCCTCTTAACCTTCCAGCACCGGGCAGGCGTCACCCCCTATACATCATCTTACGATTTAGCAGAGAGCTGTGTTTTTGATAAACAGTTGCTTGGGCCTATTCACTGCGGCTGACGTAAAGTCAGCACCCCTTCTCCCGAAGTTACGGGGTCATTTTGCCGAGTTCCTTAACGAGAGTTCTCTCGCTCACCTGAGGCTACTCGCCTCGACTACCTGTGTCGGTTTGCGGTACGGGTAGAGTATGTTTAACGCTAGAAGCTTTTCTTGGCAGTGTGACGTCACTAACTTCGCTACTAAACTTCGCTCCCCATCACAGCTCAATGTTATAGAATTAAGCATTTGACTCAATTCACACCTCACTGCTTAGACAGACACTTCCATTCGTCTGCTTTAGTTAGCCTACTGCGTCCCTCCATCACTACATACTCTAGTACAGGAATATCAACCTGTTGTCCATCGGATACACCTTTCGGTCTCTCCTTAGGTCCCGACTAACCCAGGGCGGACGAGCCTTCCCCTGGAAACCTTAGTCTTACGGTGGACAGGATTCTCACCTGTCTTTCGCTACTCATACCGGCATTCTCACTTCTATGCGTTCCAGCGCTCCTCACGGTACACCTTCTCCACACATAGAACGCTCTCCTACCATACCTATAAAGGTATCCACAGCTTCGGTAAATTGTTTTAGCCCCGGTACATTTTCGGCGCAGGGTCACTCGACTAGTGAGCTATTACGCACTCTTTGAATGAATAGCTGCTTCTAAGCTAACATCCTAGTTGTCTGTGCAACCCCACATCCTTTTCCACTTAACAATTATTTTGGGACCTTAGCTGGTGGTCTGGGCTGTTTCCCTTTCGACTACGGATCTTAGCACTCGCAGTCTGACTGCCGACCATAATTCTTTGGCATTCGGAGTTTATCTGAGATTGGTAATCCGGGATGGACCCCTCACCCAAACAGTGCTCTACCTCCAAGAATCTTTATGTCGACGCTAGCCCTAAAGCTATTTCGGAGAGAACCAGCTATCTCCAAGTTCGTTTGGAATTTCTCCGCTACCCACAAGTCATCCAAGCACTTTTCAACGTGCCCTGGTTCGGTCCTCCAGTGCGTCTTACCGCACCTTCAACCTGCTCATGGGTAGGTCACATGGTTTCGGGTCTACGACATGATACTAATGCGCCCTATTCAGACTCGGTTTCCCTACGGCTCCGTCTCTTCAACTTAACCTCGCATCATATCGTAACTCGCCGGTTCATTCTACAAAAGGCACGCTCTCACCCATTAACGGGCTCGAACTTGTTGTAGGCACACGGTTTCAGGTTCTATTTCACTCCCCTCCCGGGGTGCTTTTCACCTTTCCCTCACGGTACTGGTTCACTATCGGTCACTAGGGAGTATTTAGGGTTGGGAGATGGTCCTCCCAGATTCCGACGGGATTTCTCGTGTCCCGCCGTACTCAGGATACTGTTAGGTACAAAGACTATTTTAAATACGAGGCTCTTACTCTCTTTGGCTGATCTTCCCAAATCATTCTTCTATAATCTTTGAGTCCACATTGCAGTCCTACAACCCCGAAGAGTAAACTCTTCGGTTTGCCCTTCTGCCGTTTCGCTCGCCGCTACTAAGGCAATCGCTTTTGCTTTCTCTTCCTGCAGCTACTTAGATGTTTCAGTTCACTGCGTCTTCCTCCTCATATCCTTAACAGATATGGGTAACAGGTAGCACCTGTTGGGTTCCCCCATTCGGAAATCCCTGGATCATCGCTTACTTACAGCTACCCAAGGCATATCGTCGTTTGTCACGTCCTTCTTCGGCTCCTAGTGCCAAGGCATCCACCGTGCGCCCTTATTAACTTAACCTTATTTTCTGACCTTTCAGTCATAAACTCTTTTAATACTACAGCGTTTCGGTTTATTTTCTTGTTACTATTTGATATAGATATTCAATTTTCAATGTGCATTACTTGGTGATCTCTCACCAATGGAGCCTAGCGGGATCGAACCGCTGACCTCCTGCGTGCAAAGCAGGCGCTCTCCCAGCTGAGCTAAGGCCCCACAAGACCTCTCAAGACTAAACAAGACCAATGCGCAGTTCCTTATCCTTAGAAAGGAGGTGATCCAGCCGCACCTTCCGATACGGCTACCTTGTTACGACTTCACCCCAATCATCTATCCCACCTTAGGCGGCTGGCTCCTAAAAGGTTACCTCACCGACTTCGGGTGTTACAAACTCTCGTGGTGTGACGGGCGGTGTGTACAAGGCCCGGGAACGTATTCACCGCGGCGTGCTGATCCGCGATTACTAGCGATTCCGACTTCATGTAGGCGAGTTGCAGCCTACAATCCGAACTGAGACTGGCTTTAAGAGATTAGCTTGCCGTCACCGGCTTGCGACTCGTTGTACCAGCCATTGTAGCACGTGTGTAGCCCAGGTCATAAGGGGCATGATGATTTGACGTCATCCCCACCTTCCTCCGGTTTATTACCGGCAGTCTCGCTAGAGTGCCCAACTGAATGATGGCAACTAACAATAGGGGTTGCGCTCGTTGCGGGACTTAACCCAACATCTCACGACACGAGCTGACGACAACCATGCACCACCTGTCACCTCTGTCCCGAAGGAAAACTCTATCTCTAGAGCGATCAGAGGGATGTCAAGACCTGGTAAGGTTCTTCGCGTTGCTTCGAATTAAACCACATGCTCCACCGCTTGTGCGGGCCCCCGTCAATTCCTTTGAGTTTCAACCTTGCGGTCGTACTCCCCAGGCGGAGTGCTTAATGCGTTAGCTGCGGCACTAAACCCCGGAAAGGGTCTAACACCTAGCACTCATCGTTTACGGCGTGGACTACCAGGGTATCTAATCCTGTTTGCTCCCCACGCTTTCGAGCCTCAGCGTCAGTTACAAGCCAGAGAGCCGCTTTCGCCACCGGTGTTCCTCCATATATCTACGCATTTCACCGCTACACATGGAATTCCACTCTCCCCTCTTGCACTCAAGTTAAACAGTTTCCAAAGCGTACTATGGTTAAGCCACAGCCTTTAACTTCAGACTTATCTAACCGCCTGCGCTCGCTTTACGCCCAATAAATCCGGACAACGCTCGGGACCTACGTATTACCGCGGCTGCTGGCACGTAGTTAGCCGTCCCTTTCTGGTAAGATACCGTCACAGTGTGAACTTTCCACTCTCACACTCGTTCTTCTCTTACAACAGAGCTTTACGATCCGAAAACCTTCTTCACTCACGCGGCGTTGCTCGGTCAGACTTCCGTCCATTGCCGAAGATTCCCTACTGCTGCCTCCCGTAGGAGTCTGGGCCGTGTCTCAGTCCCAGTGTGGCCGATCACCCTCTCAGGTCGGCTATGTATCGTCGCCTTGGTGAGCCGTTACCCCACCAACTAGCTAATACAACGCAGGTCCATCTGGTAGTGATGCATTTGCACCTTTCAATGCATTATCATGCGATAATCCATTTTATGCGGTATTAGCTATCGTTTCCAATAGTTATCCCCCGCTACCAGGCAGGTTACCTACGCGTTACTCACCCGTTCGCAACTCATCCAAGAAGAGCAAGCTCCTCTCTTCAGCGTTCTACTTGCATGTATTAGGCACGCCGCCAGCGTTCGTCCTGAGCCAGGATCAAACTCTCATTAAAAGTTTGAGTTCTCACTCATTTCTGTCACTGACAGATTTATTGTTTTTTCATTGTTCAGTACTATAACCTTAGTTATAGTGCCCTGCACATTGGTTCGTCTTGTTCAGTTTTCAAAGGTCTTTGTCACTCAATCTCTCTCAAGCGACAACTATATTAGTATATCACAGCTGCTAACCT
>NZ_RXXO01000008.1:7511-51323 GCF_011714815.1 Streptococcus sp. CCUG 71758 | reverse complement strand
TACTGGAGATCATAGACTTTTACCAGTTTAACTAAATCTCGTGCCAAGGTCGAAACATTGCAGGATACATAGACCATCTTTTCTGGGACATAGGTCAGGATGGTATCCAACAGCTTATCATCTAAGCCTGTACGAGGAGGGTCAACTATCAATGCATCCGCTCGGTAGCCTTCTTTATACCAGCGTGGAATAATCTCTTCTGCTGTCCCCGCTTCGTAATGGGTATTGTCAAATCCCATTTTTTGAGCATTTCGCTTAGCATCTTCTATGGCTTCTGGAATAATATCCATCCCTCTGAGACTCTTGACCTTATTTGCGAAGGCAAATCCGATTGTCCCAACACCGCAATATGCATCAATCAGATGATCCTCTTCGCTGACATCCAGAGCCTTAACTGCTTCACTATAGAGAATTTCTGTCTGCTCAGGATTAAGCTGATAAAAAGCTCGGGGCGAGAGAGAAAACTCATAGTCAAGTACTCCTTCTTGAATACTCTCTTGGCCCCAGATAATTTCCGTCTTTTCACCATAGATTTCACTTGTTTTTGCTGTATTTGTATTGACTGCAACTGTGACGACTTCTGGAAAATCCTTGACTAGGTCTTTGACTAGTTGATTCAAATTTAGCTGGCGATTCGTGACGATGATTATCTGGACTTGTCCTGTTTTTCTTGCTCGACGTACCATGATGGTGCGAACGCCGAGCGTTTTTCTCTCATCGGTGATGGGGATTTGATGGTAAGTAAGAAGTTCAGCTAGGCGATTCGCAATTGTCTGGGTTTCCTTATCTTGCACCAAGCAGTCTTTCAACTCTACGAGGTAATGAGAGTTTTGCGCATACAAACCTGCCTTGACCTGATTTTTAAATTTTCGAGTCTGGAATTGAAGCTTAGCACGGTAGTACTTTGGTTCCTGCATTCCGATAGTTGGACGGATTTCATAGTTTTCATATCCTGCAGGAGCAAATTTTTTCAGGGCTTGATGGAGCAGATCCGTTTTAAACTCTAACTGTTTATCATAGTGGAGGTGCATGATTTGGCAACCACCACATTCATTATAAATGGTACAAGCTGGCACGACTCGAAATTTAGACTTCTTATTAACCTTTAGCAATTTGGCTTCGACAAAGTTACGTTTAATAGAAGTAATCTGACAATAGATATCTTCTCCTTTGAGGGCGCCAGGCACAAAAACGAGGGTTTTCTGGTAGAAACCGATTCCCTCACCATTGATACCCATCCGCTTGATTTTTAAAGGTATTTTTTGTTTGACTTTCAGATTCATACCCCTATCTTATCACATTTTAAGGTATAATAGAACTATGAAAATCACAAAACTTGAAAAGAAAAAACGCCTCTACCTGATGGAGCTAGATCATCAGCAAACCTCTTATATCACGGAAGATACTATTGTCCGTTTTATGCTGTCTCGAGATAAGGTCATTAGCAAAGAGGAACTGACCAAGATACAGGGCTTTGCTCAGTTTTCTTATGGTAAGAACCTCGCTCTCTACCATTTATCCTTCAAGGCTCGTACTGAAAAGGAAGTGAGAGAGTATCTGAAAAAGTATGATATTGATGAAACAATCACTAGTCAGGTTATCGCTAACCTTAAAGAAGACAACTGGATAAATGATCGTCAGTATGTCTACTCTATTATCAACGCAAATCAACTTTCTGGAGATAAGGGACCTTATGTGCTAGCTCAAAAACTGTCTCAAAAAGGGATTGTCAAATCAACGATTGAAGAGGTTTTAAAGGATTTTGATTTTTCAGAGGTTGCTCAACGTGTGGCGGAGAAACTTCTTAAAAAATACATGGGAAAGCTTCCCGCTCGTGCCTTGCAGGATAAGATCATTCAAAGCTTGACGAACAAAGGCTTCTCCTATTCTGATGCTAAAAATGCTTTTGATGACTTGGATAGTCAAGTCGGCCAAGAAACGACTCAAGAACTCATTTTTAAAGAGCTAGACAAACAATATGCTAAGTATGCTCGAAAGTATGAAGGATACGAACTTAAACAGCGTTTAACCCAAGTTTTAGCCCGAAAAGGCTATGATTTTTCGGATATAGCCAGCGCTCTCAGAGAATATCTTTAACATTTTCGTGTAAAATTCAAAAAAAATAGACCGATTTATGATATAATAGTAAACGATAAACTTATAAATTGTAGAAAGTTGGTTAGTTATGAAACTTCCAAAAGAAGGCGACTTTATTACAATTCAAAGTTATAAGCATGATGGGAGTCTTCACCGTACTTGGCGAGACACCATGGTACTAAAAACAACAGAGAACGCCATTATCGGCGTCAACGACCACACACTAGTTACCGAAAGTGACGGTCGTCGTTGGGTGACTCGAGAACCGGCTATTGTTTACTTTCACAAAAAATATTGGTTTAATATCATTGCTATGATTCGCGATAATGGGATTTCCTACTATTGCAATATGGCTAGTCCCTACTATCTAGATGAGGAAGCCCTGAAATACATTGACTATGATTTGGATGTCAAGGTCTTCACTGATGGTGAAAAGCGTCTCTTGGACGTTGAAGAGTATGAGCGCCATAAACGCAAAATGAAGTATTCTGATGATTTAGACTATATTTTGAAAGAGCATGTTAAAATCCTTGTTGATTGGATCAACAATGGACGCGGTCCTTTCTCAGAGGCCTATGTCAACATTTGGTACAAACGCTACATAGAACTAAAGAATCGGTAAAGTTGTCAAGCCGGGGTGAGAGCCCTGGTTTTTTTATTTGAAAAACCCAGCTTTTCGACTGGGTTGATTTCTATATATCTAATTTAGTCACAGTAAACTTGATGTGGGAATAGTCTTTTTCAACATCCTTATCCAACAAGAAAGCCGTGGCATCCTTCTTAACCTGAACAAGGTCAATGTTCTGAGCTTGAGCCGCATAGACGCATCCACAATAACATTGACGATAGATATCATACTCCTCGCACATCTCCACCGAGCGCTTATAGCCTTGATTTTTCTTGAAATCACTTGGAAGATAGTGGGTGGTATAAATCTTTTGCACATCGATTCCGATGCTGTTGATGGTTTGAGAGTTCTTATGGGGACTGATGGTCAAAGCTGAACCAAAGTAGTCAAAGCCCAAGTCCATAGCTACCTGTGCTGTTTTATCCAAACGGTAATCAAAACAAACCTTGCAACGATCGCCACCTTCGGGTTCTTCTTCCAGTCCTCTGACTAACTTCCGGTATTCATTGGGTTCATAAGGCGCTTCTAAATAGTGGACCGTATTTCCTGTCCTCTCATTGAAATCACTGACAAATTTCTTGGTGACGTAAGCTCGCTTGTGGTATTCTGCCTTGGGATGGATATTGGAATTGGCAAAATAGATAGTCACATCAGCGTATTTTGTCAGGTATTCTAGGGTGTAGGTACTACAAGGAGCACAGCAAACATGCATGAGAATAGTGGGACGTTCCTCATTTTTTTCCCAAACCTGAACCATTTTCTGCATGACACGGTCATAATTAATCTTCTGATTGGGATTCATCTTGCTCAGAATTTCTTCTACATCGATCATGTTCTTCTCCTTTTTCTAGTCTTATTTTATCATATAAGTTAGGAGAGCTCAATCCAATTTAGAAGTGATTATCATAAAAAGAAGGGATATGTATTCCCTTCTTTTGTGTTTTTTATAAGTTACTTTTACATCATCCCGCCCATCATGCTTGGATCCATTGTTGGAGCTGGGGCTGCTGGTTCCGGTTTATTGGCTACGACTGCTTCTGTTGTCAAAATCAAGCTGGCTACAGAGGCTGCATTTTGAAGGGCTGAACGGCTCACTTTAACTGGGTCGATGATTCCTTCTTCAATCATGTTGACCCATTCGCCAGTTGCTGCGTTGAAGCCTGTACCAACTTCAGCATTTTTCAAACGGTCAATAACAATAGAACCTTCGAATCCTGCATTGTGGGCAATTTGACGAACAGGTTCTTCCAAGGCACGGAGAACAATATTACGTCCTGTTGCTTCATCTCCTGTCAATTCCAAATCAGCTACGGCTGGGATGACATTTACAAGAGCTGTTCCACCACCTGCAACGATTCCTTCTTCCACGGCTGCACGAGTAGCGTTGAGGGCATCTTCAATGCGGAGTTTCATTTCTTTCAACTCAGTTTCAGTTGCAGCTCCGACCTTGATGACTGCGACACCACCTGACAATTTTGCCAAGCGTTCTTGCAATTTTTCACGGTCAAATTCAGAAGTTGTAGTTTCAATTTGAGACTTGATAATCGCAACACGGTGAGAAATAGCTTCAGGATTTCCAGCACCTTCTACGATAACCGTGCTATCTTTGTCCACAGTTACTCTCGCTGCTTGACCTAGCGCCTCAATAGTAGCGTCTTTCAACTCAAGACCAAGATCTTCTGTGATGACTGTTCCACCTGTCAAGATAGCGATGTCTTCTAACATAGCCTTACGGCGGTCACCAAATCCAGGAGCCTTGACAGCTACGACATTGAAGGTTCCGCGAATCTTGTTCAATACAAGAGTCGGAAGAGCTTCGCCATCTACATCATCCGCAATAATCAAGAGTGGACGATTGCTTTGAAGAATGCTTTCTAGAAGTGGCAAGATTTCTTGGATATTTGAAATCTTCTTATCAGTAATCAAAATGTATGGATTTTCAAGATCAGCCACCATTTTTTCGCTATCTGTCACCATGTACTGCGATAGGTAACCGCGGTCGAACTGCATTCCTTCAACAACTTCAAGTTCTGTTTCCATACCACGTGATTCTTCAATAGTGATGACACCATCTTTACCAACTTTTTCCATGGCTTCAGAAATGTATTCACCGACTTTCTCAGAACGAGAAGATACGGCAGCAACCTGAGCGATGGCTTCTTTATTAGCAACTGGAATGGCATTGTTTTTCAAGGCTTCTACAGCTGCGGCAACTGCTGCTTCAATCCCACGACGAATGCCGATTGGATTAGCACCTGCTGTGACGTTTTTGATTCCTTCGCGGACGATTGCTTGAGTCAAAACAGTTGCAGTTGTTGTTCCGTCACCTGCAATATCATTTGTTTTTGAAGCTACTTCTGATACCAATTTGGCACCCATATTTTCAAAATGGTCTTCTAATTCAATTTCTTTGGCAATAGTAACACCGTCATTGGTAATCAATGGTGAGCCAAATGATTTTTCAAGAACGACATTACGACCCTTTGGTCCTAAGGTTACTTTAACTGTGTCCGCTAGGATATCGACACCACGGACCATCGCTGAACGAGCATCAGATGAAAATTTAATTTCTTTTGACATACTTACTTTCTCCTTCTATTCTTCAATGATTGCCAAGATGTTGGCTTCGCCTACGATAATGTACTTTTCATCGCCATCTTTGACATCAATACCTGCATGAGCTTCAACTAAGACACGGTCCCCAGGCTTAACGCTTGGAGCAACCAAGTCACCATTCAAGGTACGAACACCTTGTCCAGTAGCTACAACTTGGGCTGTTTTTGTTTTTTCTTGGGCTGAGCCTGCAAGGACAAAGCCTCCAACAGTTTGTTCTTTTTCTTCGATTTTCAAGACCACACGGTCTCCTAATGGTTTCAACATCTGTTTTCCTCCATGATAAACTACATATTATTAGCACTCTTTATATCTGAGTGCTAATTTATAGTTCTATTGTATCACTTGGTCAGAAATAGTCAAGAAAAAAGTCTGACTTTGGCAAGATAAAAAGCCTGAGACAAACTCAGACTTTTTAATGCTTAAAATGGCAATTCTTCCTCTTCCAAGACTAGGTCTGCTAAGTCTTGACCTGCGTTATTTTCACGCATGGCACGTTGGGCGCGGCTTTCCAAGAGTTGGAATCCTGTAACAAGAACTTCGGTCACATAGTTCATCTGGCCATTTTTCTCGAAGCGACGGGTACGCAATTCTCCATCAACGGAAATGAGACTGCCTTTGGTTGCGTAGCTTGCCAAAGTTTCTGCTAGTCTGCCCCATAGGACCATATTTACAAAATCGGCTTCACGTTCACCGTTTTGGTCTTTGTAACGACGGTTCACAGCGATAGTTGCTCGCGCCACTGACTTGTCATTGTTGGTTTTGTGCAATTCTGGTGTAGACGTTAAACGTCCAATAAGAATAACTTTATTATACATATTTTCTTCCTCCTACTTATCTATTCGCAGGAAATCAAAAAAAGTTACAGAAATTTGTAACTTTTCGAAGAAATTTTTTATTTTTTATGAACCATGAAACCTGTCGCCTGTTGATTGGCCATAATAGTCATATCTGTAATCTGCACACGACGGGGTTGACTGGTCACATAGGCAACAGTGTCTGCGATGTCTTGTGCCTGCAAGGCTTCGATCCCCTGATAAACCGTCGCAGCACGCTCTTTGTCACCGTGGAAACGTACCGCAGAAAAATCTGTTTCGACAATTCCTGGCTGAATAGTAGTTACCTTGATATCTGTTGCAATGGTATCAATTCGCAAACCATCTGAAAAAGTCTTGACAGCAGCCTTGGTGGCTGAGTAAACAGCTGCCCCAGCATAGGCATAGATTCCTGCGGTCGATCCCATATTGATAATATGACCTTGATTGGCTGCTACCATAGAAGGCAAGAAACAGCGAGTGACTGCCATCAACCCCTTGACATTGGTATCCAACATGGTCAGCATGTCCAACTCTTCATAGTCTTGATAGGGAGCCAAGCCAAGAGCTAGTCCAGCGTTATTGACCAAGATATCAATCTGCCCTATCGTTTCCAGAATATCGGAGCAGACAGTCTTGACCATGGTCATATCCGTGACATCCAGTGGAAATGTCCAAACTGTTTGATTAGGAAAAATTTCTGCAAACTCTGACTTGAGGGTATCTAGTCTGTCTGTCCGTCGCCCTGTTAGAACGACATTCTCCCCCTGCTCTAGATAAGCACGCGCAATCGCTTCACCGATTCCTGAGGTCGCTCCTGTAATTACTACATTTTTTGCCATCTTTTCCCCCTCTATCTGGTCTATCAAATACTGACAATTTCCTAGGCAGTCCAGTGTTTGGCTGGGTCAAATGGAGTTCCGATAACTTGGTCTTCTGATAATTCAATAATCCCACGTTTTTGTGGAGCATTTGGTAGATGCAATTCACGAGGGCTACACATCATGCCAAAACTCTTCTCACCACGAAGTTCGCCTGGGAAAATGAGATTTCCTTTTGGCATCATTGCTCCAGGAAGAGCTACAATGGTTTTCAGGCCAAGACGCGCATTGGGAGCCCCTGCAACGATTTGCACTGTCTTGTCACTTGCAACTGCAACTTGGCAGATGTTAAGGTGGTCACTATCTGGGTGAGCGACCATCTCGACAATCTCACCAACAACAAACTTAGGTTCCTTGTCATTGACAATTTCTTCTGTAAAACCTTCCGCCTGCAACTCTTGGTTCAAACGAGCGACTTGCTCATCTGTCAAAAAGACTTGACCGCGCTCTGCAATTTCAAACAAACTTGAAACTTCGAAAATATTCCAAGCTACTGTTTCCCCATTTTCTTTGAGGAAAACACGGGCTACCTTGCCTTTTCGCTCCACGTCCAACTTGGCATCTCCGCTGTTTTTCACGATGATCATAAGGACATCGCCGACATGCTCTTTATTATATGTAAAAATCATTCTTTCCTTTTTCTCCTATTTCAGTTCTGCTAAAAAGTTGTTAATTTCTTCCTTACTTTTACGGTCACGATTGACAAAACGACCGATTTCCTTGTCCTTTTCTAGCACAACAAGGCTAGGGATTCCATAAACATCCCAAAGTTTGGCCAAATCTATATATTGGTCTCGGTCTACTCGAATAAAGGTGAACTCTGGATTAGTTTTCTCGATTTCTGGCAAGGCAGGATAGATATAACGACAATCACCACACCAGTCTGCCACAAAAAGGAAGACTTTCTTGCCATCTTTTTCTACTAAAGATGCCAATTCTTCTAAACTTGCAGGTTGTATCATAAGACTTCCTCCTCATAGACTAGGCCTTCATTTTCATAGACAAAGGTATAGTGACGGCCATCCTCGAAAACGACTCCTCCGACCAGTCGCTCTAGGCTACTCTCGTAGACTTGAACATAGAGAGTCGCAATCTCACCCATATCTGAGAAAAGTTCGCGCACGATAGCTGTCAACTCTTCCTGAGTCTTCATGAGTTTGTGGTTATCTGCTGCTTTTTTGGCACCCAAAGCGAGGGCACTTAGACCAGCCACAGTCAAGCCAGTCATCCATAATTTCTTAGCTTTCATACCATTCATTGTAACACAAAAAGGGCTCTAGGACAAATAGGGAAGCCGCATACGAGCAAGGCAATTGAAAAATCTCTGAGATTGCTCTCAGAGATTAGAAGATAACTAGTTACTATTTTCAACCGCTGCAGTGACAAAGGCAGTGTAGAGTTCTTCTGGACGATTTGGACGGCTGGAAAGTTCAGGGTGATACTGACAAGCCACAAAGAATTTATTTTCAGGAATCTCCACAATTTCTACCAAACGATTGTCTGGAGAAACTCCTGAGAAGACAAAGCCTGCTGCCTCAAACTGCTCACGGAAGGCGTTGTTAAACTCATAACGGTGACGATGACGGCGTTGCACCACTTCTTGATTATGATAAGCAGCCGCTGCTTTAGAACCACGTTTTAACTTAGACGGATAAAGTCCCAAACGAAGGGTGCCACCCATATCCTCAACATCAACCTGATCACGCATGATATCAATGATAGGATATTTTGTTTCTGGTGCAAGTTCTGCAGAATTGGCACCTTCAAGACCCAAAACGTGGCGAGCAAACTCGATACAAGTCAACTGCATTCCCAAGCAGACTCCCAACATTGGAACGTCATTCTCACGCGCATAACGGATGGCTTGGATTTTCCCTTCCGTACCACGTTGGCCAAAACCGCCTGGTACGATGATTCCGTCCGCATCCGACAAGAGCTCTGCTACATTCTCTGCCGTCACATCATTGGCATTGATCCAATTAATCTTCACTTCTGCGTCGTTGGCATACCCAGAGTGTTTCAAGGCTTCGACCACTGAGATGTAGGCATCTTGCAACTCCACATACTTACCGACAAGGGAAATTTTAACTTGTTTTTTGAGGTTCATGACCTTGTCCACCATGGCTGACCATTCTGTCATATCCGCTTCTGGTGCATCTAATTTCAAGTGGTCACAAACAATCTGGTCCATACCTTGTGCCTGCAAGTTCAATGGAATTTGGTAAAGGTGTTCAACGTCCAAAGACTCGATAACAGCTTCTGGAGCCACGTCACAAAACTGAGCTAGCTTGTTTTTAATACCTTGACCAGCTGGTTTTTCTGTACGAATGACCAACATATTTGGCTGGATTCCCAAACCACGCAATTCTTTTACAGAATGCTGAGTTGGCTTGGTCTTCATCTCACCAGCAGCCTTGAGATAAGGAAGCAAGGTTGTATGGATGTACATGACATTATCTGCCCCCACATCTGCCTTCATCTGACGAAGGGCCTCTAGGAATGGCAAGGACTCGATATCCCCAACGGTTCCACCAACCTCTGTGATAATGACATCAGAGTCGGTCGTTACAGCGGCACGCTTGATTTTTTCCTTCAAAGCATCTGTGATATGAGGAATAACCTGAACAGTTGCCCCAAGGTATTCTCCACGGCGCTCCTTACGAAGAACTTCACTGTAAATTTTCCCAGTTGTCACGTTGGAATATTTGTTGAGATTGATATCGATGAAACGTTCATAGTGACCCAAGTCCAAATCTGTCTCAGCCCCATCATCTGTCACAAAGACTTCCCCATGCTGGTAAGGACTCATGGTTCCCGGATCGATATTGATATAAGGGTCAAACTTCTGAATAGTCACTTTTAGACCACGATTTTTCAAGAGACGCCCCAGACTTGCTGCGACAATCCCTTTCCCAATAGACGACACCACACCACCAGTTACAAAAATATATTTCGTAGACATAGATTCCTCTTTCTAAAATGCTCAAGGCCTTGTTAACTACGAGGGGAGATAGAAAACAAGACCCTTATGAATAACGACTCTTCAAGAAAACTTCCTGAAAAACAAAAATAGCTCCCTAGTAACTAGGGAGCCCCGACCTCTAAAAGAGGTGCCCGAACAATATAATACCTTAAAGCAGAACATTTGTCAACCCGAATCGGTAAAAGATGAAAAAAGGAGATTGTTTTCAGAAAACCAACTAAAGATTCGCATCCAAACGGACAACACGCTCAAGCAACAAAAAAAAGGAGATCTTACGATCTCCTCTGTGAAGTCTTTTACTCTTCTTCACTCGTTTCAGCGTCATCGTCAGAAAACTCGTCGTCTTCTTCGTTGAGATCCACGTCTTCACCCAAGTCATCAGGGGCGATTTCGTTGATTTCTGCATCGTAAGCTTCCACTTCATTTTTCTCATCATCTGGATTTTCATCATCGTATGAAAGAGCTGGGTCTGCTTCGTATGCATCTTCGTCTTCTGGATCATCCGCATTGTAGTCAATAGCATCTGAATCACCATCCATAAAGGCATTGACGCGTTTTTTCTTAGTTTTTGGTGCTACTTCATCGTCGTCACTTTCTTCAAGAGCGATGATTTCTTCGTCAATTTCGTCCACACCATACCATGAACGAAGACCCCATTTGTTATCTCCAAGAGAGATGAAGCTACCGTCAAAGTTCAACTCTGTGTAGAACAAAGGCAAGGCTTCACGAATATCGCTGTTTGATGTTCCAAGGTAGTTTTGAATTTCGTTTACAAGATCGCTAAAATGCATCTCATGATCGCGACCACGAAGTTCCAAGATAGCACGCGCTACCTCAATCATAGATAGTTCACTTTTTTCTTGCCCAGCAAATACTTCTAATTCCAAAGCGTTTCTCCTCATTTTTACTACTATCGCCAGAGCGAACAGACTCTGACCTCATTTTATCATGTACTCTTTATTGTACGATAATTTTGCGGAATAGTCAAAGGTTAAATGGGGGAAAGTGATTCATATTACTCCTAAATAAATCGTAAGAGTATTTTTTAGAACAGTTATCTTATTTTTTAAAATTAGTAGTAAGTTTTATTCAAAAATTCCATTATATCTTTTTTCAAAGATACTAAGTTACGACGTTCTTCATCCAAGTTGCTTTCCATAATTTTTATAGAGGAATCTTTAAGTGAACAAATATAGTATCCTTCCTCGGATGTAAACCCTTCTTCCACATGTGCAAGGGCATTTCTTTTATCAATTAGATCGGACCATCTTTGTTTTAAAGACTCATACTTTCTTTTTTTATCAGATGTCAAGTTAGGTCTACTTAGTCTGACCTTTTCTCTAAAAAATCTATCAAAATTTTCTCTATAAGAATCATTTTCTGGAGTTACTTCTAGTTTTTCCCGTAATAAATGTTCGATTTCTGCATTTTCACACATAAATCTACCACGAAGCGCATTTAATTCATCCCAGCGACAAAGAATAACATTAATTGCATCTTCAAAATGTTTTTCTTCTAAACTATCAGAAACAGAAAAGAAAGTGAAATTTGAAAAAATATCTAGATTCTTTTGTTGTAGAATATTAATAACATCTGATTTTATAGTGTTATAGTCATTATTAGAATATAAAATAACAAATTGTTTGAAGCCATTCTTATATCTTATTTCCTCTAGGTAATTCAAACCAGTTTCAGATGAATCTAAGTTAAAATCTGAAATAAAGAAGTCATATCTTTTAATAGAGTCCAACTCTATTTTTGCTTCTCCAAATGTTCTAAGTTCAACAATTCGAGCCTCATAACCTTTGTCACCTAAGATTTCTTCTACAAGCTCTCTTCTATTGCTATGTGCATCTGATAGTAAATCATCCTCTAACCACAGAATATTTATTTCTTGTCTCAATTTAAACCTCACTAAACTTAATTTGAAAATCAACAACGTTATTTTTTAGTTGCTGAACTGATATCTCCCAATTAAAATCTTTACAAATTTGTTGGCAGATATACATACCTAACCCTGTGCCTCTTCTTTTTGAGGTTACTCCAATGTTAAATATATTTTCAATAGGTTCAATATCAATAGGTCCTGTATCTGAAGTAAAGTGCATGATTTTATTATCCTCATCAAAGAAAATATGTATATCTTTTGCATTACGATCTTGAGCATTAATTATTAAATTATCAAGTAAAGTACCAAAATCATAAACATTGATGCTTTGATATAGTTCTCCAATTCCCAAGCTAACCTTTAATTTCACTGTATCATCGATGAGATTATCAACATAGCTTTTTAAGTATGACTTCAATTCTATATTTTCAAGATTACTAAAA
The DNA here is from genome assembly GCF_011714815.1 of Streptococcus sp. CCUG 71758. Classification (NCBI taxonomy): domain Bacteria; kingdom Bacillati; phylum Bacillota; class Bacilli; order Lactobacillales; family Streptococcaceae; genus Streptococcus; species Streptococcus sp. CCUG 71758. Next base: position 38,975 of record NZ_RXXO01000008.1, on the reverse strand, counting down.
GATTCAAAATTTAATCGTAGTATTTGTTTTTTTATTGATGATAGTTTATCAGATGTTCTTCTAATTTTATAGATTGAGTCTGAAAATTTTTGATACTCTTCTGGTGTCATAAGCCGAATCATTTTCTGTAAAGTGGCTGTTAGTTCTTTACCAGCTTTTCCTAATTCGTGAAAAAGCATATCTTGACGTGCTGGTTTTTCATTTAAGATTATTTTTTCCTTAATCTCGATTTCATTTTTTAATCTACTATTCTCTTTATAAATTCTTTGTTTTTCTTTTTTTACTTCTTGATTCTCTTTTCTTAACTCAACAGCAGCCTGTTTTAAATTCTTTTGAATTTCTTTTTTTTCCGATGAGCTTGTATTCACATCGTCGAGAAGTTCGAATTTCTTTTCTAATGGTTGTGCTATTTTTGGAAGTTCATAAACTTTTGGTGCTACAGTAAACTTATATTTTTTAAATCTTTGAATTAGCTTTTGGATGGCATCAGTATCATCAGTTTCAATCTCATCAATATCACTACTACCGAAATTTATCAATTGCGCATAGGACTCTAAAGGTCTGTGAACAAATTCCATATACACTTTTTCAAGTTCTATAGTATAAGAATTAGTGACAAATCCTCTATCACGTGATGTAACTTCATTAAAATGATTTTCAGAATCTATTATGTTAATCCAACCTAGCAATTCCCTATGTCCTAGATATCGATTATAACCTTGTGTCTTACGTAAGTTTAAACCAAAAGCATCAAAATCAACCTCTCCATATGGAAAAATCCTAAAATTATTCTTATACAAGAAAATAGAACCATAATCTTTTGGTGTCGTTTTCATTATTCTTGTAAAATTGTTCTTTGCTGCCGTACTTAAATAATAAATTTTGAAGTAAATATCTTTTAAAATTGTATTATTCTCAATTTTAAAAGAGTAAATTATCTTTTCTTGATCGTATAGAGTGATACTAATTTCCTTTTCTTTTATTTCACACTCAATATAAATTGTTTTTTTATCTAATACCGAAGCAACATTATTACTAATATACTCATCCTCCTCAGCAATTCCTGAGGAGGATGAAATATACTTAACATTAATTTTTATTTTACCATCATCCACAAATGGATTTACAAGTCTTTGAAGCGCCGATATAACCTTATTAACTCTATTTAAGTCCCATGTCTCTCTTAATTTAGAGATGGTTAAGATAGTCCCTGATTTTTGAATAAAACTATCTTCTACTACATCTAAGCTAGTATATGTGACATCTAACTCTTCAAATTTTGTTAGAGAATCCTTTTCGAATTCACCCCAATCAATTTTTAATTCACTAACTTCATCATCTTTATGACTAATAAGTTTAAGCTTAGTTCCCAATCTATCACAAGAAAAACGACCTATTCCTTTGGATCCAGCATATACCTTATCACTATCTTTTTTTTCTGAATGAGCAACGAACAACCATTTATTTTCAATATCATTACGATTCATTCCCTTACCGTTATCTTGAATGATAATGTAATTTTCATAACTATTTATAATAAGATTTATTTCGGTTGCATCAGCATCATAACCATTTTTTACCAACTCGAAGATAGCTACTAATTCATTTGTAATTAGGTCTTTACCAATTATATCCTTTAAACCCGAACTGACTTTAAAGTGTAATTTTTCTTCCATCTTAACTCCTTATTCAGAGATTTTCAAAATAACTTCTCCAACTTGTTCTGCAAACAAAGGCGGTACTGCGTTAGCGACTTGAGTATATCGAGGAACATCCATTTTTCGTCGTTCACCACCTGTAGTATACGGTCCTTTGAATTCATAATCGTCTGGAAAACTTTGGATTCTAGCGTGTTCTCTAACTGTCATTATTCTAGGTTCATCATAATGTATATAATCATCTGGAATAGAAGTAATCGTATTACAAATTGAATTTTTCTTTAAAGGAGTTACTCCACGCTTCTTTAAACCTTCAACCAGATTCATAGACGGTGTAATTCGTATACTTTTTTCGGAAGCAGTCATTAAACGTTTAAATACATCTATTGTTGCACTTTTATGTTTCGCGAATCGATGACTATCGGGGAATGCGCCTCGTTCAATGTTATTTCTCATTAATTTTTGATATGCTGAAGTTGCTCGACCATACTTCCCATTTTTAAATGCCTTAGTGTCTTTACTATCAACTTCTCCATGACTTTTTTTCAAGTCATTAATAGCTTGAGAAATTGTAATTGGTATTTTTAGTCCTCTATCCCTCAAAAAACAATCTTTATTTTTCAATAATTCGTCAAAAAATATCTCATAGGCCCCATTTTTTGATGCAAATAGAATGAACCGTTTCCTATTTTGAGGAACACCGTATTCTGACATAGTAACAATTTTATATTCTAAGTTATATCCTAATTCATGTAATTCCGAAACAAGAATATCAGAATATTTTTGTTTATCCTTATGATCCTTAAACCCTACAGTAAATCCTTGAACATTTTCAAAAAATAACATAGTAGGTTGAACTAATTTGATAAACTCAATATACGAATGCATTAATTGATTTCTGATATCATTATTTTTTCTCTTTCCAGCCATGGAAAATCCTTGACATGGTGGACCACCTACAACTAAATCAACAGAACCGTTTAATTCAGCAAGTTCCTTACTATGAACTTCTAGAAGTTCATTTATATCCCAATTTTTCATTTCAAGCCAATTCGGCCATGAAAAATGATTTTTTCTTTCAATTAAATTGTATTTTAAAGTACTAAAAGCATCCTTATTTTTTTCAACTGCAAATATTCCATGCAACCCAGCATTATAAAGCCCTAAAGATAAACCACCGGAACCTGCAAATAAATCTATATATCTCATGAATTCTCTTTCAGTCATTAAAATTTATTATTACAATTTTATCACAAATTAAAGTAAAAAACACGGTTCATCACCGTGTTTCTATATTTATTTAACGAGTTTCTTCATCTCATCAATACGTGCGACGGTCGCGTCGTACTTGGCTTGGTAGTCGGCTTGTTTGTCGCGTTCTTTTTGGACGACTTCTGGTTTGGCATTGGCTACGAAGCGTTCGTTAGAGAGCTTCTTACCAACCATGTCCAGTTCTTTTTGCCATTTAGCCAGTTCCTTGTCGAGACGAGCCAGTTCTTCTTCGACATTGAGGAGGTCAGCGAGTGGCAGGTAGATTTCTGCTCCTGTGATGACGCTTGACATAGCGAGTTCAGGTGCAGGGATGTTTGATGCGATTTCCAAGTGTTCTGGATTTGTGAAGCGTTTGATGTAGTTGACATTGCTGTTAAAGAAGGCTTCCAAGTCGCTATCGCTTGTCTTAACAAGGATAGTGATTGGCTTACTTGGTGCTACGTTTACTTCCGCACGCGCATTCCGAACGGCACGAATCAAGTCTTTGAGGCTTTCCACACCAGTGTGGGCTGCAAGGTCTTCAAAGGCTGGGTTGACAGTTGGGTATTCTGCTGTAACGATAGAACCTTCTGAGATTTGTCCAAAGATTTCCTCTGTCACGAATGGCATAATTGGGTGAAGGAGACGAAGGATCTTGTCCAAAGTGTAAAGGAGAACAGAACGTGTAATGACTTTCTCTTCTTCGTTATCGCTATAAAGGACTTCCTTGGTCAACTCAACGTACCAGTCCGCAAACTCGTCCCAGATAAAGTTGTAGAGGATGTGTCCAGCCACACCAAACTCAAACTTATCAAAGTTTTCAGTGACTTTTCCGATTGTTTCGTTGAGGTTGTGGAGGATCCAGCTGTCAGTGACATTTCCAGCTTCCTTGTTGACCACTTTTTCGACATTAGCAGTTGCTTGCTCAAGGGTCAAGCCTTCATTGTTCATGAGGATGTAGCGAGAGATGTTCCAGATCTTGTTAATGAAGTTCCATGAAGCATCCATTTTCTCGTAAGAGAAGCGCACGTCTTGGCCTGGTGCAGAACCGTTTGAAAGGAACCAACGAAGGCTATCTGTTCCGTACTTATCAATAACATCCATTGGATCAATCCCGTTACCAAGAGATTTCGACATCTTGCGTCCTTGCTCATCACGAATGAGACCATGAATCAAGGCATTTTTGAATGGCGACTTGCCAGTAAATTCCAAACCTTGGAAAATCATCCGAGACACCCAGAACGGAATAATATCATAACCAGTCACCAAAGTTGATGTTGGGAAGTAACGTTTGAAGTCTTCTGAGTCGACATCAGGCCAGCCCATAGTAGAGAATGGCCAAAGGGCAGAGCTGAACCAAGTATCTAAGACGTCTTCGTCCTGAGTCCAACCGTCACCTTCTGGAGCTTCTTCGCCGACATATATTTCACCCTCAGCATTGTACCAAGCAGGGATTTGGTGACCCCACCAGAGCTGACGAGAGATGACCCAGTCGTGGACATTTTCCATCCATTGGAGGAAGGTATCGTTGAAACGAGGTGGGTAGAATTCTACCTTGTCCTCTGTATCTTGGTTGGCAATGGCATTCTTAGCCAATTGGTCCATCTTGACGAACCACTGCGTAGACAAGCGTGGTTCAACCACTACACCTGTACGCTCTGAGTGACCAACACTGTGGACACGTTTTTCGATTTTAACGAAGGCACCAATTTCTTCCAACTTGGCAACGACTGCCTTACGAGCTTCAAAACGGTCCATACCTGCAAACTCGAAGGCAAGCTCATTCATAGTTCCGTCGTCGTTCATGACGTTGACTTGCGGCAAGTTGTGACGTTGACCAACCAAGAAGTCGTTTGGATCGTGGGCAGGCGTGATTTTCACGACACCAGTACCAAACTCGGGATCTGCGTGCTCATCTCCAACGATTGGAATCAATTTATTAGCGATTGGAAGGATGACATTTTTACCAATCAAGTCCTTGTAGCGTGGGTCTTCTGGATTGACCGCAACGGCAACGTCCCCAAACATGGTCTCAGGACGAGTAGTCGCCACTTCAAGGGCGCGTGAGCCGTCTTCTAGCATGTAGTTCATGTGGTAGAAGGCACCTTCGACATCCTTGTGAATCACCTCGATATCAGAAAGGGCTGTGCGAGCTGCTGGATCCCAGTTGATGATAAATTCACCACGATAGATCCAACCTTTCTTGTAAAGGTCCACAAAGACCTTGCGAACGGCTTTTGACAAACCTTCGTCAAGGGTGAAACGCTCGCGAGAGTAGTCTACAGAAAGCCCCATCTTGCCCCATTGTTCCTTGATAGTCGTCGCATACTCGTCTTTCCATTCCCAGACTTTATCTAGAAATTTTTCACGACCGAGGTCATAACGACTAATGCCCTCACCACGCAAGCGCTCCTCAACCTTAGCCTGAGTGGCAATTCCAGCGTGGTCCATACCTGGAAGCCAAAGCGTATCAAAACCTTGCATGCGTTTTTGACGGATGATGATATCTTGCAAAGTTGTATCCCAAGCGTGACCCAGGTGGAGTTTCCCAGTTACGTTTGGTGGTGGAATGACGATTGAATAAGGCTTAGCCTTTTGATCGCCTGAAGGCTTGAAAACATCAGCATCAAGCCATTTTTGGTAACGACCAGCCTCAACCTCAGCTGGATTGTATTTAGGTGAAAGTTCTTTAGACATGTGTGTTCTCCTTGTTTAAGTAGTTCAATATCTTAAAAATTTGTTCTAATTCTTGTTTTTTCATATAAGAAGTCATATAGTCATAATCTGGCAATCCAGTTTTAGTAACTGGCAACATAATCTTTTGACGTTTCATGCGTTCGCCATTGAATTTATAACCATAGGCATACTTGATTTTTTGCGACAAAATCATTTGTTTCAAGAAAAGGTAGGTATATTTGTTTCCGTATATCTCGTCCTTCCATTTCAAACGTTTGACATCATCAGAAAAAATGGCTTCGTAGGGATGATAGAAATTTTCAACAACACTACCATTGTAATTTACACCGAGTACATTTGCATCAAGACTTTTATTTGTATTAGATACAAAAGCTGTAACTCCATTATCACTATCGCTAGCACCTACAAATGGTCTCAATCCAATTTCTTGATTTGCTTTTGTCAAACGAACGCCTGATTTAATCTCACAAATATCCTCAATCCAGAAATCTTTCCAAGAAATTTCACAAACTTTTTCTTCAAGAATGTTCTTCACTCTGATATATATATATATATATATATATTCGAGCACTTCTTGGGCTTTATCCAGTTCTAATTTTTTCACAAAGTCAGACATATATTGGAAATTAGGGTTACCTTCTTTATCAACTGGAAGAATGAGTTTTTCTCTTTTTATACGGGTGTCGTTAATCTCTCTGTTAAAAGAATATTTTTCTTCTAAGCGTTTAACAACGGTAGATAAAAATAGATAAGCGTATTTGTCTGCATTCTCAGACTTTAAAGCTGTTACGTGATCACTAGCCACAAACTCAAATTGCTGATAAAAAGTGGAACCGACACTTCCGCTATTGGCAAGAGTGAGGACATCTTCAAATTTCCGAACCCCTGTTTCATTTCCAATAAAGGCATCTACACCATTGTTTTCGGAAGTTGAGGAAATATAAGGTTTAGGACCATCTGTCTGATTAGCTTTTGTCAGACGTTTTCCTCTTTGAATTTCTTGAAAAACTTCAGTGAAACGAAATGTTTTCCATTCTACCTTGTCTAGTCCTGCCACATCTCCAGCTAGTTCAACCAATTTACGCTCATAATAATCAATGATTTTCTGAGCTTGTTGTTTCTGTTCTTGCTTGATGTAGTCTTCCATGAACTGCCAGTTCGGCTGACCTTGGAAATCGATAGGGAGCATAATAATTTGTTCTTTAATTCTCTCAGTAAATGCTTTTCTCCCAAAAGCATATTTGGACTTATTAGACATTATACTATTTGAAACAAATAATCCATTATGTTTATTGATATATTTATTATCTAAAATAGTTATTTCATCACTAGCTGTAAAGGTGTTTCCTGCATAGAAAGCATCGCAAAATGTAGTTACAATAATTTTATTCCTCATCACAAACAGTGGATTAGATATAAAATCAGTTACTCCATTATTTACTGAACTAGCTGAGTAATACGGGATACTCCCTTTTTTTCTGTTTTTTTCAATGTGGCGCTTACCTCTAGCTATTTCAAAAATATTCCCTATCTTAAACTCTCCCCACTCCACATCCGTCAATTTTAACTTACTCATCTTTGTCACCTGCCATTAGTTTTTTGATTTGCTTGTCAAAATCCGATACGATTTTCTGGGTACGGTTGAACTTCTCATATTCTTGACTGGCTTTCTCGTCTGCCTGTTTTTTCGAAATAGATCCTTTTCCTTCTAGAATTTCATATTCATTAAAAGAAAGGAAGCGGTCAATACTTTCCGCCAAAGATTGCATGGTAAAGGTATTACGGCGTTCAACCAAACCTTCAATATAGTCGAAGTAAGAGGTTACGGTACGCTCTAGTTGACGGATTTCGGTTTCTTGCAAATAATTCTTAGCAACTGTCACATCCGATTTCAGTACTCGACCATCTGGTGCATTCTTCCAAGTCGTTAATCCCATTTGTTTCTTATCAGCGTCTGCCTTATGATAAATAATCTCAGCAGCGGTATTACCTGTAATAGCAAAATGAAACTTGTTCTGCACCATAGCATAGAAATTCTTAGTGATTTCAGAGTTTCTATCGTAGTCAATAGCGCATTCCGCAAAAATATCGGTTATTTGCTGATAAATACGGCGTTCACTGGCACGGATTGAACGGATTCGCTCTAAGAGCTCACGGAAGTAATCTTTACCAAAGACCGTTTGTCCCTGTTTAAGACGCTCGTCATCAAGTACGAACCCCTTAATAATAAATTCTTTTAAGGTATTCGTTGCCCAAATTCGAAATTGTGTCGCCTTAGTTGAATTGACGCGATAACCAACTGATATAATGGAATCAAGATTGTAATACTCTAATTCGCGCTGAACCGCTCTACTACCCTCTTTTTGAACTGTTCGAAATTTTCGAACAGTTGCCAGCTTGTCTAACTCGCCATCACTATAAATATTTGATAAATGGTGACTAACCGTTGATTTAGAAACTCCGAACAAGTCAGAAATCTCTTTTTGTGTCAACCAAAGATTTTCATCTTGTAATAGAATATCTAAATTAACATCACCATTAGGTGTCGTATATAGGACAAAATTAGAAATTTCATTCATAATCGTCACCTTTTTCCGCTACCATCGGAAGTTCCTCAATATCGGTAATTTCTTGGTAATTCTCTTTCTCTTCTATTCCGAAAAGATAACCTCGTCCATGAGTAATCATATTGACTTCAAAAGTTAGATAATCTGCAATGGTCTTTTGAAAATCTTCCTCAGAAGGAATTTCATCATTAAAGTAATAGAAAGAGTGGAGCCACTCATCATCAGCTTCAATCGTTGTTTGAACACAGAACTTAGTTTCTGCTTCAGTGCGATCAAACCAGACATCAAGCAAGTGTTGTTTTTTATCTTTAGCCGTAGCTGTTTCAACTAGACCGATGTGTTTAGAGACTTCAAAACCATCATTTTCAAAGTTGATAAATTTGCATTCTTTTTCCGGACGATGCGGTATACCAGCTGTAAATACTGCAATACAAGGGTTTGTTCCCACGCCATAAAAGGTATTTTTATTAAGTGTAATAACACCTTCTAAAGTATGGTGTTTTAAAATATTTTGTTTAGTTTCTTTTTCAAACTTGGTCTTCCCTGTAAAGGTGGACTGAGGAACGATGACAACCGCCTTAGCACCTTCAACTAAAGAATTTAACAGGTGTTCTGTAAAGTTGATTTCATACAAATCTGTATTGGCTGTCGAACCCATTGAATATGGCGGATTCATCATACCAACGTTGCATTGTTTTAGCTGAAGCTTACTAGGATTTTGGCGTAGAAAGTCTTGGTTTTCAAGGTTACTTTTCCCATCACCTCGTAATATCATATTCGTCGTAGCAATTGTAAACATATAAGATTGTTCTTCAATCCCGAAGAGCTGATGTTTCCGAATTTGGTCACGTTGAGAATCATTTTCTGCTTTTGTTAACATATCATGCATAGCAGCGATTAGGAAGCCTGCTGTACCGCAAGTCGGATCAAAAACCTTATCCGTCGGTTTCAAATCAACCAAATCACAAAACAGTTCCGTGATATGCTTTGGTGTTAAAACAATGCCTAAGTTCTGGCCATCTCCTCCAGAGTAAGACATGAATTCTCCGTAAAAACGACCTAGATAATCTTCAGCAGAACTGTTATATCTTAAACTTTGATAAATACTCTTATAAAGAAATTCTGTGAAATGTTTGATAGGTGTTTTACCTAGATTAGCATTTTTTTCATTAATTTTCACATCGTCTCTGATGATAGCAAACTGACTAAGTAGTTTATCTTTTTTTACTTCAGGAGACACATTAGCGCGCTGAAGGTTAGACTTGATGGCAGTATAAATCTTTGAGCCGTCTGTTTTTACAGTATCTCCAGTTAAACTTTCCAGAGAGAAGTTTCCATGCTCCGTTTCTCTCAATGCTAACAGAATTCCTGAAACAATCAGAGGTTTGTTCTTTTCCTCAATATTGCCGTAATTTCTCAAATCATTGTGTAAAGTCGCGGCATCTTTTAAAATTTCAGCAGTTTCTTTTTCAAAATTGGTTTCTTCTTGAAGAATCTCTTTTACGTAATACTCATCAATATTATCTATTGAAAAGGAAATAAGGGTCTCAATATCCGCAAGTTCAAAATATTCACCACGTTCATTTACAAAAACAGGAGTAATGCGATGTTTTTTTTCATTGCCACTAATTCCAACAGCAATGATTTTTTTGTAACTAACCTTATCTGCTAAATGTTTAGCATAAAAGACCGCTCCGTTTACTGCATAGTCTGTATTTGATTTGACATCATCAGCAATCAAATCATCATCTGTATAATTGATATGTTTTGATAATCCAGGTTTATCTTCAATAATGATTAAGAAGTCTTTAACAATTCCAACGTATTCTGGGAAGCCTGAATTTCCAGTCCCTTTTTTCGAAGCAGTCTTCAGTGCTTCATTAATCTCTTTAACATTACTTCCCTGCGCATCAAAATTTTCACGGATTCCTGCTTCTTTTAAAAGTTCATGAACCCATAAATCAGTATTTACTTCTTTTTTTGCCATTATTCATCTCTTTTCATTACTAAATTTCCCACTCACTCCTCAGCAAGCCATATATCAGACTGTCACAGCGATTTCCTTGGGCATCTTTGCGGTCTCTTATGCGAGCTTCGAGGGTAAAGCCAAGCTTCTCTGCAACTCGTTGACTTTGAAGGTTATACCCAAAGCAAGTCAGTTCAATCTTGTGAATATCAAGTTCTTTAAAAGCTAGGTCAATCAAGGCACGTGCCGCCTCTGGAACATAACCTAGACCCCAATAGTCTGGGTGCAAGGTATAGCCAATTTCCAGCACATCGTCTTCGTGTCGATGGTTGAAATCAACAGAGCCGATGATTGTATCAGTTCCTTTGACCACAATGCCGTAACCAGCTGGGAGATTGTCCTTTTCATTGCGCTCGGGAAGAATGTACTCCAGATAATAAATCTCATCTTCCAAGGTCTTGACGGGCGGAAAGCCTGCTGGATAGGAGACTTCTGGCCGACTGGCATAGTCAAAGATATCCTCGGCATCAGCAACGGTGCGGACTCGCAAGACCAGTCGCTCCGTTTCGATTCGCTCAGGTAATGTTACTCTTGCCATCCTTCCTCCTCGCTTTCTTGATGAAGTTCCCCATAGGGTCGACACGATCATCTAAATAACGATAAACGCGCTGGTAGCCGTCCCCCATAAAGTAAGTTGGCGAAAAACGGTCATTTTTAAAATGCCCCTTGTCATCTAAGAGCTCAGGATCAGCAAGTCGCTCGATAATCTTAGCAAAGATATGGCAGATGCCGTCTTCATCGATAATCCTATCTACCTGACAGTCCAATACGACTGGACAGACCTTTAAAATCGGTGCCTGAGTCCGTTCAGAAATCTCGTAGTCAAGCCCCAAGTGTCCCAACTTTTCTCGGTGGCTAATAAAACCAGCCTGCTCCATTTCGAGCATGAGGTTTTCATCAGGTATGTTCACCGTGAACTGTTGATAATGCTTGATTTGCTTAGCTGCATTTTCCTCAGCGCCGACACCGATGACTAGTCAATCTCCTAGGCTATAAGAGGAACTGCAGGTCGTAATATTGTGACCAAAGTTCTGGTCCTGATAGCCTAAAATAAAGATAGGAAAACCATAGTAGAGCTTACTGGTTTTAAAGGATTGCTTCATGAAAACCTCCTTTGACTAAGACGCAAAAAAAAGCCCCTGCCATATCCATGACAGGGACGAATGTGTTTATCCGCGGTACCACCCAATTTCGGGCAGAGCCCGCAACTCTCGTCTTTAAAACAAAAAGACACTTTTATTTCAATTTTTCATCCATTAGCAACCAGTTTCGACACATTTGTGGACTTCTCAACACCGCCACTTTCTGTAAAATGTGGAACTCAAAACACCTCTAATGGCTTTATTTTAACAAGTTTTTGACGGAAATGCAAGGGGCAAGAAAGATTACTTGAACTTGATGCCGTTTTCTTTTAATTTCTTGATGGTAGCTGGACCGATTCCTTTTAAGGCAAGGAGTTCTTTTTCTGTCCAATTTTTGAAATCAGCAGCAGACTTGATTCCTTCATCGTAGAAAGTCTTGGCACGGTCGACTGAAAGTCCACCTAGGTTGGATGCGAATTCTTCTACAGAGCTTGTAACTTTTTGAGCTTGCTCTTTAGTTGCTTCTACTGCTTGTTCCACTTTTTTAGAGACAACTTTCCCTGCTTCGCTAGCAGATTTTTCTGCATGTTTCACAACTTTTTTTGTTTCTTCGACAACCTTGGTCACCGTACTTGAAAATGCACCTGAACGACGAAGGCTGTTTCGTAATTGTTTTTTCCGTTGGAGTTTCTTTGACATGATAAAATCCTTTCAATAAAAAATCCCTGTTCTGACAAGGATTTAATAAAGATATTCTATCAAGATTTTGGGAAAAAATCAAGAAAGGAAACGAGATTGCTCCTAAAAATCTAGCCGTTTTTTCTTTCAATCTAATTTGACAATGATTCAACTTCTTGATAAAACATGCAGTAATGTGCAAGACTAATTCACGTAAAAAGCTGATAAGGAGAAGAATATGAATAATGAAAGTTACTTTGATGGTGGTCTTTTGAGCTACGTTGGATATGCTATCCTAGCCATGCTTATCATAGTTTTTACTATTGGAATCGCTACGCCTTGGGCAGTTTGTATGATGCAAAACTGGAAAGTCAATCACACTGTCATCGATGGGCGTCGCCTCTATTTTGACGGAACAGGTTCTCAATTATTCGGGAACTGGATCAAGTGGTTCTTGCTCACCATCATCACTTTGGGCATCTATTCATTCTGGTTGCATATTAAAATGGAACAATGGATTACCAAACACACACATCACGTATAAACAGAAAAAGTGCGTTCATACGCACTTTTTGATTTACAACGATTAATAGTTTCTCTCGCCAAACAATCCTTCTGGCAAATCATGAAATCCCTTGCCTGCTTTGAAATTTTCAAACTTACCAAGCAAGAACTGATAAGCATCCAAGCGGCTTTCGTAGCGAATCATGGCATCTTTGGCACGCTCGTCTTGGTCTTCTTCGTAAACCTTCTGACTTTCCTTATGCGCCATGTCGTTGATCATGATCTGGGTGTTCACCCAGGCCTCAAATTCCTTCATAAATTCTTGTTCGTAACTCATTGATTCTCCTTATTCTAATCCACGGAAGTAGTCCGTATCAATCTCACGGTAAGGCTGGATATCCTGAACATACTCTAGGACTCCTTGAAATTCCCCGTTCTCATCGTGTACTGCAGCATAGGTGATGTGGACAAACTTGCCTCGCGACTCCGACTTGAACCACATTTCATACTTGTCCTTGAGCCCTTCACGAAGACCTTGCATGATGGCTTTGACTTTCTCCAAATATTTTGGAGGATGACATAATTCGACATTGCGCCCGACTTGGGACGGTGTCCGTTTGAAAATCATCTCATCAGCTGGCGAATTGTCATTGTAATACTGAAAAATATCGTCCTTATTAACAAAAGTGATCTCCATAGGGAGGTGATTGAGGATGAGGTTGGCCTGCTCGACTGAGAGATAGCCATTGCCAAAAGCCTGTTGGCTATGGCTGTCCAGCACTGCTTCCTTTTCCTTAGGGGTAAAGGTAATGGTGAACTGGCCTTCTGGTGTATCGATAACTTGCTGAACTTGACCTTCAGCCGTGTCTAGTTGCACGGGCTCCTCTGCACTCTTTTCCTCAACGAAACTCTGGCGCTCTGGCACCCATTTCTCTGACGGACGGATGATGGCATAGCCGTAGGCATCGCTCTCCTCCGCAATCTGAATCCAGTCATCCTGGGTGAAAGACTCAAGGAGAATCATGAGGAGGATGGACTCTTCCTTGAAAATCATACTTTCAAACTCTGTCGCAAAAGCTTCAAAATCTTCTTTTACACTGCTAATCGATACTTCAGGTAGTGACTTGGCTGTCGTTAAAGCTGTTTGAAAGAGTTCTCGGATCTGGTCATCCACTCCCCACATAACCTTAGGAGGTGAATCGTGTCCATAGCGCTCCATGATGGGAAAGAAGAGCTCTTCCTTGCGCTGATAGTGAATATCAAATTGGCCCAACAGCCCCATTTGACGAACCAAACCCTTACGCATCTCTGCCAGCATTTCCTCGTCTTCCATAGACTCATAGGTGTCCAACAATCTCCGAATGCGAATCAAGGCAGCACGGAGAGCCAGATTTTCATCCTTGAAGACGCGAACTGGGTGGCCAGGGTGTTCAGTATCCTCCACTTCGACGCCCTTAACAGCATTTTTAAAAAGATTAGCATGGACATCGCAGAGTTCCATGACATCTTCAAAGGTGACACCTGAGTCTGAGTTCATCAGCTCGTGCTCCATGAGGGAAATCTCGATGGCTGACACACCTGTAAAGGTCGCATCAAAACGCTCCTGAACTGACTCGGGAGAGGCGCCGTTGTGCAATTCTAACAAAATATCCCGTAGGATATGAATCCGTTCATCTGCCATTAGTCTAATCCAATCACTTCATAGCCGTTCGCTTCCAACGTGCGGACAATCTTGTCCATAGGAGTTCCTTCAAGTTTAGAACCCTGCTTAAGCGATACCTTGCGACCGACTGTATTGCGCATCAAGGGATTAGCAAGTGGTTTAAAACCGAGCTCCACTAGGATTTCCAAGACTTCCGGGTGCTTGTCTACCACTTCTGCAACGGGTATTGACACATCGATGATATTGTCCATGACGACCTCCATGTATGTTCTAAAATGATTTTCCTGCTTATATTATACCATAAGGACGATTAGCATACACCAAAAAAGAGGGTTGCCCCTCTTTCTTAGTTCTTATCCAGATTGCGTAGCATCTCGTCAATCTTGTTTCCATATTCGATGGATTCGTCTTTGACGAAAGTCAAATCTGGGATTTTGTACAATTTCAAATTGCGACCAAGTTCACGTTTGATGGTACCAGTTGCTTTTTCAAGCCCGATTTGAGCTTTTTGGTTATCCGAAGCAAGGTTACTCAAAATGGTGTAGTAAACCTTAGCAACAGACAAGTCACCTAGCATCTGAACATCTGTAATGGTCACACCTTGGACACGCGGATCACGGACTTTCTTTTGCAAAATCTCATTGACTTCACGCTTGATTTCCATGCCCACACGATCCGTACGGAAATGATTTGCCATGATATTCCTTTCTCTACTTTGAACCAAAAGCTAGGCCAGCAGACCTAGCTATTTTTAAATTTATTGATTTTCAGTTCAAATTGAAACGAAGTTCAATTTGAACTTGTCTGCTTCTTTCGCTGTGGTGAAAGTGATGGAACTGATTTATCAGTCCCATCACAGGGGATTTTTGAGACACTAGGCTCAAAAACAAGCAATGAAACCATCGGTTTGCTTGCGTCCCTCACCACCTAAGAAAGGAGCAAAAATCTTAACGTTTAATTTCTTCCATGACGTATGCCTCAATCACATCATCCATCTTGATATCATTGTAGCCATCAATCATGAGACCACCTTCACGGCCGTTCGTAACTTCTTTGACGTCATCTTTGTAGTGTTTCAAGCTTGCAAGTTCACCGTCATAGATAACGACACCGTCACGGATAACACGGACTTTAGAGTCACGGGTAACTTTACCACTCGTAACCATGAATCCACCGATGGTTCCCACTTTAGATACCTTGAAGGTTTCACGGATGATTGCTTCACCGATAACTTTTTCTTCGAATTCTGGATCAAGCATCCCTTTCATGGCTTCTTCCATCTCTTCGATAACCTTGTAGATAATGCTGTGGAGACGGATTTCTACATCATCTTCTTCTGCTTGTTGACGAGCTTGTGGTGTAGGGCGCACGTTGAAACCGATTATAAAGGCATTTGAAGCTTCCGCAAGAGTCACATCAGATTCGTTGATGGCACCGACCGCTGAGTGAACGATGGTAACTTTGACACCTTCTACATCGATCTTTTGAAGCGAGGCAGAAAGGGCTTCAACTGAACCTTGTACGTCGGCCTTGATGATGACGTTAACAGACTTGAGCTCGCCTGCTTTAAGCGTATCAAAGAGGTTTTCAAGGCTGACACGTTGAGTTACTTGACGTTGCTTCATAAGAGCACGTTTCGCACGTTCTTCACCTGCTGCACGCGCAGATTTTTCATCTTCGTAAACGGCAAAGTGGTCACCCGCCATTGGTGCTTCGTTCAAACCTGTGATAGATACTGGTGTTGATGGTCCAGCAACCTTAACACGACGACCAAGGTCATTGGTCATAGCACGGACACGACCGAAGGTATTTCCGACAACGATTGGATCTTGGACATTCAAAGTACCTTGTTGCACAAGAAGGGTTGCGACCGCACCTTTTCCTTTATCCAAGCGCGCTTCGATAACGGTACCGATAGCACGCACTGTTGGGTCTGCCTTGAGTTCTTGGATTTCAGCTACAAGAAGGACTGTTTCCAACAATTCATCAATGTTTTGGTTGAATTTAGCTGAGATTTCAACAAATTCAGAATCTCCACCCCAAGCTGTTGACATAACACCGTGTTCAGCCAATTCACCGATAACGCGTTCTGGGTTGGCACCTGGTTTATCAATCTTGTTGATGGCTACGATAATTGGAACGTTCGCTGCTTTTGAGTGGTTGATGGCTTCGATAGTTTGAGGCATAACCCCGTCGTCGGCCGCTACAACCAAGATGGTAATATCGGTAACAGAAGCACCACGCGCACGCATAGATGTAAAGGCCGCGTGTCCTGGTGTATCAAGGAAGGTAATCTTCTTGCCATTTTCCACGATTTGGTAAGCACCGATATGCTGAGTGATACCACCCGCTTCACCTGTTGCAACACGAGAATTACGAAGGGTATCCAAAAGTGTTGTCTTACCATGGTCAACGTGTCCCATGATGGTGACAACTGGTGGACGCTCAACTAATTCATCTTCATTGAGATAACCATCTTCGACGAAGAAACGTTCGATGTCGGCATTGTCCACTTCAACCTTTTGTTTGGCTTCGATACCATAATCCACCATGAGGAGTTCAATGGTTTCTCCATCCAAAGATTGGTTTTGTGTGGCCATAATCCCCATCATAAAGAGTTTCTTAACGATTTCAGCTGGTTCACGTTTGATACGTTTTGCGATTTCCGCAACAGTCATACCATCTGTATATTCGAATTCTGTTGGCAATTCATGGAACTTGCGCTCTGTAACAGGTTTTGGAGTCTGGTTACGGTTGTTCTTGTTATTGCCTTTTTTGTTCTTCTTATTGTTATTCCAGTTACTATTTCTTTGATTTCTCACTTGATTTTGACTACTTCGATTCTTTTGTTGTTTTCTAGGACCATCTTCTTCGTGATCATAATCATCACGTTCTTTGTCTGGTCGAGCTTGTTTTTTACGACGTGTATCCACTGGCGCTTCTTTCGCTACAGGAACTACTGTTACTGCTGGTTGCGTTTGTTCAGCTAACTTAGCAGCTTCTTCAAAGATTTCCTCTGGCTCCTTGCGTTTATTAGCTTGAGCCAAGGCTTCTTTAGCAGCTTGCGATTGTTTGAAGCGCTCCTCGCTTGAGCGTGCGTACTCTGCATTTTGCTCTGCTTTTAGGGCTGCTGCACGGGCTTTAAAGTCAACACGTGGTCCAGCTTGTTTTGGCTGGAAGTCTTGTTGCTGACGGCGATTATTGCCACGGTTTCCCTGACCTTGTGGTTTTTTCCCTTGGTCGTTAAATCGGCGATTGTCGCGGTTTCCTTGACCAGGTTTTCCACCATTACGGCCGTCATTTTTCTGACGGTTACCGTTTTGTTGTTGGTCACGGTTGTTGCCCTTGTTTTGTTTGCGTCGCTCTGCCTGCTCTTTGGCACGCGCCTCACGCTCCGCCTTGAAGTTTCGACTTTGTGGTCTTGCGGCCACTACTTTTTCTTCCTTAGGAGCTACAGGTGTAGCTGGTTTACTTTCTTCCTTAACAGCTACTGGTTTAGCTGATGCAGGCTTTTCCGCTTTCTTTTCTACACTTGCTTTTGGTGTCGCAGGTTTTGCTTCTGCTTTCGGAGCAGCTGGTTTAAAGCTAGCTGCGATTTGTTCAGCAGCAGCAGCTTCCACGCTCGATGAGTGGCTTTTTACATCCAAGCCCAACTCTTTTGCACGCGCTACAACTTCTTTACTTTCTTTTCCAAGTTCTTTTGCGATTTCGTACAATCTTTTCTTAGACAAATCATGTCCTCCTCTTCTATTCCATAAGAGACCTCATTTTCTTTGTAAATCCAGCATCTGTCACAGCCAAAACTTTTCGCGATTTTCCGACTGCTATGCTTAATTCCAGTGTTGAAAACACGGTTATAACTTCTACTTGATAATAGTCACTTTTATCTTGAATCTTCTTGGTTAGATTGGGGCCAGCATCATGGGCTAGAAAGACTAGCTTGGCTTTCTGAGCTTGGATGGCCTTGACCACCAATTCCTCACCCGATATGATCCGGCCTGCTCGTTGAGCAAGTCCCAAGAGATTGCTTATCTTTTGCTTATTCAAGTCCTAACTCTCTTCTTTTCACTTTATGATCCACATAAGCGATCAACTCGTCATAAAAGCTTTCTTCCACTTCCATGTTAAAGCTGCGGTTAAAGACTTTCTTCTTTTTTGCCTCTAGGGCTTCTGTATTGTCTAGCTTGATATAAGCGCCACGGCCATTGGCCTTGCCTGTCGGATCGATAAAGACCTGTCCTTCTTTGTTCTTGACAATGCGGAGCAAATCACGCTTATCAATCACTTCGTTGGATACAACAGACTTGCGCAAAGGGATTTTTCTTGTTTTCATCTTTCCCTCCTCTAGCAGCTTTTATTCTTCTGTCAATTCATCCGCAGCTGCGTAATCCACTTGACCTGCTTCTTCCATAGCTTCAAATTCACTTGCAGACTTGATATCGATACGGTAACCTGTCAAATGAGCAGCCAAGCGAACGTTTTGTCCACGACGACCGATCGCAAGAGAAAGCTTGTTATCAGGTACAACGACCAAGGCTCGTTTGCTGTCATTTTCATCAAAGATAACTTGGTCAACTTCAGCAGGAGCGATGGCATTGTAGATAAACTCAGCTGGATCTGCTACCCACTCGATAACATCGATGTTTTCTTCGACAGGAATCATGCGGTCGCTCTTAGCATCGTAACGAGCTGGGTGGAATTTGCTGGTGATCTTCTTGATATTGGCACCACCACGTCCAACGATTGTCCCGATAGCATCCACGTTTGGATTGTGGCTACGAACGGCTACTTTCGTACGGTCACCAGCTTCACGAGCTACGCTCATGATTTCAACAGTTCCATCGTAGACTTCTGGAATTTCTTGCTCCATCAAACGTTTGATCATTTCTGGATGGCTTCGGCTAACAAAGACGTTGACACCACGAGGGTTGTCTTCAACCTTGTAGACATAAACTTCGATACGATCGTGGGAAGCAAACACCTCTCCAGGAATTTGGTCTTGTTTGGACAATTGGGCTTCGATGCTGCCAAGGTTGACGTAAATAAAGCGGTTGTCAAATCTTTCTACTGTACCAGACATGATTTCTTGTTCATGTTCTTTATAAGTATTGTAAGTGATAGCACGTGTTTGCTTGCGCATTTTTTCCATGATGGTTTGTTTGGCAGATTGGGCTGCTACACGACCAAACTCAGCTGGTGCTTCTTCGAACTTGATTTTATCACCAAGCTCATAGGCTGAATTAATGGCAAGAGCATCTTTCAAGCTGATTTCCAAACGGCTATCAAATACTTCATCAACCACTTCACGGACAGTATAAACTGTAAAATCACCTGTTTTTTCGTTGAAGTCGATGGCTACGCTGTCTGATTGGCCATAGCGTCTGCGATAAGCGGAACGAAGTGACTCTACTACTGCGTCGATGATGTCTTCTTTTTTGATTCCCTTGTCTTCTTCCAAAATGCGGAAGGCCTCTAGCATTTCTTTACTCATGTTCTTTTTACTTTTGAATCCTCAAAAGCTATCCTTTCTTTTCTATAGTTTTACTGCTAAACGTGCTTTTGATACTAAACTGTATGGAATTTGGACGGTTTTCTTACGTGTCTTGTCCATATATTCCATGGTCAACTCGTCCTCTTCAAAGGATACCAAGGTTCCTTCAAAGACTTTTTGCTTATCGATGGCCTGGTAGAGCCCGACATGGATGTATTTCCCAACAGCTCCAGCGACAGCATCCTTGGTTTTCAAAGGACGTTCCAAGCCTGGACTGGTGATTTCTAGGAAATATTGTTCTGGGAAGGGATCGGGCTTGATGGTATCTAGGACAGGACTGATGATTTCTGTCAGGTCTGCCGTGTCGTTCAAGGTAATTCCTTCAGGTTTATCTACAAAAATACTGAGAATCATGTCACTGCCAATCTTTCCATACTCGATATCCACGAGTTCGAAAGGTGCTTGGATGACAGGTTCTACAACTTCTCTGACTAATTCTACGATTGTTGCGATTGCGTCCACCTCCTCATAAGCAAGAGGCGAAGATATTTCCCCGCCTCTCTTTCTCATATTCTTACTATCAGTATAGCACGTTTGTCAATTTATGTAAAGTATTAGCACTCAAACAGCTGGTTTTCAAGCTATTTCTTAAAATTCTGCTTCAACTCGGTAGATCACTTGACCTTTGCTGGAGAATTTTTGCTCATACTCTGTCATGACATTGCCTTCAAAATCACTGGCATGTAAGTCTAGCCAGACACCATTGAGTTTCATCCCATACTGAGAAAAGCTCACTAGACTATACTCAAATAAGCCACGGTTATCTGTCTTGAAATGGATTTCCCCATTCTCAGGCAAGATGCGCTTGAAAGTATCCAAGAAACTCTTGTAAGTCAAACGACGTTTTTCATGGCGTTTTTTAGGCCAGGGATCTGAAAAGTTGAGGTAGAGACGATCAATCTCACCGTCTTCAAAGTAGTCAGTCAAATCTGAACCATCTACCCACAGCAATTTGATATTGGGAACTCCAACTTCAAGCACCTTGTCCAAGGCATAACTCAATACCGACTTTTGGATGTCAATCCCGATGTAGTTGATGTCAGGGTTTTGCTTGGCCATTCCTGATATGAAGGCCCCTTTCCCACTTCCAACCTCAACATGAATAGGATGATCATTTCCAAACAAGTCTCGCCATTTCCCTTTAGCCTCCAAGGGATTAAGGACCACATACTGAGGATTGGCCTCTAGTAATTCTGTCGCCCCTTTACGATTTCTAACTCTCATCTCTTCTTTCCATACTTATCGCGGAAGACACGCAAGGCGTAAATCTCCCGGTTTACATTGTCTAAATCTTGATTTTCACAGTATTTGGCAATCTGGTTCAAGTAAGAATACTGACCATACCAATACAATTTATCTAACACTGTCTGATTGTACTTATAGCCATAGTCTCTCAACCATTGGCGCCACTGATGATCTGGAATGTAGTGGCATAGCAAATGCGCCACATCAAACATACGATCCGTCAGGCGAACCGAATCCCAATCCACTAGATAAACAAGTCCACTCTCTGTCTCAATCCAATTACTATGGCGAAGATCCCCATGCACAATCGTTGCATGGTCTTCCCTAAAACTTGGAACCGTCTTACCTAGCTCAGCAATCACACTGTTCAAAAAGTGATTCTGCTTCAAGATTTCTGGAACTCCTTGCTGCCAAGAACGTAGCAAATCAACTGGTGTTTCCATGGTGTATCCCAAACGGCTCAACTGCTTCATCAAAGGACGCGAGCGGTGAAGGCGGTTCAAGATATTGATAATCTGCTTGCGATTCATATCGTAAGGGGTCAAGATTTTGCCCGTCAGCCATTCCTGAGCACACATATCACGGCCGTCTGGCAAACGACGAGTCCATAGTAATTGAGGAGCGATTTGTTCTCTGGCTAGGCCAGGTAGGATTGGAGAGGTGTTCATTTTTACAAAGACGCGCTTCCCATCAGGGTAGCTTCCCATATAAGCTTTGCCGCTCTTCCCAGGGATAGGGGTCAGCGTTAGCTCATTATCACCCAAGTCCATTTCTTTCCTCCGTATAAAGTTTCCTTACTATTCTACTAGTTTTTGGTCTATTCGTCAACCAATCTTTTTAGTTGGTAAGGCAAATAAAACAATTGTAGGAAGAGACTTGCTCCTACAAGAGCCAACAAGGCTATTTTTTCTTGAAAAACCACTGCTCCGACCAGCAATTCTAACAAAAGAACTGCACTTCCCACACCGAGTATGATCTGTTTCAATCCCTTTTCTTTCTTCCCTTTTTCTAGTGGAAAGAGCTGGGTCAAGTATTGGTAATCAAAGGCATGATAGAGGGCCAGTAACTGAAAGAGCAAGAGGTAATTAAATAGAACCACCACTGCCGTCGCGATCCAAGCTTGTTCGATAAAGACTAGAGCTAACAAGGATAGGAAGAGGAGGCGGAGACTGAGGGCAAAGAGGTCTCCATTTCGCAAGTAAGAACGAAGATAGAGATTTTGCCAAATCTTGCTCGGCACTTTCTGAACTACTTTAAGGATAAAATCCAGATAAGCGCGACGTTTGACACTATTGGAAACGCCCTTGACCTGAGTAAAGAGAGCAAAGAAACGAAGCAAGACCTGCTTGCGTTTGCTTTCTTGGGAAATGACAAAGTCCCAGTCGAGACCAGTATCAGTAAAAAATTTACTAGCTTTTTGGCGAAAGAGGAGATATTTCCCAGCTCCCAATAAAAGCACATAGATGAAAAAAACTGGCAAGCCATAGCCCATGGCTAAAAATAAGGGCGCAAATAAAAGCAAGAAAAGGGTCTGGACAAAAAGCCAAAAGACCAGTGAGCGCACTGTCTGCCCTTTGAGGTGAGACTTAACCTCCTCTTCACTGACTAAGAGAAAGAGCTTATCCGGTTCTTCCATATAGGTCGCGATTCCTCCCCAAGCCAAAAGTAAGACAGATACAATCCCCAAAAACAAGAGGATAGGCCAGTGATTTTCAGGAAAATGTTGCAAGAGTTGACTGTACTGGTAAGCTAGAAAACCGATGAGAACTAGCAGGAACAAGACAAAGTGGTCATTTAGAACATAACGGAGATAACCGACACACTCCTTACGAAAAGCCTGTTTTCGCTTTAAAAACAAGTCTTTCATAGCTCCTCCTCTTTGGTCAGAGCCAAGTAAATATCATTCAAACTAGCATCAGGCATGGCAAAGGCTTCGCGGAGTTGCTGGAGGTTCCCCTGAGCCCGAACCTCTCCCTTGTGGAGAATGACAAAGGCATCACACATCTTTTCTGCTGAGTCTAGCACGTGGGTACTCATGAGAATGGACTTGCCTTTTTGCTTTTCCACTTCTAGAAGCTGAATCAAGTCAGAAATGGCCAGCGGATCGAGGCCAAGAAAAGGCTCATCAACGATGAAAAGACTCGGATCTACGACAAAAGCACAGATAATCATGACCTTCTGCTTCATCCCTTTTGAGAAATGTACTGGAAACCAGTCTAATTTTTGATCCAAACGAAACATTTTTAACAAAGGTTCCACACGATCAAAAGCCTCTTTTTGCTCAATACCATAGGCCATGGCAACCGTCTCGATATGCTCTCTGAGGGTCAATTCCTCATACAGAGTAGGCGTTTCTGGGATATAGCCAATCTGCTTGCGATAGCTGGTCGCATCTTCTCGCAGGGTGAGACCATTAATCTTGATTTCTCCACTGTAAGGTGTCAACAGACCAATAATCTCATTGATTGTCGTTGATTTCCCAGCACCGTTGAGCCCAATCAAACCGACCAACTGCCCACTTTCAACTGTAAAGGACACATCTTTCAAGACAGGAACGTGAACATAGCCTCCTGTCAGGTTTTTAATTTCTAACATATTTTCTCCGAATCTGGTATAATGTAGCTATATTATATCAAAATTCAATACAGTAGAGGTGGATTTTATGTCAGATTGCATTTTTTGTAAGATCATCGCAGGGGAGATTCCTGCTTCAAAAGTATACGAGGATGAGCAGGTTCTTGCCTTTCTTGATATCTCTCAAGTAACGCCTGGACACACGTTAGTCGTACCAAAAGAACATTATCGCAATCTTTTGGAGATGGATGCAGCAAGTGCCAGCCAACTCTTTGCCCAAGTGCCACTAGTAGCTCAAAAAGTTATGAAGGCTACCAAAGCTGTCGGCATGAATATCATCGCCAACTGCGAGGAAGTCGCGGGTCAAACGGTCTTTCATACACACGTGCACCTCGTACCTCGCTACAGTGCAGAAGATGACCTTAAGATTGACTTTATCGCCCACGAACCAGACTTTGACAAACTCGCCCAAGTCGCTGAAACCATTAAAAATGCTTAAGGAGTTGCCATGAAACTATCCAATCTATTGCTATTTGCAGGAGCTGCAGCTGGAAGTTATTTTGTCGTGAAAAATCGCCAAGCCATTCAGGATGAAGTGCTAGATACAACTGACCGCGTCGAAGCTATCAAGGATGATTTGGATATCATCCAAAACAGCCTACAAATCATCGACCAACAAAAATCCCTTATCAAGGAATACCAAAAAGATTTAACCTATAAATTCAAAGTCTTGGAAAAGGATTTCCAGACTAGAATGGCGGTCCTCCAAGAAGAAAAACAAAAATAAGAAAGCCTCCAACTTTCCTTAAATCCATTTTGGGTTACTAGATTCGAACAGAAAAGGGAGGGAATGAAAATGAAACAGTCTTTAAAAGTTCTAGCGAAGGTCATCGCGATCCCTTGTGGCTGCCTTAGCCTTCTTGCAGTCCTGGCATTTCTAGTACTGATGAATCTTTTCAAGGCTTCACCGAGTGACATCCGTGAGGGGAATGAAACCTTAAAACAAATCTTTATCTCCCTTGATCTCCCTCCCGAGAAAGTCGAATCAGATGGACACTATCAATACGAGGGTGGAGGCTTAAATTTTTATGTTACTTTCTCAGATGAGGTTGTCAATAGCCACCCCGTCCTAAAAGAAAGTCCAAAACTCACCAAAAACCGACTCGAAGTCTATGTCCTACAGACAGGAGATATTTCCTACTATAAGGTGGGAGACAACTTGTTCAATCACGGTTTATTTCAGTTTTTAGAGGAGGAGAGCAAGAAGTATCTCCAAGAAATCGGGAAGACATTTAACCCTAATTACTCAATTCTCTTTTGGGATGATCAGGAAAGTCTTAAAAAGGGAATTGCATTCTATGAAAAAGCTTTGACTTTAGTGGATATTCAGGATAATTCGGCAATCAAGCATATTGATACTGTCACTGTGAAGCCTGGCAAGGAAGCGGAACTCAAGCAGCTCATCCAAGATATGGATGCAGCTGGCTTGCTCATTCAAAAGTATAAATAGTAGACTATCTGGAAAATGATTTTTCGACGCTAAATGTTCAATGATAACACAAAAAAGAGCCAATCGGCTCTTTTTACTTTATTCTCCTTCAAAGGCATCTTTTATATGGTCAAAGAAGCCTTTTTTCTTTGGATTGACTTTCAAGTCACCTGCAGCTGCGAATTCTTTAAGCGCAGCTTTTTGGCGGTCGTTCAAACCTGTCGGAGTCACGACATTGACAGTCACGTATTGGTCACCAACGGCACCGCCACGAAGGCTCGGTGCTCCCTTACCACGTAGACGGAATTTCTTGCCAGTCTGAGTTCCTTCTGGAATGACCAATTCAACATCACCATGCACGGTTGGAATTTCCACAGTATCACCAAGAGCTGCTTGGACAAAGTTGAGGTTCAGATTGTAGAAGATAGTGGTTCCTTCACGTTCAAACTTATCACTAGCTTCTACTGAAACCACCACATACAAGTCACCATAAGGTCCACCGTTAAATCCTGCTTCACCTTGACCCGCTAGGCGGATTTGTTGGCCTGTTTCCACACCCGCAGGGATCTTCACATGTACGCTATGAGCTTGTTTTTCATGACCTGTTCCGTGACAAGTTGTACATGGATCTTTGATTTCTTTTCCGCGACCATGACAGACATCACAGGTTACTTGGCGGCGCATCATACCAAGCGGAGTCTGCGTATCGACATTAATAACACCGGCGCCATGACAGCGTCCACAAGTGACTGGACTTGTCCCTGGTTTAGCACCAGATCCATTACATGTACGACAGCTTGCTTCACGGTTGTACTTAACTTCCTTTTCTGTTCCGAAGATAGCTTCTTCAAAGGTCAAGTTCACACGGTACTGGAGGTCATCCCCTTGACGAGGAGCGTTTGGATTGCGCGAAGCACCGCCTCCGCCAAAGAAACTTGAGAAGATATCCTCAAAACCACCGAAGCCACCTGCTCCGTCAAAGCCACCAAAACCACCAGCACCACCAAAGCCACCGTTGGCACCTGCAGCACCATATTGGTCGTAGGCTGCACGTTTTTGGTCGTCACTCAAAGTCTCATAGGCTTCTTGAACTTCCTTGTATTTTTCCTCAGCACCAGGATCCTTGTTGATATCTGGGTGGTATTTTTTGGAAAGCTTACGATAAGCCTTTTTGATCTCGTCTGCCGAAGCGTTTTTTGACACCCCCAGACGATCATAAAATTCAGTATTGTTCATAATTCAAAATACAAAGGGCGTCAAACGGACACAACCATCTAGGAGTTTTGACGACGGACGCTTGCGTCCTAGAAAAAACTATCTTTTTGGCACAGTCCGTAGCCCGTGTTCAGTTACGAACACTCTTTGTTCCTTTCTGTTAATATTGCGGAACGAGACCACGATTTAGGTCGGGTTCAATTCCTTTCTTTGTATATTGATGATAAAAACTCAAATAAAATAGGTTCAGTCCCTTTTTACCGAAAAACAGAGGCTGGGTTGCAACCTCTGGATTTCTTCTTATCATTACGACGTTCGAGTTTCAAAAATCAAACTAGTAATGCTTAACTGAGTTTCGGCTAAAAACTTCGGAAAAAAGATAAGCCATCTTTTGTGCATCGCACAAGGCGATGGCTTCCTATTTTTCTTTCGTTTTCTTAACGCCTCAACATCTTACCGAATCAAGCACGCCCTAACCTCTTGGTGAAAAAGACAAATCTTCCTAGAAACTAAAGTTTCTGCGTTAGATTTCCTATTTTCACTGTGAGGTTTTAACGGGCTTTGCATCTTATTTTTCAGTAAACTCTCCGTCTACGACATCATCGCCTGCGTTTCCTGTTGCTTGCGCGCCTTCTGCTCCTGCTTGAGCTTGTTGAGCAGCTGCGGCTTGTTCGTAGAGTTTAACAGCAAGGCCTTGAGCTTTTTCGTTCAACGCTTCAAGTTTTGCTTTCATTTCATCCAAGTTGTTGTCTTCTTGAGCTTTTTTAAGGTCATCAAGGGCAGCTTGGGCAGCATCACGTTCTGCATCGAAGCCTTTGCCTTCAGTTTCCTTGATGGTCTTTTCAGTCGCAAAGATAGCTTGGTCTACTTCGTTACGAAGGTCAACTTCTTCTTTACGTTTCTTATCTGCTTCAGCGTTTGCTTCTGCATCTTTCATCATGCGGTCGATTTCTTCGTCTGTCAAACCTGAGTTAGATTGGATAACAATTGTTTGTTCTTTTTGAGTTCCAAGATCTTTAGCCTTAACAGACACGATACCGTTCTTATCGATATCAAATGTTACTTCGATTTGTGGGATACCACGAGGTGCAGCTGGGATATCAGTCAATTGGAAACGTCCAAGAGTCTTGTTATCTGCTGCCATTGGGCGTTCACCTTGAAGAACGTGGATATCAACGGCTGGTTGGTTGTCTGCTGCTGTTGAGAAGACTTGTGACTTAGATGTTGGAATAGTAGTGTTGCGATCGATAAGTTTTGTAAATACTCCACCCATTGTTTCGATACCGAGTGATAATGGCGTTACGTCAAGAAGGACAACGTCTTTAACATCACCAGTGATGACACCACCTTGGATAGCAGCACCCATGGCAACTACTTCATCAGGGTTTACTGATTTGTTTGGTTCTTTACCAGTTTCAGCCTTAACAGCTTCTACAACGGCTGGGATACGAGTTGAACCACCAACAAGAATCACTTCATCGATTTCTGACAAGCTCAAACCTGCATCTGAAAGGGCTTGACGAACTGGAACTTTTGTACGTTCAACAAGATCACGAGTCAAATCGTCAAATTTCGCACGAGTCAAGGTCATTTCTAAGTGAAGAGGTCCAGATTCACCAGCAGTGATGAATGGCAAGCTGATTTGAGTTGAAGTTACACCAGAAAGGTCTTTCTTCGCTTTTTCAGCCGCATCTTTCAAACGTTGAAGAGCCATCTTGTCAGTAGACAAGTCAATACCATTTTCTTTCTTGAATTCTGCAATCATGTGATTGATGATTTTTTGGTCAAAGTCGTCACCACCGAGTTTGTTATCCCCTGCAGTCGCCAATACATCGAAGACACCGTCACCGAGTTCAAGGATAGAGACGTCGAAGGTACCACCACCAAGGTCAAATACCAAGATTTTTTCTTCTTTGTCGGTTTTGTCCAAACCATAAGCAAGAGCTGCTGCAGTTGGTTCGTTGACAATACGTTCTACTTCAAGACCAGCGATTTTACCAGCGTCTTTTGTAGCTTGACGTTGTGCATCATTGAAGTAAGCAGGTACTGTGATAACAGCTTTAGTTACTTTTTCACCAAGGTAATCTTCAGCGTAACCTTTCAAGTATTGAAGGATCATAGCTGAGATTTCTTGTGGAGTGTATTCTTTTCCGTTAGCAGAAACTTTTTCAGAAGTTCCCATCTTAGATTTGATAGAGATAACTGTATCTGGGTTTGTAACTGCTTGACGTTTTGCGGCATCACCAACGATGATTTCACCGTTTTTGAATGAAACTACAGATGGAGTTGTGCGGTTTCCTTCTGGATTTGCGATGATTTTGCTTTCAGTTCCTTCAAGAACTGCTACTGCTGAGTTTGTTGTACCTAAGTCAATACCGATAATTTTAGACATGTGTTTTTCTCCTTAAATTTTATATTCTTTCTTTTTGGTACTCTTCTTAGGTGGCGGCGCCGTCAGAGCTTGACTCGTCAATCTCTTTGACCAAACTTTGAGCCTAAGGTTTCAAAGTTTGCGCAAATAGCGCCACGGCGAAGAGTATCGTCTTTTGTTCGCTTCGCTCACTATTGCAAAGCTGAACAATTTCTTATCTTTCTTTCATAGTTTATTGTCGTTTCGGACAAGTTTTCTATTATGTATGTTGCAACCGTCAGAATTGCCTAGTTGTAGACAACTACCATTGCTGGGCGTAGGATGCGGTCATGGAGTTTGTAGCCTTTTTGGAAGACTTGGGCGATGGTATCTGCTGGGTGTTCATCGTCTGCTGGGAGAGTTTGGATGGCCATGTGATAGTTATGGTCAAATTCGCCTTCAGCTGCAATTTCTTCGATTCCTTCTTCTTTCAAAGCGTGAATCAAGCTCTCTTGCACCATCTCCAATCCTTTTTTGACGTCGTCTGTCAAACCTTCAACTGCTAGTGCACGTTCTAAGTTGTCGAGCGATGGTAAGATTGCTTTTGCCAAGTCCTGGCTACGATAACGTTGCAAGTTTTGACGTTCTTCATTGGCACGGCGTTGAATATTCTGCATTTCTGCATGAGCGCGAAGGTATTTGTTTTCGAACTCATCTGCGCGTTCATTTGCCAAGTCCAACTCAGACTTCTCAGGAGTTGTTTCTTCAGTTGTTTCCACAACTTCCTCTTCTTTCATTTCTTCGTTCTTTTTATCTTGGGCCATTTTCGCCTCCTTTAATGATTTCAAAATTAATTTACTTCGTAATGATTACTGCTGAGGTAGCGATAAAAATCCGTCAACTTCATGGTCAATACACGGTTGACTACATTGACTTGGTTGACCAATTGCTGGTAATCCAGATTAACCGGACCGATAATCGCTAGAATTCCAAAACCTCGATAAGGAATGAGGAATTTACTGCTAATCACCGCCAAGTCAGCTAGACAGGATTCCTGACTGTCCGCAACACGGACATTTTGCATCTGATCTTCATGCAGACCCTCACGAATCTCCAGAGCCACCTTTTGCGGTTGGTCAAAGAACTGATAGGCCGCTAGATTGGCAAAATTCAAGAGATTGACCTTGCCCGATACCACAATGTTTTCGTTGAACATTTCTTTAAAAATGTGTTCAAAGAGATCCATGACATTGTCCGTTGTTGTAAAGTAACGTTGGATAATCTGCGGAATCTCCGTCCGAATCTTGTAGTGAATATCCAGAACGGTATGAGTGAGGAAACGTTCCTGAATGATGCTCTTCAGTTTCAGCAAATCTTCCTGCAAGAAGTTCCTTGGAATCAGAAATTGACTGGTAACCGTTCGGGACTCGTCTAGGGTAAATACTGCCAAGGCTGTATGTTGCCCCAAGACAACAATATCAAAGGCTGTCAACCGTTGCCTGCTCGGCTCAACATCCAGAGCCACTACCGTACAGCCACTCAGGTCTGTCAGTAGATTAGCAGCCTCTTGCAGAATATCCTCCAGTTTGAAGAACTCCTGATCAAAGGCTTTGACAATCTCGTATACCTCATTTTCAGCCAGTCTGTCAAAAGCAAGCGAATGTTTCACATAGTACTGAAACCCCGTGACACTTGGCATCCGACCGCTTGAGGTATGAGCCTTCTCAAGCAAACCCTGCTTCTCTAGAGCTGCCATGTCATTACGAATGGTAGCACTACTAGAATTAATAGACTCTTGTAGCGCCTTGGATCCGACAGGTTCGTGCGTTTTGGTAAAGATGTCAATAATCAGATTTAAAATATCCTGTTGACGCTCTGTAACCATCTTATCACTCCTCTCTGTCTGATCGATTAGCACTCTATGCATTCAAGTGCTAACTCATGATTCTATTATACACCCTTAGAAGAGAATGTCAAGACAAAAACTCAAAAAATTAGCACTCTTTTGTTAAGAGTGCTAAAAATCAGTCTACAGACCTAGAAACTTACTTCTCATCTACTTGGTATTTCCTTTTAAGTCTGAAAAAGCCGTAGATTAGATAAGAAATTAAACAAGTGTATAAAACGAAAAAGAGAGAACGATTTCTCGTTCTCTCTTCTTAGACTCAGGAATTAAGAAGTCATTTTGTTATTTCCTAAGAGTAGCTTAGTCTTTCTTGCGAAGAACAAAAGCTGCTAGGCTTGCAAAGGCAAGACCGATGATTGAAAGAAGACCAGATACTGCTGAACCCGTGTTTGGTAACAAGTTCTGATTTTGACTACTTCTTTCTTCTGGTTGACTAGTATTTCCAGAATCTTTAATTGGGGCCGGAGTGAATTCCCAAGTTCCTACGAAGTGTGCGTCTGCTCCATTGATGGTTTCAGATGTCTTGTCATAAGACTTGAAGCTCCATGTGCCTTCTGCTGTCTTCACTTCTGTTTGACTTGGTTGCGTCGGAATCGCTTGGCTACCGTCTTTCAAGTCTGTTTGGTCTGCTGGAAGCAAGGCTTTTACTTCTTGTGGAAGTTCTTTACCTGGAGTTCCGCTAACAAACTCGTGAACTGCTTTATGAGTCACTGTTGGAACTGGGGTGAATTCCCATGTGCCTACAAACTTAACATCTGCTCCATTGATGGTTTCCGATGTCTTGTCATAGGACTTGAAGCTCCACGTACCTTCTGCGGTCTTCACTTCTGTTTGACTTGGTTGAGTTGGAGTCGCTTGACTACCGTCTTTCAAGTTTGTTTGGTCTGCTGGAAGCAAGGTTTTCACTTCTTGTGGAAGTTCTTTGCCTGAAGTTCCGCTGACAAACTCGTGAACTGCTTTATGAGTCACTGTTGGAACCGGGCTTGCTGTAAATTCCCATGTGCCTAC
>NZ_RXXO01000008.1:6708-7503 GCF_011714815.1 Streptococcus sp. CCUG 71758 | reverse complement strand
AAGTTCCGCTGACAAACTCGTGAACTGCTTTATGAGTCACTGTTGGAACCGGGCTTGCTGTAAATTCCCATGTGCCTACAAACTTAACATCTGATCCATTAATTGTTTCCGATGTCTTGTCGTAGGACTTGAAGCTCCATGTGCCTTCTGTTGTCTTCACTTCCGTTTGACTTGGTTGAGTTGGAGTTACTTGGCTGCCGTCCTTCAAGTCTGTTTGATCTGCTGGAAGCAAGGTTTTCACTTCTTGTGGAAGTTCTTTGCCTGGAGTTCCGCTGACAAACTCGTGAACTGCTTTATGAGTCACTGTTGGAACCGGGCTTGCTGTAAATTCCCATGTGCCTACAAACTTAACATCCGCTCCATTGATGGTTTCTGATGCTTTGTCGTAGGACTTGAAGCTCCATGTGCCTTCTGTTGTCTTCACTTCTGTTTGGCTTGGTTGCGTTGGAGTTGCTTGACTACCATCTTTCAAGTCTGTTTGGTCTGCTGGAAGCAAGGTTTTCACTTCTTGTGGAAGTTCTTTTCCTGGCGTTCCGCTGACAAACTCATGTGTTGCCTTGTAAGTTGGTGCTGGGGTGAATTCCCAAGTACCGACAAAGTGGGCATCCGCTCCATTGATGGTTTCTGATGCCTTGTCATAGGACTTGAAGCTCCATGTACCTTCTGCGGTCTTCACTTCTGTTTGACTTGGTTGAGTCGGAGTCGCTTGACTACCGTCTTTCAAGTCTGTTTGGTCTGCTGGAAGCAAGGTTTTCACTTCTTGTGGAAGTTCTTTTCCTGGCGTTCCGCTGACAA
>NZ_RXXO01000008.1:0-6703 GCF_011714815.1 Streptococcus sp. CCUG 71758 | reverse complement strand
ACATCTTTCAAGTCTGTTTGGTCTGCTGGAAGCAAGGTTTTCACTTCTTGTGGAAGTTCTTTTCCTGGCGTTCCGCTGACAAACTCGTGTGTTGCCTTGTAAGTTGGCTCTGGGGTGAATTCCCAAGTACCGACGAAGTGGGCATCTGATCCATTAATTGTTTCCGATGTCTTGTCGTAGGACTTGAAGCTCCATGTGCCTTCTGCGGTCTTAACTTCTGTTTGACTTGGTTGTGTTGGCGTTGCTTGGCTGCCATCTTTCAAGTCTGTTTGGTCTGCTGGAAGTAGGGTTTTCACTTCTTGTGGAAGTTCTTTATTTGGAGTTCCGCTGACAAACTCATGTGTTGCCTTGTAAGTTGGAGCTGGGGTGAATTCCCAAGTACCGACGAAGTGGGCATCCGCTCCATTGATGGTTTCTGATGCTTTGTCATAGGACTTGAAGCTCCATGTACCTTCTGTGGTCTTCACTTCTGTTTGACTTGGTTGAGTTGGCGTTACTTGACTGCCATTAGGTAAATCCTTTTCTGTTGCTGGAAGCAAGTCTTTCACTTCTTGTGGCAACTCTTTACCTGGAGTTCCACTGACAAATTCATGGTGTTTTTCGTAAAGAAGAGCAGTGCTCACCTGATTAGAAGGAGCTGATAAGTTATCAACATGCAAGGTTACAGTGTTGTTAATTTTTTCAGGTCCCTTTTCTTCCACTTTTTTGTTTGTAGCTGTTTTATAAGTGATAATAATCTCAGCGGCAGAATTTGATTTTATGTATTCAGGTGTCATTTTAACAGTAACTGTTTGACCTGACTTCTCAATCGTATAGTCACGTCCTTCTTGCAGAGTCACTCCACCTGATTCAACTTTAAGTTCTTTATAGTCCAAGCGATCATCAAAATTTTGAACCATTTCAATAGATGATGGAGCTGCTAAAAGGTCTTTACCTGGAACCGGAACTTTAAAAGTAGCCTTATAAGTTACATCCTGCCCCTCTTTAGCTGGAATCTCAGTAGGTTCTACCTCTAGGACTGGACTTGGGTCAATCTTTTCGACATAAAGCCCAAATACAGCCGAACAGGTTTCCGTTGATGAATAACCGAAATTCATGCTGTTACTATTTGATCGAAGAGCTAAGCCCGAGATGTTATTTTCAGCATTACTACCATTTGTACTTTGTGTAGCAATCCATGAAGTATGATCACTTGTTTCTTCCTGTCGCAAGACATTGGCATTGTTCATTAATCGAAGGTTCACATCGTTCTTATAGTTTTTAACATAGAAGGTTTCCTTCAAATTGTTTGCATCAATTGCATCAATATCTGTTGGTTTCATGACCAATTTCAAGTCTGTTTCTGTCCCATCAGCATAGCGAATTTCTGCTGTAACATCAGCATCAATCCAAAACGCTTTATTCATGATGTAGTCATGATTTGCATCTACATAAGGAACATTCCCAATTTCAAAGGCACTCTTTTCCCACAATTCTGAGATTGAGAAAAATTCGACAGTAGATTTTTGAGTATTATCCATCTCAGACCTTGCTTGTGCAGTATTGAGGTAGTGAAGAGTTACCTTATTAAATTTTAAGTAAGCATCTACTTGCTTTCCGTGAATGTTACCAATATTTGTAAATTTTAGAGATAAAGGATTTTCAAAAACTTGATCTTGCTTTTTACTTTTATCTACTTTAAGAGTAAAGTTTTCCATCTCACCTGGATAAGCACCCCCACTTAGATATTCATAATGGGGATTTGATAGATGAAACTGATCAACAGACTGTGATTTAGATAAAACACTAGCATTGTTAATATTTAAATTAAACTTACGAATATCTAAGGTAGAGATATCCGTTCCATTTTTAATCTCTTCTAATGCAGCATAAGACTGAACCGGAAGAAGAAAAATAGAAAAAAGTAAAATAATCAGGCCAATATAGGCCTTTGTTTTTCTACCTAAATTAGTAGAAAACGGCACTTTCATGCCTCTTCTCCATTTCATAATTAACCTCCAAACTAAAAATGATTTGTATACAATCATTTTAAAAAGAAATGTTCACCTCATTCTAACATAAAACTATTTCAATTTAAAGGAAATACAGAAAAAAATTATTTCCCCGTATCCCTATACTATTATTTGTTTCAACATATTAACAGATGGTGCCGTAAAACTTCCAAAAATACTTTTTTGTATTATTTATAAAGAATAGTCTTCTCTGCTAATCATAACATTATAGTTGTAGTCTCATTTCAACAAAAAAAGATTGCCCAATCAGACAATCTTTTTATATTCTTAATATAAGTCAAGATAATTATCAACTTCCCATTGTGAAACAAAGGTCGCATAGCTAGCCCACTCGATACGTTTGGCTTCAAGGAAACTAGTGTAGATGTGTTCACCTAGGGCAGCCTTAACCACTTCATCCTCAGTCAAAGCTTTCAAGGCGTTATGAAGAGTTGATGGAAGATCAGTGATTCCAGCTTCCTTACGCTCTTCTGCTGTCATGATGTAGATATTTTCTTCGATAGGAGCTGGTGCTTCGATTTTGTTTTCAATACCATGCAAACCAACTTCCAAAAGAACCGCCATAGCGATGTATGGGTTTGCCATTGGGTCCACTGAACGCAACTCAAGACGAGTTCCCATACCACGTGAAGCTGGTACGCGCACAAGTGGCGAACGGTTACGACCAGCCCAAGCAATGTAAACAGGCGCTTCATAACCTGGAACCAAACGTTTGTATGAGTTAACTGTTGGGTTCATGATGGCAGTATAGTTGTAGGCATGCTTGATCAAACCACCAAGGAAATGGTAGGCCGTTTCAGACAACTGCATTCCTTTTGGATCATTTGGATCAAAGAAGGCATTGTTTCCTTCTGCATCAAACAAGGACATATTACAGTGCATACCTGATCCAGCGATACCAAATTTTGGTTTCGCCATAAAGGTTGCGTAAAGACCGTGTTTACGAGCAATCGTTTTAACAACGAGTTTAAAGATTTGAATCTTATCACAAGCACGGAGGACTTCATCATACTTGAAGTCAATTTCGTGTTGTCCAACCGCAACCTCGTGGTGACTTGCTTCCACTTCAAATCCCATTTTGGTCAAGACATTAACGATTTCACGACGTGTATTATCCGCAAGGTCTGTAGGCGCCAAATCAAAGTAGCCACCCTTATCATTTACCTCAAGAGTCGGATCCCCATTTTCATCCAGTTTAAATAGGAAGAATTCTGGCTCTGGTCCAAGGTTGAAGGATTTGAATCCTACTTCTTCCATATGGCGAAGAGCACGTTTCAAATTGCCACGAGGGTCACCTGCAAATGGTTTACCTTCTGTTGTATAGACATCACAGATCAAACCTGCAACACTTCCGTTTTCATCTCCCCAAGGGAAGACTGTCCATGTATCCAAGTCTGGGTACAAGTACATATCTGACTCATTGATACGTACAAAACCTTCAATAGAAGATCCATCAAACATAGCCTTGTTTGACAAGACTTTATCTAACTGTTCATCTGTAGCAGGAATTTCGACGTTTTTCATCGTTCCCAAAATATCTGAGAACATGAGACGAATAAAGGTAACATTTTTTTCCTTGACTTCACGACGAATATCTGCAGCTGTGATTGGCATGGTTTTTCTCCTTAATATATGACTACTTGCGATTGCCTAACCGCGACCAAAAGGTGAATGTGCTGAAGCAAAGCGTCCCTGCTGAAGGAGTTCATTATGAAGTGCGCGACGCACCTCTGTCTGACTCACCACTTTCTTGGACTTCGCCTCACGTTCAGCATATTTTTTCTTAATGGCAGCGATATTGTAGCCTTCAGAGATATAATCTTTGATTTCAAGCAGACGATCCATATCATTCAACGAATACATGCGACGGTTTCCTTCGTTTCGATCAGGTTTAATCAACTCTTGATCTTCATAATAACGAATCTGACGCGCCGAGAGATCGGTCAACTTCATAACACTGCCAATAGGAAAAACAGCCATATTTCGGCGAAATTCTTTTTCCTTCATTTACATTTTCCTTCTTTCTGTCTATTATAGTCTAAAAAAAGACAAACGTCAATTGATAATGTTATAAAATGTAACATTATTTTTCTTTTTTCTCTAAAAAGAGATGAATACGATCAATATCATAATTTACGAGAATTGCGACAAAAACTCCCATGAAAGTTTCCGATACACGCGCAAACACGTACAAAAATGTTTCTCCGCTTGGTATTGATAGGGTAATGATTAACATAGCCGCTACACCACCGATAACTCCTGCCTTGTTGTTCATAGCAACATTTGTCATAATGGTTAACATGGTACAAATCGGAACAACTAGTAAGGTTACCCAAAAGGCTCCATGAAATAAAGTGTTTAAGAGGAAAAAGACAAGGGCGTAAAAACCTCCGATGCTATTTCCTAAGATACGCGAAGTTCCAAAATGGACACTCTTATCAAAGCTTTCTCGTAGACTGAAGACCGCTGTTAACGCTCCGATTTGAAGCCCCTTCCAGCCAAAAAAACCAAAAATCAAGAGAACTAGAAAAACGGCAATCCCCGTTTTGAAAGTCCGCATACCAAGTTTGAACTGTGACTTATCAAATTTATATTTTTTAAAATAACTCATAATCTCAACTTTCTACTACCATTTTAACATAAATCAGTTGATTTTATGAGTGAAAATCAATAGGAAGCGTTTTTAATTTCGGACTATAAAAAAGAGGAAACAGAGTTCCTCTTTTCTATTTAACTTTTAGAGCTTAGTTGCTTTCGTCTTCTTTTCGTTTCAACTGACCAAGTCCTAAAACTCCTACTAAAGCTGCTAGACCAAGATATGGCATGTAGCTTGAATCATTTGTACCTGTTTGAGGTAGAGTAGGGTTTCCTTTTGGATTTGGATTAGAATTAGGAGTTGTTGGTTCCTCTGGTTTCTTAGGTTCTGGCGTTGTCGTGCGAACTGTATTTGAGGCGTAAGCAACTTTGTTCACAGTATTTACATAGGTATTTTCAAAAGTTCCGACAGCAATTCGTTTCATTTGAATATAAGTCTCAGCCTGGAATGGAGAATCCAACTGAATCTCTTGAAGGAATTCCTCCTTGAAGCGAATGGTAATCATTCCCTTATCTTGATCATGTTCAACCTGTGTTTCAGCGGTTAAGTCTGTCCCTGCCTTGATAACACGACCGTCTTTCAATCGGATATCAACCTTGGCAAGAACTTTATAGTTTCCAGTGTATTGATCACCTTTTTGGTCATAATCATCTACAAAACTATAGTCACTCAAGTCCTCAGAATGATTTTGTGGAATCAAACCACCAATTAAACGATAATTGAAGTACTGGTTCAATGGAATAGTCTGGCCATCAATATTGTCACTACTTGGATCCATACTGATTGTCACATCTTTTTTAGGTGTGATTTTCGGTACATTGTTGACAACTACTTCTGTAGCATAGCCATTTCCAAAATCAATTTGGTAAGCTTTGTTTTCATACTTACCACCCGTTTGACCAAATTCAGGTTTAACTGTCATCGGATCTGTGATGAGCAATGATTTTCCTGCTGCTACATAGTTCTTGTAGAATTCGGCTGGATTATCAGCTGAGAAGAGTTGGAAAGCACCTTTAACAGTGATGTTTGCTTTCTTCAACAGCTCTTGAATCTTCTTAGGAGCAGCTTCTAAACTATCAAATTGTTGAACACTGATACCTGGTACAAGATTGCCCTCTAGATCACGAATCTTAACCAATTCTGGATGAAGGGTTAAGGCTTCTTCTGGATAATCATCCACATAGTAGAAACCATTTTGAATTGCTTCTTTAGAAGATTTATCTCCCTTGTATTGGTCCAAATCCCATGTGAGTTCATAGTAGTTCGTTGAACCAGCTAGAACTTCTTTGCCATCAATATTCACACCTTGCTTGTTCTTGTTAACTTTCAAAGGCTTGATGTAGTTGTTGTTTGGATTGTCAGGATCATTTGGTTTACCTGGAGTCGTTACACGAACAATATTTGACTTAACACCGTAGGCATCGTTAACTGTCAAGGTAAAGTTATTTGTATAAGTTGCCCCATCATTCAAGACACGACCAACAACCGTTGGATAAAGAGTTTCAACAGGTTTAGTTAAATCAGCATTGTATGTTGCCAATGTCTCATCAGTAGCCTTAAAGGTTACAGTGTGACTAGCTTTGTCATAGCTTGTTTCAAAACCTTTGCTTGCAGCCTTGGTCGCTTCTAAATCAAACTGATAGCCAGTTGGAAGTGGATCTACCAATACAAATGAAGTTGTTTTTGGACGACCAGCTGTCAACGCTTCTGTTTTCAACTCAAACTTCACTACAGACTGCTTAGCAACTAGAGTACGATCGATATCTGCTCCATCCTCATTTTTAATTTCTTTATTAATCTGAGGTTGTGCAAATAGACGATTGTAATGGAAGTGAACTGTTGGCACCGCTGGTGGTGTTGGCAACTGCTTAGGAGTTGGTGCTACAGGCGGAGTTGGCAATGGATCATAATTTGGCTCTTCTGGTTTTGATGGCTCTGGTTGATCTGGAGTCTTAACTGGTGGTGTTGGCTCATTTTCGTAGTTTGGTGCTACTGGAGCTGGTTCCAATGGTTTCTCCGTCTCATATGTTGGCTCTTCTGGTTTTGATGGCTCTGGTTGATCTGGAGTTTTTACCGGTGGTGTTGGCTCATTTTC
>NZ_RXXO01000007.1:0-52412 GCF_011714815.1 Streptococcus sp. CCUG 71758 | reverse complement strand
TTCAACTCTTTCTATTATACCTACTTTTCCTACTTTGTCAAGATCTTTTTTCCTCTTTACCGAAATTCTGAAAAGATAAGGGAAAGTTCTCTCAGGAGAGCTTTACGTCCTCTAAAGACTTCTCCTCCCATGAGACGGTCTATTAACTCTTGTTTTTCCATACTCTGCTTTGATTTGTAATTCTTTAGAAGTTCGTGAAAGAGATAATAATCGTCTAGCCTGAGTCCTTTTTCTCCTAGGCGATGACTAATCTCACTCACCTCTTCATAGGGTTCTTTGTCAAAACGTCGCTTGTGGCTTTCCTGTTTACGGATGTAATCTAGAATACGATTTCTAAATTTTGTTTTAAAGCAGACATAAAGTCGATGGCGCTCGCCCTCTAATAACTCTGGATTACGGCTCACCAGCTCATACAGGCATAACATGCCTTCCTGATCCCAGTCCTCTTTCTCCCACAGATGCAAATGATAATCTTTGCGACACTTATGGACGATTCCCTTCGTTTCTTCGTATAGTTCTTTCAGATTCATAGACCTCTCCTTTCTGCATTTAGTTTAGCAAAATGCACGAACCCATGGGTCTACTTCCTCTATTCTATACTTCTTCCTCCCTCAACGGCACATAAAAAGAGAGGTTAAGCCTCTCTGGGGTTATAATTCTGCAATTTGGTTGAGATTCACTTCTGCAATCGTATCATTACCAAACATAGAGATAATCATCTTCACTTTGTTGTTATCAATTTCAGTAATTTTCCCTGTGTAGTCTGCAAAAGCGCCATCAATAATGCGGACTGTCTGTCCAACTTCAACGTCAATATCGAACTCTTGAACAGTTTGTCCCATTGAAACCAAGATATCACGGATTTCTTGTTCCAATAGTGGAGTTGGTTTTGATCTGTTCCCGTGTGAGCCGACGAATCCTGTTACGTTCGGTGTGTTTCGAACGACGAACCATGCTTCATCTGTCATGACCATTTCTACAAGGACATAACCTGGAAAGCGATTCTCTTCAACTTCCTTTTTCTTTCCATTTTTCTCAACTTGCACGGTTTGTGTTGGAATCTCAACGCGTAGAATATTATCCAACATGTTATACGTTTGCGCACGTTGCAATAGATTTTCTTTTACCTTATTTTCATAGCCAGAATAAGTTTGTAGAACAAACCATCCTTTGTCAAAACTATCCATGATATTTCCTTTCATAATAGAAGAAATTAGCAGAAGCTCTCTGCCTTTCTTCTAAAAAATGTTAATAAATCGAATCAAACCTGAAACAATCAACTGGTCAAAAATGTAAATGATGACCACAAAGAAGGCTGTGTATTCCATAATAGAGCGAAAATCTCTCCAGCTTTCCTTGCGAGTTGGCCACGTTGTTTCTTTAAGAAGTTTAAAAATATCCTTAATGAAGCCCATCGTTCTCTCCTATCTCGTTTCTCTATGTGTCGTATATTTCCCACAATGTTTACAAAATTTATTTACTTCTAGTCGTGTTGGCTTGGGGTTCCCACTAATTTTGATTGAGTAATTCCTTGAACCACAAACTGCACAAGCTAGGCTTGCTTTTTTTAGTGCCATAACGCCTCCATCTTATCTATTATAACAAGAAACCTAGGCTTTGACAAGCCTCTTAACGAAATAGATTAAAGATTGAGTCCCATATTGTCTGGGCTTTTTCTTTTATTTTAGCTTCTGAAATCGCACGTCCTGCTTCATCTACAAGATTTTGTGCACGACTACGAATATCTCCTATCGGGTCCTCAGACTGGTTTGTCTCATTTTCAACAACTTGCTTTTTCGTATTTTCTGGTTCAATACCATTTTGTTTATAAGCATTCTCAACTGTAAAAGTGCTACCTGGAGTGTATGGCAAAATGGTATTAGCCATACTTCTAAAGACATGGGCTGCTCCATTTGAGGTCGAACCTGCTAGATAATGGTTCTCATCCGTCGTCGGGAAGCCGAGCCAGTGGGTAATTACCACATCTGGAGTATAACCAATCACCCACTGGTCACTAGTATATACTGAATTAAAAGCAGCCTCAGTAGTACCCGTCTTTCCAGCCATAACATAATCTGTTGGCGACGAACTAATTCCTGTACCATTGGTAAATGTTCCTAGCATCATACTGGTCATTTTATCAGCTACAGACTTATCAATCACTCGTTTTTGGGAGTTTTTATGGCTCTTGATGACCTGACCACTGGCATTTTCAATACGAGTGATAAAATGCGCTTCAGGCATCAAACCTTCATTAGCAAAGGTTGCATAGGCTTGCGCCATCTGGAGAGGATTCGTCTCTACGCCTCCACCGAGAGCGACTCCAAGAACTCGATCAACATTTTCCATATTCAGGCCAAATCTCTCCCCAGCGTCAAAAGCTTTGTCAATACCTAATGCATTTACAGTCGCAACTGCCGGTAAATTGAGTGATTCAGCCAAAGCCTGATACATAGGTACTTCAGGAGAAGTCTTAATCCCTGCATAATTGTCCACTTGATAACTATCATACTGCATCGTATGATTATCCAATTGCTTGTTTAAGGCCCATCCTGCTTCTACCGCAGGCGTATAAACCACTAAAGGTTTGATAGTTGAACCTGGGCTACGCTTAGACTGAGTGGCATAGTTGAAATTGCGGAAGCCTGGTTTGTCATCGCCAGCTACGCTACCAACAACGCTACGCACCCCACCTGTTTTAGGCTCTAAAGCAACACTACCTGATTCAGCATGTGTTCCGTCTTCTGCCTTTGGAAATAGTGAGGTATTTTCGTAAACAACCTGCATGTTGGCTTGGTAGTTTTGGTCAAGTTCTGTATAGATTCGATAGCCGTTGTTGACAATTTCCTCTTCTGTGAGATTGTACTTGGAAACGGCTTCGTTGACAACTGCATCAAAATAAGACGGGTAACGATAATCCGAAATCTTCCCTTCATACTTATCTTGCAGTTGAGAAGCCATATCTGCTCCAGCTGCTTCGGTCTCTTGATTTTTATCAATATAACCCGCTGCAACCATATTTTGCAAAACAGTATCCCTACGGTTGGTTGAAGTTTCAACAGAATTTAATGGATTATACAATTCTGGCCCCTTGAGCATCCCTGCTAGAGTTGCCGCCTGATCAAGCGTTAGTTGTGAAGCCGATACACCGAAATATTTCTTACTTGCATCTTCAACACCCCACACCCCATTTCCAAAATAGGCGTTATTGAGGTACATAGTAAGGATTTGCTCCTTACTGTATTT
Source organism: Streptococcus sp. CCUG 71758 (assembly GCF_011714815.1). Classification (NCBI taxonomy): domain Bacteria; kingdom Bacillati; phylum Bacillota; class Bacilli; order Lactobacillales; family Streptococcaceae; genus Streptococcus; species Streptococcus sp. CCUG 71758. Next base: position 49,166 of record NZ_RXXO01000007.1, on the reverse strand, counting down.
CTTGGTCAACTCTAAGGCAAGGAAAAACTCCTTGGCCTTCCGTTCAACGGTTTGATCCTGAGACAGATAGGCATTTTTTGCCAACTGTTGAGTGATGGTGGACCCCCCTCCAGAACGACCCGCTGTAAGGATGGCTAGAAAGAAACGACCGTAGTTAATCCCATCATTTTTATAAAAGGAACGGTCCTCTGTCGCGACGACAGCATTTTGCAAGTCTTTACTGATGTCTGTCAGTTCAACATAGGTCCCCTTTTGACCGGACAGGGCCCCCGCCTCTTTTTCTTCGCGGTCAAAAATCAGAGTTCGCGTTTTCAAGGCATTTTGCAAATCATTGACATTGGTAGACTTGGCTATCGCAAATAGGTAGGTTCCCACAAGCAAGCCAGCGCTTAACCCTAAAATGATGACGATTTTTGTCAGATGATAACGACGCCAAAATTTCCGAATTGGCCCTACTTGTGACATTTTTTTTCTATCGCTCCGAGAACGACGCATGCTAGTAGAATCAGACTCCGCCGATTCATTCGTTTCTTTTTTAAAGAGAGAAAGAAACTTCTCAAATAATTTATCTAATTTCATGCGTTTATTTTATCATCTTCACCATGGGAACTCAAGAATTTAGCTACTCCCTATCCAAATAGGACTTTTTTTGTTACAATATCTGTATGCAATTCACATTTACATTACCCGAATCCCTGCCTCAAATGACGGTCAAACAATTTCTAGAGGAACAACTCCTCATCCCTAGAAAAATCCGTCATTTTTTGAGAACCAAGAAGAACATCTTAATTAACCACGAAGAAGTTCACTGGAACGAGATGGTGAAGCCAGGGGATATTTGCCAATTGACTTTTGACGAGGAAGATTATCCCAAAAAGGAAATACTTTTGGGAAATCCAGACCTCGTTCAAGAGGTTTATCAAGACCAACATCTCATTATCGTCAACAAGCCAGAAGGAATGAAAACGCATGGGAATCAACCCAAGGAGATCGCCCTTCTCAACCATGTCTCTGCCTACGTTGGGCAAACTTGCTATGTCGTTCATCGTCTAGATATGGAAACCAGCGGGCTAGTGCTTTTTGCTAAGAACCCTTTTATCCTGCCCATCCTCAATCGCTTGTTGGAGAAAAAAGACATCGCTCGCGAGTACTGGGCACTCGTAGAAGGACGAGTAGAGAGTAAAGAACTTATCTTTCAAGATAAAATTGGCCGTGATCGACATGATCGCAGAAAACGAGTAGTAGATCCCAAAAATGGGCAATATGCTGAAACGCATATCAGTCGATTAAAGCAATTCCCAAACAAAACAGCTCTTGTCCGTTGCAAGCTAAAGACCGGTCGAACGCATCAGATTCGTGTTCACCTCTCTCATCACAAGCATCCTATCTTGGGCGACCCTCTCTATAATAGTAAATCAAAAGCAAGCCGGCTTATGCTTCACGCCTTTCGCCTTTCTTTTACCCATCCACTCACCTTAGAAAAATTGAGTTTCACTGTTCTATCGGATACTTTTGAAAAAGAATTAAAAAAGAATGGATGACATTATCATCTATTCTTTTATCTATACAAAAAAGCAAGGCCAGAAAGCCTTGCTTTTTTATCGACTCAAGAATTATTTAGCGATTTTTGCAAAGTATTCAAGAGTACGAACAAGTTGTGAAGTGTAAGACATTTCGTTGTCATACCATGAAACAACTTTAACCAATTGTTTACCGTCAACGTCAAGAACTTTAGTTTGAGTTGCGTCAAACAATGAACCGAATGACATACCTACGATATCAGAAGATACGATTGGATCTTCAGTGTAACCGTATGATTCGTTAGAAGCTGCTTTCATAGCTGCGTTTACTTCATCAACAGTAACGTTCTTATCAAGAACTGCTACCAATTCAGTTACAGAACCTGTTGGAACAGGAACACGTTGAGCAGCTCCGTCCAATTTACCGTTCAATTCAGGGATAACCAAACCGATTGCTTTAGCAGCACCAGTTGAGTTAGGAACGATGTTAGCTGCAGCAGCACGAGCACGGCGAAGGTCACCTTTACGGTGTGGTCCATCAAGAACCATTTGGTCACCAGTGTAACCGTGGATAGTAGTCATCAAACCTTCAACGATACCGAAGTTGTCATGAAGAGCTTTAGCCATTGGAGCCAAACAGTTTGTAGTACATGAAGCACCTGAGATAACTGTTTCAGTACCATCAAGAATATCATGGTTAGTGTTAAATACAACTGTTTTAACATCTGATCCACCAGGAGCAGTGATAACAACTTTCTTAGCACCACCAGCGTGCAAGTGTTTTTCAGCAGCTGCTTTAGTAGCAAAGAAACCAGTTGCTTCAAGAACGATTTCTACACCGTCGTTAGCCCAGTCGATTTGTTCTGGATCACGTTCAGCAGAAACTTTAACGAATTTACCGTTAACTTCAAATCCGCCTTCTTTAACTTCTACAGTACCGTCGAAACGACCTTGAGTTGTATCGTATTTCAACAAGTGTGCAAGCATCACTGGATCTGTAAGGTCGTTGATGCGAGTAACTTCAACACCTTCTACGTTTTGGATACGGCGGAAAGCAAGACGACCGATACGTCCGAAACCGTTAATACCAACTTTAACTACCATTAGTGATTTCCTCCTTATGAAAATCATGAAAATTTTATTGTGAAAAGAGTAACTTGAATCACTACAAATCACCTTTCAACACACCTATTATATAACTATTTGAGTTTAATTGCAAGTATGGGCGTCGATTTTCTCTGTCAGTTTCTTTTTGATAAACTTCTTTCCCTACTCATAGCGTAAGGATTCCACTGGATCCATTTTACTAATCTTACGTGCTGGGAAGTAGGCTGAAATATAGCCAAGAAACAAAGCAAAAATAAGAGTTCCTGAAACGGAGAGAAGATTTAATTCAAAAACTTTAGAGATAGACGGATAGAAATGGTGGACAATAATATTCGCTAGGCTTCCTAGCCCTTGTGCAATGATAAAGGCTATTAGCAAGGCGATCCCTACAATCCAAAGAGCTTCGTAGATAAAGATTCCTTTCACATCTCTATTTTGATAGCCAACCGCCTTCATGACACCAATTTCCTTAGAACGTTGCATGATATTGATGTAAATAATGATCCCTATCATAACTGCTGCCACCACAATCGCTTGTGAAGAAAGCACAATCAGTAATCCCTGAATGACACGAATAAAGGTAATCACAATATCAAGAACGGCCTGTTGAGAAAGAACTGTATACTTCTTATTTTTCTGCAATTCTTCTATTACTGTTTTCGTACGAGAAGGATCTTTAAGTTCCAGAATAAAATAGGATACAGCCTTTGTAAATTCAGCTTCTTTTAAAATAGTTTCCATCTGGTTGGAAGCCATGAAACTATTGCTATCCTCTGCATCATCTTCGTCATTGATGACACGCACAATATGAGTTTGAAAACCTGCCAACTTGCTACCTTCAGCAGCATTTTCTACAATGGTTGCTGAAACTGGCTTGCCAATAACATCACTAGCTGTCAGATTTTCCCCTGTTTGTTCATTCCAATTTTTGAGCAAACTCATCGGAATCGTCAATCCCTGCTCGTTAACATCCGTATAAAGAGTGCCTGCTAACACTTTTTCTTTTTCATTGCTACTAACAGAAATACTTGTATCTTCATACAAACTCACGACTTGAGCATAAGAAGGCATAGATTGGCTAAATTCTACTTCGTGTCCGTCCATGCTAATCTTTGACATGGTCATGCCAAAAGGACTTTCTAGATATTTAATATTTTCTTTCCCAATCGTATCCACGATATAGTTCTTATCATCTTGGTTCAAAAAACCTCTGCCAGCAACACTAGAATTCAGCGCAATCTGAACTTGGGAAGGGAGCTTCCCCCCGTTGGTATTTTCATCAATCATCGAAATCAAGGCATTTCCTAGCCCAAACGAAACCAATACACCTACAAAACCAATCGAGGTCGCTACTGCAATCAGCAAGTTACGCCACTTTCTTTCCAAAAAGTTACTTAAAGAAAGTTTGAATTTGTTTTTAAAGGACAATCCTTTATTTTTTGACTTCTTCAACGACTTCACCATCCTTCATTTTGATAATCACATCTGCATATTCAGTAACCTCTGGGTTATGAGTAACAATCAGTACTGTTTTCCCAGCTTGGGCCAAATTTTTGAACACTTCTAAAACCATCTCTTGAGATTGAGAATCGAGCGATCCAGTTGGTTCATCAGCTACAATCATATCTGGTTGGTTTACCAGAGCACGCGCAATGGCTACACGTTGTTTTTGTCCACCAGAGAGCTGTTTAACATTCTTAGCCATAAAAGGCTCCATCCCTAAATTATGAAGTTGTTCTTGGGCTATTCTTGTCATTTCTTTATCCGATAAATCTTTGACATAGAGAGGCAACTTAACATTATCCAAAACAGATTGATGGGGGATGAGATTGAAGTTTTGAAAGACAAACCCAATGTTGTCTTTGCGAAATTGCGTCAATTCAACCTCTGACAATTCCTTGAGAGACTCTCCTTTAAAGTCTAAAATTCCCTCGTACTCCCTATCTAAACCGCTGATAATATTTAATAGACTGGTTTTTCCACATCCTGACGGGCCATAAATCGCAGTGATTTTCCCTTCAGCAATTTGCAGGTTAATATTCCTTAGAGCCTGCTCTTTATTATTCCCATCCAAGGCGTAAAATTTTGAAATATTTTTAATGGATAAAATGGACATTACAATCTCCTTTAATCACTTGTGATATCGTGTACCGATACAAACTAAAATAAACAATGCTAATATAAATTAATCTAACAGAATCAGATTCAAAAAAATTCCTTCTTTTTTCGAATCCATTTTAACAAAAAAGCGACATTCCCCCAATGACAGAAATGTCACTCCTATAAACTCTTTAACGATATCTTTCTAGATCCTCAGCCCATTCATTGTCTAAACTAACGATTAACTGCTCATTACCAAACATCCTTGCCATCATTTTTGCTTCTTCATACTTTTGTTTGGCTGTTTCATAATCCATCTGAATATAATATTTCCACTCCACCATCAAGACAATTGGTTGTTTTTGAAAATCTCGTGTTTTCTGTCCTATTTTATTTAAGGTCTCAACTGCTCTCTTAAAATAATGAAACAGCCCCATAATTTCTATACAAGCTAAAGAAGCTAACAAGGAATCTCTAAGCAAGTCCAAACAATCGAACTCTATCTTATCAACCTGAGAAATTAGTTTGTCATGAAAACAAAGAATGGTTTCATGCTCAGATTCTTTTATCTCACCCACATTTAAACCATCCATTAACTGACAGTTGAAATACAGTCTCAATTTCAAAAAGTCCTCGGCTTTATATACATCTCTGGATAGTAAGTCTTGAAGACCGCCCTCAATCACACTACTTCCGTATAAGGAATTACTAGTCGCCCTCACCTCATCTATAGCTTGAAGACAATCCACTATCACTTTCTCATCACGTGGCAAATCATCATAAAAACATTCAAAAATCTCATCAAAATATTCTTCCTTTCGTTCCTGCAACTCTTTGTCTCCATAGTCAGGATGATGAAGAAGAAAGTATTTTAATTCTTGGTAACGCTTGGGTAATTCCTTATAGTCTGGCATCAGAATATAGGTTGGAATATCTAGCCTATTCGCTATATATTCTAGTGTTTTTATCGTAGGACGAAATTCTCCTTTCTCGATGCGGACCAACTGACGGACTGATAATTCCGACTCATCTCCACAAAAAACTGGACGACTAAGCCCTTTCTCCTCTCTAAGGCGTCTTACCTTTTCCCCTAAATCATTCATCTCTTACATTTCTCCCTCGGCTCGATACAAAAACTTTGATATTCAAATAACTATATGCGCTTATTATAACATTTTTCAAGAAAATGTACAAAAAAAGAGACAGGATCACTCCTGCCTCTAGGCTGATAAACAATTATTTGCGACGTCCTGGTCGTTCTGCATAACCATAGTAAGCATCTGCCATGATTTCTTCCATGTCAGCTACCATTGGCAAGCGTGGGTTTGCAGGTGAACATTGGTCTTCGTAAGCAAGTAAGGCAATTTCATGCAAGCTGTCTTTCCAAGCTTTTTCATCAATTCCAAAGCCTTTGAAGTTCATTGTGATTCCAACTGCTTCACCAAGATCGTAAACTGCTTTGGCATAAGCTTCAACCGCTTCTTCTGGTGTTGAGCAAGGAAGACCTAGCATACGAGCGATATCTTGGAATTTTTCATCAGCTTTCCAGTAATTGTACTTAGGCCATGTTGTAGTTTTAGATGGACGAGTTCCATTATAACGGATAACATAAGGAAGTAAAATAGCATTTGTACGTCCGTGAATGGTGTGGTGAACAGCACCAATCTTATGCGCCATTGAGTGACTCATTCCAAGGAAGGCATTTGCAAAGGCCATACCAGCCATTGTAGAGGCATTATGCATCTTTTCACGGGCTTCTGGGTCAGCTGTTTTTACAGATTTTTCCAAGTATTTGAAGACTAACTTGATGGTTTGAAGAGCAATACCATCTGTATAGTCATTGGCAAAGTTAGAAGTATAAGCTTCAGTTGCGTGTGTCAAGACATCCATACCTGTGTCAGCAGCAATAAATGCTGGAACAGATTCTACCAAAGCAGGGTCAACAATTGCAATGGTTGGTGTCAAAGCGTAGTCAGTGATTGGGTATTTCCGGTTGTTTGCCTTGTCAGAGATAACTGCAAACGGTGTTACTTCTGAACCTGTACCAGATGTTGTTGGAATACCGATATATTGTGCTTTCTTACCAAGTGATGGGAATTTGAAGGCACGTTTGCGGATATCCATGAATTTTTGAACGAGGTCACCGAAGTCAACGTCTGGCTGTTCATAGAACATCCACATACCTTTAGCTGCATCCATTGGTGAACCACCACCAAGGGCAATGATAGTGTCTGGTTCAAACGAACGCATTACTTCAACACCACGACGAACTGTTGTGATATCTGGATCTGGTTCAACATCTGAGAAGACTTGAATCGTGACTTTGTTTTTACGAAGATTCAATTGGTCAATCACACGTTGTACAAAACCGAGTTTTTCAATTGATTTATCGGTAACAATCATGACACGTTCGATACCTTCGCAAGTTTGAAGGTATTGGATTGAGTTACGTTCGAAGTAGATTTTTGAAGGAACTTTAAACCATTGCATATTATTTCTACGTTTTCCTACTTTCTTGATGTTAAGAAGGTTGATAGCGGATACGTTATCACCAACTGAGTTGTGTCCATATGAACCACATCCAAGTGTTAATGATGGAATGAAGGCGTTGTATACATCACCGATACCACCAAAGGTAGATGGAGAGTTCCAGATAATACGCATTGCCTTTATTTCCGTACCGAAACGTTTTGCAAGAGCTTCGTCTTTTGTATGGATAGCAGCTGAGTGTCCTAGACCATTAAATTCAACCATTTGACGAGCTTTTTTAAGTCCATCTTCAGTATCTTCAGCTTTCAAAACTGCAATAACAGGTGATAATTTTTCACGAGTCAATGGTTCTTTAATTCCAACTTCTGCACATTCAGCAGCCAAGATATTTGTACCTTCTGGTACTTTGAATCCTGCTTGCTCAGCAATCCATGCTGCTGGTTTACCAACAATATTTGGGTTCAATTTTGCACCAGCGCAGTTCTTGCTGTTAGCTTTTGCACCAAAACAGAATTCTTCCAAAAGCGCTTTTTCTTTCTTGTTGACAAAGTAAGTGTGATATGATTTGAATTCTTCTACAAATTCGTCATACACTTCTTTATCAATGATAACCGCTTGTTCTGATGCACAGACCATCCCATTATCAAATGATTTAGACATAACGATGTCATGAGCAGCTTGACGAAGGTCAGCAGATTTTTCGACATAGGCAGGAACGTTTCCGGCACCTACCCCAAGAGCTGGTTTTCCACATGAGTATGCAGCTTTAACCATGGCATTCCCACCAGTTGCGAGGATAGTCGCAACACCTTCGTGGTTCATAAGCGCTCCAGTTGCTTCCATAGATGGCTCTGTAATCCATTGCACACAGTTTTCAGGTGCACCGGCTGCGATGGCTGCATCACGAACGATTTGTGCAGCATGAGCAGAAGATTCTTGAGCTGATGGGTGGAAGGCGAAAACAATTGGGTTACGTGTCTTCAAAGCAATCAATGATTTGAAAATCGCTGTTGAAGTTGGGTTTGTTGTTGGAGTGATACCACAAATAACTCCGACCGGCTCCGCAATCTTCGTCAAACCTGTAATTGGATCATCTTCGATAACTCCAGCTGTTTTAACTCCACGCATATTGTTCACTACGTGTTCACAGGCAAATAGATTTTTTGTCGCCTTATCTTCAAATACACCACGACCAGTTTCTTCAACTGCGTGTTGTGCAAGGATACCGTGCGCATCAAGTGCTGCAACAGACGCTTTTGCTACGATGTAGTCAACTTGCTCTTGGTTCAACTTGCGCATTTCATCAAGCGCAACCAAAGCTTTTTTCACGAGACCGTCGACATGCTTTTCAGCAGCAAGTTGTTTTTCCTCTGGTGTTACTGTTTTTTTATCAGCCATATTATCCTCCATAGCCTTTAAGGATGTTATCCTTTGTTAATTTTTTCACAAGTTCATTATAACTCTTTTTTTATACTTTGTAAACAGTTTCATAAGCATTTCACAAAGAAATTTCTTAAGTTTGTGAATTTTTTCTCAACCCACCTGTGCAATAGAGTTTTATCTGGATGATTGTGAAATTATGAAAAATATTTTTTTATTTCACAAAGTTTTTCTAGTTGATAGTTATTTACCGAATTTAATCACAGAAAGCGCTTTCTTTCTCGCTTTTAAAAATAGCCTCCTCATCTGGAGACTACTGTTTTTGTTGGAAAACGCCTTGTTTAAAGGTTCCTTCATAGACAACTTCTTGCTCTGTCGTCAACTTTCCTTGACCTTCAGCCTGGCCATTTACAAAATCACCTTCGTATTTCCAGCCATCTTTTGATTGGAACGTTCCTTTTCCATTAAAGGCTCCATTATTGAAATCACCTGTATATTGGTCCCCATTTTCAAAGGTCAAGGTCCCCTGACCATTCATTTTCCCTCGTACCAAGGTGCCATCATAAACAAGGGTACCGCCATCAAGTGTCAGGGCACCCTTTTTAGGTGTATTTAGTAGAAATACTGAAAGGGCACAGAGTGCAATTACGACTACTGCAATGAACTCTAGCCTAGGGCGAGTTAGGTAAACTCTATACTTTTCATAGATTTGTTTAAGCTTTTCCATTGTCACTCTCATTTTCTAATCGATCTAGCCAGCTTCGACATCCACTTGTGATGCGAGCATAGGTTTCCTCAAAATCTCCTGTATACCAAGGATCTGGAACACTTTCAGATGCAAAAGGGTAGATCTTATGTTGCAATTCCTGAGGACACATTTGACGCAGATCTGAAACGTTTGAAGCATCCATACCGATAATGTAATCAAACGATTCAAAATCTTCTCTACAAATCTGGAGTGATGTTTTGTCTTTGTCATAAGGAATCTGATACTGCCGGAAAATCCCCTGCGTTCCCTTATGAATCGGATTACCATGTTCCCATGATGACGTTGCACGGCTCTCGACTTGGTAATCGCTCGTCATGGATTTCATCACAAACTCTGCCATGGGGCTACGGCAGATGTTTCCTAAGCACACAAATACTATTTTTCTCATCCCTTTTCCTCTTACTTCATAGAAAAACGGGAGTGACAGGTCCCGTTTTATTCTTCGATTGCTCCGCTTTCATCAACAACTGTTCCTTCTGGTGTCACAGCTTCTTTGAGTGGCAACACTGTCTTGATAGCAGCCAATTCAAAAGTCAAATAAACGCCATCTACATCAAGTACGATTGTTCTCTTCTCAGTATCTACTTCATCCACTGTTCCGTAAAGGCCGCCAATTGTAATAACTTCATAGCCTTTTTGAAGTTTATTTAAGCTTTCCATACGCTTTTGAGCTTGTTTCTTTTGAGAACGTTGCATAAAGAACATCAAGGCCATCATACCTACAAGCATGATTAAAAAAGTAATATTTGGATTCATTGTTTTCTCCTTTGTATTTTACATAGGACTACTATATCAAATTTCAGCTACTTTTACAAGATTGTGCCTTGTTTTTATGGTTATAAAAAATCAGAGTTTTCACTCTGATTTTTGTGATTATTTCAAGTTTTGAACGACTTTGACTAGATTTTCAACTGTAAATCCGTACTCTGCCAATACTTTTGGTGCTGGAGCAGATGCTCCGAAGGTATCAATACCGAGAACTGCACCATCTAGACCAACATATTTGTACCAGTTTTGAGTTGCACCCATTTCGACTGCAACACGACGGCGAACTGCATTTGGAAGGATTTCTTCCTTGTATGCTGCATCTTGTTTATCAAAGACATCTGTAGATGGCATGCTGACTACACGGACTTTTTCGCCTTGACTAGCTAATTCTTTGGCAGCTGCGACAGCTAGATTGACCTCTGAACCTGTCGCAATCAAGATCGTGTCAAAATCTACTGCATTTTCATAGACAACATAGGCACCTTTTGCAACTTTATCGAAGTCTGTTCCCTCTTCTACAGTCAAGTTTTGACGTGTCAAGACAAGGGCAGTTGGTGTTTTCTCACTTGTCACTGCAAGGTACCAAGCCGCTTGAGTTTCACGCGCATCTGCTGGGCGGAAAACATTCAGATTTGGCATGGCACGAAGACCTGCTAAGTGTTCAACTGGTTCGTGAGTTGGACCATCTTCACCAACTGCAATCGAATCGTGGGTAAAGACATAAGTCACAGGAAGTCCTTGCAAGGCTGACAAGCGGACAGCTGCTTTCACATAGTCAGAGAAGACGAAGAAAGTACCACCGTATACACGAAGTCCACCATGAAGAGCCATTCCGTTCAAGATCGTTCCCATTGCAAATTCACGAACACCAAACTGAATGTTACGGTTCAAGCGATTAGCATCGTCTTGAAGTCCATCAGTCTTGATATAAGTCATGTTTGAGTGAGCGAGGTCAGCTGATCCACCTAAGAAGGTTGGCAACTTAGCTGCTACAACATTCAAGGCATCTTGGCTTGAATTACGAGTTGCTTGAGAGAAGCCGTTTTCTAAGGCTGGGAAGTCTGCTGGAGTTACTTCAACTGGGTCGCGCCCGTCAATGATAGCTTCTACTTCTGCAGCAAGTTCTGGATAAACTTCTTTATAATCAGCAACTAATTTTGTCCAAGCTTGATAAGCTGATGCGCCACGATCTGCAACATTTTCTTTGAAATCAGCATAAACTTCAGCTGGGATTTCAAATGGTTCATAGTCCCAACCGAGGGCTTGACGAGTTGCTGCAGTTTCGTCTGCACCAAGAGGAGCACCGTGTACAGCATTGGTTCCTTGTTTGTTTGGAGAACCATATCCAATCACAGTCTTCACTTCAATCAAAGATGGTTTGCCTGAAGCTTTAGCTGCTTCGATAGCAGCATGGATTGCTTCCAAGTCTGTTCCATCTTCAACCAAGGCTGTATGCCAACCGTAGGCATTGTAACGATCACGAACACTTTCTGTGAAGGAATCTTTTGTCTCGCCATCCAAGTTGATGTCATTTGAATCATAAAGAACCACCAACTTGTCAAGTTTTTGCAAGCCTGCGTATGAAGCCGCCTCACTTGAGACACCTTCCATCAAATCTCCATCTCCACAGATCACATAAGTATAGTGATCAAAGAGATTGTAGCCTTCACGATTATATTTGGCTGCAAGGAAACGTTCTGCTTGGGCAAAACCAGTAGCAGTCGAAATCCCTTGACCTAGAGGTCCAGTAGTAGCATCAATCCCTGCTGTATGTCCAAATTCTGGGTGACCAGGTGTTTTGGAACCCCATTGGCGGAAGCTCTTGATTTCATCCATGCTGACATCTTCAAAACCAGAAAGGTGAAGAAGGGCATAGAGAAGCATAGATCCGTGTCCTGCTGAAAGAATAAAGCGGTCGCGGTTAATCCAGTTTGGTTGGGCTGGATTGATACGAAGTTGTTTTGTAAAGAGGCTATAAGCCATCGGAGCCGCTCCCATAACCACACCTGGGTGACCTGAGTTGGCTTTGTTGATAGCGTCAATTCCTAGGAAACGAATTGCATTAACAGATAGATTTGACATAGAATTTCCTTTCTCTTTGAGGTGATTAATGAATCACACATCCTATTTTACTATTATATGAAAAAATGCATGGAATAGCAATAAAACAATTTGTGTTCATCTAACCCGTTTGATTTGTCTATTCCCTCGTCACTTCATAGTACGGAAGCAAGCGAGTATAAGCGTCTTCTAGCTTCTCCAATATCGCTTCTACTGACTGATTTTCAATGAGGGAAACATCTGACTTGACTAAGACTTTTCGGGCTTTCTGACTTCTCACCTTCTCGCGTAAAGTACGACGGTTCTCCTCAGTAGCCTCCATCTTATGACTTTCCCCATTTGAGTAGACTAGATAATAAATTCCTTCTACCACTGGAATTTCTAAAACCTTGGCTTGCTTGCCTAAGGTCTGTTCGTCTTTCTTACGCTCGATGAAACTGACCTCTAAAGAAATCCCAAAGTCAGCAGGTGTTCCATACAAACGAAGAGCCATCATAGGTTCTGTCACTTGTCCGTCTCTCTGAAGATAGGCCCAGAAATGCGGTCGCAAACGCTGCGCTTGGTTCATCCACTGGCTAGTCTGTTGCAGTTTCCATTCTGGATGACTAGCTTGAAAGGTTTTGGCCAGTTCTGTAAAAGACTTCCGAGCCCCTTGACCTTTTTGCCGCAAATCCAACATCTTTTCTCTTTCATCACCAGCTTTATCAGGATTACGATACTGGACCCCTGCAAATGATAGGTATTCTCTAACTGCTTTCAGCATATCTGAATCTTTCCTTTCCTAGCAAAAAATCAGGACGAACCTGATTTTGCTTTGCTTATTCTGCATCTACGACAACATAGCGATTTGGCTCGTCACCTTCAGAGTAACTCGTCACGCCATCCATGCGTGAAATAATGCGATGGATAATCTTGCGTTCGCTATTTGACATTGGATCAGTTTGTTGGCTACGCCCTTCTTCTAAAACGCGAGTCGCCAATTTTTGAGCGTAGGTTTGCAAGACTTCTGCACGGTGTTCAACGTAATCATTGACATTGATTGTGATGTAGAAGGTTCTTGAATAGCGATTATAAAGGTAATTTTGCGCTAATAGTTGAAGAGCTTTCAAGACTTTTCCGTGGTAGCCGATAATACGACCTGGTTCGTTAGTGTCAATTTGAAGATTGATGGTACGGCGATTGTAGTCACTTGAAATCGTCCCTTCAACATCCATATCATCTACAATGGTTTGAACGTAGCTAGCTACTTCAGTTGCCACTTGTTCGATATCATAACTTGGCTCTACTTTTAAGCCCAAATCTTCCAACGATTGGCTCGCTACTTCTTGCGTTTCAGCTTCTTGTTCTGGGGCAGACTTAACTTCCTCAGCAACATCTTCTGCTTGCAGTTCATTTAAAATTGAAATATGACCTGTTTCTTCCAAAATCGTGCTGGCATGTTTTTCATTTTTCAAGATTTCAGCCTTGACCTCTTCAGAAACACCTTGACCTTCTTCTTCAATCTTCTTGATGGCTTCCACTACATGCCCCAAATCAACTGTTGCTTCGCTGACGCTCTTTACTGGTTCATTCTTTTCATTGACTTCTTTTGGAACCCCTTTAATAGCCTGCTGATTGGCTTTGATCACTGTCGTTTCACTAATCGCTTCGATATCAACTTGAGCTGGCTTCTTACCAAACAAGCCTAAGAACCCTTTTTTCTCTTTCGAAACAACCTTGATGTGGGCCTTCATTCTTGGAATGTCTAATTCTTTCAATCCTTTTTGGATTGCCTCTTCAACCGTTGAACCTGTAAATAGTACCATTACAAGATTCCTCCTTATTTTTTCTTTTTCTGTGCTTTTTTCAAGGCTTTTCTCTTCTTACCTTCTAAATCTTTTTCTGCTTGCGCCACTGCTTCTCTTTCAGCAATAATCTTGAAAGGATTGTTCAAGAAATAGGTTTGCAAAACTTGGTAAGCATTTGATACAGCCCAGTACAAGGCAACTCCACTAGGTGCAGAGATGGCAAAGATAAAGATCAGTACCGGCATACCATACATCATCCCTGTCGTAGCTCCACTTTTTTCGGATAAAGCTTTATTCGATAACCAGCTACTCAAGAAGGTAAAGACTGCCGCCAAAATCGGAAGGACAAAACTTGTATCTACTCCTCCCAAATTAATCCATAAAAAGTGACCTGTTTTCAAAAAGTCTACTCGACTCAAGGCTTGAAAGAGCGCCAAGAGAACCGGCATTTGTATTAAAATCGGCCAGAGAGAGGAGGAATGTTTGATTCCTAACTCTTTATAAACCTTACGCATCTCCTGGTCTAGCTTGGTTCTACTTTCCATATCACGACCCGGGTATTGCTCTCGCAAAGCCTTGATGCGTGGCTGAGCCTCTTGCATTTTTCTAGAGGCAACCATCTGTGTCTGAAAGACTGGTAATAGAATCGTCCGGATCAAGATCGTAAAGAGGATAATCCCCACTCCGATACTAATGTCAAAGGACAAAAAGCGGATAATTTCAGCAAAAAAATAGACGAATTTACTCCAAAAATCTGTCGAGTCTGCTGTTATATCGCTAGCTGTACTATTTGTTGCACAGGCCGTCATGATAACCAAGGACAAGCCCAACAAACTAGTCAACTGTAGTTTCTTTTTCACTCCCATTTCCTTCCTGGTAAATCTTTGATAACTTTAATACGTGGAGTAGATTTTTCTCCATCTCTGCATATTCCAAGGTTTCCACCCCTTTTCGGGCAATCACGACAAAATCAACATGCTCTACTAAACTCCCTTTTACACTTTGTAGAATGTGTCGGATTCGTCTCTTAATTTGATTTCTGGTAACTGCATTCCCCAGCTTTTTGCTGACGGACAGTCCTACTCGAAAATGGTTTTGCTGGTTTTCCAATTGGTAGACAACAAATTTTCGATTGGCAAAACTTGTTCCGTCCTTGAAAATCGCCTTAAAATCTTTCTCTCTTTTTACACGAAAGCTTTTCTTCAAAACTCAACTCCATCTATTAAATTACTACTATTATACCATATTTTTTGAAAAAGCCAATAACAGCAAGGTTTTAGACATTTTCTGCATAAAAAAAGCTGGAAAATCTCTTCCCCAACTTCTTTCTACAATCAAATTTTATGTGCATTTACTTATTTTTTCAAGCGTTCAACATCACGTGCAATCACCAATTCTTCATCTGTTGGAATAACCAAGACACGAATTTTCGCTGCGTCTGTTGAGATATCTCCCGTTACACCAAAGACGTTCTTTTCTGGATCCACATCACAACCAAACCAAGAGATACCTGAGATGACATCTTCACGTACGTTTGCAGCATTTTCACCGATACCTGCTGTGAAGATAATCGCATCTGCTCCATTTAGGACTGCAAGATATTGGCCGATATGTTTTTGGATACGATCAACATACATTTCATAAGCCAAAGTTGCATCATGGTCTCCTGCTTCCATGGCAGCAATCACATCACGCATATCGCTTGACTGACCAGAAACTCCCATGAGCCCTGATTCACGATTGAGAACGCGACTAATATCTTCTGGGGTATTGAAATCCTCTGTATATTGCATGAGATAAGGGATGATAGCAGGGTCAATATCCCCTGTACGAGTTCCCATCATCACACCGCCGAGTGGTGTGAATCCCATAGAAGTATCCACAGACTTCCCACCCTTAACAGCTGTGATAGAAGCCCCGTTACCAATATGGCAGGTAATCAATTTCAAATCTTCTAGAGGACGACCCAAAAGTTTCGCTGCTTCTCCTGCGACAAACTGGTGGCTTGTACCATGAGCACCGTATTTACGAACCTTGTTTTCTGTGTAGTATTTAGTTGGTAGAGGATAGCGATAAGCCTTCTCTGGCATGGTTGTGTGGAATGAAGTATCAAATACAACAACACTGGTAATATCTGGAAGTAATTCCTTAAATGCACGAATTCCAGCTGCGTTAGCCGGATTGTGAAGAGGAGCCAAGAGTCCCAATTCCTCAACTTTTTCTAACACATCTCCCTCAACAACTGTTGATTCTTTGAAATATTCACCACCTGCAACGACGCGGTGTCCGACACCTGTAATCTCATCGTACCCTTTGATAATGTCAAAACGAATCAAGTCATCCAATAAAATTTTAACGGCTTGTGTGTGATCTTCAATATCAAGAATTTGTTGCTCCGAACGACCGTTAAATTTTACTGTTGAAATTGAGTCTTTCAATCCAATACGTTCAATCAAGCCTTTAGCCAAAACTTTTTCCTCAGGCATTTGATAAAGTTGCCATTTCAAGCTTGAGCTTCCTGCATTGATTGCAATTGTTTTTGTCATAAGATGATACCTCTTTTTAAGCGTTTTCATCTATTATAACAAAATCTCTTTTATATTTCAGTACCTTTGCTCCAATTTTGAAAATTTTCTTTAAAGGTCAACAAAACTGACGGATCTTGCAAGCTAGTAAGAGGGTAAACAAAGGGTTCTATTTCCTTGTCTCTTTTCTTCTGTAAGACAAAAATACTTTTAGCTTGGCTTGCAGTTGAGAAAATATCCTCTGGCAGAGCGATGATAGCAGCCAGACTCACTTCGTCTTTGAGCCACCCTTTTAATAAGTCACTTTGAGGACTGGTCAATAAATCACTCGGAGCTAGAAAAATAGCATAGCCATCTGACTTAAGGTACTTGAGGCCTTGTTCCATCAGCAAATGGTGGGCATAGGTATGCTCTTGACTAGAAGCCACTTGATAGCGTGAAGCGATGGCATCGTCTGGGTAATAGCCAACAGGTAAGTCGCTGATGACCACGTCGCTTTCTTTAAGCATTTGCGGACGAACGGCATCTCCTTGGACAAAACCAGCCTGCAAACCAATCACATCTGCCATACTGGCTGCCAAATCAATCAGCAAGTCATCCACTTCGATTCCCAAGTAATCTACTTTTTTAGCGAGAGAAGTCAAGAAAGTAGCCCCCAAAATCCCCATACCAGAACCTATTTCGAGAATGCTAATTTCCTCTTTATGAAGCAACTCTTCTACAACAATTACCAAGAGGAGGGCAATGGCATCTGGTGTAAACTGGTGATTGGCCTGTAAAGGTTCCGTTTGTCCTGCCTTCATCAAGAGAAACTGGTAGGTCTTGAGCCACTCTTCCTTGCGAAGCGCTAAGCGCTTAAGGGCTTGATTGTTCTCCTTGACCTGCTCTAGATTGGTCTCGCCATCTAGATAGATACTATTTTGCTCTACCAAGGCGTCATAAAAGTTGGTCGCCAAATCACTTTGGATGACTTGGACATTCTCTAGTAAATACGTATAAGCTTGTTCAATTTTTTCAAAATCCATATTTCTATCTTATCAAATTTCCCTCCTTTTTTCCATTCCTATAGAAAAATCACTCCCTTACTAGGCGAGTGATTTTTGGGCTACTGTTAAAAAGAGCTCTGCGTAATTTCCTAGGAAAAGACCTTCGGCACTGTAAAGGATCTGACTGTCAATGCTCGAAAAACCAAACTGGGCTAGCTTGTTTTCCAGTTCAGCTAAATCAAAACCATGATGGTTGGTATCTGTCTTGACAAAATCAGCGATGAGGACCTGTCCATTCTCCCTAAGATGATGGTGAAACATAGCAAGAGTTGCATCTAGATCAGGCATATGATGAAGAACCCTACTGACAACAATTAGGTCAAATTGCTGCTCCAAGGGATTTGCCAGTAAATCCTGCTCCAAGAGTTGAAGATTCCTGATTTCTTGTTCCTCTGCTTTCAAACGGGCTTGCTCCAGCATTTTCTCCGAGATGTCTACAAGGGTAACCGACTTGGCCTGCTTGGCTAGGGGCAAAGCTAACAGACCTGTTCCACCACCAAAATCCAGTATTTCCTTGTCTGATAGAAGAGCAATCTGTTTTTCAACTGCTTTACAAACTAAGTTTGCAAGAAAGATATTTTTGGGCGAATCAAAGGTTTCTGCTTTGTGATTAAAATCATGTTTCATGCTTTTAGTTTAACACAAAGTAGTTGAATTGACTAGGAATTGTCTTTCTTTTCAGGCTTTTCTTCTGATTTTTTCTTCCCTGCTTGATTGCTTGAATCAGTCGCTACCTCTTCCTTTTTATCCGTTTTCTTTTCTTGGATTTTCATCGGAGGAAAGAGAAATTCATAGTTGCCCTTATTCATACGAACACTTGTTGTAAAACCTGTTTTCGTATTTTGATACCTGACTTTTCCTAAGTTAAAGACTCGTTCCCCGCTCTCTTGCTCAGCCTTATCTTTGCTTCGTTTGGCCATGGCAAAAGCGACCAACTTTTCTTTGTTTAGGGTAAAGTCTTTGTGATGGGCGACTTGCCGATTCAAATAAAACTGCAACAAAAGGCTAAAAATGGCTGCAATGGTGACTGCATATAAAAGAACACCTGCCTTAACTTTTTGCTTTTTCCACACGATAGATGAACTCCCTTTCTAGGCCCTTTTGAAATTGGAAACGAAAGCGAACCAATTGATTTTCCTCTGTAATTTGAGCTGATTTGAGTCCATAAACCATAGGTTGGTAGCCCCTTCCGCTGGTATCCGTCTTTCGAAAATCATCCGATTTAGACTTCCCTATAGAGATATCCTTACCATCCTGTTTCATGTAGAGGCGATTGCCTTCCACCTTTTCAAACTGCGAACGCTCTAACTCTGCCTCCAGCTGGTCCACAAACAAGAGCCACTCCTTTTGCTCGCTTTGCTTCTGGTAACGAACTTCTGAAATGAGGAGCTGACTCATAGCTTGAAAAAGGAGCAAACCTCCGCTAATGACGATAAGGGCAATCAGCGATTCTAAAAGAGTGAAGGCTCTTACCTTACTGCTCTTTAAGATCGAGCAATTTCTCTGAACCATGGTAGACCTCCAATCCTTTTTCACTAGCAAATACCTGAATCTCAACTCCATTTATGTTTACCTGATTTTGCCCTGTTTGCAGAGCCATCTTCGCCACACGCAAGACTTCTTCCTTTTGCAAGATTTCTGCCTCTAACCGTCGATTTTGTTGGATTTGTCCCAAAAGAAGGGTCGCAATGCTGGCAAAGATAGCTAGAGCGACCAACGCTTCCAGTAAAATCACTGCCTTAATTTTTTGTTTCCTTAATGCGTTTAATTTTTCCATTTCCTAGATATAATTGATAGCGAATCGCTCCTTTGCTAGTCTGAAATTCAACCTTAGCCAGAGAGGAATTGCCCCCAGCTCGATCAAATATAATGCTTTGTCCTGATGGTCCCTGAATTCCTTTTGGAATTGTCAACTTTTGACTGCCATTGCTGATCGTCTGTCCATCTAAGTTTAGACTAGTCTTTTGCTGACTGGTAACACTGCGTTTTTGCGTTTCCCGATAGAGTTCTTCAAACTCCATAAAGAAAATCTGCTCCTCTACCGCCGCAAAACTGGACTGAACAGAACCAGACAAGCCCAAAGAAAGGATACTCACAAGTCCCAAAACCAAGAGACTTTCAAGCATAGTAAAGGCCTTAATCTGCAACAGTTTGACTTGTTTTTTGTTTTGCATGGTAGTCTTTATAAGCTTTAACTTGCTCAGCTGTGATACGACCGTCCGCTTGTAATTTGCTGAGGCTGGCATCATCATTTTTATCCAAACGATAAAGTTCTGCCTGGCTTTCCACGACCTTGACAACAGCAGCTTTTCCTTTGTCATCTACGGCATCCTTTTGCTTGGTCAAATTGGGCACAAAGAGCAAGAGAAGAACGCTGATGATAAGTAAAACCACTAACATTTCTACCAAAGTGAAAGCTTTAACCTTGGCTTTTTTTAAATTTGTCATGAGTTTTTTCATTTTAAAAATTTACCTCCATATTTTGATACATGGGCATGAGCATTGCCGCATAGAGTAAAACGATAATCAGGGCCACAAAGATAAAAACCAGTGGCTGTACCAGATTCATGGTACGATTAACTCGGGTAAAAAAAGCTTCCCAAGTTTTTTCAGCATAGATTTCCAACTCACTCCCCAGCTTGGACTTGACTTCCCCATACTCGATGATGAGACTCAACTCCTTCTTAAAGAAAGGATAGGTCACTATGGTTTGAGAAAATTCACGGCCATTTTGCAGGGCTTGAGCTAGATCTTGACCGATTTCTTTAAAGAGCTGAGAACCTTGTTCCTGCATGATCTGAAAAATCTGCGTCAGCTCCATTCCCTGTGAAATCATATTGCCCCATTCACGCGCATAATAAGCTGTCAGATAAGTCTGGACAAAGATTCCTAGAAAGGGAATCCGTGCCAAAATAGAAAAGACCCGCATCTTGGAACTTCTTTTATAGAAAGTGAGAGCTAAAAGTAGAGACAGAGAGCAAGCCAACACTAGTCCCAGAAAAATTTGTGGCAGATTGCCAATGATTTGAGTGGCGATATTGCTACTGTCCAGTTGAGGCAGCAAATAGTTTCTCAACCCCAACATGATTAGCAGGAGAAATCCCAGCAAAATCAAAGGATAGGTCGCTACTTCGATTAACTTTTTCTTGACCTTGGACAAATTATCCAGATATTCTTCTATCTTTCCCAAACTCAGGTGAAGATTTCCATGCACTTCAGCTAGAGATAATTGGGTCACAATAGCACTTGAAAAGCCCAAGTTGTTCATCATTTCTGAGAAAGATTTCCCCTGAGACAATCCTTGGTGCATCTGGGCCACATAGTCCTTTTCCAGCAAGGCACTTCTCCCCAAGAAAGAAATAATTTCCACCAAATGAAAGCCACTGGAGAAGAGGTTGTTAAACAAAGTGATGATTTTCTTCTGCTTAGCTGTAGCTAATTTTTTCCGTTTCAGCCTGAAGACTTGTGATATGTCCATCTTTAAGAAGCTGCTCAATCTGTTCATTCCAGCTAGTTGGCTGGTGTTCCTGATAGTCTTTGTTTGCAAAGTCAACGATTCCTCCTCCCCCAATTAATCTCTGGTAGCAGACTCCTTGCAGAACAACTGCTAATTCCTCCTCCGTCACACCCAACTCCAGAAGGCGTTCATAAACACCTCGGATACTCTTGGCATGAATGGTTGAAAAAACTGTCGCCCCTGTCAAACTGGCTCTGACCACTGCACGCGCTGTCTCGCTATCCCGAATTTCACCAATAATCAAGAGGTCCGGACGATGCCGGAGAGACAGTTTGATCAGATTTTCATAGGTCAAGCCAATCGCTTCATTCAACTGCAACTGGAGCATGTCTTCCTGCTTGATCTCGACAGGATCTTCAATGGACATAACCTGTTGCCCTTTAAACAGAGACTTGGCCAATTCGTGCATCAAGGTCGTCTTGCCACTTCCGACTGGACCTGCAAATAGATAGAGTCCCCGTTGCCTGTACTGCTCACCCAGTTCGTTCATATCCTGAAACCAGAAATTCAGATCCTGCTCCTCATCGTGCAACAAACGAATGACCAAACTCTCATGCCCCCGATAATCTCCTACGGTAGACAAACGCAGAGAAGACTTCTTCTCCCCATGCTGATAGTCGCAAGAACCCAGCTGACTGCGCCTCTTCTCTCCTACGTTCATACCCGCCACAAACTTAAAATGACTAATCACAGCAGCTAAAACATCAAACTCATAGGAGTCAACGAGACACCGCTCGTCTCCAACCCGCATGTGAAGCTCGTAGGACTTTTCCTTGGGAATGAAATAGATATCCTGAGCCTTCTTTTCTTTCGCAGTCGCAATAATTTTCTGTGCAATTTCTTGTACCATACCGCCCTCCTTATCTAACTATTCGCAAAAAAATAAAAAAAGCAACTTAAAAAGTTACTTTTTTATCTCCATTTCATACGGCAAGAACGGTGCTTTTCTTGACCTGTTTGTTTTTCATAACCTGGACGTAGCTTTTCATCGGGAATGACTTGCCCATCTTGTAAAAGTGCCAAAGAATGGTACTGCTGCAAATACTCATCACACTCATCACACCAGCGTTTATCAGCAGGATCCCAAAAAATAGTCATCAAATCACTCCGACTCTTATAAAGAGGATTCTTCTTTTCCAGCTCAAACCAGCATGATTTATAATATTTTAGAGCATCATAATACTTGTCAAAAGATTGACTCATGATGACATCTTCTTCCCAACCTTCTATGAACCACCACGGTTCAAAGTCCCCATACATTTCTATAACACGATACATTCTTACTACTTCCTTTGTACCGTATATTATATCTAATTTTTTAATACAAGAAAAGGATTTTGCTTATTTCCCCCATTAGAAACTTCTTTAAGAAGCCTGTTATTTTCATCTGATAATAAAAATAGGAGTCCTTTATTGACCCCTATTTTTATCTTCTTAGGCTTGATAACGTTTCACACCATCTAGGTAGGTTGCTACCAATTCCAAATCTTTATCTAGTACGATAAAGTCGGCATCGTAACCTTCACGGATTTGACCACAGACATCATCGATGTGAACAGATTTTGCTGGGTTGAGGCTGGCCATCATGACTGCTTCATGCGGATTCGCAATTCCCCATTCGACCACATTCTTCAAACCATCTTTGAGTTTAAGGATAGAACCTGCCAAATTACCTGTCGATTTGAGGCGAGCAGTTCCATTAGCAACAACTACTGGGAATTCTCCCAACATGTAATCTCCATCTTCCAAGCCACCAGCTGTCATACAGTCTGTGATAAGGGCGATATTTTCAGTTCCTTTTTGCTTGAGCAAAATATCACAGGCCTTTGGATCTACGTGGTGACCATCACAAATCAATTCAGCGTAAGTATGTGGCAACTCATACATGGCTCCCACCATACCGAGCTCACGGTGAGTCAACCCACGCATTCCATTATAGGCATGTACCCAAACACTCGCTCCAGCATCGACTGCTTTTTTAGCTTCATCAAAAGTCGCATTGGAGTGTCCAAGAGCAACAGTCACTCCTTCACCCGTAATTGTACGAACAAAGTCTTCTACACCTTCACGTTCTGGCGCAAGGGCAATTTTATTGAGCAGGCCATTAGCTGCTTTTTGCCAAGCACGAAACTCATCCATACGAGGATCTTTCATGTAAGCAGGGTTTTGAGCTCCCTTGTATTTCTCTGTGAAATAAGGGCCTTCAAAATAGATCCCACGAATCTTGGCTCCACTTGCTTCCTGGTAACGAGCACCGATATTTTCAGTTACCGCAAGCAACTGCTCGTAAGAGGAAGTCAACGTCGTTGGCAAGAAGCTGGTAACACCTGTGCTAAGCAATCCTTCACTCATGGTATGAAGGGTTCCTTCGATATTATTATCCATGACATCGACACCGCCAAATCCATGAATATGGGTATCCACAAGTCCTGGGGCAATGCTATAACCGGTATAGTCAATCACCTCAGCTCCTTCAGGAATCTGTTCTACATGCTTGCCAAACTTGCCATCCACAAGTTCCAAGTAACCGCCACGACGAACTCCGTGTGGGTAGAAAAACTGATCCGCTTTAATATAATTAGGCATAATGATAACCTCCTTGATAGATTGATTCTAGAATTTATTATGTCAATTACATTATAAACCTTTCTTTTTCATTTGTAAATGGTATAGACCTATTTTCTAGAGATATTTTAAAAGAGCTGGATTTCTCCAACTCTTTAATTTTATTTTGATTTTACAGGTAGTTCTTGAGCAGCCTTGACAGCAGCTGCAATCGTTTCTGCGTAAAGTTTAGCACCTTCTTCAATCATGTTGCTATCATTCCCAAAGTGGACTTGGTCGGTTCCAGCCCAGATTTCAGGGTGCTCCTTAGCAACCTTATTCCAGTCAGCGATGCTCACGTAAGGATTCTTTTCAGCTAATTCCCGTGCATAAGCCGCATACTGCTCCACTGATGTGTAAGTGTCCTTACTCTTATCTCCCTCATAAGGTGTCACCAATATCAGATGGTGTCCTTTCGGTAGATTGTTCACGATGCTGTCCAAATCATTCTTATAGCCTTCAGGATTGTTGACCCCCGTTGCAATGACAACTGTTTTTAAAAGCGCCTTGTTCTGGCTATTATTGAGCATGATGTCATTGGCTTGCTTGGTCGTCCGACTAACCTGAGCATTGATATTTGTATCAGGAAGTGCCTCTTTTAAGGCTGTATTGGCACGTAAAGTCACTGAATCCCCAATCAGACTCGTTCCCTCAGAAATTCCTAGGCGACTGACTTCAGCTTGTTCAGCCAGAGTCTTTGTTTGTCCTATATTGGTCTGAGCTTGCTTGAAACCATTGATCATCAAGTCTGTCTCAAAAGCTCCAACCTGAGGAGCTGCAGCTATGATAATCAAAGTAAGTAAAGAAAGGGCGCCCACAACACTAGCACTAATAGGTTTGATATGACGCAGCTTAGTGATTTTTCTAACTAAAGCGTTGGTCTTACCAGCAATCAATGGCTCAATAATATAGAAGGATAGGATAGCAAAGAAATAGGAAAAGATAACGGTTAAAACAACAGCAGGCAGATTACTCATCAACTGAGAAAAGATAATATAAAAAGGCCAGTGGAAGAGATAAACCGCGTAGCTGGTATCCGCTAAAAATGTGATTATATGAGGTTCTCGTATCTCAGGCGTTTTCTCATGCAAGACACGCGCAGCAAAAATCATGGTCACGGCCGCTAAACTTGCCAGTAAGAAACCGAATAGATAAGCAAACAGGTAGGTGAACTTGACAAAGAAAGTCAAGAGCACTAATACCAAAAGACCTGCAGCAAACACCAGTAAATTCTGACGAAGATCCCACGTCCGGTCAAACTGCTTGACTAAATCGCTCGTCTGACGAACCCCTACAACTGTCGCTAAAATGCTTCCTAAAAAGAAGGGATAGACATGGGTTAAACTTGAAAAGTAGACAGATGAATAGGAACTAGCCATTAGACTACCAATAAACATGGAGAAAAAGCTAATGATGAAAGCTCCCGCAGAAAGAAGAAAGACCATCCCTCTCAATTGACTACTAGATTTTGAACGTTTCGATAAGAACCAAACCGCCAATCCCCAGAGAATATAGTAGTGAACCTCAACAGCTAGACTCCAGTTATGAACAAAGAGATGCGGAATGAACTGGGATTCATAACTTCCCCCTGTTAACATTTCGTAGAAGTTGGTCATAAAACCGAGAACTCCAGCTATCTGGCCACCAATTCCAGCAACATAGTCTTGACGAACCAAGAAAGTAAAAGGCATGGTCACCAAAACCATCAGCACTACAGGTGGCACGATGCGGTAAAACCGTCTCTTAAAAAAGCCCAACAAATCAATCTGATGTGCCTTCCCAAATTCTTCTAAAAGGAGGGAGGTGATCAAAAATCCTGAAAAAGTGAAAAAGACATCTACCCCAAAGAATCCTCCAGGAAAGATTGTTTGAAAGAAGTGGTACAAAAGCACCAAAAGTAAACCTGTAATCCTAATCAAGGAAAACCATTTAATACGCATACGAGTCTATTCTCCATTAAATTAGGAAGTAAAACACCACCTAATTTCCATTCCATTATACTCCCTATTCTATCAAAAAAATAGGAAAAATCCTAAGAGAAAACTTAGGATTTTGGCATTCTATTTTTACACTTTAGAAATTGCGCCCTGACTTGTTGTAGCCATATTTTTCTACAAAATACTCACGAAATTCCAAGAGATTGTCATCCATGATGGCTTGGCGGACCTGCTTCATCAGGTTGAGCAAGAAGTAGAGATTGTGGTAACTAGTCAAGCGGATACCAAAGGTTTCATCAGCCTTGAGCAGGTGACGAAGATAAGCGCGTGTGTAGTTCTTACATGTGTAGCAATCACACTCAGGATCCAGTGGCGTAAAATCTTCAGCGAATTGGGCATTCTTGACAACCAAACGACCTCGGCTGGTCATACAAGTTCCGTTACGAGCAATACGAGTTGGCAAGACACAGTCAAACATATCTACACCACGAATGACTCCATCAATCAAGCTATCTGGCGCTCCCACACCCATCAGGTAGCGAGGTTTGTTTTCAGGAAGGAGTTGGGTTGTGAAGTCCAAGACTGCATTCATCTCTTCGTGCGTTTCTCCCACAGCCAAACCACCGATAGAGTAGCCTGGGAAATCCATGCCGACAAGGTCGTGAGCCGACTGACGACGAAGGTCTTCAAATCCTGCCCCCTGCACAATTCCAAACAAACCTTGATCCTGTGGGCGACGGTGAGCCTTCAAACCACGCTCAGCCCAACGACTGGTACGTTCGATTGATTTCTTAACGTAATCATAGGGTTGGTAAAACTGAGGACATTCATCAAAAGACATCATGATGTCTGAGCCTAGATTGTTCTGAATAGAGATGGCCTTTTCTGGCGATAGGAACATCTTGGATCCATTGAGATGGTTTTTAAAGGTTACTCCTTCTTCGGTGATATTTCGGCTATCCGCTAGAGAATAAACCTGAAAACCACCACTATCGGTCAAAATGGGTTGGTCCCAGTTCATAAATTTGTGGAGACCACCTGCGCGTGCGATGAGTTCGTCCCCAGGGCGAAGCCAGAGATGATAGGTATTGGACAGGATAATCCCTGAACCCATCTCCTTCAACTCCTCTGGTGACTGAGTCTTGACAGTAGCTTGGGTCCCAACTGGCATAAACATAGGCGTTGGAAAGGTACCGTGCGGGGTGATAATTTCTCCTAGACGAGCTCCCGTGTGTTTTTCTTTCTTAATCAAACGATATTTGATGGGTGAATCTGACATTTTCTACCTCCGAAGCTGGGAAAGACAGTCCCAGTTCATACTTTGTGCCCAAAGGCATACTGTATGATTTTATCAAAAAAAGCTGGAACTGTCACGAACTATGATATAATGAGAGAATGAAATACCCAAAAATTGATTTAAAAACTATTCGTCTGCAGGCTAGGCAATTTCAGGCTGAAAATCCCCGCCTCCTTCTGGTCTATCTCCTTCCTAGTATGCTGGTCATCTTGTCAGGCTTTCTCAACCCCTTGGCTCGTCTCCAAGAAAGTGTTTTAGAGCAATCCTTTTTCAGCATGCTGGCACAAGTACTCCAAGCCTATCTCTTCCCGTTAGTGGTTTCTTTTGTGAGCACGATTTTTCTAGCAGGTGCTGCCTTTGCGACACTCCGACTCCTCAAGGATCCTGATACAGAACTCTCAGTAAAATCAAGCCTGGCCCTCTTTGCTGAAGAGCGCTTCTCGCAAACCTTCCTAACTCTGCTCCTCAAACGTTTCTACCTCTTTTTATGGAGCATTCCAAACTTAGTAGGCGTTTATTTTCTCTTTTATAGCAATCTCTTGGCTCGGAGATTTGTCGCCCTACATCCTGAATTTCCAAAATTAGACCTCTCATCCGTTGAAACCGAGCAATTCCTTATGACCTTTGGACTCTACTTTTTCGCGAGTCTCATCTTGATGATTGTAGGGAATATCCTCTACGTTCCGCAACATTATGCCTACTCACAGGTAGAATTCCTCCTCTGCGACACTCTGGATTTAGGCCAGGTTAAACCCCGTCAAATCCTGAAAACCAGCCGTTTCTTGATGAAGGGTTACAAGTTTCAACGCTTTGTCCTCGACTTACAACTACTTCCTTGGTACTTCCTCAATTGGATTACTTTTGGAATTGCTAGTTTTTCAATCCTTCCCTATATCCAGAACAATCATATCTTCTTTTACAGAGCCCTCCTAGCCCGTAAACGTCGAAATGGATAAGAACCTACAAAAACCAGCGTCTTACAGGACGCTGGATTTCTTATTTCAAAAGCAAAATACTCAGCAAAGTCAAAATAGCGGGTCCACCTTGCTTCAGAATAATCTTCTTGTCTGCTGTTAGAGAACCGTAGGTCGCTGCACCAAGCACAAATAAAACAAAGATGGTCACAATTTCCAAGCTTTGCGAAAAATAAATCCCATACAAGAGAAAGCCCCCCTATCAAAGCATTATAAATCCCCTGATTTTTAAACAATGAACTCACTGAAGGACGAGCCAGTTCTTCTTTACCCACATTAAATACGCGACTAGTAGTATCTGATTGCGTAGCCACACTTTCCAAATAAAAAATGTAAAAATGCTCTAAAGCAACGAGAGTTGCTAAAATAGTAGTAATGATTGACATCGTTTTCTCCTTAAAATTCTATTTTTTCTAGACCTGACACTAGTTTCGTCAGTAAAGTTGTTAGCTCTTTCTGCTCAGCTGTCGATAAGATGCTCTCCATCTGTTCCTTCACTCGCAAATGATGTTTAGGCGGACTGACTAAGAGTTGATTCTTGGCTTCTTGGGTTAATTCAACTAAGACTTCTCGCTGATTGGCCGGATTACGCTTGCGACTGACATAGCCCTCTGACTCTAGTATCTTAAAATGACGGGTCAAGGCCGCCTGGTCGATTTGCAACTTCTCCTGAACGGCAATCTGGTTGCAGGGTGACTGCTGCAGTAAAAACTGCAAGATTTGATAGCGGGTCAAACTAATTCCCAATTGTTTCTCAAAAAGTTGAGTGATCATCTGATCTGTTAAATGGAGCTGGTACAGTAAGTCGTTAATTTTTTTCATTTCTACCTCCTTGCGTACACTTGATTTATCAACTATTGATTTATCAAGTATATTACAGAAAGATTAAAAACGCAACTATTTTGCTTACTCACGAAAAATAGCCTCTTGGTTTCAATCCCAAAAGGCTATTATTTCTATATTCTAGATAAAATCCAGCACTAACCTACCAAATCTGCTCGAAGGATTTCTCCCTCTTTATCAATGACAACTTCGATGGCATGGCCTGCAAAAATTTCCTCGCTATCATCATAGTAGAGGGTCAATTCCCCGTCTTCGTTGATCGATAGTTCACTCAAGGAAAGAGAGTTGGTAAAATACTCTTCTGTTAACTCCACATCATTTTCATCTGAATCTATCCAGTCTTGGGCTGTTTCCCACAGTTCTTTGACAATATAGTCTTTAATCCGAGTATCTTGAACTTGGAAAGTTCCCATAAATTTCTTTAGATCATCAAAAGAACTTGGAGGGAGACTTTCATCTGCACTCGCAGCAAAGATAGCATGAATCTTACCACCCTCGTAAGTGATAAATCCTTCAAACCAAGAATAGGCTCTGTTTAAGGTGAATTCCCCAATATCGTCTTGAATGATGACCGGTTTTTGATAGGTTTCAATCAAGGTCTCTAACCTAGAGTCTGAGGATTGGTCATCTAGGTATTCCAGCAAGTGGTAGCAGTTATTAGCTACTTCTGACATATATGGCTCTAACTCCATGAAGGGGCGTTTTTGACATTTGATATGATGAATTTTGTAGGGTTCAAAACTAAAGCCCCATCTCTTTTCTTCAAATTCCTCAGGAGTCAATACCCATTCCAAACGTCCCTCACGTTCAGAGAATTTCTGGGTTGCAACATTGACACTAGCTTTAAAATGAACGGACGGCATTTTACAACCATCTTTTAAAGAAGCGGCCCCAGTTACATTTTGGAGGGTAAAAATCAAGAATTCGACAATTTCACCACAAAATTCCTCTTCAAAATCATCTCTTGTTTTCTCAAATGGAGTTTTTAATCGATTTGTCATTCACTTCATCCTTTCTCTCTATGCTTAAAAGCGTTAGTATAGTTTTGTATTCGCTTACATTTTAACATGTTTTAGATTTTATTTCACTTATCGACACTATTTTACACAAAAAGAAGCTACACATTTTAAATGTATAGCTTCTTATTATTCTTAATTCATTGATACGTGAACGTGGTCATAGTGGTTTTCGGTCACACTACCACGATCCGGCATTGGATTCCACGTGTAGGCTGGTCCATATTTACTATCATATGGAGCGTAGAAACGTTGCTTCCAGATGATATAGTTGATACCACGGCTAGCTATATTTTTGACTGCATATTCTGCAATTTGATCTCCGAGTGCTGAACTCACTGGGACCATAAAGTCGATGGCCAATCCTTTACCATGGTCCCCACTGTCACCAGGACGGTAGCCACTAAAGGATGTAATCCCAAACAAGTTGGCTACTTCTTCTTTAAAGGCTGCAGTTTGTGGTTGAAGACCAGCATTCTCAGACTTAGCTACAGCAAGTCCTGCATAGTCAGGAGCCGCTGGAGCTGAATACGTTCTTGAAGGAGTTTGGCTTTGCTCTGCTTGATAAGTCGAAGTTACAGTGTCAGAAGTTGCTGTTGATGCTGCTGTTTCTTCTGCTGCACTTGTTCCTGTTGTATCAGCAGGCGTTTCAGTTGCCGGCGCAGCTGCTACTGGTGCTTCTGCTGGAGTTGTTGCTGCCGTTTCTTCGGTCGCTGGAGTCGCCACTTTTGGAGCTTCTTCAACTGGACTAGTTGTTTCTGCTACTGGTGTTTCTGCTACTGGTGCTGCCGCTGGAGTCGTTTCTGCTGTTTCTTCAGCTACTGGTGTTTCTGTAGATGGTTTCTCTTCAGCAACTGTCGCTGTCTCAGAAACTTCTGAACTTGACGCTACTTCTGCTGGTTTTTCAATCTCTGTTGCAGTTGGAGCTTCCTCAATCGGTTGAGAAAGGTCTTCTACTTGAACTGTTTGTTCATCGACTGTTACTTGATTCGTCGTCAAATCAGCTGTCGCAGTCGTCACTTCTTCACTAGCGTCTGCTTGAGGAGTTTGGATTTCAACTTCCGTTACCTCTTCTGCCTCATTGACAGTTGTAGTGAGGACAGTATCTGGGAAAATCAAGTCCATATTGGTAATTTTGTTCAAATTAGCAAGAACTGTGACATCTACACCCAAGGCTTCTGCAATGGTGCTCAAGGTATCACCATACTGTACTGTATAGCTTGTTTTGTTGTCCGTTTTAGTCAAATCGTTTTGAATTTGCTCAACACTACGTGCAGTCCAAAGGACTTCTTCTGCTTGAGTTGCCAATACTGGGGCAAATGACAAGGCTACTGTTGAGGCTAAAATCATTCTTTTCTTCATTCGTTCATATTCCTTTCAAATGAGTACCTGTCTATCATAACACAAAAAAAGCTGAAAAAAAGCCCTCTCGGGCCTATTTAATAGAACTGTCTATTCCTTGTAACAAACTCGATTACTTGAAATAGTTTGTTAGGTCTCTGTCACACAACTGACACAATCTTCTCGTTACTTACTCTCAAAAATATGAGGAATATCTGCTAGTGCTCGAATCATGTGATTGCCTTCAAAAGAAGACTCTAAAAAGTTGATGCTTTGAATGCCGCTATTCTGGGCGAATTCCACATCTAAAGTCCGGTCCCCTATATAATAGGTCTTCTCAGGATCCAGCTGATACTTGTCTAACAAATAGGTAGCCGCTTCTGGACTAGGCTTGCGCTCAAAGCCACTCTGACTGGTTAAAATCTCTGTAAAATAGGATTCCAATCCCAGATCCTTTAGAATAGTAAAAGCATTGTCCCCTTTATGAGTGTAAACAAAGTTCCGAATCCCTACTTGGTCTGCCCAAGCCAACACCTCACGTGCACATGGCATCAAAACTACCTGAGCATTCTTCTCAGCCAGGCTCTGGGCACGTACCTGATTGAGCACTTCCGCATTCAGATTTCTCTCTTCTGCCACCTGCACCAGCAAATCCTGCACAGAAAACTTGAGGATAAACTCTCTCACTTTCTCCTTATCATAAGGAATAGAAAACTGACCAAAAGTCTCCTCAATCCCTGACAAAATCGCTTCGTAAGAATCCAATAAAGTCCCGTCTAAATCCCAAATAAAAGCTGTTTTTTGCATCTTCTATCCTTTCAAACTCATATAACGCTGGTAACGGTAACGTAGAAATAACCAACGGAAACCATTATCCAAGAGAGTCCCTGCCCAAATACCAGGCAAGCCCCAACCAAGAACAATCCCCATCAGATAGGCTGTTCCTATACGGATACACCACATCCCAATACTTGTCGCATAAAAGGGGAGGCGAGCATTTCCCAAGCCCTGCCAAACTGCCGTATATATAACTGTCCCTGTCGCCATGGGAGTCCCCAATAGAGAAAACAGTGCCACCAAAACGCTCGCTTCGACTGCTACAGGGTCGGTCGTATAGAGATGAGTCAATGGTGTCCCCAAGGCATAGATACTGAGAGTTAAGGGCAACATGAGGAGCAGAGAAAGCCAAAAGGCTTGTTTGCTCAAATTATCTACTCTTTTCCAATTATCCTCTCCAACCGCTCGAGCCACCAGCATGACCGTTGCCGTAGCGACGCCAAAGGCAGGCATATAATTAAACTGGGTCAAGACTTCTCCAACTGCATTTCCCGCCACTGCCTCCGTCCCAAAAGAAACGACCAAGGCAATGATAACCACATCTCCAGCCCTCATCATGAGGCGCTCTCCAGCTGCTGGCAAAGCCAAGATCAGTAAGTCTTTATCCAGTCCAAAAGTCGGTTTCTCAAAAGGTAGCTTTAATTGCGACCACAAAATCCCAAGACCAACCAAACGAGACAAGATAGTCCCCCAAGCAACACCCGCTATGCCCATATCAAGGATAAAAATAGCTAGACTTGAAAAAAGAATATTCAAGGCATTGGATAAAAGACTAACATAGAGGGGTAGACGCGGATTATGCGTTGCACGAATCAAGGCACCTAGACTGGTCATCAAGCCCAAGAGAACAATCGATCCACCCACCAAAGATAGGTAGAGCCCACCACTCTCAGCCACCTCCTGCTCAGTTCCCAAAAGTCCAATCATTTCTTGCCCAGCAAAGATGGATAAAGCCCCTAAAAGAAAACTTAGTAGCAAGGTAATCTTCAGCGCTTCTGTCACGTGATAAGCCAACTTGGACTGATCTTTCTGCCCCATACTTTTTGAAATAACACTGGAAATAGCAGCTCCCAGAGCGATAAAAATCGCCTGGTAAATCGTGATAATATTGCTAGCCACTGAAACACCTGAAATAGCGATTAAGCCCAAGTGAGCGACCAAATAACTGTCCACCATACCCATGAGCATCTGCAAAAAGTTTTCGCCCATAGCCGGCAATGCAATATTAAGAATGTCTTTATTTTTCTTAAACAATCTCTCCTCCTGATGAAAAGAAACTCAGTTGGTTTCCCAACCGAGTTTACTCCCTCTGCCTTAAAGTCCTAGATAAGCCTCAACCGCTGCTTGCATATCAGCAGCTGCCACTGTTGTTTTATGACGAACTGGAGCTGTTTCAAGGCCATCAACCGCTGGTGGCACTGCCACTCCTGAAATGTCATGTAATTGAGCCAAGGCTTCAAAGTCAGTTAAGCCTGCTTTTCCTGTTACTGCTTCTACGGCAACCACTGGGAACTTGTATGGACTAGCTGTTGAAGCAATCACTGTCTTAGTCGCATCGCCAGTAGCTGCTTGGTATTTTCTATAAACAGCTGAGGCAACCGCCGTATGTGGATCCTCGATATAGGCATCTGTTTGATAAACACGTTTAATTTCTGCCGCAGTTTCTTCCTCAGTTGCATATTCAGCTGCAAAGAGTTCCAAAATCGCTGCATCAAAGTCTGTCAATTCATATTGTCCTTGTGTACTCAAGGCATTCATGAGTTCAGCTGTCTTAACCGCATTATTCCCCAAAAGATGGAAAATCAAACGCTCCAAGTTTGAAGATACTAAGATATCCATAGATGGACTAGTTGTCACTTTAAACTCACGTTTCTTGTCGTAAACACGTGTCTTGAAGAAGTCTGTCAAAACATTGTTGTCATTTGAAGCACAGATTAATTTGCCAACTGGCAGACCGATTTGTTTAGCATAAAAGGCAGCCAAGATATTTCCAAAGTTTCCTGTTGGTACTGTGAAATTGACTTTTTCACCCGCCACAATTTCGCCTGTTTTTACAAGCTGAGCGTAGGCATAAACATAGTAAACAATCTGTGGTACCAAACG
The DNA here is from genome assembly GCF_011714815.1 of Streptococcus sp. CCUG 71758. Taxonomy (NCBI): domain Bacteria; kingdom Bacillati; phylum Bacillota; class Bacilli; order Lactobacillales; family Streptococcaceae; genus Streptococcus; species Streptococcus sp. CCUG 71758. Next base: position 15,144 of record NZ_RXXO01000007.1, on the reverse strand, counting down.
ACCAATGTTCATAGAGTTAGCTGATGAAAATTGCAACTTGTTCGCTGCCAATTTTTCACGAAGAGCTACATCGTTGAACATGTGCTTCACATTTGTTTGCGCATCGTCAAAGTTACCATCAATAGCGATAACATGAGTATTGTCGCCAGTCTGAGTAGTCATTTGCAACTCTTGTACCTTGCTGACACCATCCTTTGGATAAAAGACGATAATCTCAGTTCCAGGCACATCGGCAAACCCCGCCATAGCAGCTTTCCCAGTATCACCAGATGTCGCTGTCAAAATGACAATCTTGTTCTCCAAACCATGCTTTTTAGCGGCCGTTGTCATAAAGTATGGCAAGATAGACAAGGCCATATCCTTAAAGGCAATCGTTGAACCATGGAACAATTCCAAGTTGTATTGCCCATCCAGTTTCACCAATGGCGCAATAGCTGGAGTATCAAACTTGCTATCGTAGGCATTGTTGATACAGTAGTCCAACTCCTCAGCTGTAAAGTCATCTAAAAATGCTGATAAAACTAATTTAGCCACTTCTTGGTAAGAAGCATCTTTTAATGTATCAAAGTCCAAATCCACCTTTGGATAAGTAAGTGGTGTAAACAGACCACCATCCGTCGCCAAACCTTGCAAAATAGCTTGGCTGGCAGTTACTGTATTATTGGCATCACGCGTTGATTGATAAACTAATGTCATGAATCTCTATCCTTTATCTATAGTCTCTTCCATTATATCATGATTTTTCAGAAAATTCTCCCTTTATAAGAGAAATTATAATCCCAATTCTTTCTTCAAAGGCTCTAAATAAACCATTTCTTGCTTATCTCTTTTCTCCAGTCCTTCCTCAGCTAGGGTGAGTAAATCTTTAGAAAACTCGAGAACCGCAGCTTCTTCTTCATCTGTGAGTTGTTTTTTAGAAAATTGTCGTCTTAAAAGCTTATAATCACGACCAGCTGTGGTAAAAAAAGGAGCAGTTCGCAAGTAAGCCTCAAGCTTGTCTAAATGAACCAACAAGCCCAAGTGAAAAGCTGCTGAAGTAAAAGTCCTATCAAGTGGCTGAGTACACACACTACGAAACTCAACTGTTCCTCGAGTCGTTAAGTCTTGATACTGATAACTACGATGAGTTTCAAAATCCTTCTCCTGAGGATAAAGAAGAATCTCCTCCCCATCAAGAGCAAAGGCATGAATTTCAGGGGTTCCTAAGTAATCTTTTGCTCGAATTGGATAAAAATAATAGGTTTCACCATCCCGCTCTGCTGTAAAAATCGCAGAATGATTTAGGTAATCCAAAAAATCATCCTCATCTTTAAAGAGTCTAGCATTGACACCAATGTTCTCTGGATAGATACCATGCATGGACTCTTCCCAAAAAATATCTCTCGAAATTTTGGTATCCCAATCTGCCCCCGAAAACTCAGAATTTGCAAACAAATAAGCTTTGGCAGCTTCAATCTGAGTAAAAGCGTTGATAACACGCAGGTAGTTGGACCTTGAAACGTCCAGTTGAACCTGACTACCGCAGATAAAGGCTCCATACTCAGGAAAATCGTGTAAACCTCTACTAGTCTTACTTCTACTTAAGTTCAAATAATCCATCAACATCTGATAGCGGGGAAAAGCCACTGGACAATTCTCATTTTTATCCCAGTTAGGATGAAGGCCACAGCCAACAATAGCATGATTAGCTTCACCCAATTTATTCTGAATCGTAGCCATATAGAAGTTAAGGCGTTCTTCTACCTCTTGGATAGATTCGGCCTTTCCGAATGCAAACTCAATCGTCGTATAAGCAACCTCAAACAAGATCGTATCTTGGCTGACTGGATCAAGCAACTGAATTGGATTCCCAAAATCATCCACTTTTTCGATAGTAAAACCCAGTACTGATGGTAAATACCGAAAGAGATCTTTAACAACTTCACCATCTGTAGCTTTACCCTCTAAATTTACAATAGGAAATTCTAACTCAATCCCAATAAATAAATCTGGGTTCTCTTTTATATTCTTTAAGTAACGTTTCTTTAGTAATTCAACAGAGCGAGACATCAAATACCAACACTTTCATAATCAAAATAAATTGTGAATAAATAATATTATACCAAAAATCTAAGCAAAAAAGATTAGAATGGCACTCAAAAATAAGGCTCTATAATATTTGCAGTGGGTAAATCCCCTATAGATATTATGGAGCCTATTTTTGTGTGATAAATTGTAAAATATAGTGCAACAAAAAACTCATAGCGTTTCATTGGTGTAAACTGTAAGTAACCACACAAACTATCATCCGAAATTACTTTCTTCGCTACGATAGAATCGTTCGCTGTCAGGTGAAAATCATTACGATGGATATGTTTAGTCCTTACTATGACTTAGCTAAACAGCTTCGCTTTCGAATTTCTAGGCTCAGGCTCATCGAGGAGAATCTAAAGCAGGTTCATCCTCTTTTTCAGACTGTCTTTAAAACCTTCCTCAAGGACAAAGAGAAAATCCTCAACGCTCTTCAGTTACCCTATTCTAATGCAAAATTAGAAGCGACTAATAATCTCATCAAACTTATCAAGCGAAATGCCATTAGTTTTAGGAACTTTGAAAAGTTCAAAAACGGATTTTCATCGCTCTTAACATCAAAAAAGAAAGGACAAAATTCGTCCTTTCTCGATCTTAGCTGACTTCAACCCACTACAGTTGACAAAGAGCTATTTTTAGTAACTCAAGCAAATACAGATAATCAGATAAAAGAAAAGACAAGGCCTAGAAACCTTGTCATTATTACTATACCGGTGGCCAACAAACTAGCGTTAAAATAAGTTAAAATAAATAACCAAAAAGCGATTAAATCAAGATGTTATCACACGCTAGTTAATATTCAAAATTGAGAAGTTGACCAAAAGTTGACCAACAACTATTTTACGCATTAAAAATCTTCTTACTTTCTCGAGTAAGAAGATTTTTATTATATATCAACTAATAAAACTGTTGTTTAACTAACTATTAAGATTTTAATTTGATAGTTCTCAAAATCCTAACCACTCTAGTTTTCTTTTAAATATTGAAATTTTTAAGAATCTGACTTATGACTATCAATTTCTTTCTTTATATTTATTTCACCATCTTTAAAAAGTAAAATACATACAAATATATTTGCTACAGCGCTAAGATAATAAATTATTCCTCCAAAACCTAACGCTCCCGTTCTTCCTATCAATTCACTTGTGATCGCTAAATGTACCGCGATAGCATAAATATTTAACAATATGATAATTACAAATCTGATTCTACTAAAGATTATCGATTTAATATTGACTAAAGATAATATTAAAGCAATCGAAAATGCTCCATACCATAAAATAAATAAAATCACGGGTGATGGTAACCGTAAATAGCTAGCAACTGCCCTGCTCATCGGAGCAAGTGACATATCTCGACCAGTGACAACCGGTAGTAAAAAAGTAACAAGCCCTAAAATTGTTGTACCAATTAAAATATTCTTATATTTCATAATATTTCCTTCCTCTTATTGATTTTTAAGTCTTCTATTTTTTGATTAATATCAATTCATCATCACTGCTACCATCAGAAAGTCTTAAAATGTCACCTTCCTTCCTAAAAGTCATTTCTGTAGTCAAGTCCCTATCCGGGTCTTTTAATGTGAAAGTTTTTGTAGCTGAATTAATCTTTTCAATTTTTCCTTCATGTTTTTCATCACCTTTAATCATTACCAGATTGCCTTCGTTACCATGTATTGACACTACTATAGTAATTCCACCTTTTTCACCAGAATAACTTCCGTCCAAGTCACTCTTGATTAAAAAGCTACCAGCAAACATCACAGATATTATTGCTATCCCTACTACTATTATCTGCTTTAATTTTAAAAGCTCTTTAAACCAATTAACAACCTTCATAAAAAATTCTTTTATCTCGTTCATTTCAACCTCTTTTTTATTATGTAATTATCTTTTAATTTTTGATTAATTTATTCACTAATTAATTCTTTTTTCTGCTTCCTACTGCACAAACAACAGATAGAATAGTTACACCGAATATAGCTAACCAACTCTCATGTTCACCTGTCTCCGGTAGTGTTTTTGCTCGTTCTACTCGTGAATAAATTGGCTTACTTGATGCTTGTTGTTGACTTGTGTACGCTTGACCATTAACAGTAACATTGCCTTTGTCATCAATAGCGAGTATCTTATTATCGTCAAGTCCTTTGTTCAAACTGTTAATGTCAAATTCTGAAAGTTCTTCAGCAGTTGGTGCTGTGTTAGGAATTGCAATGATAGTTCCGTCAGGTAAGGTAATAATTTTATTATCTTTAGCCTTGTCTTCTAAGTCTTTTAGACGGTCATATTTTGTTTGTAGTTCAGCTAGTTTAGCTTGTTCTTCAGCAAGTTTTGCTTGTAATTCTTTAAGCTTAGTATGAGCAGCTTTAGCTTTTGTCATTGCATCTTTAAGGGCTGTATCCTTTTCTGAAGCGGTTGTTTGTGCAGCGGCAAGAATTGCTGGAGCTTCTAAGTAGCCTTTCAATTCAGTAGCAAGTGCTTTTGCTTCTGCAACCAAGCGGTCTTTTTCTTCAACTAATTTAGCTTTTTGAGCTTTAAGAGCTTCAAGTTTTGATTCTTGTTTTGTGAGTTTAGTTTTTGCATCAGCAAGAGCTTGAACTTTTTGTTCTTGAACACGTTTAGCTGATTTAAGAGCTGATTTAGCATCATCAAGAGCCTGTTTCTTAGAAGCAAGGTCCGCTGAGAAGTTATCAACTGCTTTTTGAGCTTCAGCTTGACGTTTTTGTGCGCTTTCAAGAGCAAGTTTTGCAAGACGCAAGTTGTTTTCAGCAACAGCTGTTTGAACAGGTGTAGCAGTAGCGTCAGTTAATGTCTTTTCAGCTGAAGTTTTAAGTTCTAGAGCGTTAGCATAATCAGCAGATGCTTGTTTGAGAGCGTCATTTGCGTTTTCTGAAGCAGTTTGAGCTGTAGCTTTTTCAGCTTTAGCGTCTTCATAAGCTTTTTGAATTGCTTCAGCATTGTTTGGGTTAGTGATTGATTCACCTTTGTCTGCGGTAACCATTACTAGCCAATATTGTCCATTGATGTTTGCAATATCAAGACCAACATTTGAAGCACTAGAAAGATTATTTTCCAAATGTCCCCATTTTGATGGTGCGTCAGCAAATGATGTACGCATTAATGCATCAATAACAGCCTTTTTCAAATCGTACATGGTTTTTAGTTCTGATTTAGATGCGATACCAGCAAGATTTTCTGTTCTAGCAGTAAGATTTTGACCAGCTAACAAACTGATGTGTCCATGTGTAAGTGGACTTTGAGCTCTTTCTTTATATGCTTTAGCACGATTTGATGCAACGTCAATCATTTCTTTTGTGACTGATGTATCGTTTGTCACACCAAGTTTTCTACGAATTTGATTCAATGCTTGAACATATAAGTGAGAGATTTCTTCTTTTTGAGCTTGAGTTAGATTGTCAATATCAACAGGTTCATCTTTTGCATTTTTGCCAATTGAAACGTCTGTGTTTTCAATAGCTGTAGCACCAGAGTCAGTCATGAAGTCATCGTCACCTGAAGCTTTATCTTCTTTGAATTGAGTCAAATCTGGAATTTTGACAATATCAACGCTATCTAGAGCTTTAGTAGCTTTAGCTAGTTTATCTTCAGCTTGAGAAAGTGTAGCTGTAGCATCATTAGCTTTTTGAGTGGCTGATGTGAGGTTGTCTTTAGTTTCGTTAACTAAAGTTGTTTTAGCGTCAACGTCTGCTTGAGCAGTGTTGATTGCGTCTTGACGTTTTTGGTCAGCTTTCTTAGCATCAGTCAAAGCAGTTTCTGCATTAGTGACATTCTTTTCAGTAGATTTTGTTTGAGCTTTAGCTTCATCAAGTTTATCTTCAACTTGAGCAAGTCCAGTTCCTGAAATTGCGTTTTTAGCTGATTGAACTTGGGCTTCTTTAGCAGAAACATCAGCGTTAGCGTCTTTAAGAGCTTGTTCAGCATTAGACACATCTGTTTGAGCATTGTTTACAGCTTCAGTTTGTGTTGCAATTTTTGCATCAGTAGTAGCTGTTTCTGTAGCATTAGCTTTTTGATCAGCAAGATTTGCTGCTTGGTCAGCTTGGTTAGCTGCGATATTTTTTGGTGTTGCTTTTGCTGCGTTTGCTTCAGCGTTTTTGACAGCTTGATTTGCTGCATTTGCTTCATTTTGAGCCTTAGCTTGTGCTTGGTCAGCAGCAGTTGCGTTAGCAGTAGCGTTGTTCACTTGAGATTGAGCAGTAGCAACATTTTTTTTCTGAGCATCAACGTTATTTTTGACCTCATCAGATGTCACTTTATGTGGTTCAGTAGTCGCACCTGTTGATGGATCTGTCTTAATGATAGATTTATTAGATGCGTTAACTTTTGGTGTTACTTCATCAGCAAATGCTGGTGTACCAACGGCTGCAAGGGTGATTGCAGTAGTTGCTGCGATGGTTTTGATTGTATTCTTTGCCATAAAATTCTCCTTTATTGCTATTAAGGTAGGTTTGGCTGTAAAGTCAAACCTTGTTATATGTAGTATAACAAGAGATTTGTCAGCTGTTTTACCAGTTAACTCTCAGGAGTATTTTAACAGAAATAATTAATGTAATTTCTCGATTTTATCCTATAGGTTCATTTTTTTCAAAACAAACCGAATAATTGGGGAGTTTCCCTTTTTTTGAACCTATAGGTAGGTTTTACATCTTATTTCAACCTATTTTACGGTATAATAATATTGAAAAACAAAAGGAGATGACTATGACAGATTTATACCCATTTGGACAGACATTTAAGCAGTTGCGAGAGAGTAGAGGACTTAGCTTGAAGGAAGCAGCCGCCAATATTGTATCCCCTCAATTTCTAAGTCGCTTTGAAAAAGGGGAAAAAGGTATTTCTCTTGAAAACTTTAGTAGATTACTCATTGTTTTAGGATTAGAATGGAATGATTTTGCAACAGCTTATGCCAACCAAGGTGGCGACTGTATGGAATTTCCTTCTATTGAATTTGCGAAGCATGTTAAGAATGAAGAAGATATTTTAACTTATGCCACTGTATATGAAAAATTATTTGATACTTATTTAAATGACAACCCTCTACAAGCTGATATACTATTAAAATCAATTAAACTAGGACATTACCCCACTATTTCTAAAACAGATGAAACTGTAGCGAAAATTCAGCATATTATCAATCATTTAATGAAAATTGAAACATTTAATAGTGCTGAACTGGAGATTTACTGTCGTATCATCAATCATTGCCCACTTGAACTTGTTGAACACATGTCTAAACAACTCCTCCTCATGTATGCACAAAGTGCCAACACTGACACTCATATTCGTATTTTGAACGGTCTAACCTTTACAGCTAAACATTTTTCAGAACTTGGTTACTACGCTAAGGCGGATGATATTATTAAAAAAATAAAATCATTGCAAACATTTGAAAGAGGTTATTTATCCACACCACTCATGTTCCTTGAAGTAGAACATGTATACAATCAATTTCGTTGGAACAAGCCTGAAGCAATCGCTTTAGCAAAAAACCTTTTCAACTATCTTGAAAGTGCAAAATTTATTGATATAAACTACTACTCCAATTTTATCAAAGCTTTTACTTATCATTGTCATAAATTAAATAAAACAGGCAAAGAACTCTTCTAACATTTATTATAAGATAAACTAAACCGCTAAGACTAAATCCTAGCGGTTTTCTTTTATTCTATTTACATAGGTAAAGCTTTGTCTTTATATGCCTTTTCAATATCTTCATTTATTTCATCGAGAGTAAGCTGCTTCGGTTCAATTTGAACTTCTGTTACCTGAAAATATTCTTTATCAAATCCTGTTAAATCAAATCCTATTTTGAACAATTTTTTATCAGTTTTACGATATCCTAATCGACTATCTTGCAACGACTGAACCTTCTCTAAATCTGATACAAAACGTTCAATGGATTGTACAATCATCTGTTGTTCTTTATCTAAATAGTGTGAAAGCTTTAACTTTGAATATCGACTATCACTTTTTATTGCAAAAGTACTCCTATATTCTCGCATTTCATGTGAATAGTATAAATTATAGGTTTGATAAATTTGATAACCAAGGGAATCTGAAATGATTGCAGTCTGTTTCTCATTCCATTGCTCAATCTCATCAATCACTTGATGAGCAAATACTTTAAGTTTAGCATCTAAATAGCCTAACTCATAATCACTGTCAATAAACACTTGTTTAAATAATTGATAAAATTGTTGCTCAATCTCGGGCTGATATAGTCGAAAAATTACTTGAGCTAACTTTTTATCATGAATATCAAAAGAAATACTTTCAAATGAGAAATCAGATTCAATTTCTTTTTTAGCCAATTCAGATGCAAAAACGACGGATGGCTTTAAGACTTCAATAGCTCTCTCTTGAAGAGAGAACTTTTCTTTTGTACCCTTATTAATATGATTCAATGCATCAAAAATTACAAGATAAAACAGAGCTGGGAGAAGTGTCTTCCAGTCTTTTTCTTTTCCCCACAACAATTCAGATACCGAAATCTTCATATTCTCAGCTATAAGCCTAATAGGGGTGGGGCTCATCTTTTTACGCTCTCCTTTTTTGATACAAGTCATTCGTTGCTTCGCAGACTCTTTAGATAAACCATAGTACGGTTCATCTTGATAGTCTCCTTTATTTTCTTTAATAATCTTCTGATTATTGTTGGCTATAGTTTTATCATATAAAAATTGATATAGGAAATATTTTTTTTCTTTAGGATGCTCTTTCCGATACTTTTCCTGATAGTCCAATACTCTTTGTGGGATAGAATCTAATGTGAATCTATAAATCATTTCTTTTATGTTATGCATTATACGCTACTCCTTTATTATAAGTACAAGATTATTATAACACAAAAAGTTATACATGTGAAGTGTTTAACTTTCTGTTTTTTATACTATTGTCGTATAACTTTTTTGTGGTAAACTAGTATTGTAAATAAAGAACGTTCAACTATTTACAAAATAATTTTATTAGAAACCTTCCTATATTGGAAGCGGAGAATTATCATGTCTACATTTAATCAAATCGTATCAAATGCTAATAAGTCTTCTGAAGAGACTATCAATGTCACAGCAGTGAATCTAGGTTCAGTTGCAACACCTTACAAAGAGTACCTTCGTGATAAGAACGGACAAAAGGTTAAAGATAATCGTGGTTACGATAAAAAAGAAGATACAGCTTCAAAGCTTAAATACCAATTTGCAACAGTTGGTCAAGAATGCAAGACTGTAACTTTGTTATCTCCAATTGATCAGCCTCTTTCTATTGAACCATTAGTGGTTTATGAAATTACCGCATATGGATACTCATTTAAGAATAGCGGATACTGGTTGACTGAATTGGTAAGTGCTAAGCCACTATTACAACTCAAAGAAGTCAACGTGACACGGCCAACAGGAGGTCAAACAAATGGATAATATTCATGAAGAACTAGCAGACTTGTCAGCTGATGATCTTCCTCGTGAAGTTCGAAACCTGTTCGCAAGCTATTTACGCACAGAAGACAAAGAAATCATTAATGATTTTATCAATCTAAGCCTAGCTTATTCAAACGGTCGCTATACAGATTTCATTCGGACATACATGTATTTTGAACTATTGCGTCAGAAAATGTGGGCTGAAATGGAAGAACTCTGTAAGAAGTTATGATTAGATATCGTTTAAACTCTCACTTGGGTTACATGATGCGAGCTTATCCTAGTTTAGTAACCCTGCTTCAATTCTTTGGAGCAGGCTTACTTATCACAGGATTTGTTGGCGAATGGTTGATGAGGAAAGCAGTTGAACTAGAGCTGATTATGGCTCACAGTAGATGGGCATTCTATCTCATGATATTTGGCTCAGCTGTCTTGCTTCTCGTTAATGGTTCATTACTCTTGCGTTTCCTTTATCGTGTTAAAGCAGCGGATTCATTTTCTCAATATCGTCAATTAAGATTGATAGAGCGTCAGGCTCACAAAGCATTGAAAGATTCGGCAACTGCTAATCGCAAAGTCGGCAGCAAATTCATAGATGTTTCAAAAGCGACTGCGTGCTTCTCGAAGCAAAGCAGGCGCATTACAGTTACTATCAATAAATTAGCTGACCAAACTACTGATGATTTAGAAAAATTTGCGGACATGCTTTCAGCGTGTTTAATAGGTAAAAATCGGTCTTTGATCGTCCTTGATTACTGGTTATCTGAGGATAATACAGAATTTGTCTATTTGCTTGATGATATCGTAGAAGCTAAAGCAAGACAGCTGACGCCAAGACGAATCACAGAATTAAAACCAGCTAATGATTTTGAAATTACAGTTGAAAAAGACTTGACCTTTTCATTGCTGCAATCTCCTCATTTATTATTGGTCGGAAATACAAATAGCTCCAAAACAACGTTTTTAAAATCTATGCTTGCACAGGTATTCATGTTCAATGAAGATGTTGATCTGACAATCTTTGATGTAAAGTCAGAGTTCAGTTCGTGGAGCTTTTTACCTAAAGGTACAATTATATCCAATAGTGAAGAAATCCTAGCTTATTTTGAAACTTTACTTGACTTAGTCATCAAGCGTGAACAACAAATTGCTCAATTATCCGCGAGGGAAGATATTACTGGTGCAACTTTTGTCAATTTTGGCAAAGAGATGCGAATGAAGCTCTGCATTATCGAAGAGTACAGTGCAATGCTTTCAAGCATCACTGATACCAAAAAGCGAAAAAGAGTACAAGATTTAGTTTTATCTATCGTATCTCGTTCACGTAGTAGTGGAGTATATATCTGTATCTGCATGCAGCAGCCTAGATCTGAATTGCTTTCTACTGCTATCAGGGACAATTTAGGGGTTCGCATCTGTCTTTCAAATGGTGCTATTACAGATGAACTAGCTCGCATGGTCTTCGGAGAAACAGATAATATTGACAATCATGCTCCACGATTCAGTGCTTATATCATGACATCAGACATTAAATTCTTTAAGCCGAGACGCTTTTGGAATATTAATATGCACAAACATGGACTTGAAAAGATTAGCACATTTGAAAAAGCATATCTGTACGGCATTAAGAAACGAAAAGCACAGGGACAATCCACGTCTAATCCTTAACTTTTGGAACAACATTTGAATCTGTGTTGTGCCAAATTTTGAACCCTATTTGATATTTTTGGACGCCACATTTTTCTCCGTCTGTGGCGTCCAAAAAACAATCAAATCTATCTTAACAAAATGACACATCACAATCATTTTGTGTCAAAAAAATACAAAGGAGACCTCAACATGGTTAAAAAGAAAGCGATTGATCCAAACACTCGCAAACGTAAATTCTTTGGTCAAATTTCTTATGAATATGAGAAAAACGCTGATCCTAAGCTCAAAGAATGTGATTTCAAAAAATCGATTGATAAGCGTATCAAAGCACTCTGTAAACATGATGAAGATGTTTACTACTATATCTATCATGATAAAGATAAAAAAGAAGACGGAACACCTAAATGCCTGCACGTTCATTTCGTTATCATTTTCAAGCATGCTCACAGCTATCAATCCGTTTATAAATCGCTCCAGATTTCACGTGAGGAAAATCTTGAATTTGTACGGAGCGTAATCAAAGCTTGTAGATACTTGACACATAGAAATGAGCGAAATATGGCTGAGGGGAAATATCCCTACAATGTTGACGAAGTTATTCAATCACCGAATGGCAATTATATCAACTCAATTACGGGGGAAATCAAAAACCATAACAAAGAACAATCTGATGATGGCTCGGAAGTTGATGAGTATTGCTTAGATCTTAGCTATCAAATTTCATCAGATGGATTACTACCACTAGAAGCAAAAAAAGATTTGTTTGAACAATTCACTCAACGAACCGCACAAAAGGCATGGAATCAAAATAAACGGCAATTTGAAGAAAACCGCTTAGAGTACATTCAGAAAGAGTTTGAACGTATGAGTCGTGGGGAACGTAACCATAACGGAATCTATATACAAGGATCAGGTAATAGCGGAAAATCATTTCTAGCACGACTTATTGCGGAACAACATGACAGATTAGGTGCTCATATACCTTCAATAAATAAAAAACGCTTTGATTTAGGTTCGGGCTACAAAGGTCAAAAAACAATGATCATCAATGAATTTGATGCATCATGCGGCATGTCATATCGTGAGCTCTTTCAAATTTTAGAACCGAATTCAGCCAATCAGCTCAGTTCACGTTTTAAAGATGCCTATATCATCAATGATTTAACGATTATGACCAACTCAGAATCATATTTTGATTGGGTTGATGCTTGGTTTCCTAAAAAGAGAGAATATCATCAGTTGATGCGGCGTATTCGCTATATCTTAAAAATGTATCATGACGACTACAACAAGCTCAATATTGAATTATGGTACTACAATTCAATCCGTGATTTAAAAGAAAAAGCAAAGTTGCAATTTCAGAAAATTAAGGTTTGGAAGTTAGAACCTATCACAAAAGATTCTGAAGATGAATTGACTCTGATAGCTCAAGAATTATTAGAAGAAATCCAAAACAATCACATTAATTCTAAACAAACCAAAAAAGTTGCCGTAAAATCTACCGACCAAAGTGATTCAAACGACAACCCAAAAAATCTAGAAGATTAGTCAAGTAAGCTAACTTCTTACTTGATTATCTCATATCATGACAATGAGGTAAAGCAAAATGATAAAAATAACAACAACTGAACTAATTTACCTATTATTTGAAATTGAACAAATCGAAGCAGCACTTGAATATGAAACAGGATTCAACTGCTATGACTACTTTTTAACTGACATTCTTATGATGAGCTCTGAACAAGTTTTAGAATGTTTGAATTCTCAAAAGGACAATCCAAGGTGGTTGATGAACCGCTTAATGGATTTTGTCAGTGAGTATTTCAACATCCAATATCAGTATGAGCCTACAAACGAAAGGAATACATTATGATTACACAATTTGAATTAAAACTCAATCCTATTACAATACAGCTGCCTAAAAGCCATATTATCATTTCTAAAGATGATTATGATCATTTAACAAAGGAAGCCACACAAGGACGTTATTTGACCTTAAATGAGGTTTTAGAGATGCTTTCTGTGTCTCGTCCATGGTTATTAGAAAACGTTCTATACAAGCCAACCATTCGCTCAAAAATTGATATTGACAAGAACAAAGATGGATTTGTGAAATATCCTCAAAACCAAGGCGGACGTTACTATTTTTTAGCAAGTAAAGCCAAAAAATATTTTGAAGAACATTTTGCAGAAATTTTTGATTTGTGATATGATAACCAAGATAATATCTTGGTTATCGCTTTTAGAAAGAGGTAATCAATGGCAATTTCATATAGAAAAAGAGGTAAAAATAAAACTTGGGATTATCGAATCTTTGATAAGAATAAAAAGGTAGTCGCATCTAATTCTGGATTTAAAACCAAGCGTGAAGCTGAGATTGAAGCACTTAGCATTGAAATAAAATTAATGCAAGGGGCGATCATAGACAAAAATATTACTTTTTATGGTCTATGGGAAAAATGGTTAGAACTGACTGTAAAACCACTTGGCAAAGCTGATACAACCATAAATAAGCATATGATACGTGGAAAATTCATCAAAGCACAATTTGAAGATAAGCCAGCGATTCAGATAAAAGCTAGTGAATATCAAGCTTTTATCAATAAATACGCTGAAACAAATTGTCGTGATAACGTAAGTAGAATGAATGCGGAAATCCGAAATGTCATTATCTTTGCTAAACGTGATAAGCTTAATATGGAAGATTTTACAGAAGGTGTTATTTTATCTGGTCGTCCTCCTAAGAAACGTAAAGAAGATAAATATATTCATAGTTTTAAGGATTATCAAAAACTGGTCAGTTACTTAGAAGAAAACTTAGATTTATCTACATCAATCATCCCACACTTACTATTGATCCAACTAAAAACTGGACTCCGTGCAGGAGAAGTTGCAGGATTGACTTGGGACTGTATTTTATGGAATACTTCAGAAATTAAAACATATCGTCGATATGATACCGTTCGTCATCGCTGGTCAAAAGCAAAAACAGACGACTCTATCCGAACCATCCCCATTGATGAGGTTACATTAGCAGTTCTTCAGAAATTAAAACAAGAACAAGAAGTCTTCATTGAGAATGGTGCCATTGCAAATGATGAGAATATGATCTTCATTGATATAAATCATAATATCGTAACCAATGCAGGCATTAATAAGCACTTAAAACAAATTTTAAAAATGTTACGTATCTTCCCTAATAATATGACAAGTACAGGGTTACGCCATACCTACTGTTCAACCATGTTAGCAATGGGCGTTGACATTTGGGCTGTATCGAAGCTAATGGGACATAAAGATATTACAGAAATCACTGAAACATATGGTCATCTAATCAAGGAAAAAGCTGAAATAGAGAATAATAAAGTACGCAATGTTTTAAAGAGTTTATCTAAGTAGGACTTCGGGTGACCAAAAGTTAACCAAAAAGCAAAAGAAACGCTGTTAAATCAACGTTTCTCAAACTTAAACTATACCGGCGGCCGGGGTCGAACCGGCACGTCCTTGCGGACACTGGATTTTGAGTCCAGCGCGTCTGCCAATTCCGCCACGCCGGCAAATAGTAACTGGGGTAGCTGGATTCGAACCAACGCATGAGGGAGTCAAAGTCCCTTGCCTTACCGCTTGGCTATACCCCAATAATATAAAATAGGCGAGTGATGGGGATCGAACCCACGCATGCCAGAGCCACAATCTGGTGTGTTAACCACTTCACCACACCCGCCATAATCATATTAACACGGGCAGTAGGAATTGAACCCACACTGAAGGTTTTGGAGACCTTAGTTCTACCTTTAAACTATGCCCGTAACTAAAGCAATGGAAGGGGAGGGATTCGAACCCCCGAACCCGAAGGAGCGGATTTACAGTCCGCCGCGTTTAGCCTCTTCGCTACCCTTCCAAGTTATAAATAAAATATGGCGCGAGACGGAATCGAACCGCCGACACATGGAGCTTCAATCCATTGCTCTACCAACTGAGCTACCGAGCCA
>NZ_RXXO01000006.1:0-57935 GCF_011714815.1 Streptococcus sp. CCUG 71758 | reverse complement strand
AAAAGGACTTAGTCCTGTGCAGTACAGAACTAAATCCTTTCAATAATTATTTGTCTAACTTTTTGGGGTCAGTACAAATTGAATGCTATCCTTTTTTTGTTTATCCCTGTCCAGCAGAGACTGGACCGCCAGGACCTCCATTTCCTTGAGGACCTCCATTTGGGCCGCCGCCTCCAGGCATAGAGTTGACGATTTCCGTTTGTTTTTCGCCGTTGAGATAGATATCCCCGCCTGTGTAGGTCGCTGTTCCATCAAAGTCAAAACCTGTTTGACCAATCATTTTAATGGTTCCACCTGTAACCGTGATATCCCCGTTTGAGTCGATTGGGTCTGTATCCCCTTGACCAACTTCTACTGTCAGATTCCCACCGTTCATAGTGAAGAAGATTTCACTCTGTTGGGCATTTTTGTTAGCTGCATTGACTCCATCATCTGTCGCATAGACATTGATATCGCCGTCGTTTATGGTGATGGATTTTCCTTCTATCCCTTCTGTTGAATTCTTAACGGTATAGGTACCGCTATCAATCACTAGGTTACCAGAAGCGTGAATTCCATCATCTCCTGCTGTGACTGTTATGGTATTGTTAGCCAAATACATATTGCCGACAGTCATATCGTCATCATTGTCAACCTTGACCCCATCCTCTTTGGCATCGATGGTCATGGTCGTACCAGTGATATTGAGTTCATCATTAACATTAAAGGCATCGCCAACTGCTGTGATGTTATAGGTTCCACCCGTGATGTGGAGGGTGTCGTTGGCCTTGATACCATTGTTTTTCTTGCCATCTACATTGAGAGTTCCTTTCCCGTTGATGGTCAAATCCACCTTAGAAAAGAGAGCTGCGTCTGCTTTTTCGTCGCTGTTAGAGCTTGAGTCAGAGAGACTGTTGGTGGTTCCCTCTGCTAGAGTCAAGTAGACATGGCCAGCTGATGTCGCTGAAATCGCTGCATTTGTATTGGTCATGGTCGCACCTTTTAGGACTAGGTGAACATCTGCAGACTTATCTGCCTCGACCTTGATCTGCACTCCGTCAGACTGACTTGAAATCACATAGGTCCCAGATTTTGTGATGGTCACTGTGGATTCAGAGACTGTCACCCCATCTCCAGAGACGTTTGCTGATGAGCCAGATAACTCAATCTTAGAAGCTGTGCTTTCATCATAAGAGGTATCATTGTCCTTCTCTGTAAAATAGGATGATTGGCTTGTCTTTGTTGCAGTTGTTGTGGCACTATTTGTCGTTGCATTGGTATTGGATGTAGTTGTTGACTGGGCACA
The DNA here is from genome assembly GCF_011714815.1 of Streptococcus sp. CCUG 71758. Classification (NCBI taxonomy): domain Bacteria; kingdom Bacillati; phylum Bacillota; class Bacilli; order Lactobacillales; family Streptococcaceae; genus Streptococcus; species Streptococcus sp. CCUG 71758. The sequence continues at coordinate 56,650 of NZ_RXXO01000006.1, read as the reverse complement.
TGCTGCCATCAACACCATTGCCGTTAAACTCGTTGCGAGCAGGGTCCATTTTTTTGATTTCATACCTTTTTCCTCTCCTTCGTATGATATAGCTAGACAGTCTACAGAAGATTCCTGAAACAAAACTAAAACTTTTCTGAAAGTTCCCTTAAATTCAGTTTCAGTTACGTTTCGCTTAGTAATTTTTTAGAAAGGACTGCTAAAAACAATTTTTGAACTCTAGGCTACATTTAATAGGTTTTTTAACACAACATTCTTCAGTGCGATGTCTCCTTGACCAAGAAAGCTAGAAAGAAGAAAAATTTATAAGAATTAAGCTCATAAAAAGAACAGCCGAGGCTGTTCTTTTTAGTTTTCTTTCACAGGGATTTCCTTAATTACGCGCGCAGGATTGCCGCCTAGGACAACATTGTCTCCAAAGGACTTGGTGATAACGGCCCCCGCTCCTGCAACTACGTTATTTCCTAGTGTCACTCCAGGAAGAACAATGACACCACCTCCAGCCCAGAAATTGTCACCGATGGTGATGGGCTTGCCGTATTCGACCCCTGAATTGCGTTCATGCGGGTCCAGTGGATGAAGAGGTGTTAGAAACTGGCAGTTGGGACCAATCATGGCATTGTTCCCGATGCGAATCGGACAAACATCCAGCATGGTCAAATTCCAATTAGAATAAAAATTTTCCCCGAGATGGATATTGATACCGTAGTCCACCATCAAGCGAGTATTGATATAAAGATTTTGCCCGGTTGAACCAAACCAAGTCTTGATGATTTCAGCTCCCTTCAAGGAATCTTCTTCCTTGTTAAAGGCAGCCTGTTTTTGGCGAGAAGCCTGCCCCAAGGTCCGTAATTCTGGGTCCGACGGACGATAAGGCTCCCCTGCTATCATTTTCTGGTATTCACTGGTCATCTTTATACCTCACACTTACTTTGACGCCATCATATCAAAAAGACTTTGAAAGGTCAAGAATAAGCTGGTCTAGGACTTCTTTCTGAACTCTCGAAACCATTCCCCATCCCAACTCAAAACAACTTGCTTGACAAAATCTTAACTTCATGGTTTAATATACCCCATAAGGGTATATTTGGAGGTGCCTATGTTTCACTTATTATTTACAAAAATTGACAGTATTTCTACCAGCGAGTTAGAAGCTAAACTCAGAGAACCGATTCAGCTACTGGATGTTCGGACGCCTACGGAATTCCATAGAGGTCATATCAAAAATGCCAAAAATGTCCCTCTATCCGAAATCGGATCTTATACACCAGCGACAAAAGAAACACTTTATGTCATTTGTCATTCTGGTGTGCGAAGCAAACTAGCTGCGAAGAAGTTAAAGAAAAAAGGCTACGATGTCATCAATGTCCGAGGCGGTATGAGTGCTTGGACAGGCAAGGTCATCTAGATGTATAAAGGAGAAAGTCAATGAAAATTATCATTGTCGGGGGAGTTGCAGGCGGAATGTCAGCAGCAACCCGTCTCAGACGTCTCATGGAAGACGCTGAAATCACTATTTTTGAGAAAGGTCCCTTTGTTTCCTTTGCAAACTGCGGACTTCCTTACTATGTTTCAGGAGAAATTGCAAACCGTGATAGTTTATTGGTCCAAACTCCTGAAAGTCTCAAGGCCCGCTTTAATCTCGATGTGCGACCATTTCACGAGGTCATCCAGATTTCGCCAGCAGAACACACTGTGACAGTGCGACACGATGGACAGGAATTCACAGAAAGCTATGACAAGTTGATCCTCTCCCCAGGGGCTAAACCATTTGTTCCTACCATTGAAGGCTTGGCAGAAGCTAAGAACGCCTACACGCTCCGCAATGTTCCCGATCTCGATGAAATCATGGCAGCCTTGGACAATCATCCAAAAGAAGCTGTCGTTATCGGTGCAGGCTTTATCGGGCTTGAAATGGCTGAAAATCTGGCCAAACGTGGATTGCAAGTTACTATCGTTGAGAAAGCACCCCATGTCTTGCCACCATTAGATCAAGAAATGGCAGCCTTTGTCCAAGCAGAATTGCTGGCAAATGGTGTTCGCGTTATCACTTCCCAGTCTGCAACTCGATTTGAAGACCAAGGAAAAGTCATCGCTCTCGAAAACGGTCAAAAGATCACTTCTGACCTCACCATCCTTTCTGTCGGTGTTGAACCTGAAAATGGACTAGCTAAGGCTGCAGGGATTGAACTGGGACTTCGTGGTGGGATCCTGGTCGATGAACATTATGAAACCAGTCAAAAAGATATTTTTGCAGTTGGGGATGCCATCGTCGTCAAGCAAGAGATTACGGGCCAAGACGCCCTCATCTCTCTCGCTTCTCCTGCCAATCGTCAGGGACGCCAAGTGGCGGACGTCATCGCAGGACTCGGGCGTACAAACAAGGGCAGTATCGGCACTGCTATCGTTCGTGCCTTTGATATGACAGCTGCTTCTACCGGTCTCAGCGAGCGTATCCTTAGCATGAATCAACTTCCTTACAAGGCACTTCATGTCAGCGGTAAAGACCACGCTGGTTATTATCCTGGCGCTACTGATATGACCTTGAAACTTCTCTTTGACCCAACCACTGGAAAAATCTATGGTGCCCAAGGAGTTGGGGAAAAAGGTGTTGACAAGCGAATTGATATCCTAGCAACTGCTATCAAGGGAAATCTCACCGTCTTTGACTTACCAGAATTGGAGTTCACCTATGCGCCACCATTTGGCTCTGCTAAGGATCCCGTCAATATGCTGGGCTACGCAGCCTTGAACCTTATCGAAGGTCTCAGCGACAATATTCAATGGTACCAGCTCGAAGACGAACTAGCCGCCGGTAAGAAATTCCTAGATGTACGGACAAGTGGCGAATTCCAGAGCGGTAGACTCAAAGTCGATACCATCCACATCCCCCTAAACGAACTACGGGAACGCTTGGACGAACTGGATAAGAACCAAGCCTACATCGTTAGCTGCCATAGTGGTTTGCGCAGCTATATCGCAGAGCGTATCCTCAAACAAGCAGGATTTACCGTCCAAAACCTTGACGGCGCTTATTCACTATACAAAATGGCTAATCCAGAAGGAGTAGAGTATGGAAACTAGTATCAGCATGGCTGACTTTTATGAAAAATATCAAAATGAAAATCTAGAGCTTATCGATGTCCGTGAAGTACATGAATTCCAAGCAGGACATGCACCAGGTGCCAAAAATGTTCCGTTAAGTACCTTAGAACAAGGCTACAAAGAACTCAAACCTGACCATGCATATCATGTCATCTGTCAAGGTGGAGTGCGTTCTGCCTCTGCCTGCCAATTTCTCAGCGCCCAAGGTCTCACCGTTATCAACGTAGAAGGTGGTATGAATGCTTGGCCTGGGCAAGTAGAATAAGCAAAAAAAGCTGAGCAACAACTCAATTTCAGGAGAAAATGAAGTAATACTAAATGAAAATCAAAGTGCAAACTAGGAAGCTAGCTGCAGGCTGTACTTGAGTACGGCAAGGTGAAGCTGACGTGGTTTGAATTTGATTTTCGAAGAGTATAAATCTCCCCACAATAAAACGCATACTATCAAGGTTTTTCAACATCTGATAGTATGCGTTTTTTAATTTTAAAGACTTTTTCCAGCCTCGCTTGATTCACATTAAACTATCCTAATAGTAGAGATCTTTGCAACTATCGTCTCAAAAAATTAGTTTATTTCCGTTTAATCAAGTATCGGATGGCCTTTTCTAGGCGTTCCTTTTGAGCCTCGGGATCATCTAGTGGTTGGTTGATGCAGGCGGTGAGATTTTCCGTAATCATCATCTCAATCACGCGCTCAACACTCGATTTCACTGCTGTCAATTGCGTCACAATATCAGCGCAGTCACGATCTTCTTCTATCATCTTTTGAATCCCACGCAACTGGCCCTCTGAACGTTTCAAGCGTGTTATATACTTTGAGTTTGTCATTTCTTTTTCCTTGCTCGATTTTTCTTCATTATATCTCGAATAAGGGGCTTTGTCAAAATTCTCATCCCATCTGTCTTTGTAGGAACTTATCTCATATCGGTGTTTTCATGATATAATAGTAAAAAACTGTTCAGAATGGACGTTCTTATGAATTCTATCTATGATAGCTGTGAAGCCTATTTACCCATCATCTTGCAAACCTTTATTCAAGACATAGAAGAGGCCGCAGCCAATTACAAAAAAGAAACCAACCTCAAACTATATGAGCATTTGCATGCGCGCATCAAAACAGAAAAAAGCATGCGTGAAAAATGCCAACGCAAGGGCCTTCCTCAGACAAGTCAATCTGCTCTTAAAGAAATACGAGATGCTATTGGCGTTCGAATTATCACAGGCTTTACAGATGATATCTACCGCATCGTAGAGTATATTCGCCAGATGCCAAGCATCCATATTTTCAAAGAGAAAGACTATATCCGTCAGGTCAAACCCAACGGCTACCGTTCCTATCATCTGATTCTAGAGGTGACCACTCCCTATCCAGACTGTCTGGGAAATGACCAGGGTACCTATTTTATCGAGATTCAACTGCGCACAATTGCTATGGACTCCTGGGCTAGCCTCGAACACCAGATGAAATACAAGAAAAACATCCAAAATCCTGAGCGAATCACGCGCGAGCTCAAACGTTGTGCCGATGAGCTTGCTTCTTGTGACTTGACCATGCAGACCATCCGTGATTTGATTCAGCGCTCTGATCAAGACTAAGGAGAACCTATGAAAATCCTACTTGCCGAAGATGAAACCCAACTAAACCGTGTTATCACTGTTGCGTTAGAACGCGAAGGCTACAGCGTTGATTCTGTTTTTAACGGACAAGACGCTGTCGAAAAGGCTAAATCTAACCACTATCACCTCATGATTTTTGACATCATGATGCCAATTAAAACTGGAATCGAAGCCCTCAAAGAAATTCGCCAGGCAGGCAATACGACTCACGTCATCATGTTGACAGCCATGGCCGAAGTGGATGACCGCGTAACTGGACTTGATGCAGGTGCTGACGACTACTTGACCAAACCTTTCTCGCTCAAGGAACTCTTAGCTAGACTCCGTTCTACTGCACGCCGCCTGGAAGACTACACCCCGGATACAGTCCAATTAGGAAATACTCGCTTGGATATTGAGGAACAAGAATTGGCTGCTACAAACAGCATTCGTTTAGGGAAAAAGGAAACCCAACTCTTGACTCTCCTCATCCAGCACGCTAACCAACCCCTCAGTTGTCAACAACTACTAGAGCAGGTCTGGCCAGATGAGCTGGAAGAACAGGATCACGAGCTCGTCTTTCTCTATATCTCCTACCTACGCCAAAAACTCCAAAGTGTCCAGTCTAGCTTACAAATACTTGGAGCTGCAGAAGGCCCCTTCCAATTGACAGGAGGTGACTAGATGTTTCGAAAACTTCGTATCAAATTTATCGCAACGGCCACTCTTGCCATTGCTCTGATTCTAACCTTCTTTCTAGTCTTGATGAATAGTATCGTCTACACTCAGACGGAGGGTAACATCCACACCGTCCTCTCTATCTTAACCAAGAATGAGGGCGAACTTCCTATTACAGACGAAATCAAGGAAAGTCTGACTGAGAAAAATATCCAAGAAGGAATTGTCTACAATTTTCAATACTTCTCCGTCAGAGAAAAGGAAAATGACTACGCCATCTCCCTCACAAATGTCCAGTCCTTAACTGAGGCTGAAGTCAAAAGTTTTCTCCCAAACATCCTCAAAAAGCAAGAAACTTATGGTTCTATTACTCATAAGGGACGCTATTTTACCTACCAAGTGAGCCAATCTACGACTGGGAAACTACTGGTTTTCTTTGAGACAACTAACTATATCCGCGAACGCGACACCCTACTTCAGGTCTCTATCTGGCTGGCCCTAGCTAGCTTACTCCTCCTCATACTGCTCTTCACCTTGATTTCAGGGATTGTCATTCGTCCTTTTATCAAAAACTATGAAAAACAACGGATGTTTATCACCAATGCAGGACACGAACTCAAAACGCCTCTAGCCATCATTTCGGCCAATACCGAGCTACAGGAGTTAATGGAGGGAGAGACTGAGTGGAGTATCAGCACTAAAGAACAGACGGAACGACTCAACCACCTGATTGGAAGACTCATCCGACTTGCTCGGCTCGAGGAGCAAGAGGATATCAAATTAGCTCCTCAAAATATCTCCGTCATCGCTGAAAAGGTTGCCTCAGATTTTGCTCCTCTCTTTACCAAAGAAGATAAAAAATTTGAAAGTTCTATTGAAGCAGACGTTGTAGAAAAAGTAGCCCAAGAAGAATTTTATGAGCTTCTTAGCATCCTTCTTGACAATGCCCGAAAATACTGCGATCCCGCTGGAACAATTCGCTTGACACTCCAACGCAAAAATTACCTACTACGCAAACGAACCTGCATCACTATTTCTAATGATTACAAGGATGGACAAGCAGCTAATATTAAGCGTTTCTTTGATCGCTTTTATCGTGCGGAGACTTCTCACAACAACCAAACCATATCTGGACACGGAATTGGCCTCTCCATGGCTCAGCATCTCGTCAGCCTATTTAGAGGTAAAATATTTGTCACCTACAAAAAACAAGTGATTACCTTTACAGTCTGGTTATAGCTATAGCTCTTTTACCCTTTATCATTTCATAAAAAAGCGAACAAGTCCGCATTCTAAAAACAGAATACGAGCTTGTCCGCCTTTTTCTATGTCTATGATGTGTTTTTCATATCTCATCGTGCCAAGCGAATACGGGTCACAATCCCATCTGGATCTACCAAATCCAACTCACTCGAATTTAACCACTTGATCGGTGCTTCTAGCTCTTGTGCTTGCTTAACGATGTTCAAAAGTTCCTCCTTGCTTTCGACCTCAAGGACATAGTAGGCCAAGCCCGGCAAGCCTTGTTCACGCGGAGCTAGCCCTTTTCCAGCCCATTCGTTGACAGCCAGGTGGTGATGGTACTGACCAGCCGCTATCCAACTAGCACTAGGAATGCTAAATTTATCTTCTAGCCCTAACACCTTTTGATAAAACTGACTCGCCGCGCGGCTATCCTTCACCGATAGATGGATATGCCCCATTCTCGTCCCTTCAGCTAGGATAAAGGGATCCACCTTTTCCCCTAACTCATAGATATCCTGTGCCGCAAGGGCTTCGGTCACACCGATAATGCGGCCGTCTTCTCGAATATCCCATGAAGACACTGGCTTATCACGGTAGAGTTCAATGCCATTTCCTTCCAAATCCTCTAGATAAAGAGCCTCGCTGTATCCATGATCTGCACCCCCAACCAGAGGAATGCGTAAATCACTTAGGTGTCTCAAGACATCTGCCAAGGCTTTTCGTGTCGGCAACAAAATCGCCAGATGGTAGAGTCCATAATGCTCCCTTACTTCGCCAGCCTTTTCTGCCTGAATCAAGTGAACCAAGGCTTTTCTACCAAGTCCCAAAATCGCTTCTGTCTCCGTTTGCGATAAAATCTCCAAGCCAATAATCTGGTGATAAAAAGCCGTTTGACTCGTCAAATCCTTGACATTTAAAGCCACCTCTGCTAGGTAAATATGGCTTTGGTAAGCATAAGTCATAGGGTGTCTCCTTTTTGTTGTAACTTTATTAATTACATCAATTATACACTATTGAGATGAAAAGTCAACGAAGACAACTCAAAAGAGCTGAAAACCAGCTCTTCTTTTTATTTAACAACAAGCTCGTAGCGAGTTTTGCTGGTAAAGGTTTGCCCTGCTTTGAGAATGACTTGGTCTTTGAAGTCACTGTGAATGGCATCTGGTAAAGCTTGCGCTTCAAGGGCAATCCCATTGTGCTGTACCATTGGCTGACCTCCTATGATGACACTCTCGTCCACAAAGTTTGCTGTGTAGACCACAAAGCAAGGGGCCTCTGTCTTGAAAAGTAGGAAACGACCTGAGTGTTGGTCATAAAGGAAACCAGCATTGTCATGACCTGCAGGAAGAGCAAATGGGTGATCCAAACCAGATACCAACTGGATTTGCTCATCGTCCTCTGCAAAGATATCCTTCAACAAAGCACCATTGTAGATGTGTTTCACCACATCGCGATTGGCATCTGGAGTTTTTGCTGGAACACCGTCCGGAGCAATTGGGTAAATGCCCTCTGTGTTTAGTTGGAAGACATGGCGGTCAACTGTCTGCGTGAAATCACCAGACAAGTTGAAGTAGCTGTGATTAGTTGGATTGACCAGCGTATCCTGATCTGTCGTCACCTTATAGCTGACTTCGTAGGCACCAGTTTCTTCCAAGTGGTAGCTAATCCAAATCTTAAGATTACCAGGAAATCCTCCTGTCCCGTCTGTACGCTCTGTGTAGAGGGTCAAGCCATGGTCGCTCACCTCGACCAATTCAAACAAGCTCGAATCCCAACCTGTTGAACCACTGTGGTTACAGTTGCTAGCATTGTTGACTTCAAGGTCATAGGTCTTGCCATTGAGCTCAAATGTCGCACCTGCAATACGGCCCGCTACAGGACCTACACTTGCTCCATGCTTGGGACTATTGCCTACATAGCTATCAAAATCATCAAAGCCCAAGATCACATTGGCAAAATTTCCAGCCTTGTCAGGTGTGACATAGCGCAAGATGGTTGCACCATAAGTCATGACCTCAAGTTGGTAGCCACTGTCAGTCTCAAAGCGATAGGCCAAGACATCCTTGCACTCATGATTTCCAAATACACGCTCTGTGTATGCTTTCATTCTTCTCTCCTTTAATCCATTTCTCTTAAGTAAACAAACCATAGAGAGTGTATGCACCATCTATGGTTGTAGTTTCTATTTTCAGAATCCTTTGTCAGAAAACCTTAAATATCTTCTTAACAAAAGGGAATTCTTCTATTCTCATTTTATGCTTCTACACGTTCAGTCCATGAAGTCGCTGTTGTTTGAAGAACCTTGTTGAGTTCGTCAATGTTCTCAAAACCTGTTGTACGCAACCACTCACGAGCTGCTGCTTCACCGTCTTTGATGTAGGCTTCAACTGATCCAGCCCATGTAGCACGGCCACAAAGAACGCCGTTGAAGTTTGCGCCTGATTCGTGGGCAAAGACTAGTGTTTCTTGGAAGAGTTTAGCTGACACACCTGCACTCAAGTAGATGTATGGAAGATTTGTTGCTTCATCTTGAGCTTTGAAGAAGGCTGCTGCTTCTTCACGTGTATGAACGATTTCTCCATCACCAAAGCCTTCAACGTATTTGACGTTAACTGGAACTTCTACTTTCAAGACATCGATGTTAAAGCGTGGGTCTGAGAAGACCTTCATAGCACCAATAACCTTATGTGGTTTCACTTTGGCGTATTCTGCAGAACCTGCGTCAGTGATTTTTTCATCGTAAGCCAAGATTTCAAGGAAGAACGGAATGTCTTCCGCCACACACTCAGAACCGATACGTTCGATGTAGGCTTGTTTTTCTTGGTTGAGTTCGTCAGCGCTGTCTACGTCATAGTAAAGCAAGAACTTCACAGCATCTGCGCCTTGTTCCTTGATGCGTTTTGCAGACCAAACATCCAAGCAGTCAGGCAAGCGTTTGGTGCTTGTTGTGTCGTAGCCAGTTTTCTCATAAGCAAGGAGAAGACCAGCATTGGCATCAAGCGCTTTTGTAGCTGGGAGACCATACTCAGGGTCAAGAAGCATAGATGATGCGTATTTTGTCAATTCATCTGCAACCAAGACTTTGAGTTCTTCCATTTGAGCCACTGTTGGCTCTTCCGTTTGGTATTGAGCCATAAGGCGTTTCAAAGCACCACGTTGGTCAAAGGCAAGGGCTGAGATAATGCCGTTCTCGTCAGAGAGTTTTTGCAAGCAAGCTACTTTATTGGGACTTAATTGTAATTTACTCATAGATACTTCCTTATTTTTGATAGTCATGAATGATAACACCTTGTACCACACGGTTTACTGTACCTGTAGGAGACGGTGTATCTGGTTTATTTTTGACCTTAAGCGAAGTCAAAAGGGCAAAGAGTTGAGCATATACGATGTAAGGGAAGACACGGTAAATATCATTCAAGACTCCATCACAGCCAAGAGCTACTTCTTTGACATTTTCAAGACCAAAGGCTTGATCACTCAAAAGAACGACACGACGAGCAATCTGATCACCAGCAACTTCACGAACCAAGTCCAAATCATACTTGCGAGTGTAGTCTGTCGTTGTACTAAATACCAAAACAACTGTCTCTTCGTTGATCAGTGATTTTGGACCGTGACGGAAGCCAACTGGACTTTCATACATAGTCGCCACTTGACCAGCTGTTAATTCCAAAATCTTGAGCTGAGCTTCATGAGCAAGGCCGAAGAAAGGACCTGCACCTAGATAGATGACACGGTTAAAGTCAAGATCAACCAACTCTTTGACATCTTCTGCATTGTCTAGGATCTTACGCGCAAGGCTAGATACAACTTCAAAACGTTCAGCTTTCACAGCAAATTCTGTAGGATCAAAAACCAAGAGGGCTGTCAACATCATAGATGTAAAGCTAGAAGTCATAGCAAATCCAGCGTCATTAGAAGCAGCTGGTTGCAAGAGCAAAAGATTGCGCTCATCGCCATGAGCTTGAAGCGCCAATTTACCATCTGCAGCACATGTAATGGTCACTTGATAGAGGTCATCAACCAAGGCTTTAGCCAAATCAACTGTTGCCACACTTTCAGGTGAATTTCCGCTACGAGCAAAGGATACAAGGACAGTTGCCACATCTTTTTTCAGATAGGTTTCTGGATTGGCAACAATATCTGTTGTCGCAATAGAATTGAAATTCCATTTGCGCTCGTCATAGACTTCCTTAAAGTAAGGCACCAAGGTATCTCCCACATAAGCAGAAGTCCCAGCACCTGTCAAGATAACCTTAATATAGTCATGTCTATCAGCGATACCTTGCAGAAAGGCTGCAATTTCTTCACGTTTCGCTTGATAGGCTTCAAAAGCTTCTTTCCATACATCGGGCTGTTGGTAGATCTCACGAGTCGTGATTTCTGCACCCAGTTCAAGTAATTCTTCTTTTGTGTAATTTAGCATAGAGTTCCTCTAATCTATTGTTGTTTCATTCTTATTGAAAATATGGGAATGGGAGTGACTCCCATTCCCATGTATATTCTATATAAGATGCTCTAAGTTACATCTTATACTCAATGAAAATCAAAGAGCAAACTAGGAAGCTAGCCGCAGGTTGCTCAAAGCACTGCTTTGAGGTTGCAGATAGAACTGACGAAGTCAGTAACATCTATACGGCAAGGCGACGCTGACGTAGTTTGAATGTGATTTTCGAAGAGTATTATTCGTCTTCGTCATCATCGAAGCCCGCTAACAGATCGTTGACTTTTACAATGCTTTCTGCAGCACGGCTCTTGTAGTCTGCATCTGCACCTGTAAGGCTGGCATTGATAAATTCAATCACCATTGGAAGATTCATCCCTGCGTAGAGTTCAATGTCGCGACCTTCCATAATCAAACGGCTTACCACGTTACATGGTGTACCACCGAGAAGGTCCGCAAAGACTAGGAAATCATCCAATCCTTCGATAGCAGCTTCAAATTTTGCAGTAAATTCTTCTGGGCCATCTTCTGGAAGAAGGGCCACTGCATGAATGTTGTCCTGTGGACCCATGATCATTTCTGTGCTACCTTTAAGTTCTTCACAGAAACGACCATGACTCACCAAAATTAATGATTTAGTCATAAATTATGCGCCCATTCCAAGCAAGAATTTACCGATGAATGAAAGACCTACTGCAAGAACGATAATGATACCGATTGCTTTAGTAGAGTTCATACCTTTCTTACCAAGCAACCAGAAGATAAAGGCAGTGAAGATTGCTGGAAGCAAGCGTGGGAAGATTGAGTTCAAGATATCTTGGAAGTCAATCATCTTTTCACCGATTGGCAATTTGTATGAAATTTCAAAGTTGATCATTGTTGCTACAAGAGCACCCATCATGAACACACCAAGTACAGATGCAGCTTCAATCAAAGCTGTCAAAGTACTTTGCATGTTGTTGATAAGGTTAACCCCTTCTTTGTAGGCAAATTCCAACTGTTTCCAACGGAAGATGTCATAAGCAACTGCAACTGCGATCCAAAGGAAGATACCCCAAGGTTGACCAGCGATAGCCATTGTTGCAGCGATAGATCCCATGATAGCAGGTACAAGTGAACCAAAGATAGTATCTCCAAGAGGAGCGAATGGTCCCATCAAACCTGTCTTGATACCGTTAACCGCATCTTTAGAGACAACGCCATCTTTTTCTTCCATGGCAAGGTCAAAACCAGCGATGATTGTGTGGAAGAATGGTGAAGTGTTGAAGAATTGAGTATGAACTTTCATCATTTCTTTCAACTCAGGAGTTCCATCTCCATACATTTTACGCAATTGTGGCAAGATCATGTATAGGTAACCTGATGCTTGCATACGTTCGTAGTTCCATCCCAATTGGAAAGTGAACAAGCTACGTTTGTTAATTTGATTAAAATCTTCTTTTGTTAATTTGTAATTAGAATTCGTCATCTTCAATTTCCCCACTTTCTGATGGTGTAGAAGGTGCTGCTACAGCAACTTTTTGGCTGTTCTTGAAGTGAACAACTGCAAGGAAGATACCCACGATAGAGATACCGATCATAGACAATCCTTTGAAGTTGTTAACAAAGCCAATTTTTTCAGCAACTTCAGCAGGAAGAGTGCTAATGATACCAGCAACTGCTCCACCAAGACTTTGTACGTTTGAGTAAAGAACAGTCAACATAGCTGTCAAACCAAATCCCATAGCAAGGTAGTGAAGGTTACGTTTAACTGGAAGGTAACGAAGCAAGATAGCGAATCCAAGACCTGGAAGCATACGACCTGCAAGAGTCAAACCGTCTGCAACCCATTGGTATTCTTTAACAAGGTCTACTACTGATTGTACGAAAGCACCACCAAAAGCAAGAGCGAAGAATACTGGAAGGGCACGAGAAAGAGCCCATGGAAGCGCACCAAGTAGGTAGTTACGTTCGATACCTTTGTAGTCAAAGCGTTCGATCGCAGCATCAATACGGTGTGCAAAGAAAGTAGTTGTCATACGTCCAAGAACGTCGAAGTATGTCAAAAGTGCTGCTACTGGTACAGCGATTGTTGTAATCGCAAGGTCTGTATCAATACCTTGAGAGATAGAGAATGCTGTTGCAAGAACCGCACCAGAAGTTGCGTCGATACGAGAAGCACCACCGAAGGTACCAACCCCGAGAACGAACAACTGCAAGCTACCACCGATAAACAAACCAGTTGTCACATCTCCCATGATCAAACCAGTAATGAAACCAGCGAATACAGGGGAACCTGCAGATGAAACGATTGTCAACTCATCACAGATTTGATAAGCTGAGTACAAAGTGAGAAGTAAAATTTGCCACCATTGTATCATAACAATGACCTCCTAAAAATTTTTTCCTATTTTAATAAGCTCAAAAAGTCTGAAACTGGATCATTTGGAACCATTTGAGCAGTGAGTTTCACACCTTTTTCTGCCAGTTTGTGGAAGTCTTCCACATCCTTATCTACCACGTTGATAGAACGTGTGATAGAGCGAGTTTCTGGTGTTTGAGACATATTGCCGACGTTGAGTGTTTCAAGTGGAACACCTGCTTCAACCAAACCAAGGAAACGGTCTGGTTTACGTGCAACGATAAAGAGACGTTGGCTATCGTATTTACCAGCAAGGATATTTGCTGCTGCTTTCTCAACTGGCAAGATACTGAGTTTCACACCTGGCGGTGTCGCAAGTTTCAAACCACTCTTTTCAATATCGTTGTTAACAACTTCGTCGTCTACAACCATAATGCGTGAAACATTTAGTTTTCCAGCCCAAAGATTGGCTACTTGACCGTGGATCAAACGTCCATCGATACGGCATCCTACAATTGTCATAAGTTTTCCCCCTTTATGTGTTTTAGTGTAGGTTTACGAGTTAAATGAATCTCTTCTTTATATTCGCCCTCCGTTTCAAAGATGATGATGCGGTTAGCACCTTCCTTGAGATAGCTATGAGGGATATAAAGTGAGAGGGTCGGGCCGACGTTCCAGAAACGTCCTAAGTGACGCCCGTTGACAAAGGCAACTCCCTTACCAAACTCAGACAAGTCCAAGTAGGTATCCTTCGGCTCTTCAACAGTAAAGTCGAAAGCGTAAAAGGCTGGTTGTCCTTCTGTCCATCCTTTTGAAAAATCAATCTTCTCAGGATTATCCAGTGGCAGTGGATATTGTTTCCAATTCAGTAAGAAATGTAGATCTTTGCAGACACCTGTACGAATTCCTTTACGTTGCGTATCTGCCAAGAACTTATGACCGTAGTTGACACGCCCCATATTTTCGATCAAGATATCAATTTCTGAAAAGCCTTCTCGATTTCCCTGACAGTAAATATCTTCACCAATCTCTGTCTGGTATTGAGTAGCAATCCATTGACCATCTACAAAGAGTTGAGCTCGGTCACGTCCATCGATAATACGGAGACGTTCCTCTTCTGCATCCCAACTTGCCTCATTGCGGTAGAGAAGGTAGCCATAACTTTGACCAAGTTCTTCCATCGCTTTTGGATAGAGGCTCTCAGTAGGACTAGAGAGACTATCCAGAGTTTCAAACAAGGAAACTTTTTCGACCAATGGAATGGACCCTATCTCCATGCTTTCCTTATAGAGTGGTTCCAACTGTGGATACTCTGGGAAGTGTGTTGCCATCATCTTCTTGACTGCTAGGTATTTAGCAGTTGGATTTCCTTCTTCATCGAGAAGGGCATCATAGTCGTAAGATGTGACTTGTGGCAAATCCAGAGTCCCTCGAGCCGAGCAACCATTCATGAAACCAAAGTTTGTCCCTCCATGGAACATGTAAAGGTTGATAGAGCCTTGTTCCAATACCTCTCGAACAGCTTCCGCCAATTCTTTAGGATCCCGTGTGATGATGGGTTCTTTCCAACGATTAAACCAACCATCCCAGAATTCCATACACATGAGAGGCCATTTCTTGCCATGCTCATCAAAGAATTCCTGCATCTGTGAAAAGTTGTACGGAGCTTTAGAGCCGAAGTTCCCTGTCACAAAGAGGTCATCTTCGATCAAGGTTCCGGCTTTCAGAGTAGCCCTCCATGGGCCATCTGAAGTAAAGAGTGGGCAATCAATCCCTCGGTCTTCCATCAATTTCCGAATTGCTCGTAGATAAGACTTATCTTCTCCATAGGAGCCATATTCATTTTCGACTTGCATCATGAGAATATTCCCACCATTATCCAACAAACGAGGCACAAGCCTCGGCAATAATTGGTCATAATAGCGAGCAACCGCCTCGATGTAGGCCGGGTCGGACGAGCGGATTCGCATGTCCTTGGTCAAGAGCCAAGCCGGCAAGCCACCAAATTCCCATTCCGCACAGATAAATGGAGACGGGCGTACAATGGCATAGAGACCCAAATCTTGTGCTATTTGAAGAAACCTCTCCAAATTTCTGGCACCTTCAAAATCAAATTCCCCTTCAACGGGTTCATGCAAATTCCAAGCTACATAGGTCTCGACCGTATTAAAGCCAAGCGCCTTTAAGTTATAGAGAGAATGACACCAATCCTCTGCTGGAATCCTAAAATAATGAATGGCGCCAGACAAAATCTTGAACGGCTTCTCATCTAAATAGAAATCGTCCTCAATTTTAAATCTTGTCATGTTACCACCTCTGACGAATTAAGTTTGCGCTTTCATTTATTATAATATTAAATATAATCAAATCTTTTGCATTTGTCAATAGGTTTTAGAAAATTCTTTAAAATTTTTCTATTTTTTTACTTACCATTTACCAAAATTATCTAAAAATAGCATGAAAGCGATATTTTAATGTATGATAATTCACAAGGTTATAAAATGGAATTTTTTACATGTAACATAACATTTTTAGTCTATTATTTTAATTTTTTTTACCTAAATACTACTAATTTGTCTGTATTTATGGTAAAATCAAGGTTGGAGAAAGAGAATCGAGGTGAAATTATGGCTATTCCAAAATACCAATATATTAAAGATGAATTAAAAAACAAAATCATCTCTGGTCAATTTGCAAGTGGAGATAAATTTTATACAGAAGCAGAATTGATCGCGATGTATGATGTTAGTTCAATCACTGTTGTGCGTGCTTTGAATGACCTTGCAAAAGACGGCTATATTGTCCGCCAACAAGGGAAAGGGACTTTCGTTTCACGTGCCCGCAAGCACAAACTCGTTGAGTTTTCAGATGTCGAAATCTTTGAAACAAAAGATGATAAAGTTACTGTCCTTTCTATCGAGCGCGGAAACAAGCTTGAATACCTAGAGAAGCTTGGATTACGTGGAGATCAGTTCTACTACAAAATTGAACGTACCCGTCAAACAAATGGCGTAACTTACATCTACCACACATCTTATATTCCTGAACAATACATCAATGCCAACTATCCAAATCTTGACTATTATAGTTCTATCTATAAACGTTTCAAATTGGATTACCGCATTCACATGAACGATGAACATTTTGAGGAAATCAATGAAATCGCATTTCCAACACCAGAGCATGTTGCTTCTGTACTTGGAATCGATACGCAATTTCCAACAGTCTTCCAAACGAAGACTACTAAACTTGAGGCTACTGGCCAAGTCCTCGCCTATAGTGAAACGTATAAGCGAGCAGACTACTACAAAATTAAATTCCTCTCATGTAATCGAGGTCATTAAGAAAAAGCTTGAGCCTAGCTCAGGCTTTTTCTATATTCATTATAGCACGAGAAAGAAGTTGTGAGAACGCTATGGAGGACTCTTATTTAATTAGTAGCGTTTTTACTAAAAACAAGTTAAATATCAGCTTTCTCTTTCTCATTTCTGGAAATAATTTTCTTCTAAATCTTATGATTTCCTCTATTTATTATAGTTCTTATATAAACCCACTTGACATTTTACTCCTTAGATAATAAAATAAAATCGGTTTTATGTAAACGCTATCATATATGATAATAACAAGGAGGTTTTGTCATGAAACTAGAAAAGAAACAGCGCTTCTCCATCCGTAAATACGCGGTTGGGGCAGCTTCTGTACTGATAGGATTTGCTTTTAGCGCACAAGTCGTATCTGCCGACGGGATTACTCCAGCTCCAACAGCTGAAGAAACTGTTCAAACTATTCAGGAGAGTCCTCAAGCTGTCAAAGAAGCTGTAGACTCCAAGGTTCCAGAAAAACTGGAAGAAAAGGCTAACAAGCCTGTAAAAGAGGAGGTCAAAGAAGACAAGGAGGCTCCTCGAACAGTTGCTCCAAAAACAGAAGAGTCAAGCACACCAGTTGTGACAGAAAATGCTGCTCCAACTCCTACTACCGAGAAAGAAAGCCCTGCCCCAGCTGAAACTCCTGCTGAAAGCACTCCTTCAGAAAAGAAAAATGAAGCCGTCACACCTGCAGTAGCCACTCCTAGCACGGAACGAGCAGCTCAGGTAAATGAAAAACTGGCAAAAAGAAAAATGATCTCAATCGACGCTGGACGCAAGTACTTCTCTCCAGACCAACTCAAAGAAATCATCGACAAAGCCAAACACTACGGTTATACTGATCTTCATCTACTAGTTGGAAATGACGGCATGCGTTTTATGTTGGACGACATGACGATCAAAGCCAATGGCAAAACCTATGCAAGCGACGATGTCAAACGTGCACTCGAAAACGGAACCGATGCCTACTACAAGGATCCAAACGGCAACCATTTGACAGAAAGTCAGATGACGGACTTGATCAACTATGCTAAAAACAAAGGCATTGGTCTCATCCCAACTGTAAACAGCCCTGGTCACATGGATGCGATTTTGCATGCCATGAAAGAACTAGGCATCCAAAAGCCGAACTTCAACTACTTTGGTAAGGAATCTGCTCGTACCGTTGACCTTGATAACAAAGAAGCTGTTGCATTTACCAAAGCTCTGATCGACAAGTATGCTGCTTACTTCGCTGGCAAATCTGACATCTTCAACATCGGGCTAGACGAGTATGCCAACGACGCTACAGATGCCAAAGGATGGAGCGTTCTCCAGGCTGATAAATACTATCCAAATGAAGGCTACCCTGTAGGAGGATATGAGAAATTTATCGCCTACGCCAATGACCTTGCTCGCATCGTCAAATCTCACGGTCTCAAACCAATGGCCTTTAACGATGGTATCTACTACAATAGCGACACTAGCTTTGGAACCTTTGACAAAGACATCATCGTTTCTATGTGGACTGGTGGATGGGGCGGATACGACGTCGCTTCTTCTAAACTTTTAGTTGAAAAAGGCCACCAAATCCTTAATACCAACGATGCTTGGTACTACGTCCTCGGACGAAATGCCGATGGCCAAGGCTGGTACAACCTCGACCAAGGACTCAATGGTATCAAGAACACTCCAATCACTTCTATACCAAAATCTGATGGGGCTACTATCCCGTTCATCGGTGGTATGGTAGCTGCTTGGGCAGATACCCCATCTGCACGCTATTCACCATCACGCCTCTTCAAACTCATGCGTAGCTTCGCAAATGCCAATGCTGAATACTTCGCAGCTGACTATGAGTCTGCTGAGCAAGCTCTGAAAGAAGTACCAACAGACCTTAACCGCTATACTGCAGAAAGTGTAGCAGCTGTCAAAGAAGCTGAAAAAGCCATTCGCTCAATCGATAGCAACCTCAGCCGTGCCCAACAAGACACTATTGATCAAGCAATCGCAAAACTCCAAGAAGCTGTAAGCAATTTGACCTTCACACCAGAAGCTCAAAAAGAAGAAGACGCGAAACGCGAAGTTGAGAAACTTGCCAAAAACAAGGTAATCTCCATCGATGCTGGACGTAAGTACTTCACGCTCGACCAACTCAAACGCATCGTAGACAAGGCGAGCGAGCTCGGCTACTCTGATGTGCATCTTCTCCTTGGAAATGATGGACTTCGCTTCCTCCTTGATGACATGACCATCACAGCTAACGGAAAAACTTATGCAAGTGACGATGTCAAAAAGGCCATCATCGAAGGAACAAAAGCTTACTACGATGATCCAAACGGAACCACTCTTAGCCAAGCTGAAATCACTGAATTGATCGAGTACGCAAAATCAAAAGGTATCGGACTCATCCCAGCGATCAACAGCCCAGGTCACATGGATGCTATGCTCGTTGCTATGGAAAAATTAGGCATCGCAAACCCTCAAGCTAATTTTGATAAAGTCTCCAAAACAACCATGGACCTCGAAAACGAAGAGGCGATGAACTTTGTTAAAGCCCTCATCGGCAAGTACATGGACTTCTTTGCAGGCAAGACTAAGATTTTCAACTACGGTACAGACGAATATGCCAATGATGCCACCAACGCTCAAGGCTGGTATTATCTAAAATACTACAATCTCTATGGCAAGTTTGCTGAGTACTCTAACACTCTTGCTGCCATGGCCAAAGAAAGAGGCCTTCAACCAATGGCCTTCAACGATGGTTTCTACTATGAAGACAAGGATGATGTTGAGTTTGACAAGGATGTCATCATCTCTTACTGGTCTAAAGGATGGTGGGGCTATAACCTTGCAACTCCTCAGTACCTAGCAAGCAAAGGCTATAAACTCCTTAACACCAACGGAGACTGGTACTACGTGCTAGGTAATCACAAACCAGATGAAGCCTACCCACTATCAAAAGCACTTGAAAACTCTGGCAAAGTACCATTTAACCAGCTTGCATCTACCAAGTATCCAGAAGTAGACCTTCCAACCGTCGGAAGCATGCTTGCTATCTGGGCAGACAAACCAAGTGCTGAGTACAAGGAAGAAGAAATCTTTGAACTCATGACTGCCTTTGCAGATCACAACAAAGACTACTTCCACGCTAACTACAACGCACTCCGTGAGGAACTTGCTCAAATCCCTGCAAACTTGGATGGATACAGCAAGGAGAGCTTGGAGGCCCTAAATGCAGCTAAAGAAGCTCTCAACTACAACCTCAACCGTAACAAACAAGCCGAGCTAGACGCTCTCGTAGCCAAGCTCAAAGCAGCCCGCCTAGGCCTCAAACCAGCAGCAACCCACTCAGGAAGTCTCGATGAAAACGAACTAGCTGCCAATGTCGAAACCAAACCGGAACTCATCACAAGAGCAGAAAAGATTCCATTTGAAGTTATCAAGAAGGAAAATCCGAACCTCCCAACCGGTCAAGAAAAGATCATCACACCAGGTGTAGAGGGCGAACGCACTCATTACATCTCTGTTCTTACTGAAAATGGAAAACAAACAGAAACGGTTCTAGATAGCCAAGTAACCAAAGAACCTGTGACCCAGGTGGTTGAAATCGGCGCCCCTATTACTCACAAAGGGGATGAACACGGTCTTGCTCCAGCCGCAGAGGCAAAACCTAGACTGGACATCCAAGAGGAAGAGATTCCATTCACTACCGTAACACGCGAAAATCCGCAATTACCACTCGGACAAACGCAAATCGTCGTTGCTGGAGTAAATGGTCGCCGTACGATTTTCTACTCTGTCAGCACTACTGCTGACGGCAAGGAAGAAAGAACCCTTGTCAATAGTGCGGTATCGCAGGAAGCGGTAGCTCAGGTGGTCGAAGTCGGAACTGCCGTTGAGAAAGCTGAGCTAGCTGAAGCAACTACTAGTAAAGCAGAAGAAAAACAACTCCCTGCAACAGGAAGTCAAGACTCTGCAGGCTTGGTTGCAGCAGGACTCATGGCTACACTAGTAGCCTACGGACTCACTAAGAGAAAAGAAGATTAAACCCCTTCGACAAGAACGCAAAAAAGCGAGATTGAATCTCGCTTTTTATTGTTAGGATTAATCACCAAGTCCGATACGTTCAAAGATATCATCCACTCGTTTGGTGTAGTATGCTGGGTTGAAGATTTCATCAATCTCCTCTTGAGTGAGGCGTGAGGTTACTTCTGGATCTGCTTCCAGAAGTGGTTTAAAGTCTACTTGGTTGTCCCAAGAGTAAGCCGTTTTCGGTTGCACCAAGTCATAGGCTTGCTCACGGGTCATGCCTTTTTCAATCAAGGTCAACATCGCACGTTGGCTAAAGATCAGACCGAAGGTTGAGTTCATATTGCGGATCATGTTTTCTGGGAAGACCGTCAAGTTCTTGACGATATTTCCAAAACGGTTAAGCATGTAGTCGATCAGAATAGTTGTATCCGGTGTGATGATACGCTCAGCTGATGAGTGAGAAATGTCGCGTTCATGCCAGAGAGCAACGTTTTCATAGGCCGTCACCATGTGGCCACGGATGACACGCGCAAGACCTGTCATGTTCTCAGAACCGATTGGGTTGCGTTTGTGAGGCATAGCTGATGAACCTTTTTGCCCCTTGGCAAAGAATTCTTCCACTTCGCGTTGCTCAGACTTTTGAAGACCACGAATCTCAGTCGCCATACGCTCGATTGAAGTCGCGATGCTAGCAAGAACTGCAAAGTACTCAGCATGAAGGTCACGAGGAAGGACTTGTGTAGAAATTTCTTGGGCACGGATACCTAGCTTGTCGCAGACATATTGCTCTACAAATGGAGGAATGTTGGCAAAGTTACCAACCGCGCCAGAGATTTTCCCAGCTTCTACACCAGTAGCCGCATGCTCGAAACGCTCGATATTACGCTTCATTTCACTGTACCAAGTCGCCAATTTAAGACCAAAAGTTGTCGGCTCCGCATGCACACCGTGGGTACGACCCATCATGATGGTGTACTTGTGCTCCTTAGCCTTATCAGCGATGATGTTGGTGAAGTTTTCAAGGTCACGACGGATGATGTCGTTGGCCTGCTTGTAGAGGTAACCGTAGGCAGTATCCACCACGTCAGTAGAGGTCAACCCATAGTGAACCCACTTGCGCTCTTCACCAAGAGTCTCAGAAACCGCACGTGTGAAAGCTACCACATCGTGACGCGTCTCCTGCTCAATTTCCAAAATACGGTCAATGTCAAAGTCCGCCTTTTCGCGAATCAAAGCCACATCTTCCTTAGGGATTTCTCCCAACTCAGCCCATGCCTCGTCAGCCAAGATTTCCACCTCAAGCCAAGCACGGTATTTATTTTCTTCACTCCAAATGTTCGCCATCTCAGGGCGAGAGTAACGGTTGATCATGTTGTTTCTCCTTAATATTCTACAAAATATTTCTTATCTTATTCTACCAAAAAATATTTCTTTATCTTTTATTTTTATCGGAAATTTTATAAATGTTCTGTTATCCTTTGCTATATCTGCTAACCGAGAACACTTTGACTCCATAGCAACTTGACCACCTAATCCTCTCCATTCCCTTCTAGGCCTCATTAAGTCTTGAGATAATATTGTAAACTCCGATTCTGGGATACCTGACTTTAGGAAGTTATTATCTTCCTTTTTTGAGTCATCCATCATAAGAAATTGTTTAAAAACTATCTCCCACTCATCTTTTGAAAATTGTTCCTTAACCTTTGAATTGATATTTGTCGAAGGTTTGTTTTTTAAATAAAACATTTCAATCCCCTCGGAAAATTCCTTCACAAAGTATTCCGTATATCTATCTATAGAAAAGAAAATACTTCTTTCATTTCTATCATTTATAATTGACTCCAACTGTTGATAATAATGTTCTAAAAATAACAAACAATAATCATAAAATTTTTTTATCTTAGAAAAATTCAATGTGAAATTTGGCTGAGTTTCGTGTGCCGCCATATTTCTATTTTTATTGATTATTTTTTCAAACTCAATTAAATCTGAATTCCCTTCAAAAAACATTATACGTTTATTTTGGTTGATTTTTTGAGATGTAATACTATCTACATCTATACCAAAGCTTGTAAAAATAGAATCTCCACTATTTTTCTTTACATAAAGAGGCTCCTTTTCATTTTTCAATTCAAAATATTTTTTAATATGTGCAGGAATTTCTTCATTAGCATTTACAATATCATCTCTGAACAATTTTAAAGCTTGCTCAGTAAATGTTGCTATAAGAAGAATTAGATGACGTTTCTCAATATTATTCTCCTCATCTTTTGTTACTAACTTTTCTTCCAATCTATCTAACTCCGACTGTATATAACAAATATCTTCTTCAAGATAGTTTGGCAAGCTTACAAAAAAACGCCTCATTTCAATCCCCACTCAATATTTCTTTAAAAATTTCAATGCGCATTCGTAAATTACTTATATTTGTTGTTCTACGAGTAAAGGGAAGCTTTTTATCTGAGTCTAAATTCTTAATTTTATCGTAACTTTTTTCAGTAAAGTTAATTCTTTCACCGCTTCTAATCGCCGACATTAGAAGTATAAATACAGTTTCAGCATACACTGCATTTATATTATTTTTATTTCGACCTAGAAAATTCTGATATTCATCTGAATAATATGTAGTCAATGCCTTATCAAAAATATCTATATCCTTATAACCGCTTTGATATTTTTCCATAAAACAATCAAGTTGATTTTTCAATATGATGGATGTTGAGATTGGGGAACGGATAATCTTCCCGGCATTATTCCTTACTAATCCTTCATAATTATTACTAACAATACTATCGACAGTAATTATTCGTAGAATCAATTCATCTATTTTATACTTTTTATAATCTTTTTCAGTAAAACGTCTTTCAAGTTTACTCCATCTAGCAGATAATTCTTTTATTTTTTCCATCAAATCACCTGGATATAGGGCATTTCTTATTTCTTGAGAAGTCAGCTTAACTCCACCAGTATTGATTCTTTCAAATACATGTTTTTTTATATCATTCTTTCTTGTTGATGGAAAACGTTGTTCAAAAAAAACAATATTTGCTTCACCATCTCTCAATCGATCCTGCTCTTCTGATGTTAATTCATCAAATGATTTTCCTCGCCATTTAGAACTCACTGAGTTATTATTACTTAATTTAAAAACGACTTTTTTATCGGGGAGATTTTCTTCATTTATGAATGTTGAAATTGTAATAATTCTCTGTAAACCATCTATAATATCATTTGTATCATCTTCATTTTTGTAAATGAAAAAATTTGGTAGAGGTATTCCAAGTAAAATAGAATCGATTAATCGTGAAGCCATATCTTGTGTCCAAACGTATGCCCTCTGTAAGTCAGGAATAACAAACTTTCTTTTTTTATAAAGTTGAGATATTCTATCAAATGTATATGTCGTATTCCAATACCTAATTTTAAATACACTTTCATCAATACTAGATAGTTCATCAGATTGCATATCAACTTGTTCTATTCCTGTTTCCTTTTTTGACACTTTCGCACTCTCCTTACGATTTTTTGGTTAATATAATAACATTTATATTTTATATTCTAGTTTCCAAATTCTTCTTTCCCAAACTCCTCAACCTCATCCGGCACATCACTAAACAAAGTCACATGTCCCATCTTGCGGTTGTGCTTCGCTTCTATTTTACCATACAGGTGGAGGTGGGCGCTTGGATTTTCTGTGACATATTTTTCAGCGGCCTCGACGTGTTGGCCGAGTACGTTGAGCATGATAGCTGGCGCATGCAGGTGGATGAATGGCAACGGTGCTCCAAGGACGCCCAAGATATGGGTATCAAACTGGGAGAAGTCGCAGGCTTCGATTGAGTAGTGGCCAGAGTTGTGTGGCCGAGGGGCAATCTCATTGACAATAATATCATCAGCCGTCGCAAACATTTCTACGCAAAGCGTTCCAGACAAGTTGAGTTGCTCAGCGATTCGCACGGCCATGGTTTTAGCTTTTTCAGCTAGACTTTCTGAAATGCGGGCTGGCACGATGGTCTTAGACAGGATATTGTTGCGGTGGATATTTTCCTGAACTGGGAAAACCGTCACGTCCTTGCCATTTCCTGATACGATGACAGAAATCTCAAGGTCAAAGTTGACGAATTCTTCCAAGACGCAGTCTGCTGAGTCGGCTAGTGCACGGGCTTCTTCCAAGTCTTCTTCCGAACGAATAACCTTTTGTCCATGCCCATCGTAGCCACCAGTCGCAGTCTTTAGGACATAGTTTTTGGACAAGTCAATCTCCGCCAAATCTTGACTTGAAGTCACAACCTTGTAGGGTGCCACAGTGACTTGAGCCTTGTTTGAGAGAAAGTCCTTTTCAAAGATACGATTTTGCGAAATGCGAAGCAGGTCTGTTCCTTGAGGAAGCTGACCATCCTTGATAACAGCATCCAAACCGTTGGCATCGACATTTTCAAACTCATAGGTGAGGACATCACATCGCTCAGCCAGCTGACGGAGAGCGTTCACATCGTTATAGGGAGCCACGATGATTTCCGCCACACGAGAAGCTGGGCAATCCGCCGCAGGATCCAGCGCGATGACCTTGTGCCCCATGTAGATAGCAGAAATGGCCATCATCTGACCCAGCTGACCGCCACCGATAATTCCGATTGTTTTAGATGAGCTCATTGGTAGACTCCTCTGCGATTTTTCCTTGTTCTTCTGCGAAATCTGCCAAAGCTGTCGCGATAGCCTGATCCTCTACTGACAGGAGACGGAGGGCAAAGAGTGCCGCATTTGTCGCACCTGCTTCACCGATAGCCATTGTCGCCACAGGCACGCCACCCGGCATCTGTACGATAGAGTAGAGCGAGTCCACACCGCTAAGAGCACGCGATTTGACAGGTACACCGATGACAGGAAGGGTTGTTTTGGCTGCGACCATTCCTGGCAAATGGGCTGCGCCGCCAGCACCTGCAATAATGACCTTGATACCACGGCTACGAGCTTCTTCAGCATGTCTGAACATGAGGTCTGGTGTACGGTGGGCAGAGACAACCTTCTTTTCGTAGGCCACACCGAAACGGTCTAGGACTTCGGCTGTTTTTTGCATGGTTGCCCAGTCGGATTTTGAGCCCATGATAATGGAAATAATTGGTTTCATATTTTCTCCTCTGAATAAACTAATTCTTTTGCTCAATATTTTTTACAGTAGCTGATTCAACACTATAATGTTGAACAGTCTGATCAACCAGATTTTCAACGCTCTTAGGTTTTATCAATAAACGAAGTATAATTGTCGCAAGAGGTATAATGCTCGGCAAATCCTTCCATACAGGTGTCAACACTTCTTCACTATCACATCTTAAAAGCCAGTACTTTATTGTCTGCAATATTTTTCTTCTACTTTTCGTCTTCTCAGCTGTTCCAATAATCAAAGCCATCAGACTATGCGTCTCAACGCCTGCTTGACCAAGAATGACCTCAGATTTAGCGTAGCTATGACTGGCTAGTTCTATCATGATTTTTGGAAAATTAACTCCTGCTTTATAAGCGTTAGCAGGCTCTACCATTCTAGGGTTACACTCTATATAGTAAAATTGATCTCCCCTACGTATAAAATCTAGGGTTAGGCAGCCATGCCATTGTATATATTGTCCTAATTTTTCAACATGCTCTCTCGTTCTTTTAGATTCTATGCTTAATCTTGCCGCAGCCGAACCACCCGCGCCAGAACCTACTTTTACGCTAGAATGCACTGCGAGTAATTCTCCATGATCAAACACTGCTTGAACCTGACCATAGTCTCCAACTATGTCTTGCTGAACCATCCATTCCTCATCACTCGCTGTTAATTTGCTCGTCACTTCAGCCAAATCTTTCTTACTTGAAATCTTATAAACCGAGCGACCGGCAGTACCATAATCTGCTTTCAGCCAATAAGGATAGTCTAACAGTATAGAGTCTGCATCTTTCACGTACTCCCACTTAGGTGTGGGAAGTCCTAATAAATCCGCAGTTTCAGCAAAAGCAATCTTTCCAGCCAACATTTTAAACTGCTCTTTATCAGCAAGGGCGATTGGTAGCGATTGAGGCAAAAATTGTTTCCCATTTGCCAATAACCAGCCTTCTTCATGTGTTGGCAAAATGGCCTTGTAATTGGTTTTATGAAGCAACTGACTAACCTGTCTCAGATAATCTACAGGAAAACGATTCACATCAACTATCGGAACTCTATGGGTTAGACGACTGAAGTATGCAATGGAAAATCTTCTAGGAGATAACACATCAATTTTATAGCTTTCTTTCAACAAAACTGTCAAAGTTTCTCGTGAGGTCAAGCTTGAACCTTCTAAAAATAGCAATCTATTTTTCATTTTTCAAACACCTGAAGTCTATTTTTAAGTCTCACGGCTAAAAGTTTCATAGATTTGATTTACAAAGCCTTACCACCAATATCATGCCTATAAAAAAGACCTGTTGTGTCTTGTTTTTTTAGTTGGTCGTAGATTTTTTCCTGCGCAGCTGAGACAGTATCTGCTGTGGTGACCAGCATGTATACTCGACCGCCATTTGACAGCAGTGCTCTGCTATTTTCCGCAAACTTAGCCCCAGCATAGTAGGTAATGATGTCGTCTTCGGTCTTGGCTGGAAGCTTGACGCCTTTTTCATAGTCTAGCGGGTAGCCCTTGGATGCGACAACCACACCCAGAGTCACGCCCTTGTCCGTCCACGTGATGTTCGGCTCCTTGCTATCGAGAATATCCGTGATATTTTGCGCAAAGTCAGATGTCAAGCGAGGCAGGATAATCTGAGTTTCGGGATCACCAAAACGAGCGTTGAACTCGATAACCTTCGGACCGCCAGCAGTCAAAATAAGCCCCGCGTAGAGGACACCAAGATAAGGACGACCTTCTTTGATCATCCCTTCAAGGACTGGCTTGACAATGGTGTCAACAGCTGTGTCAACCACGCTCTGTGGCAAGTGAGGAACTGGCGCATAGGCACCCATCCCACCAGTGTTAGGGCCCTTGTCGCCGTCGTAAGCACGTTTGTGATCCTGAGCCGTCGGCATGATGTAGAACTTGTCCCCATTGACAAAGGCAAAGAGAGAGAACTCTTCTCCGTCAAGGAATTCCTCGATAACCACACGCGCGCCTGAGTCACCGAACTTATTGTCCAAAAGCATCTCATGAGCGGCTTCGACCGCTTGCTCAACCGTTTCAGCAACGACAACACCTTTCCCAAGCGCCAATCCATCCGCCTTAACAACGATTGGAGCGCCTTTCTCTTCGATATAAGCCTTAGCTGCCTCGAAATCCGAAAATGTGCCATAGGCTGCTGTCGGAACGTCGTATTTGACCATGATTTCCTTAGCAAAATCCTTAGACCACTCTAGCTCCGCTGCAGCTTTGGTCGGGCCAAAGGCTTTGAGCCCAGCTTGATTAAAGTCATCCACGATACCTGCAGCCAGGGCATCATCTGGACCGATGAAGGTCCAAGCAATATCGTTGGCCTTTGCGAAGTCAATCAACTTAGAATGTTCGGAAATAGAGATATTTACCAAATCAAGTCCATCTAAGGTCATCCCGTCATCTCCAGGAGCTACAAAAACTTTTTCAACGTCTTTTGATTCAAGCAACTTCTTAGCAATCGCATGTTCACGACCACCAGAACCGACAACTAACAGCTTCATCTCTCAACCTCTTTTGCGAATTATTTACTAATATTATATCATAAACGTTCGTTTTAATCTTGTTTCACTTAGCATTTTAAGCCAAAAAAGGAAAGAAACTGTTTTCTTCCCTTTCGTTTTTTAATGTCTAAAATGCCTCACGCCTGTGAAGACCATGGTCAAGCCATATTTATCCGCAGCTTCGATGGATTATGTTTACAAATTAATTTTTTAATATAGAAAGGTTTCTTAAATCTAAGTTGAAATAGAAATTGATTAAAGCAAGTCCAATATTTCTTTAACAAATTCAAGCTCATCAATTTCTAAAGCAATAGATAGGTTACGAATATTTTCTAACGATGGAATATTTTTACCATTTTCGTAGTTACATAGCGTTTTTTCACTAATCCAATCATCGCAATCAAAAAATTTTTGGCTACGATCATCTATAAATCCCTGTCTAGATTTTGGTAAGTCTGTTAAGCTCGCTCTGTGTTTTCTTATTAAATTTCCTATTTCTCTGTGTTGTGTTTCATTTTTTCTCAAAGTCATATTTTTATTATAACACAAAAGGAACCTAGGTTCCTTTATTTTTTTTAAAAAAAAGATATAATACTAGTATAGCAATTGAAAAATCAACTTGCTGAATAAATTTTTAGGAGGCTTACTATGAGCTCAACATTTAATTTTAAGGCTAGCGCCGTTCGAACTATCGAATCCCCCTCACAAAAAGGTGTCACTACCTATTTTGTATATCTCAACTTTAGAGATCTCCCTTCCAACTTACCGATGGAAGTCAATCCGAGACAACCTAAAATGACTACAGCAGTTGCCAAATCGTTAATTAATGCTGTCAAGTCGCCTGACACTGATTTCGATATCAATAATCGGGGAATAGTAATTGTTGCTAAACAATTCAAATTCACACCCAATCAAAACTTGGTATCTTTAGATTTAGGAGATGATCCTCAAAATTACGGAATCCTGGATGGTGGTCATACATACAAAGCGATTATAGATAATAGAGATCAGATTCACTCCGGACTAGATAAATTTGTCAAACTTGAAATTATTGTCGGTGAACAATTGACAGTTTCACGTATAGCTGATGCACGAAATACTTCTGCTCAAGTTAGTGATATCGCATTATTTGAACTAGATGATAAGTTTGATCTAATTAAAGACTCGTTGTCGAATGAGCAATACGCCTCAGAGATTGCTTATAAAGATAACGAGAATAAAAGAATTCCAATTGCTGAATTAATTCGTTTGATGTTTACTTTCAATATTAAACGTTTTCCAGACGATAGTACTGCACCAGTATCTGCATATTCTGGAAAACAAGCAGTATTCAAAGATTACCAAAAGGAATTCGGAACAGACAATAATATCTATGAAAAATTAGCACCTTTTCTTCCTGACCTAGTTGATCTTTATGAGCTAATTCAAAAGGAACTTCCTAACAAATACCAAGAATATAAAAATTCTGAAGGAAAGAATGCAGCATTCGGAAGAATTCGTGGAGTAGAGGGATCTGGAAGTTATTATACCGACTTCACTGAACAATCTATCAATTACAATATCTCTACTGGTTTTTTGATGCCTATTTTCGGTGCCTTTAGAGCATTACTTAGAGAGTCCGATGGAAAAATCAGTTGGGAATTCGATCCTAAAGACGTATGGAAAATCGCTGGAACAAGACTGGTACAAAATACTTTCGACACAGATACTAACCCTCAACAAGTTGGAAAAAGCAAAACACTATGGCAAGCTAATTATAGAATCGTTGACAGTGTTAGAAAAGATTTGCTATTAGACAAGCTTTTGAATGAAAGAAATTAGGATAAATTTTCTATAGAAGAATCTGCATAGTTTGTGTAACTTAAACTATCAAAAAAGCGCTCAACTTTGACTTGAGTGCTTTTTCTATATTTTAAAAATTTTTATCATTAATACTGGTATACGATAAAAAAAATTTAACGAAAAATGAATAAAATCTTAATGTCTAAAATGTCTCACTCCTGTGAAGACCATAGTCAAGCCATATTTGTCAGCAGCTTCGATGGATTCTTGGTCACGTACGGAGCCTCCCGGTTGAATGATAGCCTTAATTCCCGCTTTGGCGATTTCTTCCACGTTATCCGCGAATGGGAAGAAGGCATCGGAAGCAAGGACAGCACCGTCAAGACGGTCTTTAGCTTGGTCAATCGCAATACGTACGGAAGCTACACGGTTAGTTTGCCCTGGGCCAACACCGAGTGTCATGTGGTCATTGGTTATGATAATTCCGTTTGATTTGACGTATTTAATAGCCTTCCAAGCGAACTCAAGAGCAGTTGCTTCTGTCTCCGTTGGTTGGCGTTTGGTCACCACTTGCCAGTCAGCTGGGCTTTCTTTAACCACGTCTTGGTTTTGCACAAGAAGTCCACCAACCACACCTGTGTATTCTGCTTCCACTTCGCTGGCATCTTGAGCGTCGAATGGCAAGGCAAGGATACGCAAGTTTTTCTTTTTGTTGGTCAAAATGGCTAGCGCTTCATCTGTATAGCTCGGTGCGATAATGATCTCAAGGAAAACGCCGTGCATCTTCTCAGCAGTCGCAGCATCCACCTCACGGTTAAGGACGACAATTCCACCAAAGATAGACACTGGGTCAGACTCATAAGCGTAATCCCAAGCAGTTTCGATGTCATCTGCCTGACCGATACCGCACGGATTCATGTGTTTGAGAGCCACAACGGTTGGACGGTCTTTGAAATCACGGATGATACGGATAGCTGCATCCGCATCACGGATATTGTTAAAGGACAATTCTTTCCCGTTTAGCTGTTTAGCGGATGCAATGGAGTATTCCGTAGGAAGAGCTTTTTGGTAGAAGTCTGCATCTTGTTGAGGGTTTTCACCGTAACGCATGGGTTGCTTGAGGTCATAGGTCAAAGTGAGTTTT
This sequence comes from Streptococcus sp. CCUG 71758, assembly GCF_011714815.1. Taxonomy (NCBI): domain Bacteria; kingdom Bacillati; phylum Bacillota; class Bacilli; order Lactobacillales; family Streptococcaceae; genus Streptococcus; species Streptococcus sp. CCUG 71758. Next base: position 25,276 of record NZ_RXXO01000006.1, on the reverse strand, counting down.
TCAGGTTTGCTTTCGCCCACTTGAGCAGTGAAATATGCCGCAATCAAAGCATCATAAGCTGCTGTGTGGCGGAAAACCTTAGCCGCCAAACGTTGACGAGTTTCATAAGTAGTTTCACCATTTGCTGCCAATTCATCAAGCACCACTGCATAGTCAGCAGGGTCTACTACAACCGTTACGCTAGCGTGGTTTTTCGCTGCTGAACGAAGCATGGATGGCCCGCCAATATCGATATTCTCCACTGCATCTGCATACATCACATCTGGTTTGAGAATCGTTTCCTTGAATGGGTAAAGGTTTACCACCACAAGGTCAATCAATTCGATATTATTGTCCTTGGCTGCTTGAAGGTGGTTATCAAGATCACGACGAGCCAAGAGCCCACCGTGGATATTTGGATGAAGGGTCTTAACACGACCATCCATCATTTCTGGAAAACCAGTCACATCATCAATCGCAATGGTCTCCACCCCAGCATTGTCAAGGACAACTTTGGTCCCACCTGTTGAGATAATCTCCCAACTAAGTTTTTTGAGTTCTTGGGCAAATTCAACAATGCCCGCTTTGTCTGAGACGCTGATTAAGGCGCGTTTAGTCATGTTTTTTCCTTTCATTTACTTGTCCAACAATTCTCTAATAACTTCCGGATACAACTTGTACTCCGCTTCATGAATGCGAGCTTCAAAGTTTTCAATCGTATCACCAGCTAGACGTGGTACACGCACTTGTTTGATAACCTTTCCTGTATCCACTCCGGAATCCACCCAGTGAATGGTCACGCCGCTCTCAGCAACCCCAGCATTCCAAGCGTCCTCAATCCCATGAGCTCCTGGAAATTCGGGCAGGTAGGCTGGATGAATGTTGATAATTCGGCCCTCATAAGCTGCCAATAAGGTTGACCCAACGATTTTCATGTAGCCAGCGAGGCAAACCAAGTCAATCTGGTGTTCTTCCAAGAGTTCGACAAGAGCAGCTTCGTAGTCCGCCTTGTTCTCAAACTCCTTGAGTTCAAAAACATAAGACAGGACTCCGAGCTTTTCTGCCCGCTCGAGCACATAGGCGTCACGATGGTCTGAAAAGACAAATTCCACCGGAAATTCTTCGGCAATCACCTGAAAATTTGAGCCGTTACCAGAGGCAAAAACCGCTATTTTTTTCATTTGATGATGACACTTTCGTTTTCTTTCTTGACGATGCGACCAATTTCATAGACTGGTTCATCCAACAATTCCTTGACGCGACCTACATTTTCAGGGCTAACTGCCAGCATGAGTCCCACACCCATGTTGAAGATTTCAAACATTTCTTCATGCTTGATTTCACCGTATTTTTCAAGGGCTTTGAAAATCGGAAGCACTGGAACCTTGTCTTCTTCAATTTCCGCAGCTAGGTCAGCCGCAAACATACGAGGAACATTCTCGATAAAGCCGCCACCTGTGATGTGGGCAATTCCATTGACCAACTCTTCCTTGATGAGTGGCAAGACAGCCTTGACATAGATACGAGTCGGCTCAAGAAGGACCTCCTTGAGTTTCTTGCCTTCCAATTCTGGCAGGACTTCCTCACCCGTGTAGTCGGCAAAAACACGGCGCACGAGTGAGTAACCATTTGAGTGAATCCCACTTGACGCAAGTCCGAGAAGGACATCACCTTCAGCTACTTTGGAACCGTCTATGATTTGAGATTTTTCAGCCACACCGACTGCAAAACCAGCCAAGTCGTAGTCATCTTCGCCGTACATACCAGGCATCTCAGCCGTTTCTCCACCGATGAGGGCTGCGCCTGCCTGCACACAACCTTCTGCTACACCAGCAACGACTTGTTCTAGTTTAGCTGGTTCATTCTTGCCAGTCGCGACGTAGTCAAGGAAGTAAAGAGGCTCCGCACCTGCAGCGATGATGTCATTAACACACATGGCCACACAGTCCTGACCGATAGTATCGTGCTTATCGTATTTGATAGCCAGCATGAGCTTGGTTCCGACACCGTCAGTCCCTGAGATCAAGACCGGCTCTTTGACACCTGTTTTTGAAAGGTCAAACATGCCACCAAAGCCACCCAGAGCTCCCATAACACCTGCACGCTCCGTACGAGCCACGTGCTTTTTGATCCGTTCAACAACTTCATAACCCGCTTCAACATCCACACCAGACTGCGCATAAGCATTTTTATTTGTCATCTTTGTCTCCTCTTCCTTTCCTTTAATGGGGAGTCTTTATCCGTCTATTTGTAAAAACTGGTCTTTTCTTCCAAACTTCTTTGATAGTCTTCCTCATAGTCGTAGAGAGGAGTTGGGTAGTCGCCGTCAAAGTAAGCGACACAAAGACCACCGTTTGGCGCATCTGTTTCAATCCCGATAGAATCAATCAAGCCATCAATCGAAAGATAGGTCAGACTATCCGCACCAATGATTTGGCGAGTTTCCTCGACCGTATGATTGGCCGCAATCAGCTCCTGACGCGTCTGGATATCAATCCCGTAAAAACATGGATAAGCTAGCGCAGGACTTCCAATAGCAACGTGAACCTCGGACGCACCTGCTTCTTTCAAAAGCTGAACGATACGGCGGGAGGTTGTCCCGCGGACAATGGAATCATCCACCATAACCACACGTTTTCCTTTGACAACACCTGAAACAGCAGACAGTTTCATCCGCACTCCTTGCTCCCGCAATTCTTGAGTCGGTTGAATAAAGGTACGTTGCGTGTATTGATTCTTGATAAGACCCATTTCATTTGGCAGACCAGATTCTTCTGCAAATCCCATAGCTGCGCTGAGTGAGGAATTTGGCACACCGACCACAATATCCGCTTCGTGCTTGAACTCACGCGCCAATTGAGCCCCCATACGTTTGCGAGCTGTATGGACGTTGACACCATGGATATTAGAGTCAGGACGGGCAAAGTAGATATACTCCATAGAGCAAATCGCCAACTGGGTATCATTCGTATAGCTATCATACTGAATTCCATTGTCATCCACAATCACAATTTCCCCTGGTTTCACATCACGAATCCACTCAGCACCGATGACTTCAAAGGCACAAGTTTCAGAAGAAACGACCACCGCTCCGTTGGCCATTTTCCCGATAGAAAGCGGACGGAAACCATTAGGATCAAGCGCCGCAATCAACTTGTCCTCAAACAGCAAGATATAAGCAAAGCCACCTTTGACAAGGCTGAGCGCCTCCTTGATTTTGCCCATCAAGTTCGGATTGTGACTCCGACGAATGAGGTGAGCCAAGATTTCTGAGTCCGAAGTTGAGCTGAAAATAGCGCCTCTTTGTTCCAATTCTTTCTTGAGCGATTCGGCATTGGTCAGGTTTCCGTTGTGAGCAAGTCCAAACTGCATATCATGAAAACGAAAGAGGAAGGGCTGGATGTTATCCACAGAAGCTTCGCCAGCAGTCGCATAACGCACATGCCCAATCGCGCTCGTGCCAGTCAATTTATCCAAATTAGCTGGGTTTCTGAACACTTCTGATAAAAGCCCCATATCACGATGACGCTTCAATTGCCCTTGGTCATTGGAGAGGATTCCAGCCCCCTCCTGACCACGGTGCTGAAGACTGTGGAGCCCAAAATAGGTCATTTTAGCAGCATCTGGATGCCCCCAGATACCGAAAACACCACATTCTTCATTAAGAGATTTTACTTCGTATGTCATTTTTTATACCTTTTATTTCCCTGTAAAATAACGCACAGCCGATGCAAACAGGTGCTGGTCTTTATTTCCTGGGATGTTTTGGAAAAGACCGTCTTCATAACGTTCTGAATGGCCCATCTTACCGATGATTTGACCGTTCTTGCTGGTAATCCCTTCGATGGCATTTACAGAACCATTCGGATTGTACTTAGAATCCATACTTGGTTTGCCGTCAAAATCAACGTATTGGCTAAAGATTTGACCATTGTCACGGAGCTCTGCAAATTCCTCAGCCGTCACAACAAATTTCCCTTCACCGTGTGAAACCGGAATAGCGTGGATATCGCCCACTTGCACGCCAGCCAACCATGGCGAATTGGTATTGGCAATCCGAGTTTCCACCATCTTGGCCACGTGCTGGTTGGCATCATTGTAGAAGAGAGTTGGACTAGTACTGTTAGCATCCTCAAAGTTTCCGTATGGAAGAAGACCTGATTTGACAAGAGCTTGGAATCCGTTACAGATACCGATAATCAAGCCACCACGAGCGATAAAGCTATCAATGGCTGCACGCACTTTTTCATTAAGAAGGATATTGACAATAAATTTAGCTGATCCATCCGGCTCATCCGCAGCTGAGAATCCACCTGCAAAGAAGAGAATGTTTGCCTTGCCGATATTGTCAACCATGGTTTCAACTGACTTGACAATAGCTTCTTCGTTCAAGGTCACAAATGGCACCAAGTTAACCTCTGCACCTTCTTTTTCAAATGCTTTAGCTGAGTCATATTCTGAGTTGGTTCCTGGGAAGACTGGGATGTAAACCACAGGTTTTTCAATAGTTTCCTTGGCTTTGATGACTGCGTCAGAAGCGACAGCTGGAACTTCAGCCAATTCTTTGGCTTGTGCAAATTCAGTAGGGTAAACTTCTTCTAGTTTTCCTTGGAAGACACTGTCAAGTTTCTGTCCATCTAACTTCACACCGTTGACAACGAGTGTAAAGTCTGCGCTTGTTTGACCGATTTTCTCTACTCCAGCAATCTCTTCAGGAGATGTGAAGACAAATCCGCCCAATTGAGCTGTTAAAGAACTTTCAAGTTCAGGCAAGGTCACCTCTGCACCAATATGGTTCCCAAAAGTAGCAAGAGCCAAGCTTTCAAGGACACCTCCGTATTTAACAGCTGATGCAGATGTTATTTTGTAACCAGCTTGGATGGCTTCAAATTGAGCAAAGTTAGACTTAATCAAGTCAAAATCAATCTCTGCAGAGAGGGCTTGACCTGGGATGTAGTAGATGTTTTCACCAGCAGTCTTGAACTCAGGAGAGAGGACCTTACGGCTATCTGCCGTCGTCACCCCAAAGGCAACCAAGGTTGGTGGTACGGTTAATTCTTCAAAAGTACCAGACATAGAGTCCTTACCACCGATAGATGGCAAACCAAGTTGGATTTGTGCTTCGATAGAACCTAGAAGAGCTGCTACTGGCTGACCAAAACGCTCAGCTTGTTTGTCCATCCGCTCAAAATACTCTTGATAAGAGAAGCGGGCCTTAGACCAGTTGGCACCAGCAGCCACCAAACGAGCGGTTGCTTCGATAACCGCATAAGCAGCGCCATGATATGGAGACCATTCTGCCACATAAGGGTTAAATCCTTGCGCCATGACTGACGCAGTATTCGTCACACCGTGCTGAACTGGTAATTTCTGCACAGACGCCTCAGTTGGTGTGAGTTGGTAGCGACCACCAAGTGGGTGATTGACAGTTGAACGACCGACCGAACAGTCAAAGATGGTTTGCAATCCTTTTTGACTCGCATGGTTGAGATCAGACAGAACCGCAAGGGTATCAGCTTCAAGTGTGTCAGCAGATGTTTGACGTTCTTCTGGAAGCTTGACATCCTTGTCTACCACCTTGGCATCAACGACTACGCGCACACCATTGGTATCAAGGAAACGACGTTCCAAGTCAACAATGGTTTCACCATTCCAATGCATGACAAGATTTGGTTTTTCAGTCACTGTCGCCACCACAACAGCGTCAATATTTTCTTTATTACATTCCGCAACGAAGGCATCTACGTCTTCAGGACGCACCACAACTGCCATCCGTTCTTGAGATTCAGAGATAGCAATTTCTGTACCGTTCAAACCTTGGTATTTTAGAGGAACCTTGTTGAGGTCGATTTCAAGACCGTCTGCCAATTCACCGATAGCTACACAGACCCCACCTGCTCCAAAGTCATTGGACTTCTTGATGAGACGAGTGACATCTCCATTACGGAAAAGACGTTGAATCTTGCGTTCTTCGATGGCATTTCCCTTTTGAACCTCAGCACCAGCAGTCTCTACAGACTCAACTGTTTGAACCTTAGAAGATCCCGTTGCACCACCGACACCATCACGTCCAGTCTTACCACCGAGCAAGATAATCACATCGCCGGCTTCCGGTTTTTCGCGGACTACATTTTCCTTAGGAGCAGCACCAACAACGGCACCTAGCTCCATGCGTTTTGCTACAAAGCCTGGGTGGAAGTACTCACGAACGTAAGTCGTCGCCAGACCAATTTGGTTACCATACGAAGAATAACCATGAGCCGCTGTCTTCGAAATGACCTGTTGTGGCAATTTCCCAGCACGCGTTTCTGAAATCGGAGCTGTAATATCACCAGCGCCTGAGATACGCATAGCTTGGTAAACGTAGGAACGCCCTGACAACGGGTCACGAATGGCACCACCGATACAAGTAGCCGCTCCACCAAATGGCTCAATTTCCGTTGGGTGGTTGTGGGTTTCGTTTTTGAACATAAGGAGCCAAGGTTCCTTGACACCATCAACGTCCACTTCGATTTCAACCGAGCATGCATTGATTTCGTCAGACACTTCCATATCGTCCAAACGATCATTAGCACGCTCATAACGACCGAAAATAGTCGCCATATCCATCAAGGTTTGTGGCTTTTCAGACCGACCTAGTTCCTCACGCATGGCAATATACTTGTCATAAGTCGCTTGCAATTGCTTTTGGAATTTAGAAGCTGAGAAATCAATGTGTTTCAACTCCGTCTCAAAAGTCGTGTGACGGCAGTGGTCAGACCAGTAAGTATCCAAAACCTTGAGCTCTGTTTCCGTCGGTACGCGCCCGATTGATTTGAAGTAGTCTTGGATAAAGAGCAAATCATCCACTTCCATTGCCATCCCTTGCTCGGCCTTGTAGCGAGCAAAGTCTTCTGCCGTATAACTTTCAAAGAAAGTCAATTTAGGAATGGTCTTGTCCGACTCTGAAAATTCCTGCTTGGCAATCCCTGTCGTGATGTCCTTGAAACGAGAATCAACTGGGTTGAGCAAATAGTTCTTGACTGCTTCCAACTCAGTCGCATCAATATCCTTATTGACCAAGTAAAGCTGGGCTGTGTTGACTGTTACATCACTTGAGCTACCAAGCAAAAGCAAGGCTTCCTGTGAAGAAGCTGCACGCTGGTCAAACTGCCCTGGCAGGTTTTCAATGGCAAAGAAAGCATAGTTGGCAAAATCCGCCTGCACAACCGCTTCGTCCAAAACATGGTCTGTCACCTGCTCAGAGAAGATGTGTTTTTCCGCAGGTGCAAACAAGTCCTCTGCCAAATCAAAGACATCATAAACTTGCACAATGCGAATACTTTTCAAAGTTGACAGTCCCAAGTTGTGCTGGAGCTCTCTCACCAAACTCTCTGATTTGACCTGAAAATCAGCCTTTTTTTCAACAAAAATACGTTTATCCATCAATTCTTATTCCTTTATTTCAGCTCTTGCAATGTTCCCAACGACCTTGAGAGTCTTGCAAACAGATTATTTCAAACCCTGCAACTTTTCCCAGACAATCTCGTAAACATCCGTCAATTCACCCAAGCCACGACGGAAAACATCCTTGTCCATGTGGTTGCCATCTGCATCCCACAAACGGCAGTTATCGGGTGAAAACTCGTCTGCCAAGATAATCTCACCATCCTTGTCAAAACCGAACTCTAGCTTAAAGTCAATCAATTTAAGGCCGATCTCAGTAAACCAAGCCTTCAAGAGCTCATTGATACGACGGGTTTCTTCCTTCAAGTAAGCAATCTGCTGGTCATCCGCAATTTTTAGGAATTTCACATGCTCATCATTGATAAAGGGATCATCCAAATCATCATTTTTATAGTAAAATTCGACAATTGGAGTCTCAAATGCAATACCTTCTTCTACGCCAAAACGTTTTGAAAAGGAACCAGCCGTGTAGTTGCGGAGCACAACTTCCAAAGGAATAATCTCAACTTTTTTATTGAGCTGTTCCGTATCCGAAAGCTTCTCCACAAAGTGAGTCGCTACACCAGCCGCATTTAATTTCTCAAAAATAAAAGATGAAATCTGATTATTTAACACTCCCTTGCCCGCAATCTGTTCCTTCTTGACACCGTTGAAGGCAGTTGCCTGGTCCTTGTAAGTTGAAATAATGAGATTTTCATCCTCAGTTGTATAGATATCCTTGGCTTTTCCCGAATAGATCAGTTGTTTTGACATTTTAAAGTTCGCCTTTCGTTTTACTTGAGCACATTCTACCACAAAAGCATGAAAAATTCAAGATTTTTTACGAATAAATAACGTTTTCCTGTTTCAAGCGTAAAGAAAAACTGCAAGATGAACTCTTCTTACAGTTTTAAAATCATTTATCCTCTGAAAAACACGAATATTACCCTTTATTCAAAAATTGATCCCAAAAATAACGGAGATAGCTTTTCTTCCCTGTAATCATCTGTAGACGACCTTCTAAACCATAGCGAAGTTTTGTAGCCTGCTCAGAAGTCAGATGGGTCTCCGCCTCAATTTTAAAGAAATTTCCTTGTTCAGTTTTTGTAGCTGTCGCATCGATACTTGTAATCGTGGAATCCAGGAAAATTTGATTCTTGGCATCATTAGTCGTAGTATAACGAACAGAGTCCCCAATCTTGACTCTAGCAATATCTTTTGAACTGAGATAAGCCGTGAGTTTAGTTTTGCCTTCTTTTTCCAAGGATGGATAGAGTTGGGCTAGCAAGGTCCCCTCTGCAACCATGGTAGAATCACTGGTTTCAGGATTAAGGTGAAGCACCCCATCCTCACTTGCTGTAATTTTCCCCTTGTCCAGCAGACCTCCTTGGACTTTCTTACCCGACTCTGCTTCTAAAATTTTCTGATCCAAAAGGGTTAATTCCTGGCCGACTTTGACTAGGTGCTGAGACTTGAGGGATTCTAATTGACTGCTTAAACCAGACGCATAGGCTTGCTGGGTTCCCGAACCTGCATACTGGACGCGGTAAGTAGCAAGACTAGATTCTAACTGAGAAAGCTGTGCTTCAATCTGTGCAACAGCCTGAGCCTTAGCTTGCGGATTTTCCTCCCTCTGAGACTTGTAGGACTGGTAGAGAGAGTAGGCTAGATTCTGACTGGTCAAGGAAGCACCTGTTTCAATAGCCGACTTAGCTGTCTGGTAATCGCGAATTTTAGCCTCTGTTTGACTGATGAGGTTCCCGATCTCAGCTTGGGTTTGACTAGTTGCTGCATTCTGGGACGCGATGGTCTCATTTTGCTGAGAAACATTGCTCCTAAGACTACTAGCTTGGCTGAGATAGTCTCGAAACATCTCCTGGTATCCAAACTTATCTGCCTCTGGAAATTGATCACTCCCCTCTTGCAAACTGGATTGCAAATACCCTAACTGCTTTTTTTGATCCTTTAACATCTCCAACTGACTGGCGTATGCCTCAACCTGGACAGCCTCCGCCCCTTGCTGGTACTGAACGAGCAGATCTCCTTGCTTGACCAACTTGTTTTCTTCCAGATAGTTGCCCACAATGCGTTGATTGCTAGTCGACTGGATGTTGGCAATGATCCGACTAGGTTCGACAGTCGCTCTGGTAGACAAACTCATCTCCTTCTCTGCAAAAACTGCAAATCCTAGTAAAAACACGAGCAGAAGTGACATGGGTACAATCACCCGACTGGAAAAATTATGATAACGACGATTATAAAACTCCGCACTTTCTAAAAATTCTGGTTTCATCCTCTCCTCTTTCTAGCTATTGACCAAATGGGCGTAAAATCCACCTCGAGCAAGCAAGTCTGCATGGGTACCTTCTTCGACAATCTTGCCCTGATCCAAAACAACAACCTTCTCTGTCCGCTCAGCGATGGTCAAGCGGTGGGCGATGAAAATCAAGGTCTTGTCTAAAGCCATGAGATTATCCACGATCCGCTTCTCTGTCAAAATATCCAGACTGCTGGTCGCCTCATCCAATATCAAGACAGGCGCATCTGTCAAGAGAGCACGCGCCAGAGCGATTCTCTGCCGTTGCCCACCTGAAATCCCTGCCCCATCCGAAGTCAATTCTGTCTGATAATTCAGTGGCATGCGCTCGATATCCTCCCGAATCTCGGCCAATTCGACTGCCCGTAAGATATCTTCCTGAGTCGTTCCCTCCTTAGCTCCAAGGAGAATATTTTCTAAAATCGTCCCGTTAAAGACATAGGGTTGTTGAGGCAAATAATTGATGTACTGGCGCAAAGCCTTTTTGTCAATCTGATTAAGATTGACACCACCCAGACTAATCTCCCCTTGACTTGGGTCGTAAAAATTAACCATCATCTTGGCCAAAGTGGTCTTACCTGACCCCGAAATCCCAACAAAAGCCATCTTAGACCCTTGAGGAATGGTCAAATTGATATCCGACAAGACGTCACGACCATAGCCATACTTATAGTGAACCTGCTTAAAGGTCATCTCTCCCTTCATCATACTCAGATCTTCTACCGTTTTCTTCTCCTCAAACTCCGAAGCTACTAGATAAACCTCGTTAAGACGGTTATTGGCGACCTGCGCTGTCTGAAGTTTGGTTTGCAGGTTGATGATATTTTCCAAAGGATTGGTAAAGTAAACAAGCAAAGTATTATAGGTAATCAACTGGCCCAAACTCATTTTCCCATCCATGACGAGAATGGCTCCCAGCCAGAGAACGGCAACATTGAGCAGGAGCTGGGCAACTTTTTTCAGTGCCTTTTGCTGGCTTTCTGCCCGACTGTAGGTAAAGGATTTTTTCAGATAAGTTACAAATTCCTTGTCAATCTTTTGATAGCGCGAACTTTCACTGGTCAAAGACTTAATGGTCTCAATACCGTTGATGTCCTCGATGATAGAAGAAGACAGAACTGCATTGGCTTCCATAGTATCCCGATTCATCTTTTCAAAAGGCTTCATAAAAGCAAAGATAATCACTGTATAGATAGGAAGCGCAAGCAGACTAATGAAAAAGAGTGTCATATTTTGTGAAAATAAGACAAGCGAGATAATCAAAATCGTCGACACATCTAGGAAAATCGACAGAATGGTCGACGCCAGCGCATCGATGATACTATTGGCATCTGTAAAACGAGATACGATTTCTCCTGTCCTGCGTGTCGCGAAAAAGGACATTGGCAGGTGAAAAACATGCTTGATATAGGACAAAATCACGTCAATCGACAAGCGTTGCCCAAGGATCAGTAGGAGATACTCCTGGGCATAAGACAAAATTTGTTGGAGAATATAGACGATGACCAGCCCCATTGAGATAATACCCAGTGTCGAGCGCATCTGATCTGGTACGTAACTATCAATGATGGACTGAAGATAGTAGGAGCCCACAATGTTGATCAGGGTTACCAAGAGTGTCGCTAGGACGATATTGGTAATTAAGCCACGCTGTTTGAATAAAATCGGCAAGAAGGATAGGAGCCCCTGTTTTTTCTCCTTATGAGGTTTATAGCCTGGAGATGGCGCCATAAAAATACTAATCCCTGTCCACTCTTGAGCAAATCGCTCACGGGAAATCTTGGTTAGCTTGACACCAGGATCTGGATCAGCGATATGAATGTGCTTTTTATCCTGACCTGTCACCACATAGTAGTGGAGTAACTCCCCTTCCTTGAGCACATGAGCCACAAAAGGAAAGGTCAAATCTGGCAGGTCAAAGAGCGTCATATCCGCCTTGATAGCCCGCGTCTCAAACCCAATCTCCTCTGCCACCTTTACAAGTCCCAAAGCTGTCGTCCCATCCATGGTCGTCTTGGCTAACTCTCGTAGATGAGCCAAGGAGTAATAACTTCCATAGTAACCAAAGACCATAGCCAAGGAAGCCACGCCACAATCCATCTGATCCACCTGGGGGCGATAGTGTCTTTTCCTAAATTTCATATCCTTCTCCTTTTTCTAACAATCTCTTTAAAAATTTGTAAGATTATTTTAACCAAATAAGGATAAAAACAGGAGAATATTCCCAAATAAACCATTTTCGCGCCTAAAACGCACTTTAAAAAGCATAAACTATCATTTAAATGTAAAAAAGCAGAACAAAAGTTCTGCCTGTTTAAAGTAACCGTTAAAAAATGAACGTCCAGAAATAAACTATTCTGAAATGATATTCTCTTTACTTCTATAAAGTGAGATAAATGTCATCAAAAATAATGAAATCGTAGGTATATCAAAACATTCAAACCACGTAGGTAGATTTATTTTGTTTACATCAGCCACAATTCTAATCATTAGATAAGCTATAGAGCTAAACAATACAATAAACTCTGACCAAGCTTTTTGTAGTAATTGAACAACTTTCATCTCAAACTCCGATCTGATGGTTCATCAATTTCCAATCGTACTTTCTTTTGTTTTGTACTTGTATCCTACATAAAACAGACCAAGCAGAATTGGATAGGTTTCTGGATAAAACAGAGTATTGATCGGATTTTTCATAATCAAATACGTTGCGATATAAAGAATAATCGATACGACAAAATACCCCTCAGCAAATCCTAATAAGATTTTTTTCATAGCAGACTCCTATTTACCTGAAAAGAGTGCTCGAGTTGTTAAAATAGCTCCACCTGTATATACAAAACCTTTTACAAAACCAACTGCCACAGGGATAAGAAGGGGAAAGGCTCCCCCTTGAATTTCCTGCAAGTCCGTATCAGTCATTGTTTCAAATTTTAAAATAGATTTTTCCATATCATCTCCTCCTTCTATTACCATCTACCCGTCACATAATTATAACCTGCAATTCCTGCTGCAGTAATTCCACCAGCAATTTTAGCTGCTGTCACAGGATTAGCAATCACCCAAGCTACAATCGGCCATGCTCCCCCATTCACATCCGTCAACTCTTCTTCTGTAAGAGCTACAAAGTTCTGTTCCATGTTGTCAAAATTTGTCATCTTTTTTCTCCTTATTTTTTCTATATAATATTTAATCTTTAACCTCTAAGCCACTTAAATAGCCAGATTGGGTAAATTACTGAAATCATTTCCTTCTCTCCTTCCTTTTCTTCTCACTTTTTTATTCGAGAAGTAATTTAAAATGAACAGGTAAATTTCATTTATTTTAAATACCATTTGATCAACCATGGCAATAAGATTGGTAAATACATCACATAGTCTCCTTCCCTTTTCCTTACCTATCTATTCGAAAAACAATTCGAAAATGAACAATTCATTCATTTTTATTTTAAAAACCACTTAATGAACCACGGATAAAAACCAATCACATACATAAATGTTCCTCCTTTTTCTTTCTCATCTCTTTATTCGCAATTTCTACTAAAAGTTTCTCTTTTTTCTGCAAATAAAAAACAACATGATTTGCATGTTGCTTTTGGCTATTTTTTATCTTTAATAATCGCTACTACATCCGCTACACTTTGAAGTTGATCGATTTCCTCATCAGTGATTTCGATACCAAATTCATCTTCTAGTGTCAAGACAAACTCCATCAAGTCCACTGAGTCCGCATCTAGATCGTCTTTCAAACTTAAGGCTTCTGTTACGGCAAAGTCTTCTCCCTGTCTCTCTTGGATAATGGTTACAATACGGTCAAAAATTTCTTTTTCTGTCATCTTTTTTATTCTCCTGAAAATTCACGCGCAGTCTGGGCGACTACGTCTGTTTCTAGCATGGTACGAATCTGGCGAATCGTACTATACACAGCCTTGGCATCACTTGAGCCATGAGTCTTGACAACCGGTGCCTTAACACCAAACAAGACCGCTCCACCAACATCTGAATAGTTGAGTTGCTTTTTCAAACCTTTAAGGCTATCCTTGAGAAGAAGAGCACCTAGTTTCGCTCGAAGACCACCACCTGTGATAGCTGTCTTAAGCAAGCCCATGATACCCATGGCTGTCCCTTCAATAGATTTGAGAACAGCGTTTCCCGTGAAACCATCTGCCACAACAACATCCGCAACGCCATTCATCAAATCACGCGCTTCCACGTTTCCGACAAAATTCAAGCTTTTATCAGCTGCTAGCAAGGCGTAGGTTTCCTTACGAAGGGGATCACCCTTGCTGCTTTCTGTTCCATTGTTGAGCAAACCAACACGTGGTTTCGAAATCCCACGAACATTTTTCGCATAAAAGGAACCCAAAACAGCGTATTGGTGCAGATGATGGGCTGTATTTTCCGCATTGGCTCCAAGGTCTAGCATGTCAAAGCCTTTGCCATCAATGGTCGGTAAGGTCGACATGAGTCCAGGACGGTCGATATTCTTGATACGACCTACAATGAAGAATCCTGCAGCCAACAAGGCACCTGTATTCCCAGCCGAGAGGACAGCGTCTGCCTCTCCTTCTTTGACTGCCTTAGCCGCTAATACCATACTGGCATTTTTCTTCTTACGAATAGCTTTTGTAGGTTCATCATCAAAATCAATCTTCTCATCCGTATGGATAATGCTGACACGTTCTGTCGCTGTTAGATATTGCTTGATTTTGCTTTCGTCTCCATAGAGTTGAACCTCAATATCTGAAAAGTCAGCCAGGGCTTGATTGACACCCTCAACGATAGCTTGAGGTGCATAATCGCCCCCCATAGCATCTACTGCAATTTTTTTCATTTGTCTTCCTCTTTTAGTAATTGTCCCCAGTCTGCTAGGGAATCAATAAATTTCTTTGATTTTAGGTGAATTCCAACATACTCTTCGTAGATTTGATCTATAAACTTGCGCAAGTCTTGCTTAATTTCGGGCTTGAGCGAAATGGTCTCCAAGGTCTCAAAATCAATGGCTTGAAATTGATTGAGTAGATAAGGGATATTGGGATTGAGATGGCAACGTCTCTCATCTTCATGATAATGCTCTGGGCAGAGGCAGGCTCCATATTTGAAAGAAAAGTCAAAAGCCTGACCGATCCGATGGCAAAAGACACACTCATTAAAATTAAGGCTAATCCCAAATCGGGTCAAGATTTGAATTTCAAAAATATTGGTCAAAACCTGATAATCCAAACCCTCTTCCATCAACTCCAAAGTCTTTTGCAAAAAAGTAAACAAGGGAGCATCCTGCTGGTTATCCTGCAAACTAGCATCTGCAAGAGCAGCAACATAGGTCGCATAAGCCATGACAAAGAGATCACTATTAATCTTAGGAAAGGTCATCACCTCATGGTAGTCCTCGATATAGCTGAGCCCATCATCATTGATTCGTAAGAGAAATCGCGCCAACACCAAGGGCTGAATAACCGGAGCTAGTTTGGACTGACCAGCGTGTTTGACGAAAAACATGCGCTTGCCAGCCTGCTCGGTAAAAATCTTGACTAACTTGTCATCCTCACGAAAATTACGATTGTAGAGCACCAAGCCTTGACTCGTGATAGACTGAATCATGCTTCTCTCATGTACTCCTCAAGTCGTTTCATGGCTTCTTTGATAGTCTCCATGCTAGCTGCATAAGATAGGCGAACATAGCCTTCTCCGTAGCGTCCAAAGGCGGCACCAGGGATAAAGGCAACAGCCTTCTTCTGAGCAAAATCCTTCAGAAAAGCAAAGGAATCTTGATTGTAGCCAGCAGGAATCTTAGCAAAGATATAGAAGGCACCGTCTGGTTTGATAATCTCAAAACCAAGAGCAGTCATTTTCTCGATAATATAATCACGACGCTGAATGTACTCCTTCTTCATAGGCTCCGCGTCGTTTTTACCCGCCGTCAAAGCCTCCACCGCAGCATGTTGAGCCATAGTGTTTGCGGCAGTTACCAAGTACTGGTGACTCTTAATTAACTGAGCTGTAAAGGCCACAGGAGCAAAGATAAAGCCTAAACGCCAACCTGTCATAGCATGAGACTTAGATAAACCATTGATAATAATAGCCTGATCTCTCAGCATAGTTCCCAAAGATACATGGGCTTCGCCTGTATAGGTTAATTCTGAGTAAACCTCATCACAGACAACGAAAATCTCATACTTGCGTAAAACGTCCGCCAAGGCTTCCAACTGCTCCCGACTATAGGTAATTCCTGTCGGATTGGCTGGATAGTTGAGAATGACCGCCTTGAGCTTGTCGCCTTGCTCCAAAATGGCCTTTTCCAACATCTCAGGAGTCAAGACAAAACCATTTTCAGTCGTATCAATCTCGACAACCTCTGCCCCAACTAGATTGACAATCGGCTCATAACCTGGATAGGCAGGAGCTGGCAAGAGCACCTTATCTCCCTCTTCCAAAATAGCTGTCAAAGTAGCCGATAAAGCCTCTGTCGCCCCAATTGTAACCAAGATCTCATTTTCAGGATTGTAATCTAGCTGGTATTTTTCTTTTACAAAATCACTAGCTGCCTGACGTAATGTTAACAGACCACTCATCCCTGTATAGTAGGATTGGTTCTGGTCAATGGCCCGCTTAGCCGCTTCCTTAACATGATCTGGCGTTGTAAAATCAGGTTCTCCCAAGGTCAAACGCAGGACCCCAGGAATCTCCGAAATAGGCTGGTCAAACTGGCGAATCAAGGAAACTTGAATCTTATCTAATTGTTTATTAAAGCGCTTAGTTAAGTCCATAGATACCTCCTACTCTCAAAACGTATCTCTATTATACTACAAAAGCCCCCCGACCGCAAAAATACATTATATAATATCTTTCCACTTTCTATTTTACTTTTCCTGTTTACAGGTCTATAATGGTAACAGATTATGATTGGAGGTTTTTATGTCATTTCTATCAAAAAATGGAGCAGGCATCTTGGCCTGCCTTCTCATTTCTATCATTTCTTGGTTTCTAGGAGGACTTTTCCCCGTCGTGGGTGCACCCGTTTTTGCAATCTTTATAGGAATGCTCCTACACCCCTGGCTCTCCCCCTACAAACAACTAGATGCAGGTTTGACCTTTAGTTCCAAAAAATTACTCCAGTATGCTGTTATCTTGCTTGGTTTCGGTCTCAATATCTCGCAAGTCTTTGCAGTTGGACAAACTTCACTCCCTGTCATCCTATCAACAATTTCAATTTCCTTGATTGTTGCCTACCTCTTCCAGCGCTTCTTTGCACTGGATACAAAACTGGCTACCTTGATTGGAGTGGGGTCTTCGATCTGTGGAGGTTCTGCCATTGCGGCGACAGCGCCTGTTATCCATGCTAAGGAAAAGGAAGTCGCCCAAGCCATTTCCGTTATCTTTTTCTTCAATATCTTGGCTGCGCTCATCTTTCCAACTCTAGGAACCTGGCTTCATCTATCTAATGACGGCTTTGCTCTCTTTGCAGGAACTGCGGTCAATGATACTTCTTCTGTAACGGCCACAGCTAGTGCTTGGGACAGTCTTTATCAGACCAATACCCTCGAGTCTGCAACCATTGTTAAACTCACGCGCACCTTAGCGATCATTCCTATTACGCTCTTTCTCTCCTACTGGCAAAGTCGCCAACAAAAAAACAGCCAAGATTTCCAACTAAAAAAGGTCTTCCCACTTTTTATCCTTTATTTCATCCTGGCCTCTCTCTTAACGACTCTTCTCACCTCTCTCGGTGTGTCTAGTAGCTTCTTCACCCCTCTCAAACAACTCTCCAAATTCCTCATTATTATGGCCATGAGTGCTATCGGTCTCAAAACCAATCTAGTAGCTATGGTCAAATCCAGCGGTAAATCCATTCTTCTTGGAGCACTTTGCTGGATTGCCATCATCCTCACCAGTCTTGGCATGCAAGCATTGATTGGTACTTTATAATACAAAAAGGTAGCCTACTGGCTACCTTTTTATTGCTCAAGAATTAAGCGTGTGTGTTCTCTCTTGATACAGCGATTCATCACGATGTCATCGCATCCTCCAGCACGCAAGATTTCTTCCGCTTCTATATTTTCAAGTCCTAATTGCGCCCAAAAAATCTTGGCATCAGCCTTGAGAAAATCACGCGCCACATCTGGTAAAAACTCGCTCCGTCGGTATACATTGACAATGTCCACAGGAAAAGGAATCTCAGCTAGACTCGCATAAGCCTTCTCTCCCAAAATTTCCCCACCTGCAGCCTTGGGATTAACTGGAATGATTTTATAGCCTCGATCCTGCATTTCCTTGGTCACTCGATTGCTAGTTGTTTCTTCACGATCGGACAAGCCCACTACCGCTAACGTTTTACTGGTCTCCAGATACTGACGGATCACACCATCACTTGGATTGATAAATTCTTGACTCATAGAAATCCTCCTTTTTTCTCAGTATAGCATATTTTGAAAAGGCTTGCAGATTTTGACTATAAAAATCTCCTAGCAAGAAAAGAAGCCTGCTAGGAGAACGATCTATTTCAAGTGAAAGTTTAGATTTTTTTCTCGATACTAAATAACGGAGAAAGAGGACGTTTTTCGTGGATACGGATAATAGCGTCGCCCAGAAGATGGGCAATCGAAATTTGTTCAATCTTATCAATCAAACGCTCTTCTGGTAGGTAGATAGTATCCAAAACAACCAATTTCTTAATAGCTGATTTTTGGATATTGTCCATAGCTGGCCCAGAAAGAACTGGGTGCGTACAGCTTGCGTAAACTTCAACAGCACCTGCTTCAGCAAGAGCGTCCGCTGCATGACAAATAGTTCCAGCTGTATCGATCATATCGTCAATCAAGATACAAGTCTTACCTTCTACTTTACCAATGATGTTCATCACTTCACTGGTATTCATCTTGTCTACACTACGGCGTTTGTCAATAATCGCAATCGGAGTTTTCAAAAACTCCGCCAATTTACGAGCACGAGTCACCCCACCATGGTCTGGGCTGACAACCACATAGTCAGAGCCAACCATGCCACGGCGTTCAAAATAGTCCGCAATCAATGGAGCACCCATCAAGTGATCTACGGGAATATCAAAGAATCCCTGAATCTGTGCAGCGTGCAAATCAATCGTCAACAAACGATCCACACCAGCCACTTCTAGCATGTTTGCAACGAGTTTTGCAGTGATTGGCTCACGCGCGCGCGCTTTTCTATCCTGACGTGCATAACCATAGTAAGGCATAACAACATTGACAGATTCTGCACTAGCACGCTTCAATGCGTCCACCATAATCAAAATTTCAAGTAAATTATCATTTACAGGTGAGCTCGTTGATTGTAGGATAAAGACGTGTTTTCCACGGATTGATTCTTCGATGTTGACCTGAATCTCCCCATCTGAAAATTGGCGAACAGTCGATTTCCCCAACTCTATCCCAATCTCTTGCGCCACACGCTCTGCCAATTCTCTATTTGAAGAAAGGGCAAACAGCTTTAAATCAGAAAAAGACATGATTTCCTCCGGTATTTATGTATCACTTGTTTTTTACACAACATTTTCCATCTACCATTGTAGCGCTTTTTCCTTTATTTTTCAATCAAAAATAAAACAAGAGTAAACATTTATACCCTTGTTTTATGCTATTTTATATTAGCTATATTAAACCTAAAAATCCTACATTTTAACAATCGATTTTATGCTAGGATGAAATTTTTTCGAGACAAAGTTAGTATACTTCTCTCATACTTCCTGTATCCACATCATAGACAGCACCTGAAATAACCACATCATCAGGAATCAGTGGAGATTCTCGAATCAATTGCATATCCTCTCTCACACTCTCTTCAACATCCTGGAATGGTAAAAAGTCTTGACCCGACACATCAACCCCGAGTTCATGCTTCAAATGCTCTTGAAAAGACTCATTTTGAAAGGTTTGAGCTCCACAGTCTGTATGGTGAAGCACCACGATTTCTCTTGTCCCCATTTGTTGCTGGGAAATCACCAGTGAACGAATCATGTCCTCAGTTACTCGACCACCCGCATTCCGCAAGATATGAGCATCCCCAAGGGCCAAACCTAGAGCTTGCGCAACGTGCAGACGTGAGTCCATACAGGTCACAATAGCTACTCTGGTTTTGGGTTTAAGTGGCAGATTTAATTTCCCATGAAGGGCAACATAAGCCTGATTGGCTTGCATAAACTGTTCAAAATACGACACGATTTCCCCCTTAAAAATTTGATAATCAAATATTTCTCCTATCTTATCATTTTTAAGAGGATTTGTCACGGATTATGCAAAGACCTTTTTCAAAACTTCCTGAATAGTCGTCACGCCAATGACCTGAATTTCTTGAAGTGGTTTAATGCCTGTCAAGGAATTTTTCGGTACATAAATCTTGGTAAAGCCCAGTTTTGCCGCTTCATTGATGCGTTGTTCGATACGATTCACGCGCCGAATTTCTCCGGTCAAGCCCAGTTCACCCACAAAACATTCCTGAGGATTGGTAGGCTTGTCCTTGTAACTCGAAGCAATAGCCACTGCAACGGCTAAGTCAATGGCAGGCTCATCTAGTTTGACACCACCAGCAGATTTGAGATAGGCATCCTGATTTTGCAAGAGAAGTCCTGCACGTTTTTCCAAAACAGCCATAATCAAACTAGCACGATTGAAGTCAAGCCCTGTCGTCGTACGCTTGGCATTTCCAAACATGGTCGGTGTCACCAAGGCTTGAACCTCCGCCAAAATCGGACGCGTCCCTTCCATAGTTACCACGATTGATGAACCAGTGGCTCCATCCAAACGCTCTTCTAGGAAAACTTGACTCGGATTGAGCACCTCAACCAAACCACCTGACTGCATCTCAAAGATTCCAATCTCATTAGTGGATCCAAAACGATTTTTGACTGCTCTCAAGATACGAAAGGTATGGTGCCGCTCCCCTTCAAAGTAAAGCACCGTATCCACCATATGCTCCAACATACGAGGACCAGCCAGAGTGCCCTCCTTGGTCACATGCCCTACGATAAAAATAGCAATGTTATTAGTCTTCGCCAACTGCATGAGTTCAGCTGTCACCTCACGCACCTGAGAAACAGACCCCTGTACCCCTGAAATCTCAGGAGACATAATAGTCTGGATGGAGTCTATAATGAGAAAGTCTGGTTGGATGCGCTCCACCTCTGCACGAACACTCTGCATATTAGTCTCTGCATAGAGATAAAACTCGCTATCAATATCCCCCAAGCGCTCTGCTCGTAGCTTAATCTGCTGGGCAGACTCCTCCCCACTGACGTAGAGAACCGTACCCACTTGAGACAACTGAGTTGAAACTTGTAGAAGAAGAGTTGATTTCCCGATTCCTGGATCCCCACCGATAAGGACGAGACTTCCTGGTACCACTCCGCCTCCAAGCACACGGTTAAATTCCTCCATCTCGGTCTTGGTTCGATTGACATTGATAGACGTTACTTCAGCCAGTTTCATAGGCTTGGTTTTTTCACCTGTCAAGGACACACGCGCATTCTTTACTTCTGCAATCTCGACCTCTTCTACAAAAGAAGACCAAGCTCCACAGTTTGGACAGCGTCCTAGATACTTAGGGGAATTATACCCACAATTTTGACATACAAATGTCGCTTTTTTCTTTGCGATGATAAACCTCTTTCTAAATCTCTACCTCACACTCAATTACTTGGCAAAAATCAATCTTCTCGTCTGGTACAAATTGGCGCATGAGCATTCTATGAGCGACAACTAGCACTGTCTGGTAGTCTCGGTACTTTATCATAGTTTCCAAAAAACGCGCCTTCATCTCTTCAGCTGTCTCATACTGAATAGAACTATTAGGAAGCAACTCCCCATTGTTTTCTAAAAACAGAGTACGTGCTTTTTCGAAGTTCTCTATACCTGTTTCATAGACCTGCCATTCATGCAATAAGGGTTCTACTCTCAAAGGAAGGCCAGTAGCACGAACCACATAAGATGCAGTTTCTAATGCTCGTGTCACTGCAGAAGACACCAGTATATCAGCTGAGCCAAGCAAAGGATTTTGGCAAAGTTTCTGAGCTTGTCGCCTTCCTTTCTCAGACAAAGGAGCCAAATCTAATCCAAAGCCAGTGTAGGAACACTCCTCTAACTCACGGTAGTCTGGCTCTCCATGACGTACAAAGATAATCTTCATCTTAGTACCCTGTTGATCCAAATCCACCTGTCCGAACCCCGTCTGCCTCATCTCCGTCTGCAATTAAGAAAGGCGCAAAGACAGCCTGAACCACACGTTCCCCAACTTCGAGAACCACTTCCTGGTCAGTAATATTTTTCATCTGAGCAAAGATATGTCCCTCATTCCCAGGATTTCCATAATAATCCCCATCAATGACCCCCACAGAGTTGATCAAGACCAAGCCCTTCTTGCGAGGGTTTGATGAACGGTCATAGAGATAGAGCACTTCTGTCGGCTGCATGTAGGCCTTAACACCTGTCGGAACCAAGACAATCTCTCCTGGCGCAATCACAGTGCGTTCCGCAACCTTTAAATCATAGCCAGCCGCATGAGCTGTCTCTCGTTTCGGCAATAAATTTTCATCTGTAAAACTCGAAACCAATTCAAAACCACGAATTTTCATATTTTTCTCTTTTCTATAATCATTTATTCTAGGCTATTTTATCTTATTTATTCGAAAAAAGCACGAAAAAAGAGCACACAATTCACATCGCTTAGGGCTGCTGGATTCCTCCCCTGACCCGCTTCACGCAGAACTGTTGCTCCACTATTTATTATACCACATTCCCTTCTATTTTTAAAGAGAAATTATTTTTTCCGTCGATTTCGGAAAAAATCCTGCATAATCGCTGCACAGTCATCTTCCAAAATTCCCGTTTCTACCTCTACACGATGATTGAGACGCTCATCTGTCAAAATATCGTACAAACTTCCAGCTGCACCAAATTTCTGGTTTTTAGCCCCATAAACTACGTTTGGAATACGGGCAAGCCCAATCGCCCCGCTACACATGACACAAGGTTCAATGGTCACAAAAAGCGTACAATCGAGTAGGCGCCAACTCTCTTCACTCGCATTCGCATTCTCTATAGCCATGATTTCTGCATGCATAACCGCCCGTTGCAACTCTTCGCGTGCATTATGCCCCCTACCAATGATTTCTCCATCCTTGACAATCACACAGCCAATTGGAATTTCATCGTGTTCTAGAGCAATTTCTGCCTCCTTCAAGGCCTCTCTCATGAAGTTTTCTTTTTCTTCAACTGTATAATGCATCAATTTTTCCTTTTCCTACTTGTCGATTCTATTATTATATCATGATTCCCAAGACAAAAAAAGCCACCCAATGGGGTGACTTAATAGGGAGATTATTATGAAAAAGAAAAGTTTAGGATTTTGCTACAACAAGTTAGAGGTCTTCTTGTAACTGTCTATAGTATACCCAACCTGTCTTAAACTAATCTTAAAAATCTCCTATGACCAAACACTTTCTAAAATATTAGTTTGTTCACGACCGGGACCTACTGAGAAAGTTGAGATACGAACACCAACCAACTCGCTTACACGACGAACATAGTTACGTGCATTCTCAGGAAGGTCTTCTAAATTACGGACTCCAGTGATGTCTTCTGACCAACCTGGCAATTCCTCGTAGATTGGCTTGCAACGTTTCAACTGCTCAAGACTAGCAGGATAGTAATCAATACGTTGACCATCAAGATCATAGGCCACACAGATTTTCACAGTATCCAAACCACTCAAAACATCGATAGAGTTCAATGAAAGATTGGTAATCCCAGATACACGGCGGCTGTGACGCATCACAACTGAGTCAAACCAACCCACACGACGTGGACGGCCAGTTGTTGTACCGTATTCATGACCTACTTCACGAATGCGATCCCCTACTTCATCAAATAATTCAGTTGGGAAAGGTCCATCTCCTACACGACTTGTGTAGGCTTTACATACACCTACAACCTTGTCAATCTTACTTGGACCAACACCAGACCCAATTGTCACACCACCAGCGACAGGGTTTGACGACGTAACAAATGGATACGTACCTTGGTCAATATCCAACATAACACCTTGCGCACCTTCAAAAAGCACACGTTTGCCATTATCAAGCGCATCATTTAAGATAACAGACGTATCTGTCACATACTGCTTGATTTGTTGGCCGTACTCATAGTACTCTTCAAAAACATCATCAATTGAAATAGGAGTACTGTCATACAATTTTTCAAACAGACGATTCTTTTCCGCAAGATTGCGTTCCAAACGTTCACGGAAAATATCCTTATCCAAAAGATCAGCAATACGAATCCCAACACGAGCAGCTTTATCCATATAGGCTGGACCAATACCCTTGATAGTTGTCCCAATTTTATTGTCGCCCTTAGCTTCTTCTTGTAGACGGTCTAATTCAATATGATATGGCAAAATGACATGCGCACGATCCGAAATGCGTAAATTATCTGTTGTCACACCTTCATCATGAAGATAGGTCAATTCTTTTACTAGAGATTTAGGGTTTACAACCATCCCGTTCCCAATAACAGAAATCTTTTCGGGGAAGAAAATACCTGATGGAATCAAGTGTAACTTAAATTTCTTGCCATCAATCACAATTGTGTGACCAGCATTGTCACCACCTTGATAACGAGCAATCACTTCTGCATTAGCTGAAAGAAAATCTGTAATTTTCCCTTTACCTTCATCACCCCACTGGGTACCAACAACAACAACTGAAGTCATAGTAAAACTTTGTCTGAGCCGTGTGGCTCTTCCTTTCTCATATACATGGCAGGAGTCTCACCTGCAATTATATCTTACAATTTATTATAAGAAAAAAACACTATTTTATCAAGAAGAAACACTAGAAAAGATTTGGAATTTCTGTAAATTATAAAAATCCTAACCTTAAATTTTAAATAAAATCCTTAAATTCACAAATTCAATGCTGATTATTGTTCGTGATAAATGATTTATGAGTTTCTTATTGGATAAGAGTTGTACCACCTTGCAGGAATTCATCTAGATATAGACGATAAGCTGTTTTAAAGTGATATAGTGAAAAGTCCCTGTCACTTTTTATTTTAAATCGGATTAAATAATATAGTAAAAAACGAAGATGAAGTGATTCCCACTCAGCACAACTCTGGCCTAAAGAGGCATATTCTTGTTCAACTAGTTTCAAAAAAACAAATGCTCGGTCATAAAATTTCTGAAGCATATAAAAATTCCCTTTCTTATTACTAACACTAGTCTAACAAAAAAAGGAACTAAAAAAGCTTCAAATCCTATAAAAGAAGAATTTAAAGCTAAACGAACTAAAAATAAAATAAAGAGGTAATTATAGGTACAAAAACTAAGACTTAGATTTTCAACTATCTACTTCACTTAAAAGTCATAACTACCCGTCTATGTACTTCACCTGACGGAGCAAGACGAACTAATAGTCACATAAAAAAACGTTCAATTGAACGTTTTTTGTCAGTACTCCGCCAGTAGGACTCGAACCTACGACATCATGATTAACAGTCATGCGCTACTACCAACTGAGCTATGGCGGATA
>NZ_RXXO01000005.1:0-78858 GCF_011714815.1 Streptococcus sp. CCUG 71758 | reverse complement strand
ATCTTCATAACTCAATTTCATAATAAAACACCCCAAAAGTTAGATTCTTTCTGTCTAACTTTTGGGGTGCAGTTCAATTAGAATGGCTATCTTTTTATATGGGTGATAGATTGATATGTTACGAGTGGTTTTATAATCCTAGCTTTCAAAGGCTAAATTGTTCAGTCCCCCGTTTTTGTTTACTTGAATTTTAAGAGGGTGTTGAGTAGTTTCCCCTTAAATGTTTTGTTTTGATAGGCGATTGTGAGGGAATTAAAAAATTCAACTGCTAGGTGTTCCTGGTGACCGAACTCCATCTAGCTTGAGATTGCTTCTGGGGAAAAGACGCCTAATTTGATGCGGAGTCCACCTTTTTTCATCTTGAACTGATGCATACCATACATCTTGATATCAAGGCTTGGATCGGGCATGAGAGTAGCAGTATCACCTGCCATAGAAATTTTTGTATCAGCATCAGGAATGACTGGTTTTTCAGCATCTAGACTGATAAAGATTTTTTGATAAGTTGGTTGTCCGTACTCTCCAATCAACTTCATCACTTCCTGTCCACCGTGCACCCCAGCAAATACAAAATGTTCAGGGTGAACTTTAGAAGGGAGCGCTTCGTCGCCATTTGAGAGAGTTGTTCTAGACTTGTTTGCTTGTTTTCAAAACGCTGCGTCAGAAGTGTCTCAAAGAGTTGCAATTCTCGGTCAATCAGTTGCTCTGCCAAGTCATACTTGTCTAGGTAGTGTGCATAAAAGGTCCCTTTGCTGATGAGGCACTCCTTTATAAGGAGAGTTGTGGTCAGCTTTTCAAATGGCATCTCAGCTAACATTCTTAAAAAAGTAGCTTCGATTCGTTGTTTGGTTTTGATGACACGGGCATCGGTCTTGTTTTCTTTCATAGAAATACTATATCATAAGATTTATGCTCATTTTACCATAAAAGTATCTATTCATGTACAAGTGTAGGAGTTTTAGTCTGTTTAGAACAACTCCCAATTAGGTCTTGAAAATTTCTTAGTCTGTTTCATATAAAAATGCGTGAAATGGATTTCCATTGCTAAGGTCATTAGAGTTGCGATAGCAATGACGATGGTAGGATTGGCTGAGAAAAGTAGAGGAAGAATAGGCCTTTAAAAAGTGGACGGGAAAGACCATTTCGGAGTATCGAGAAGAGATTTAGAAACAGCCCTAAAAGTAATAGCTATCCATTATAAGCATCAGATAATAATGTCTGGTGCTCTATTTTTTAAAGAATTTAACCCTTTCTCTTGACAAGTGAGTAATCACTCACTATAATGGGTTTATATTTAGTAAGTGAGTAACCACTCACCAAAGGAGGAAGTAAATGAAAACATTACTACATTTACAAGATTTAGTAAAATCTTTTGACCATCAAATAGTTCTGAATCATGTCAGCTTTGAATTGCAGCCAGGAGAAATTATAGGCTTAATTGGTCCGTCTGGTGCTGGTAAATCAACTATGATTAAGACTACGTTAGGAATGGAAAAGGCTGATGGAGGCGTAGCTTTAGTGTTAAATCACACTATGCCCAATCGCCATATTTTAGGAGATATTGGCTATATGGCCCAATCAGATGCTTTATACGAGTCCTTGTCAGGCCAAGAAAATCTGGAATTTTTTGGTCAGCTAAAGGGGCTTTCTAAAAAAGACCTAAAGGCGGAAATTGCTTATATAGCTCAAGTAGTAGATCTGACAGACTACTTAAACAAGGCGGTATCTGGTTATTCTGGAGGAATGAAACGGCGTTTGTCTCTTGCTATCGCGCTGTTAGGAAATCCTCAACTCTTGATTTTGGACGAACCGACAGTTGGAATCGACCCTTCTCTTCGAAAGAAAATCTGGAAAGAATTATTCGCGCTTAGAGACAATGGGGTAGGGATATTAGTTACTACCCATGTTATGGATGAAGCAGAGTTGACGGATAAGGTCGGCTTATTATTAGGCGGAAAAATCATTGCTTTTGATACACCGCAACACTTAAAAGAAAGTTATCAAGTTTCAAGTATTGAAGAAGTATTTTTAAAAGCAGAAGGTGAGTAAAATGAGAACAATAGCGATTGCAAAAAAAGTCATCAAAGAATTACTTCGTGACAAACGAACTCTAGCCCTGATGTTTATAGCACCTGTTTTTATCATGTGGTTGATGAACCTCATGTTTTCAGCTAGTACAACCGTGAATGTCAAGTTGGCAACACAAGATCTACCAACTGGTTTGGTAACGAAAATGGATGAGCTCGATCATGTGGACGTCGAGACTTATCAAGACTTAGATCAAGCCAAAGAAGCGCTAGCAAATGAAAAAGTCGATGCTGTGATTTCTTATAAAAACGGTGAGTACCAGGTCGACTACGCAAACACAGATGCCTCCAAGACCTCTATGATACGACAAGTGTTACGGACAAGTATCGCCAGTGAAGGCACCGATCAGTTAGTATCTCGTGTTAAACAAGCTCTTCCACAATTGGACTCGGACGCAAAAACACCAGAAATCAAGGAGTCTTACCAGTATGGAGATGAAAATACAAGCTTCTTTACCAGTATGATTCCGGTTTTGATAGGTTTTGTAGTTTTCTTCTTTGTCTTTTTGATTTCAGGTATGGCGCTTTTGAAAGAACGCACCAGTGGAACACTAGAACGTTTGTTAGCAACACCAGTGAAACGATCTGAAATCGTCTATGGCTATATGTTGTCTTACGGTATTATTGCGATTTTTCAAACGGCAGTTGTCGTTTTAGCAGCAATTTGGCTACTAGATGTAGAAGTTGTAGGAAGTATTTTAAATGTTATAATAGTTAATGTGGTACTGGCTCTTGTAGCACTAGCTTTTGGAATTCTCTTGTCTACTCTAGCAAAATCAGAATTCCAAATGATGCAATTTATTCCTCTCGTGATTATGCCCCAACTTTTTTTCTCAGGAATTATTCCATTGTCATCCATGGGAGAATGGGCTCCAACTGTGGGGAAATTTTTGCCATTAACCTATTCTGGTGATGCAATAAGCCAGATTATTCTTTACGGACACAATCTTGGTGATATTTTGCCAAATCTTGGTGTTTTAATGATTTTCTTGATTATTTTAACAATTCTTAATATTGTTGGATTGCGTCGTTATCGTAAAGTTTAGAAATCAATATAAATAATGCTAAAAAGGTGTGAAGATTAGATGGATAAGACTGTTTTTGAATCGTTTGAAGATTACTTAGAAGAAGCGAATTACCCTCAAGGAAAGAAAAAAATCATGCAGGCAGCAGTGGATCTCATATCAACCAGGAGTTACCATGGGACCTCAACTCTTCACATAGCTGAGCGTGCTGGACTAAGCCAGGCAACTTTGTTTAAGTATTTTAAGACGAAGGATGATCTACTGACGGCTATTTTACATCCTGTAGTCCCAGGCATTCTCGGTAGTTTTTTTGAGGAACTCTTAGCTTTTGAAACGACAGAAGAGAGGGTTCGTTATCTCGTCCATAATCGTATGAGCTATCTCAAAAAAAATCGTGCCTTGATGAAAATCATTCTACAAGAGAGTTTTTCAAATAAAAAACTAAAAAATGAACAGATTTTTATCTGGAATGCTATTCAAGATAAACTTCGAGTGCTTCATAAGGAATTGCTAGCAGATCCACGTGTAAATCCAGAGATAACGATTCCTCAAATGGTTCGCATCTGTATAGGTCCATTGTTAGCTTACTTCTCTCAACTATATATCATTGGTGACAATGTCGAAATTAGTGAAGAGGACTTAGGCTTATTGGAAAAACAAATCTTAGGTGGTTTGTGGAAATAAGGGAGTTCTAGAAGAACTAAGGTTTATTTACTTAACTTTCAAACAAGCTAAAAAAGACATGTTCTGCTTATTTCAGATTCATGTCTTTTTGTTATTGGATTTGATATGTTTTTATAAGTCCTCAATCACTTTGCCAAAACAGAAGCCGACTTCTCCAGCGGTGCAACGATTTCTCAAGTGTATAGAAGAGGAGATTTCTGGATTGCTAAAGTCGACTCCTTGACACTCCGTCAGCTTTTGATACAATAGTACAAAATTAGAGGAGGTGAGCTATGATTCAGAAGCATGCGATTCCCATTTTAGAGTTTGATGACAATCCCCAGGCGGTCCTTATGCCAACACATGAGGGGCTAGATTTAAAGTTACCAAAGAAGTGTATCTATGCGTTTTTGGAGGAGGAGGTTGACCGCTATGCTAAGGAAGTAGGGGCGGACTGTGTTGGTGAGTTCGTTTCGGCCACCAAGACTTATCCAGTCTATGTCCTCAACTACAAGGGCGAGGAGATCTGTCTGGCCCAGGCGCCCGTGGGCTCTGCCCCAGCGGCCCAGTTTATGGATTGGTTAATTGGCTATGGTGTGGAGCAAATCATCTCTACTGGTACCTGTGGCGTCCTAGCCGATATAGAGGAGAATGCCTTTCTCATCCCTATTTGCGCTCTGCGAGATGAGGGGACTAGCTACCATTATGTAGCATCTTCTCGTTATATGGAGATACAGATTGAGGCTATCTCTGCCATTGAGCAAGTCTTGGAACAAAGAGGCATTCCTTATGAGGAAGTTATGACCTGGACGACAGATGGTTTTTACCGAGAGACGACTGAAAAGGTTGCCTATCGCAAGGAAGAAGGCTGTGATGTTGTGGAGATGGAGTGCTCTGCTCTTGCGGCAGTAGCTCAGTTACGTAGGGTTGTCTGGGGAGAACTGCTCTTTACTGCAGATTCCTTGGCGGATCTAGATAACTACGACAGTCGTGACTGGGGTTCAGAAGCTTTTGATAAGGCGCTTGAACTCTGTCTTGCTATTGTGCACCACATGTGAGTACTCTTACTGTTTTTATGGTACAATGTAGCTATGGTATTCAAATCATTTTTTGAAAAAATAAAGACGACGCTAGTTCGATTATCACCAGCTCGTCGCATCTTTTTAAGTTTTGCCCTAGTAATCTTCTTGGGTTCTCTCCTTTTAAGCCTACCCTTGGTTCAAGCAGCAACATCACAAGCGACCTACTTTGACCATCTCTTTACGACTGTGTCCATGGTCTGTGTGACAGGGCTCTTCACCCAGCCGGTGGCCTCTACTTACAATATCTGGGGCCAGTTGATTTGCATGCTGTTGATCCAGATCGGTGGATTGGGGCTTATGACCTTTATTGGAATCTTTTATATCCAAGGGAAACAAAAGCTCAGTCTTCGTAGCCGTGAGACTATTCAAGAAAGTTTTAGTTATGGGGAAACCCAGTCCTTAAGGGACTTCATCCGCTCGATCTTTTTGACGACTTTTCTGGTAGAAGGGCTCGGTGCCTTTCTCCTGAGTTTCCGCTTCATTCCTGAATTTGGCTGGGGTCGAGGGATGTTAACCTCTATCTTTTTGGCTGTTTCCGCTTTCTGTAATGCTGGATTTGATAATTTTGGAAGTACGAGTTTGGTAGCCTTTCAAACGGATCCCTTGATCAATCTAGTGATTGCAGGTTTGATTATCACGGGGGGGCTAGGATTTATGGTCTGGTTTGACCTAGCGACCCAGTTTGGGAAAAAGAAAAAACGGCGCCTACGTTTCCATACCAAGTTGGTTCTCTTTTTAACAGCGGGGATTTTGCTCTTTGGAACAGTATCGACTCTCTTAATTGAGTGGAGTAATCCTGGGACGATTGGAAATCTCAGCGCTCCAGAGAAACTGCTGGTCAGTTTCTTTCAGACTGTCAGCATGAGAACGGCAGGTTTTGCCTCTATTGACTACACCCAGGCTCGACCAGTTACCTTACTGATCTACATTTTGCAGATGTTTCTGGGCGGGGCACCTGGAGGGACAGCAGGGGGACTCAAGATTACGACCTTCTTTGTCTTGTTGGTCTTTGCTCGTAGTGAACTATTGGGCTTGCCTCATGCCAATGTGGCTCGGAGAACTATTGAACCTCGAACCGTGCAAAAATCTTTCAGTGTCTTTATTATCTTCTTGCTGACTTTCTTACTGGGCTTGATTTTACTAGGGATAACAGCAGAAGGAAATCCGCGCTTTATCTATCTCATGTTTGAGACCATTTCAGCACTTGCTACTGTTGGGGTAACGGCAAATTTAACACCAGAGTTAGGTAAGTTAGCCCTTAGTATCGTTATGTTGCTGATGTTTATTGGCCGTATTGGCCCCTTGACACTACTGGTCAGCTTAGCAGAATATAAGCCAGACAAGAAAGATTTGATTCACTATATGAAAGCAGATATCACTATCGGATAAGAAAGGAAAAACGATGTCAGATCGGACAATTGGAATTTTAGGTTTGGGAATTTTTGGGAGTAGTGTTTTGGCTGCTCTTGCCAAGCATCATATGAATATCATTGCTATTGATGACCACGAGGAGCGCATTAATCAATTTGAACCCGTGCTGGCGCGTGGGGTTGTTGGAGATATCACGGATGAAGAACTCCTTCTATCAGCTGGAATTGACACCTGCGATACCGTGGTTGTCGCAACGGGGGAAAATCTAGAATCCAGTGTTCTTGCAGTCATGCACTGTAAAAGTCTAGGGGTGCCGACCGTCATTGCCAAGGTAAAAAGTCACATGGCCAAAAAGGTACTGGAGAAAATTGGTGCGGACTCGGTCATCTCACCGGAATTTGAAATGGGACGTTCGTTAGCGCAGAGAATTCTCTTTCATAACAGCGTAGATGTCTTTCAGTTGGACAAGAATGTTTCAATTGTCGAGATGAGAATCCCCCAATCTTGGGGGGGGAAAAGCCTTAGCCAGCTAGATTTACGTGGGCGATACAATCTCAATGTACTTGGATTTCGTGACTATGAAAATTCTCCTCTAGATGTTCAATTCGGTCCCGATGACCTTTTACGGTCAGGCGCCTATATCATGGCGGTGATTAATAACCAACATTTGGATACTCTAACAGAGCTTAGTGAGTAGGAGAGGAAGGGTTGTTTTCTTCCTCAATGATTAATGAATCAATATAAGTATTTTATAAGAGGGATTTAAGAAAAATTTTAACTTTTTCTTAATCCTTTTTAATTTTAGGAGATTATACTAGAGCCATCAAATAAAAAGCTCTAAGGAGAATCCTATGAAATTCAATCCAAATCAGAGATATACTCGTTGGTCTATTCGCCGTCTCAGTGTCGGTGTTGCTTCAGTTGTTGTAGCCAGTGGCTTCTTTGTCCTAGTTGGTCAACCAAGTTCTGCGCGTGCTGATGTCGTCAATCCAACTCCTGCCCAAGTCGTGCCAGACGCAACTTCGGTGAGTGAAAAGAGCGACTTACCAGCAGAGGTTCTCAAAAAAGCAGTCGATGTAGCTCTTCCTTCAGAACGGTCTATTCCAACACCTAAAGCAAGTGTGGATACGACAAGCTCTTCAGAAAAAGCGGACGCAACTGCTAAAGAGCCGGTA
Organism: Streptococcus sp. CCUG 71758; assembly: GCF_011714815.1. Taxonomy (NCBI): domain Bacteria; kingdom Bacillati; phylum Bacillota; class Bacilli; order Lactobacillales; family Streptococcaceae; genus Streptococcus; species Streptococcus sp. CCUG 71758. The sequence continues at coordinate 71,455 of NZ_RXXO01000005.1, read as the reverse complement.
GTAGCACCAAAAGAAGAAGTGCAAGCACAACCTGACTCTAAGAAACAAACAGAAGATGCAGTTAAACCTGTGGAAAGTCCTGAGTCTACAGTTTCTGGACAAGACCGTGAAGCCAGTGAAGCGCAAGCAGCGACCACCCCAGCTGAAGTGCAAAAAGGTGTGGCCGACAACACCAAAGATACAGTAGATGTCCCAGCTTCTTACTTGGATAGAGCCAATTTCCCAGGTCCATTTACAGCTGGTGTCAACCAAGTCATTCCATACGAAGCTTTTGGTGGAGATGGTATGTTGACTCGCCTTATCTTGAAAGCATCTGATAAGGCTCCATGGTCAGACAACGGTTCAGCTAAAAATCCTGCCCTTCCACCAGTAGAAAAATTGGGCAAAGGCCTCTACTTCTACGAAGTAGATTTGGCAGGTACTCAAGGTAAATCTGATAAAGATTTGTTAGACTTGTTGAAACAAAATGGCACTCAAAGCTATAAAGCTACAATTAAAGTGTACGGTGCAAAAGACGGCAAACCTGACTTGACTAATCTTGTAGCGACTAAAGATTTGACTGTCAATTTGAATGGCTTGACTACCCCAGCTGAAGTCCAAAAAGGCGTAGCCGACAATACTAAAGACACAGTAGACGTCCCAGCTACTTACTTGGATAGAGCTAATTTCCCAGGACCATTTACAGCTGGTGTCAACCAAGTTATTCCATATGAATTCTTCGCTGGTGACGGCATGTTGACTCGCCTTATCTTGAAAGCCTCTGATAAGGCCCCATGGTCAGACAACGGATCAGCTAAAAATTCTGCTCTCCCACCAGTAGAGAAATTGGGCAAAGGTCTTTACTTCTACGAAGTAGACTTGGCAGGCACCCAAGGAAAATCAGATAAAGAGTTGCTTGATCTCTTGAAACAAAATGGTACACAAAGCTATAAAGCTACTATCAAGGTGTACGGTGCAAAAGACGGCAAGCCTGACTTAACTAATCTGGTAGCGACTAAAGATTTGACTGTTAATTTGAATGGCTTGACCACACCAGCTGAAGTGCAAAAAGGTGTGGCCGACAACACCAAAGATACAGTAGATGTCCCAGCTTCTTACTTGGATAGAGCTAATTTCCCAGGTCCATTTACAGCTGGTGTCAACCAAGTCATTCCATACGAAGCTTTTGGTGGAGATGGTATGTTGACTCGCCTCTTGTTAAAAGCCTCAGATAAAGCCCCATGGTCAGACAACGGTTCAGCTAAAAATCCTGCTCTCCCACCAGTAGAGAAATTGGGCAAAGGCCTTTACTTCTACGAAGTAGACTTGGCAGGCACCCAAGGAAAATCAGATAAAGAGTTGCTTGACCTCTTGAAACAAAATGGTACGCAAAGCTATAAAGCTACCATCAAGGTGTACGGTGCGAAAGATGGCAAGCCTGACTTAACTAATCTGGTAGCGACTAAAGATTTGACTGTTAATTTGAATGGCTTGACCACACCAAATCAGGTTAAAAAGTCTGTTGTTAACAATATCAAAGACATGATTGATGTTCCAGCTAGCTACCTTGATAAGGCTAAGGTTCCTGGACCTTTCTTGGCCGGTGTCAACCAAGTTATTCCATACGAAGCTTTTGGTGGAGATGGTATGTTGACTCGCCTCTTGTTAAAAGCATCAGACAAAGCCCCATGGTCAGACAACGGAACAGCTAAGAACCCAGCGCTATTGCCACTTGAAGGCTTGGCTAAAGGCCAATATTTCTACGAAGTGGATTTGAATGGCAACACGACAGGCAAAGAAGGACAAGCCCTTCTAGATCAACTTCGTGCCAATGGCACTCACACTTACCAAGCTACTGTTAAGGTCTATGGTTCTAAAGATGGCAAACCTGATTTGACCAATCTGATTGCTACTCGTCAAGTAACGATTCGACTTCGTGGAAAAGAAATGGCGACAACACCATCTCAACCAGATCAGATGAATACGAAGCCTTCTGAAACAGGCTCTACAGGCACGACTGAGGGTATGATGGGTACAGATCACCATATGTCAGATATGAAAGTAGATCAACCAGCTTCTAGCCCAATGGCTAATATGATGAAAAAAGATGATAAAGCGATGCTACCAAATACTGGGGAAGCTAAAACGGCTACAGCTGGCCTTGGTATCTTTGGTCTAGCCTTGGCAGGTCTTGTTGGACTTTTGGGTTTGACAACCAAACGAGAAGATTAAGATTCAAATCACTTAAACATTAGGGAAAATAGTGTTATACTAAAGCAAGTATAACACTGTTTTTATCGAAGGAGTGTCGGATGAAAAAGACAATTTTGCTGGTTGATGATGAGATAGATATTCTAGATATTCAAAACCGCTATCTTATACAGGCAGGTTACGATGTTTTGGTCGCCCATGATGGTAAGGAGGGATTAGAACTTTTCAGAAAAAAATCTATCGACCTCATTATTACAGATATCATGATGCCCAATATGGATGGTTATGATTTTATCAGTGAAGTTCAGTATATCGCTCCGGATCAACCCTTCCTCTTTACAACTGCTAAGACAAGCGAACAGGATAAGATTTATGGATTAAGTTTGGGGGCAGATGATTTTATAGTCAAACCCTTTAGCCCACGCGAATTGGTTTTAAGAGTAAATAATATCTTGCGTCGTCTTAGCCGTGGAAGAGAGACAGAACAGATCGAGTTTGGTGACTTGGTAATCAACCATGTGACTCATGAGGTTCGCATTGGGGATCAACCTTTGGAATTGACCGTGAAATCCTTTGAACTTCTATGGGTATTAGCCAGCAATCCTGAGAGAGTCTTTTCAAAGACGGAACTTTACGAGAAGGTATGGCAAGAGGACTATGTGGATGATACCAATACACTCAATGTTCATATCCATGCTTTGAGGCAAGAGTTGACCAAGTATACAAATTCAAATGCTCCTGCTATCAAAACTGTCTGGGGTTTGGGCTATAAGATGGAAAGACCAAGAGGTAGAAAATGAAATTAAAAAACTATATTTTAGTGGGGTATCTAGTGTCGACTCTACTAACGATTTTGGTCGTTTTCTGGGCAGTCCAACGAATGTTGATTGAGAAAAGTGAAGTTTACTTTCTAGTTGGAATGACCTTGATTGCTAGTTTCATTGGCGCTGCAGTGAGCATCTTTCTTTTGTCGCCTGTGTTCTCTTCTCTGAAACATTTGAAAAAACAAGCTCAGGATATAGCAAGCAAGGATTTCAGCACAGAAATTGAAACCAAGGGACCATTAGAATTTCAAGAGCTGGGCCAGGCTTTTAATGACATGTCCCACAATTTGCAGGCTACCTTTCAATCACTTGATGAGAGCGAGCAAGAAAAGAGAATGATGATTGCGCAGCTCTCTCACGATATTAAAACTCCCATTACCTCCATTCAGGTTACTGTGGAGGGAATTCTAGATGGAGTGATCAAGGAAGAGGAGCGGCTCCACTACTTAACCACGATTGGTCGACAAACTGAGCGTCTAAACAAGCTAGTGGAGGAGTTGGATGTTTTGACTCTCAATACACAACCTCAAGATACTGCTGATGAAGAAGTCGAAGAGGTCTTTTTAGATCAATTGCTGATTGAGTCAATGAGTGAATTTCAACTCCAGATTGAACAAGAGGAGCGGGATGTTTACATTCAAGTATCACCTGAGTCGGCGAAAATCAAGAGCCATTCTGACAAACTCTCTCGCATTCTGGTCAATTTGTTAAACAATGCCTTTAAATATTCAGAACCAGGAACCAGAATCGAGGTTCTTGCCCAATTAACAGAACAAGAATTGACAATCAGTGTGAAAGACGAGGGTCAGGGGATCCTTCCTGAAGATTTGGAAAAGATCTTCAAACGACTTTATCGTGTAGAAACTTCGCGCAATATGAAGACAGGTGGACATGGATTAGGACTTGCGATTGCAAGAGAATTAGCTCATCAGCTTGGTGGCGAAATCACAGCAGAAAGTCAGTATGGCTTAGGAAGCAAGTTTACATTCAGCCTCAATTTGAAATAAAGGCGTAAAATCCCTTTACAAATCTAGCTTTTCATGGTACAATAGCCTTTGTGTGAAATAGCAGCAGGAAAGCATGAAGCTCGTCAACAGGTGTCTTATGACAAGTAACCTTGGCTGTTTAGGCGAAGGGCATCTGCACGAATCAGGGCTTTCTAAGTGACTATTTCCACCGAAATATTATTTATATCAGGAGGACATACATATGTCACGTTATACAGGACCATCTTGGAAACAAGCTCGTCGCCTTGGCCTTTCACTTACAGGTACAGGTAAAGAATTGGCACGTCGTAACTACGTACCAGGACAACACGGACCAAACAACCGTTCTAAATTGTCAGAATACGGTTTGCAATTGGCTGAAAAACAAAAACTTCGTTTCACTTACGGTGTAGGTGAAAAACAATTCCGTAACTTGTTCGTACAAGCTACAAAAATCAAAGGCGGAATCCTAGGTTTCAACTTCATGCTTCTTTTGGAACGTCGTTTGGATAACGTTGTTTACCGTCTTGGTCTTGCGACTACTCGTCGTCAAGCTCGTCAATTCGTAAACCACGGTCACATCCTTGTTGACGGAAAACGCGTTGATATCCCATCATACCGCGTAACTCCAGGTCAAGTGATCTCAGTTCGTGAAAAATCATTGAAAGTTCCAGCAATCCTTGAAGCAGTAGAAGCTACTCTTGGACGTCCAGCATTCGTATCATTCGACGCTGAAAAATTGGAAGGTTCATTGACACGCTTGCCAGAACGCGACGAAATCAACCCAGAAATCAACGAAGCACTTGTCGTTGAATTCTACAACAAAATGCTTTAATTTTAAGAAATATCTTACAGAAAGCCTACAACAGTGGGCTTTTTGCTTTGTCTTAAAACGTTGATTTCTGGGTTTGCTTAGATATTTGCTAGATTGATTTCATAGCCGTTTCAAAGAATGAGACGGCTTTTTTTGTGTTCTCTTTTTAGAGGAAAAAAAGAAGCATGACTCTCCCACAGCTATAGAGCTTTTGGGCGGGAAAACCATGCTTCTTTCTTGACTTAATTATACATCTTCTTGATTTTGAAATCAAATAAAGGTGACCCACCGCCTCCACAGTAAGCTGTTTCATGGGCGTTAGACCACCTTTACCTTAAGCTAATTATAACTCAAAAAAATTTCTAGTACAAGTATAATCGGAGGTTAGCGATTATAAAAAATAGAGGTGTCCCACCTCCTACTGCAGAATGAACTGTTTCAAGGGGAGATGGAAAACCTCTATCCGTTAATTTAATTATAGACTAAAAAACTAATTGACGCAAGAATATTTAAAGCCCACCCTTTGATGATAGTCGGGATGACAAAAGGAACTGACTTAGGCACCAACCTAGAATAGATCATTGGGAGCCAAACCAGTTCCTTTATTTAAGTATACAATATGTTTACAAGAAAACAAAGTAGTAAGTTATTCTAATGGAGTATCTGTAGTACTTTAGCAAGCAAGGTGTGCTATAATGCTTTTAACAGGAACTAAAAGCCATTAGTAAATAACTAATATTGGGTCATATTGTTCCGCTGTTAGAGAGAAGGAACTCAATGAAACTATGGGAATATGTTGATAAAAATGTTTGCCTTATTTTAGAAGATGGGACTTCCATCAAGGGCTGGGTGGTTGATTGGTTTGACGCTTATGATTTAGATGGTCCTGACGAATTAGTCATAGGTGATTGCTCATATCCTGAAGATATTATCAAGGAAATCAAAATTGTTAGGGCTTAGTTCAACCTAGGCGATTTTATCGACTAACTATAAAAAGTATAAGAACTATCGAGAAACTAGCGACGAAGAGAGGAAAATAAATGAGTAAACAGCTTTGGAGGTGCCTACGATCAAGAGTTCAGGTAGTCACTAATTGCGACAAGATAATCAAGAGACGTGTCATAGACTTTGTTGACGAAATGGACAATGATGAGCAAGATGAAATCACTATCCTCATTGACAATCCTAGTCCAGATGAAGATACTGAAATTTCTCTCTTTGAGAGTGAGATTGTCTCGATTAAAACCATCTCATAGGACTTAGAACAATCTAGGTGCTTTTATCTGCCTTATTTGAAAGAAAATACTATGGAAAAGGATTTAGTTTATATGGCGATATTAGATGATTTACAAGCCTTATATGACAATGGTTGGGACGCCTCTTTTGATTATAATGGTCAAGTATGTGGGATTTTTCCTAATTCTTTTCATGACATTAGAGTGGTGATTGGAGATAAAGAATATCAGGTATCGTCATTCATTGATCTGATTTCTTTAAAAATTGGCGATAACACTTTAATAGAAATCATGGATGGAATTGTAGTGCAGTATTATTAAAATAAAAATCACGCTTGATGAATGAATCGCACCCCAAAATTAGATTTTATCTGTTAAACTTTTAAAACGCAGTTTAATATGCTACAATGCTCTTATTAGGAGGGTTTGGGTAATGAAATATAGTCAAAAGTATTAGACATGTTTAAGCATGCAGTCAGTGGGTAGATTGATAATTTTGGGGATTTTTCTTTTACGTTTAACGCTCTCTTGGGAGAAGATGAAGAGTTTGCCGAGACTTGGGATAATGAAAATCCTGAAATTTTTAAAACTATTAATGACTTTGATCTAATGATGCATTTAGAAGAGCATGATTCAAGCGACTAACAAGGATTTATCGAATTCTTAACACCTTACTACGAAAAAGCCAAGCAATTAGCCAATATTGAAAGGGATATTTAAATGAAACTCTGGGAATTTAACCGTACAGATGTAATTATCACGTTAAAAAATGGCTCGGTAGTTAGAGGATTTGTAGAAGACTATTGTGACGCCTCTGACAATGACGAGGAGATTGACTCCTTGATGGTAGATGTTGATGGAACTCTTTATGAATATTTTGAAGATGAAATCGTCAGCATCATAGAAAGCTAGTAGTGGGAATAGAATCTAAGGAAAAAATCTTGTTTGTTGAGATTGTTTTAGTTGAGATGGTCCTATATGAAAAAGGATGAAATTAAAAAATATTTAGACAAAGATCTTGAATTTAATTATAATAGCCGAGGTGCTTGCTTTTTATCGAGTATATGTGTAGTTGGTTATGATTATGAAGGTCAGCAGTTTGATACAATTGATGAAGCTATGGAAGCTAAAGTATTTGACGGGAAAAGCTTAGTAGATATATGGGATGAAGTTTTTCCACAAGTTTTTTAAAATGAAAAGCACCTTTGATGAACTGCACCCCAAAAGTTAGATTTTTTCTGTCTAACTTTTGGGGTTCAGTTCAAATGTATGAGATATTTTTAGTTTTGATTTAATTTCGATATTTTTCCGGAAAATATAAATTTTTCGGAAAGTTAATAAAATCTTTTGAATTTGAATATAAAAACAATGGAAATTCCATTGTTTTTTGCTATAATAACACTATAAATAGTAAAGGGATATAATATGTATTGAGCTCCCTTTTTATCTATAACAGAAATTATAAACTTCTCATTTTGTTAGTTTCTTTATTATTCTAAATTATGATTACATACATACAAACAAGTTAAAAAGTATTGAGAAATTTCCATATTTCGATCAAATTTATTCAAATTTTCTAAAAAAAGAAAACAGATGATCTCTGGCAAATTTTGATATCAAGCTATTTTCAAACTCTCTAAGATGGATTTAAATCAAACTAGGATTGAAAAAGACTCTTAAAGAGTCACAATTTAAAAAAACTAGAGAGATGGGAAAAAGGAGAAACTAAGAAACTTAAAGAGAGATTTATTGTAAATTTTATAATGAGCAAATTTTGAATTAAAAGAGATATTTTCAGTTGAAAATGGGACAACATTAATCGGCACTTGGCTTAGTAACTACTGTTTCAAATGCTGTTGATAATTTATATCTTCATCAAAAATCTAAAAATACTAGTATCAGAGATAAAATTGAGATATTAAAAAAGCATTGGATAATGCTTACATGGAATACTATCGAATATAGAAGGAGATTATGTATGCTTGTTATTTCTTTAATAGAAAACTTACTGATAGAAGAACTAGGAAATTATTTTAGAGGAGTATTTGGGAAGTTAAGACTGAAGCTTTTCAGTAAAAAACTAAAAAATGAAGTCGAAGTCTCGATATTAGAGAAATATGGAGATAGGATATATTATCTAGATTTTGATAGATTTTTAATTGAACAGAACGTTCTTGAAAAAATAATAAAAAATTTTCTTAACCAAGATGTTTTACAATCGAAAACAATAAATCAATCAGTAGATTTTTACATGAATTTGTTTGTTGAAAAATACCCTAAGTATAAATTATATAATATTGAGTTAAAGCATATTATTCAAAAATATTTTGAAATTATATTTAGACAACTTAATAAAATAGGGACTCCTGAATCGCAGGCACTGTGTCGGACTATTAGAGAGATTATTGAAGGCATAGACAGGCAGTTGCAGCACATAACGGCTATTGTGGATGATAATAATGCGATGTTAAAACAGGTTGTAAATGGTAATTTTAGAATACGTTCCTATATTGAAACCTTGTTAGAAACATTAGGTGATTCATTTGATCAGTCCAACTATTTTGAACGTAGTTTATTTCAGGATACCGAAGGTAGTAAGGAAAAAGATTCATTAGATACTCTTTTACAATACCATAAAGTTGTATTGAAAGGAGAAGCTGGATTTGGAAAAACATTTGAAACCTTTAAACTGATAAATCAATTATGTGCACAATATTCTAATTATCAATTAATTCCTGTATATGTTCCGTTAATGCAGTACGTGGATGGTTTAGGAACATTATTCGAGATTATTCAATCGAAAATGGAGCCTTTCTGTGAAGGAAATTCTAAAGAGGCTATTAATCAGCTATTCGCTAATAATCAATTAGCACTGTTCTTCGATGGTATTGATGATATTATTGATGAGAGAAAGAGATTTAAATTTTTTTCTGAAGTCAATCAATTAATGACACAATATAAACAAAATTTTTTCTTTTTTACCACACGAAATAATCGCTATAAGAATGAGCTTGGGGAAGAAAAGAATTTCTTTCTAACGAATCTTGCTGATAGTATGATTCAAAGTGATTTAATTAGACTTGGATGGTATAGTAATCTTCCTAAAGCATATCTTGAATTGTTTAGAAATCCTTTATTTTATAAGATTGGTAAAACTGTTCTGGCTAATAGACAAAATAAGGAGTTGCTCAATAGAACCCAAATTTTTACAGAGTATTTCGAAAACAATTATCGCTACAAAAATAGTTATTCAGAATTATCCCTACATGAAACATTAAATCTTTTTGGCAAATTTTCTTACGAACATTTTGATCGGTCTAGTTTTACATACAGTGAAGTAGATAAAATAATAAGTTCTTATCCAGTGTCTACACCAAATAAAAGAAATACAATTGATTATTTCTTAAATTTTGGAATTTTTAGTATTTCAGATAGAATTAATTTTTCTCATAAGTTATTTAAGGAGTTTTGTGCGGCATACTATATTACGAATAGCCTAACAGTTTCATCAGATACAGAACTTCTTGAAAAACTTATCCATAATGAAGAATGGCGAGAAGTAGTCATTTTTATCTCTGGATTGTTTTCAACCATTGAAGAGCAGGATAAATTTTTAGATTTTATTCTACAACATAACTTGCCTCTTTATGTTGAATGTGTTAATTCTAAAAATGATTTATTGAGGAGTAATGGGATTACAGATTTCTCTAGGGAAGATAATGTAGAAAGAATATTATCAGAGATTCTCAAAACATATAAATTTATAGTAGAAAACTATTTCTCCTCTATATCAGAGCAATTTGAACCATTTATCATGGAAAATTGTAGATTGGAATCAAAAATAGGAATTGCTGGAGGTATGGAAGAAAACACCCTTTATTATTGGTTTGATATCGTGGACAAAGGCGTTCCAGATGTAAAAATTATCAGCGCTGAATTGTTGAGTCAAGCGATTCAAGAATATCAGGCTACTATCTTTTTTAAAACGACTCAAATGGTTCAGCGTAGTACAAACTTAGAATTATCAGGCCTTATAGGAGATAGTGGTAGAAAAATAGCAATAGATATTATTAAAGATAATCTGAAAACTATTTTAGAAAAGAAATCATTACCTGCAAGTAATTATATTTTATGTGAACTTTTGAAAGAAATAAAAAATAAATTACCTTGGCTTAAAGATATTGATGAAATATCTTTAATGAGTAAAAATGTTAGAAAAAGGATAGATGAAATCCTTCAAGATTGTCCTGAGGTTGCAAGTTATACTACTTCTGAAGGAGTAGAGCTGTTTAGTTTAAATAAACTGATAACTATTTTGCTGCAGTCTGATGTAGATTATAGAAGTTTTGTCATACCTGATCGTGATAGAGAATATTCAGAGTCAAATGGCTTAGTAATGAACTTATATTCTACAAAAAGAAAAATAAAAATAGTTGAGACATTTTTAAATTTCGCTGAGGCGAGTTATTTGGAAATGGTAAAATATAACTTTCCAAATATTTATAGATATTTTTCGAAAATTCAAGATATGCCATACAAACTACTGGTCACTTATAAGGATGATGAAAGAAATCCGTGGATAGGTTATTATCATGTGGCATATTCCGGAGATAAAAATTTAATTGAAGTATCGCTAGGTGATTTAAGTAAGTGTTATGAAAAAATATATGATGAAATACTACAAAGCTATCACTCATTAAACAGAGTCCCTAAAGATGTTTCTAGTCGTAGTAGTGATTTTTCAACTCTTTTATTCTCAAGAAATTCTAGTGGAAATACACCATTAAGTGATTATGTTCATAAAGAAATAGAAAAGAGTTTAGAAGAGATATTCGGAAAAATGTAACAAATCAGTTTTCAAAATAATATTTTTGAGTAGTTAGAGCTTAATATACAGTTTTAATAATCCATTTAGAAAAACAGGTGGATAATTCATAGACTAACAATATTCAATCTTTATTATTCGTCAATTTGAGTAAGTTTTTGTACGCTCAAGATTTAAGTAACTGTATAACGAAAATACAAGGTGGAAACAGAGTTATCAGAGTGATTAAAATATAGAGAGGGAAACTGTGATCGCTGAATTTCTACTATTATTTCAATCTCTACCTTTTTCTCTACTTTTTTTGCTTGGACTGTTATAAAGTCCATCAGATTAATCTTTGTGGGTGTAGAAGTTAATTTTTACAGAACTAAACTATTCCCCTATTAAAAAAATATTGATTCAAATTTCATGAAATGAATAAGTATATATCGTTCTGAAAAGCCTTGATATTACGCCATTTTTAGTCCAACTGAAACCCATACTTTCAAAACCAGGTCTTACGATTTGTAAGTAAAAGAACAAATAAAAAAGAGGAGCTTGACACTAAAGTTCCTCTTCTTTTTAAATAAACGAATCAGTTTCTTATTTCATAAAAGGTAGTGAAAAAGGTAGTGATTCGATTGATTCATATCGCAATGTAGTGAAATTTCGAAATTCAAGAATTGCTTTAAATCAAGGTTTCTAAAGTCTACTGACGAGTAGTGAACCCTTATTTCACTTCGGTAAACACAACGTGTTTGCGAAGTTTTGGTGAGTATTTCTTCAATTGAAGACGGTCTGGGGTGTTACGTTTGTTTTTAGAAGTAAGGTACAAGCGTTCACCAGATTCTTTGTGTTCAAGTGTGATATTTACGCGCATGGTATCTCCCTTCTATTATTCAGCTGATGCAGCTTTAGCGATCTTACGTCCTTTGTAGTATCCTTTAAGTGATACACGGTGAGAACGTGAGTAATCTCCAGTAGTTTCGTCAAAGTTTACAGATGGAGCTGTTACTTTGTAGTGTGTACGACGTTTGTTTTTCTTCGCTTTTGAGGTGCGACGTGCAGGTACTGCCATTTTCTTTTTCTCCTTTAGGTATTTAAATTCGATTCAATCTACTGATTTTCATCAACCATACTAGGATAACACATTTTTTTTGTAAAGTAAAGTTACTTGACAAAAAAAGATGAAAAAATTAGAAGTTGTTAATCGGAATTTTCTGAAAATTCAAGAATTTTCTTCTGTTCATTGCCTTTAAAATGTGCTATAATAGTAAAAACTGAAACGGGAGGGATAAGATGACTGAATTAGATAAACGTCACCGCAGTAGCATTTATGACAGTATGGTTAAATCACCAAACCGTGCTATGCTTCGTGCGACTGGTATGACAGATAAGGACTTTGAAACACCGATTGTGGGAGTGATTTCGACTTGGGCGGAAAATACACCATGTAACATTCACTTGCATGATTTCGGGAAATTGGCTAAAGAAGGTGTCAAATCTGCGGGCGCTTGGCCGGTACAGTTTGGAACCATTACCGTAGCGGACGGGATTGCAATGGGAACACCTGGGATGCGTTTTTCTCTAACATCTCGCGATATCATTGCGGACTCTATTGAGGCTGCGATGGGTGGTCACAACGTGGATGCCTTTGTCGCTATCGGTGGCTGTGACAAGAACATGCCTGGTTCTATGATTGCCATTGCTAATATGGATATCCCGGCTATTTTCGCCTATGGAGGAACTATTGCACCGGGAAATCTTGATGGCAAAGACATCGATTTGGTTTCTGTATTTGAAGGAATCGGAAAATGGAACCACGGTGACATGACAGCTGAGGACGTGAAGCGTCTTGAATGTAATGCCTGCCCTGGCCCTGGTGGCTGTGGTGGTATGTATACAGCTAATACCATGGCGACTGCTATCGAAGTTCTCGGTATGAGTTTGCCAGGATCTTCATCTCACCCAGCTGAATCAGCTGACAAGAAAGAAGATATCGAAGCGGCAGGACGAGCTGTTGTCAAGATGCTGGAGCTTGGTCTCAAACCATCAGATATCTTGACTCGTGAAGCTTTTGAAGATGCCATTACAGTAACCATGGCTCTCGGTGGGTCAACCAATGCCACTCTTCACTTGCTTGCCATTGCCCATGCGGCTAATGTTGACTTGTCACTTGAGGACTTCAATACAATCCAAGAGCGTGTACCTCACTTGGCCGACTTGAAACCTTCTGGTCAGTATGTCTTCCAAGATCTCTACGAAGTCGGTGGTGTGCCTGCTGTTATGAAGTACCTGTTGGCAAATGGTTTCCTTCACGGAGACCGCATTACATGTACTGGTAAGACAGTCGCTGAAAACTTGGCTGACTTTGCAGACCTCACACCAGGTCAAAAAGTCATCATGCCACTGGAAAATCCAAAACGTGCAGACGGACCGCTTATCATCTTGAACGGGAACCTTGCCCCTGATGGAGCGGTTGCCAAGGTATCAGGTGTTAAAGTGCGTCGTCACGTTGGACCAGCTAAGGTCTTTGACTCAGAAGAAGATGCTATCCAGGCTGTCTTGACAGATGAAATCGTTGATGGCGATGTAGTCGTTGTCCGTTTTGTTGGACCCAAGGGTGGCCCTGGTATGCCTGAGATGCTGTCCCTTTCATCCATGATCGTTGGTAAAGGTCAAGGAGACAAGGTTGCCCTCTTGACAGATGGCCGTTTCTCTGGTGGTACTTATGGTCTGGTTGTCGGACATATCGCTCCTGAAGCTCAGGATGGTGGACCGATTGCCTACCTCCGTACAGGTGATATCGTTACGGTTGACCAAGATACCAAAGAAATTTCCATGGCCGTATCCGAAGAAGAACTTGAAAAACGCAAGGCAGAAACAACCTTACCACCACTTTACAGCCGTGGTGTCCTCGGTAAATATGCCCACATCGTATCATCCGCTTCTCGCGGAGCCGTGACAGACTTCTGGAATATGGACAAGTCAGGTAAAAAATAAACTCATACTCTTCGAAAATCAAATTCAAACCACGTCAACGTCGCCTTGCCGTACTCAAGTACAGCCTGCGGCTAGTTTCCTAGTTTGCTCTTTGATTTTCATTGAGTATCAAAAAGCAAGCCATCTTCGGCTTGCTTCTTTTTATCTTCAAGAGTGATTTGCCTCATTAACGAGGTGGCAGTCCAAGGGCAATACGGCCGTAGCGACTGATTCGTGTGATCTTCCAGGCAGGCGACCAGGTAACTTCAACCTTGACATCTTCGATACCCTCGATTTGTTTCAGACCTGCGACGATTTCGATAGGCAAGCTTTCGGCACAATCGCAGGCAGTATCAGTGAAAGTCATGACAATCTTGCAGAGACCCGTTTCATCTAGATTGATTTCATAAATCAACCCTAGATTGTAAACATCCAATTCCACATCTGTATCAAAAACCTTCTCTAGTTTTTCGATAATTTGGTCTTGTAAGGCCAAAGCTCGGTCATTGATTTTGATATCGTCTCTCATAACAGTCCCTCCACCTGATAAATATCCTCTATTTTCTCATAATTCTGACAATTTGGCAAGTTTTTGATGAATTTTCTGAAAAAATATGACAACATAAATAAAACACCGAATTAAGGAGAAGTCTATGGAGCAGATTGGAAAAGTCTTTAGACAATTACGAGAGTCAAGAAATATCTCGCTGAGACAAGCAACTGGGGGACAATTTTCTCCGTCTATGTTGTCCCGATTTGAAACAGGTCAGAGTGAGCTTTCGGTGGAAAAGTTTCTATTTGCCCTAGAAAATATATCTGCTAGTGTAGAGGAAATCCTCTTTCTGGCGAGAGGTTTTCAGTATGATACAGATTCGGAGTTGAGAAAAGAAATCACAGATGTTTTGGATTTAAAGAATATAGCACCTCTTGAGGACTTATATCGCAAGGAGTATCAAAAGCATACCCATTCTCAAAACAAACAGAAACATATTCTAAATGCCATCATTATCAAGTCTTATATGAAGAGTATGGATGAAACGGTTGAGTTAACGGCAGAGGAAGGGAAAGTCCTTCATGACTACTTGTTTTCTACTGAGATTTGGGGAATCTATGAACTCAATTTGTTCTCAGTCAGTTCTCCGTTCTTGTCTGTTTCTCTTTTTACTAGATATGTACGAGAAATGGTCCGCAAATCCGATTTTCTAATGGAAATGTCTAGTAATCGAAACCTTTTTCATACTATGTTATTGAATGGTTTTTTAGCCAGCATTGAGTGTGAAGAATTTACCAATGCCTCTTATTTTAAACGTGTCATCAAAGAGCATTTCTACAAGGAAAATGAGACCTATTTCCGAATTGTCTATTTGTGGGCTGAAGGTCTTCTTGATAGCAAGCAGGGTAGAGTCAAGGAAGGTCAGAAAAAGATGGAAGATGCTGTCCATATTTTTGAGATGCTTGGTTGTAACAAATCTGCTGAATACTACAGAAATACAACCGATTGTTGAATATCTGCAAACTAAGAAAATAATTTGAAAATTTAAGCGATAGAACTTTTGACTACTCTCAGGTCGTTACAAAAGTTCTATCGTTTCTTTGCTCATTTTGTGTGTTGCATATATTCAAAAGTTTTCCCTTTCAATTTCTAAGTGCTATACTATAGTCATACTTCATATAGGGATTATAACAAGAAGGGAGATTACCTATGAAACTATTGTTTAGAAATCAAGCTTATCGACTCTTGACTTTATCGCGCTTCTTCAATGCTTTTGGTGCTTCGATTTTTAACCTGGTATTTATCGTCTATGCGTCGACCTTGCCACAAGCATCTTTTGCGGTTGCTATGGCGAATATTGTCATGATTCTTCCGACTCTCTTTACAGTTTTTGTAGGGATTCGGGCAGATTACACAAGGGACAAGGTCAAATGGATGGTCTATAGCGGTTTGTTTCAGGCAGTTTTATTTTTTCTAGCAGCTTTAGTTGTTCAGCAAGCTAGTCTCTTTGCTTTTTCTAGTCTGTGTTTGATCAATGTCATTAGCGATGTAATCAGTGATTTTGCTGGTGGTTTGCGCATGCCTCTCATTAAGAAAAAAGTAGCTGAACAAGATCTGATGGAAGCTTATTCTTTTTCCCAGTTTATCACCTATATTTCAGCTATTGGTGGTCAAGCTTTTGGAGTTTGGCTCTTAGGTCTATCGGTCAACAATTTTTCCCTTGTTGCGAGAATCAATGCCTGCTTTTTCCTAATATCAGCCTTTATTCTCTTTTTAGGAAAAAGCAAATTGAGTCTGTCAATGTCATCTGCTGATGGTGAAAACCTAAAAAATGAGAAGCTTTCTATCAAAGACCAGTTCCTAACAATTTACCGAAATTTACGTCTCGTTTTTCTTAAAGGTGGACAGAAAAACTTTGGTTTCATGATCTTTGCTGTCTTGCTTATTAATGCCTTGGGTGGGGCTTTAGGAAGCATCTATAACATCTTCTTTTTGAGCCATTCTCTCTTGAATTTTTCTTACACAGAGGCACTATTTATCAATCAATTCTGTGTTTTAGTAGCAATCATCATCAGTAGCCTTACGGGCAATGATTATTTTGGGAAGCAGTCCTTGCCTAGATTGATGATGTGGGCGACCGTAGGACTCAGTCTAATTGGTCTAGCTAATGTATTCAATCAAGTCGTACTTGGTTTACTATTTCTCTTTTCAACTCTGTATGTGTCTGGTAAAGTTCAACCAAAGATTAGTGCCATGCTCATGAAAAATCTAGCTCCAGATGTTCTAGCTCGTACCAGTAATTTTTTAGGTTTATTGTTTACCTTATCCATACCTGTGGGAACAGCTTGTTTTTCACTTCTAGCTGTATGGAATATACAGTTGACTTGGATGCTATTTGTTGGTCTTTCCTTGCTAGCTATTCTTTTGACAGTTATTAATCTCAAAAATGATATCTAAATCCTAATTTTATTCATACTGTTTTAATCCCTTTATTTATGGTAAAATAAGACTATTAAGTTTAAAGAGGATTCCCTATGAAATTACAAAAACCAAAAGGAACGCAGGATATTTTACCTGCTGAGTCTGCCAAGTGGCAGTACGTTGAGGGCTTTGCCCGTGAAATTTTCAAGCGCTATAACTATGCGGAAGTGCGCACGCCTATTTTTGAGCATTACGAGGTCGTCAGTCGCTCTGTCGGAGATACGACGGATATCGTAACCAAGGAAATGTACGATTTTTATGACAAGGGTGACCGCCATATCACCCTTCGTCCAGAAGGAACTGCGCCCGTTGTTCGTTCCTATGTGGAAAATAAACTCTTCGCTCCAGAAGTGCAAAAGCCAAGTAAGTTCTATTACATGGGCCCTATGTTCCGTTATGAGCGTCCACAGGCAGGTCGTTTGCGCCAGTTCCACCAGATTGGTGTCGAGTGCTTTGGCTCTAGCAATCCAGCTACCGATGTGGAAACCATCGCTATGGCAGCCCATTTCTTGAAAGAAATCGGCATTCAAGGTGTCAAATTGCACCTCAACACTCTTGGAAATCCTGAGAGTCGTGCTGCCTACCGTCAGGCTTTGATCGACTATTTGACACCACTCAAGGAGACCTTGTCTAAGGATAGCCAACGTCGTTTGGAGGAAAATCCTCTCCGTGTCTTGGACTCTAAGGAAAAAGAAGACAAGGTGGCTGTGGAGAATGCGCCGTCTATCTTGGACTTCCTTGATGCAGAAAGCCAGGCTCACTTTGATGCTGTGCGTCAGATGTTGGAAAATCTGGGTGTAGACTATATCATCGATACCAATATGGTGCGTGGTCTGGACTACTACAACCACACGATTTTCGAGTTTATCACTGAAATCGAGGGCAATGACTTGACTGTCTGTGCAGGTGGTCGTTACGATGGTTTGGTTGCTTACTTTGGTGGTCCTGAAACTGCTGGATTTGGTTTTGGACTTGGTGTAGAGCGTCTGCTCCTCATCCTTGAAAAGCAAGGTGTGGCCCTCCCTATTGAAAATGCTTTAGATGTCTATATCGCAGTCTTGGGCGAAGAAGCAAATGTTAAGGCCTTGGAATTGGTACAAGCCCTTCGCCAACAAGGCTTCAAAGCAGAGCGTGATTACCTTAATCGGAAGCTCAAAGCTCAGTTCAAGTCAGCCGATGTCTTTGCGGCTAAGACCCTCATCACGCTAGGCGAGAGTGAAGTCGAAAGCGGACAAGTGACAGTTAAGAACAACCAAACTCGAGAAGAAGTGGAAGTTACGCTTGATGTTATCAGCCAAAACTTTTCAGAAGTATTTGAAAAACTAGGATTTTAATGACAGATAAACTGGTCGGGATCTTACTCCCGACCAGTTTCTTTTACAAAATGACAAAAATCATAAACTTTTTGACAATTATACTTGTCAAAAAGAAAAAGATGTGTTACAATGTAAGCAAGTTAAGAATAAAGGAGAAGGGAATGCTAAAAAATCGTTTAAAAGAGCTTCGGGCTCGTGATGGTCTCAATCAGACCGAACTGGCCAAGCTAGCAGGAGTTTCCAGACAGACCATTAGCCTACTAGAACGGGACGAATACACCCCGTCAGTTGTGATCGCCCTGAAGATTTCACAGATATTCAATGAACCAGTCGAGTCGGTATTTCGGATAGAGGAGGATGAGTGATGAACAAGTATAAAGTGATTTATTATATGAGTGTTTTTGCCTTTATTGTGAATGCTTTTGCTATGATTGGAACATTACTGGGTTGGTTCTATTTTGTTGAAAGTAAGTATTTGTTTTGGATTAATTTAGTCCTCTTGTCCATTTTCAATCGGTTGAAGAAAAAGGAGAAAAATGATGAACAAGTATAAAGTAATCTATTATGTAGTTGCCATAGTTCTATTAGTCAGTGTGTTTTTACTGATTGGGATGGACTTAGGCTGGTTTAATCCATATCAAAGCGACCAATTTGTTTGGGCCTACTTTGCTCTCATCCCAGTAGTTGACTGGATTGAAAAGAAATTCAAAAATCTAGCAAGTGAAAAAGGAGAATGAATATGAAAGAGTTTTTAGCGGGTTTTCAAGTCGATACTGAACACAAAGAACTTGCCGGTGTTTGTGCAGGTTTAGGAAATTATTTTAACATTCAAGCCAATATCGTTCGTTTGGTGACAGTCTTGCTGTTTCTCTCTTCGACAGAGATTGGGATTATAACAGTAACTCTCTATGCCTATCTAGCAGGTTGGCTTGGCAATGAACCCTTGGGAGATGGAGCAAAAAAAGCTAGAAACCAAGCTATTCTCTTGTTTGCTGTTTGTTTGATTTTGGTGTCACTTGGAACAGAGGGCTTGACAGCTATTTATGAATCAGGTAAAGTGTTTGGTCAGTGGTTAGTTGGATTGGTTTAGTTTAGAAAGAGTATGAATATGAAAAAGAAACGTGGATTGTTATTTTTAATGGCTGTTATCTTGGGAGGCTTCTTGGGCATGTTTGCAGGGATGTTTAAGGCCTATACCGAAAACTACGGAACCATTTTAGATGTCAAAACCGTGACTCCATGGATATCATCTATTTGTTTACTGTTAGGTTTCATTAGTATGTTTTTGACTTTCGATTTCTTAAAGAAAAGCAGAAAATTTCACTCCTTGTATCAAGAGGAAATGGATGATGATCTGAATGAAACCTATTATGTACAAATGTATCGTAATCTCGAGTTTGGAACTATTGCTTTTAATAGTGCAGGCGTAGCGATTTTTTTGGCTCTTTTCATCTCAGGTAGTGAAGTAATTGTACTAAATATCAGCTATATAACCTTATCTCTTTCTTTTTTAGCATTAGTGATGATTTTCAGTGCTCAAAAATATCTCTATAAGACCATTGCGATCGTTCGTCAGTTTGATTTGGAATTCTTCTCTACACCAAAAGATGTCTTGGACTATATAAACTCCTACGATGAAGGGGAGCGCAAGGCTAATTTAGAACAGAGTTTTCGAATTTTATTCCAATTAAACCAGTATGTCTTGCCAGCTCTCTATTTTCTAATCGTTCTCTTTTCCTTACTGACAGGAGAGATTCAGTTACTAGCCTTCTTGCTTGTAGGAGCGATCCATATTTATATCAATGTGATGAAATTACCTATGGTAAAACGTTATTTCAAATAGGAGTCTTTTATGAAATTACTTAAAAATCTTGGCTGGTTTTTGCTAGCTGTTCTATCCTTTTTCTTTGGCTATGGTCTGGTTCAGAGTATGGCTTTATCAGCGCTTGACCTAGGGGCTTCAATCTTTGGAGTCTTGCCACTTTATGTCGCCCTGTCAGGGGCCTATGTTTATGGAGTTTACAGATGGTATCAGACAGAAAAGGTTAGCATCCAGACAACAGCTTTTAATCGTTATATTTGGTTGCCAACCCTGGTTTTGCTAGTGGCGATTATAGCTCAGTTCTTTTTGCCAGAAGATCCGTCAGTCAATCAACAAATCGTATCACAATTGACGGTTGCTCAGCCTGTCTTTGGTTTCTTTATGGTAGTGGTCTTTGCTCCTCTAACGGAAGAACTCATCTTTAGAGGGATGTTAGCGCGCTATCTCTTTCCTAAGCAAAACAACAGCAAACAGACAGCTCTGTTTCTCCTCGTATCAAGTGTGCTTTTTGCCTTGATTCATTTTCCAGGAACTTTGCAACAATTTTTAGTTTATGCCAGTCTGGGATTGAGTTTGGGTCTGGCTTATGTGAGCCGAAAAGGTCTTCTTTATAGCATTTCTCTCCACGCTTTGAATAATTTAATCGGCTTTTTGATGATACTCATGCTATAATAGAGTCAGGAGGTCACATGAAACGAGTAATTTTATTAGCAGTGATACAGGCGGTCGTTCTCTTCTTTATCATCGGGGCACTTGCCTATGCCTTTAAAGGCGATTTCTTTTACAACTATCTAGCAGTGGTCTTTGCGCCTATTGCAGGTGTCTTGCGTTTTGCTTCGGCTTATGCGACGGAGATTGTTCTACCTAAAAAGGCAGCTGAGATTGCTGAAAAGCGTAAAAAAGGTTAAGAATCATAATCAGAGAATCCGATGACGTTTTCATCGGATTTTTTGTCTGTTCGTTTTGATTTCTAAAGACAATCAAACTTTTCTGCTGATTTTCATGAAGAGCCTGCGCTTTTATGGTAAAATAGTAACAGAATAAAAGAGGAGAGAAAACATGAAACGTAGTATGTATGCTGGTCGTGTTCGTGAGGAACACATCGGACAAGAAATTACTTTGAAAGGATGGGTTGGCCGTCGTCGTGACTTGGGTGGTTTGATCTTTATCGACCTTCGTGACCGTGAAGGGATCATGCAGTTGGTTATCAACCCTGAAAAAGTCTCTGCAGAGGTCATGGCAACAGCTGAAAGCCTTCGTAGCGAATTTGTCATTGAGGTGACTGGGCAAGTCGCTGCGCGTGAGCAAGCCAATGATAAATTGCCGACTGGTGCGGTTGAATTGAACGTGACAGCTTTGACAGTGTTGAATACAGCCAAAACAACACCTTTTGAGATTAAAGATGGTATTGAGGCCAATGACGATACGCGTTTGCGTTACCGTTACCTTGACCTTCGTCGTCCAGAGATGTTAGAAAATCTCAAACTTCGTGCTAAAGTGACCCACTCTATCCGTAACTACTTGGATGAGTTGGAATTTATCGATGTGGAGACGCCATTCCTTTCGAAGTCAACGCCAGAAGGGGCGCGTGACTATTTGGTGCCGTCTCGTGTTAATAAAGGGCATTTCTACGCTCTTCCTCAAAGTCCACAGATTACCAAGCAACTTTTGATGAATGCTGGTTTCGACCGCTATTACCAAATCGTCAAATGCTTCCGTGATGAGGACTTGCGTGGTGACCGTCAGCCTGAGTTTACCCAGGTCGACTTGGAAACATCCTTCCTTACGGAGCAAGAAATCCAAGATATTACAGAAGGATTGATTGCGCGCGTGATGAAAGAAACCAAAGGCATTGACGTGACGCTTCCATTCCCTCGTATGAAGTATGATGACGCGATGTCTCTCTATGGTTCTGATAAGCCAGATACTCGTTTTGATATGTTGCTTCAGGACTTGACAGAAGTTGTCAAGGGTGTTGATTTTAAAGTCTTCTCAGAAGCACCTGCTGTAAAAGCTATTGTAGTCAAAGGAGCTGCAGATAACTATTCACGTAAAGACATCGACAAGATGACCGAAGTAGCTAAGCAGTACGGAGCCAAAGGTCTTGCTTGGGTCAAGGTAGTTGATGGAGAATTAAATGGACCAGTTGCCAAGTTCTTGACTGGTATCCAAGCAGAATTGACTGCAGCACTTGGTCTTGAAGATAAGGATTTGGTTCTCTTTGTAGCAGATACGCTTGAGGTAGCTAATGCAACATTAGGTGCCCTTCGTGGCCGTATCGCCAAAGAGCTTGGCTTGATTGATAACGATCAATTCAACTTCCTTTGGGTGGTTGATTGGCCAATGTTTGAATGGTCTGAAGAAGAAGGCCGCTACATGAGCGCCCACCATCCATTTACCCTTCCACAGGAAGAAACAGCTCACGAATTAGAAGGTGATTTGGCTAAGGTTCGTGCCATTGCTTACGATATCGTCTTGAATGGTTATGAGCTTGGTGGTGGTAGTCTTCGTATCAACCACAAAGACCTTCAAGAACGCATGTTTAAGGCTCTTGGTTTCTCAGCTGAAGAAGCAAATGACCAGTTTGGCTTCCTTCTTGAAGCCATGGACTATGGTTTCCCACCACACGGTGGTTTGGCGATCGGTCTTGACCGTTTTGTCATGCTCTTAGCAGGAGAAGAAAACATTCGTGAAGTCATTGCCTTTCCTAAGAACAATAAGGCAACCGACCCAATGACTCAAGCTCCATCAACAGTCGCTCTCAAACAACTAGAGGAACTCAGCTTACAAGTAGAAGAAGATGAAACAAGCAAAACGAATTAAGCGGTGGCGCTATTATCTGCGCCGCTTTGCTTATCAGATAAAGATCTTACGAGTTTTACAAAGTATCTCTCGGGAAAAATATGATGAGAAAATCTCGGCTTCTCTGGTTTATGGCTTTCTGTCAGCAGTAGCAGTCAATTTCTTTTTTCAACCAGGACACGTTTACTCCAGTGGTGCGACGGGTCTGGCACAGATTATCTCTGCCTTGAGTAATCACTGGTTTGGTTTTTACATTCCGATATCGCTAACCTTTTATGCTATCAATTTTCCGTTGATGATTTTGGCTTGGTATCAGATTGGGCATAAGTTTACAATCTTTACCTTTATCACAGTATCCATGAGTTCCCTCTTTATCCAGCTTGTACCAGTTGTGACCTTGACAGAGGATCCCATTATCAATGCTCTTTTTGGGGGTGTTGTCATGGGCTTGGGGATTGGTTTTGCGCTCCGTAACAATATTTCTAGCGGAGGTACAGATATCGTCAGTCTGACCATTCGAAAGAAAACGGGTAAGAATGTCGGTAGTATTTCTTTCCTAGTAAATGGAACCATCATGCTGATAGCAGGATTGACCTTTGGTTGGAAATACGCCCTCTACTCCATGATTACTATCTTTGTCTCCAGTCGTGTGACAGACGCGGTCTTTACCAAGCAAAAACGCATGCAGGCCATGATTGTGACCAATAATCCTGACAAGGTAATTGCAAAAATCCATAAAAAATTGCACCGCGGAGCAACCATGATCCACGATGCAGAAGGAACCTATAATCATGAGAGAAAAGCAGTCTTGATTACAGTTATCACACGAGCAGAGTTTAATGATTTTAAACACATCATGAAACAGGTCGATCCGACAGCCTTTGTCTCTGTATCCGAAAATGTCCACATCCTAGGACGATTCGTAGAAACAGACAATTAATAATACTCAAAAGACCAGCCTTGGGGCTGGTCTTTATTTTTCGATAATTTTGTGTCCAATCAACTGGCGGTAACAAATCTGTTTATTGTTTTTAGCATCGTTGATGATCTGGAGAATGGTTTCAAAGGAAACGCGCCCGAGTTCTAAACTATTGATATCCACATAGGCTGCCAAGTTCAGTTTAGGGTTGACCGAGTCAAAGCTGAGGACAGGGACATCCAGTTGGTGTTTTGCGATGTAATCACAGACCCCTGCAGCAAGAAGGCTATCAATAGTAATAATAGCATCAATATTTGGATCATGTTCGAAGAGAAGTTTACTAAAGCGATAACCATTATCTTCAAGAAATTCGGTCGCAAAGTAGGTCAGATTGGGATCAATAGGAAGTTGGTATTGTTTAAGAGCTAACTCATAACCCATTAGACGATCTTGTGTTACGAAAAGTTTTTTGGTTCCTCCGATGAAGGCAATTCGCTTGCATCCTTTTTTGATGAAATATTCTGTCGCATCAAAACCTGCCTGGACATTGTCATTATCGACAAGCGGAATGAAGGGAGATAGAGATTTACCTAAGATAAGGAAAGGAAATTGCTCATCGGCTACTAGTTTAACCAAAGGATCCTCTTCTTGGGCATAGAGGAAAATCAAACCATCTACACGCTTACCATAGACCATCTGGGAAATAGCTTTGAGTCGCTCTTTTGCATCTTTCCCAGTTGCAATCTGAATAGCATAGTGGTTCTCAGATGCCACTTGGGCGATCCCTCGTAGAACAGATGGGAAGAAAGGATTTTGGTAAAAGGCATCCGAGTCATCAGGAAGCACCAGACCGATAACCTGAGTATAGCTACTTACCAAGCTACGAGCATTGAGGTTGGGATGGTAGTTGAGCTCCTTCATCGCCTTGCGAACTCGTTTTTTGGTTTCATCACTAATCGTTGATTTATTTTGGATGACGCGGGTAACAGTTGAAGGTGAGACACCTGCTGCTTTAGCCACATCTTTAATCGTCACGGGCATAAAAATCTCCTATTTATGATAATCTGGATCACGGAAATGTGTCTTGTAAAAAATAGTGACCAGATAAAGAACAAAAAGAATGTTTTGTACAGTGATAAGGGTTGACATATTCTGGCCAAAAAGTCCCAAAATAAGCGTAATCAGAGTGGGTAATCCTAAACAGTTCAAGATAAAATGGTAGCACTCTTTAAAAGTCCTAAATGAAAAGAGGCGTGATTTTTTGGTGATATAAAGGAGGAGACTAGCTCCAAGAGAGACAATGAAGAAATTCAATCCAAAGAGGAAGCTTGCACCAAGAACGAGAAAGAGACTGATATAGACCCGATTTTGTTGGTACCAATCTTTAGAAATGGCCTGGGTTAGATCTTCCTTACTCTGGAAACTCTCCGTTTGAATAGCGTGGTAGCGAATGCGAGTTAGTTCCTTACTTTCCTTACTGATGACGAGTTCTTCCGTATCAAAATGAAGTTGCAGATCCTTTGGCAATTCCTTGTTTTGGCTTGGGCCAATCAAAAGAGAAGGCTGCTGATTCTTCGCACCTGAGTAGTTCAGCTTTCCATCAACGATTTGTGCATTCTCTGACAAGTCCATGATCGCTTCATCTGTCAGTGGAGTGTAGACATTATCGATAAAGGTATCCAGTGGATACGTTTCCTGTGAGCTGTTTTGAATGGCAATCGGAACCATAGACAAACTGATGAGGAAAATGCTTGTAAAGAGAAGCTGAAACCAGTTGAGGCCGGAACGTTTTGATAGGGGCTTACGAAATCCCCAGATACTAGAGAAATACGAGAATGGATATGGAAGCATAGGCATCTTTCTAAAAGTGTTTTCTATATGAGTATTATTATATAGAGAAATGTGCTTTATTTCAAGTCTAGGAGACAAATTGCTTGTCGCAAGGATATTATTTACAGTAACAATCGCTAATACTCAATGAAAATCAAAGAGCAAACTAGGAAGCTAGCCACAGGTTGCTCAAAGCACAGCTTTGAGGTTGGAGATAAAGCTGACGTGGTTTGAAGAGATTTTCGAAGAGTATAAAATGAAAAAAGGGTGGCGGGGATAGATTATCCCTTGTCGCCACCACTTGTAAGTCCTGAAACAAAGTTCTTTTGTAGGAAGAAGAAGAGAATACAGATTGGAAGCGCGATGAGGATAGCACCTGCTGAGAAGTAGGCGATCTTCAAGTTTTTCACATTGCTGACAAAGGTCTGTAGACCAACGGCAACAGTAAAGTATTCTTTCTCACGAAGTAAGAAACTAGAGAGGATATAGTCTCCGAAAGGTCCCATGAAGGCCCAGAGGGCTTGTACCGCAACCATTGGGCGAACAAGAGGGAGAACGATTTGCCAGAAGCGGCGGAAGTGTCCTGCACCATCTAGTTTTGCTGATTCATCAAGAGACATTGGTACTGTGTCGAAGTAGCCTTTCATCAACCAAGCATTCATCGGGATACCGCCACCAACGTAGAGGAAGATGAGGAACCAGCTATGGTTAAGGGCATTCAACATAAGGGCCATAACGAAGAAGGCTGTCAAAGCGGCCATTGTTGGTACCATTTGGATGATCAAGAAGAAGACCAAACTTTGTTTACGAGCCAAGAAGTTGTAACGGCTGTAGGCATAACCAGCAAGTACGATGATACTTGTTTGAACAACCATGGTAATCAAGGCGATAATCAAGGTATTGAGATACCAAGTACCGTATAAGGTTTCAGTAAAGAGTCCTTTAAAGTTATCAAAATTGAAGTCGATGTTAGTATCTAGTTTAAAGGCTGCGACGTTACCTGCTTTAAAGGCTGACATAATAGTAATCAAAAGTGGATAGATAATCACGATTGAAAGACCAATCAAGTAGAGGTAAGTGAGGGTTTGAGTCAGTCTACGTTTGAGTTTGATTGAGTTATTCATCTTAGACATCCTCCATATCAAATGCGTGTAGTTTCTTGAATGCGATCATAGAGATAGAGATGACAATGATAGAGATGATCAAGGTAACAGCTGCCGCCATAGAGTATTGAGGAGATGTACCTGTTGTCAAACGATAAATCCATGAGATCAAGATATCAGTTGAACCGGCTCCACCACCAACGCTACCAGGACCTCCGCCGTTGAAGAGGTATATGATAGAGAAGTTGTTAAAGTTGAAGGTGTATTGGCTGATCAATGTTGGTGCTGCAACAGCCAAAATCATAGGGAAAGTGATGTTGCGGAATTTTTGCCAAGCATTGGCACCATCGATGTAAGCCGCTTCGTAGAGGTCGTTAGGAATCGACTGCAAGATACCCAAAGTCAAAACGTAGATGTATGGGAATCCTAGCCAACCTTGCATCATAATCAAGGCAATCTTCGTCCAAGTTGGGTCTGTTTTCCAAGGGATAAGAGCACCGTCAAGGAAAGGAAGAACCTTAGCCAAGATAGGCAATACTTGAGTGTTGATCGCTCCGACACTATCGTTAAACATGTTTGAGAATGTCAAGATAGTGATGAAGGCTGGAACAGCCCAAGGAAGAAGGAAAATAACACCAAAGATACGTTTTCCTTTGATAAATGGTTGGTTGGCAACGATTGCTGTAAATATACCAATGACAATCTGCAAGGTAGAAGCAGCCAAGGCCCAGATGATGGTCCAAGAAAGAACCGCACCGAAGGCTGAACGGAAGGTACTTAAGCTCCAGATGTTTGTAAAGTTAGTCAAACCAACCCAGTCCAACAATTTGTTTGGTGGCAAGTGTTGGAAGTCATAGTTGGTAAAGGCAATCATCAAGGTTACGATAACTGGGAAGATAATCGCAAATGTCATAGCGACGTAAGATGGGATGATCAAGAGGTAAGGGAAACCATTCTCATAAATACCTTTGATCATATCTTTAAAAGTACGTGGGACAGGAATTCCATTGTTAATACGTTTTGCGATTGTATGTGCATCTTTAATATTTGAGAAATAAAAGAGCACATAAACGACTACAAAGATTAAATGGAAGGCACCACGAATCAGCATAAAGAGGGAATTATCACGACCTGGCTTGTCACCAAGAGTGATCAAATTGTGCAATTCAGGGGCTGCAAGTGCTAGGAAATAAAGAACAAACACGATAGTGACACCAAGGAAGATAAAACCTTTGGCCTTTTGTTTATTGTAAATCTGTCCTAACCCAGGAATCACTGAAAGCAAGGCTGCTTTGCTAGGTTGTTGGTTTTCCATGAATACTCCTTTCATAGGATACGAGATTGAAGTTTGTCTCCAATCACTAGATAGGCAACTGCAATCATTCGTAAATTTATAAAATCAAAGGGGGATTTGTATTCTCCCCCCTTGTAACGAATTCAATTATTCACCAAATTTTTGTTTGATTGTTTCTTTGATCAATGTAACAGCATCGTTAGCAGCTGTCTTAGCATCTTTTTTACCACTTACAGCGTCAAAGAGCATTGTTTTAGCTGGATCCCAAACAGCTGACATTTGAGAAATGTTTGGCATTGGTTGAGCGTTCTTGAACTGTTCAATCACGGCTGTTGTCAACTCATCTTTTTTGCCTTCAGCGTATGAACGAGCTTCAGTGTTAGCTGGGATTTCGTTAGTTGCATCGTAGAATGCTTTTTGTTGTTCAGTTGAAACAAGGAAGTCTACAAATTTTTGTGCAGCTTCAAGGTTCTTAGTGCTTGATGGGATGATCCAAGCTTTACCACCACCGAATGGTGTGTAGTCTTTACCATTTGGAAGAGTTGGAATAGTAGCAACACCGTAGTTTACTTTAGCATCTTTGAATGCTTGAGCTTTCCAAGGACCGTCGATGATAGCAGCTGTTTTACCTTCTTGGAATTGAGTTTGGATCAAGTTTGCAGCACCTTCAGTATCTTGCATCCCTTTAGGCCATTTTTCGTACCAAGATTTAGCGTAGTTGATACCTGTGATAGAACCGTCGTTTGCAAGACCGATGTCTTTAGCGTCTTTACCGTTTTGTCCGAATACGTAACCACCGTTACCAGCAAGGAGTCCGTATGCGTAGTAGAAGTTTGTCCAGTCGGCTAGGAATGCAGTAGTTTTGCCATCTTCACCAGCGAAAGCGTATTTGCTGTCTTTAGCAAGGTTTTCCAAATCAGCAAATGTTTTAGGAGCTTCTTTAAGCAAATCTTTGTTATAGTACATAACAAGTGACTCGATAACGGCAGGAGCACCGTAAACTTTACCGTCAGCAGCTGTTACAAGAGATTTAGTCTTATCATCTGTTTTAGCGCCGTCGCTCAATTTAACTTCTGAAAGTTGTCCGTCAGTACCAAGGCTACCTACGCGGTCGTATGGTGCCATCATAACGTCAGCAGCTTGACCTGATTGGTTGTCAAGAGAAAGTTTGTCAAGTCCACCAAGTTGGTCACCTGATTTGATGTTAACTTTTGTACCTGATTCTTTTTCATAAGCTGCAGCAACTTTTTCAGCGTAGGCTTTGTATTGGTCTTCAACGTAGAAAGTAAGTTCTTTTGCTTCAGATGAGCTAGTATCAGCTGCTTTATCAGCAGTTTTGCTTCCGCAAGCTACCAAAAGTAAGCTAGCTAGAGTAGCAGTTCCGAGCACAGCAGCGCTCTTCATGAATTTAGATGACATAGTGTATTCCTCCTAAAGAATAACAGTTATAATTTATTCGGGAAACGCAAACGTTTTCCTTTATGAGCTTAGTATAGCACAAATAGAAAACGGTTGCAAGGTTTTTTTGAAAAAATTTTAAAAAATTTTTAAGGTTTGGAAGTGGATATGATTACCTTTAATAGGAAGAAAATATCCTAAACGCTGATTTTCTTATTTTGTGAAAACCAAGGGAAACGATTGCGTTAATTTAGCCCAATTTTCAGAAAATATAGCAGACGTTCGGAATGAATTATCTTAAATCAGAAAATCTTTAAAAATTTTTTCGCTTATTTCGTAAAATATCAGTGGGAATAAGTTTTAGTTAGATAAAAATAATTCAAAAAAATTTTTAAAAACGCTTGCATTTGTGTTTGAAATACGCTATACTTAATTTAACGCAAACGTTTGCGCCTTGATTGCGCAACGTTTTATAACAAACATATGAGGTGCTATTATGAAAAAACGTCAAAGTGGTGTGTTGATGCACATCTCTTCTCTACCAGGAGCATACGGGATTGGATCATTTGGTCAGACTGCCTATGATTTCGTCGATTTCTTGGTTCGTACGAAGCAACGTTACTGGCAAATCCTCCCTCTTGGGACAACAAGCTATGGAGATTCTCCATACCAATCATTCTCAGCCTTTGCTGGAAATACGCATTTTATCGACCTTGATATTTTGGTAGAGCAAGGCTTGTTGGAAGCTAGTGACCTTGAAGGTGTTGACTTTGGTAGCGATGCATCTGAAGTTGACTATGCGAAGATTTATTACGCACGTCGTCCACTTTTAGAAAAAGCTGTGAAACGCTTCTTGGAAGTGGGTGATGTCAAAGATTTTGAGAAGTTTGCTCAAGACAACCAATCATGGCTCGAACTCTTCGCAGAATATATGGCGATTAAAGAGCATTTTGACAATCTTGCTTGGACAGAATGGCCAGATGCAGACGCTCGTGCGCGTAAAGCTTCAGCACTTGAAAGCTACCGTGAGAAATTGGCAGACAAGTTGGTTTACCACCGTGTGACTCAATACTTCTTCTTCCAACAATGGTTGAAATTGAAAGCCTACGCTAACGACAACCACATCGAAATCGTTGGAGATATGCCAATCTATGTTGCGGAAGATTCAAGCGACATGTGGGCAAATCCACATCTCTTCAAGACAGATGCCACTGGTAAAGCAACTTGCATCGCAGGATGCCCACCAGATGAGTTTTCTGCCACTGGTCAGCTTTGGGGAAACCCAATCTATGACTGGGAAGCAATGGACAAAGACGGTTACAAATGGTGGATTGAACGCTTGCGTGAAAGCTTCAAGATTTACGATATCGTTCGTATCGACCATTTCCGCGGTTTCGAATCTTACTGGGAAATTCCTGCTGGTTCCGATACAGCAGCACCTGGTAAATGGGTGAAAGGTCCTGGCTACAAACTCTTCGCAGCTGTTAAAGAAGAGCTTGGTGAGCTAAACATCATCGCAGAAGACCTTGGTTTCATGACAGATGAAGTCATCGAGTTGCGTGAACGCACTGGCTTCCCAGGAATGAAGATTCTTCAATTCGCCTTCAATCCAGAAGACGAAAGTATTGATAGCCCACACTTGGCACCTGCCAACTCTGTTATGTATACAGGAACACACGATAACAATACGGTTCTTGGTTGGTACCGTAATGAAATCGACGATCCAACTCGTGAATACATGGCGCGCTACACGAACCGTAAAGAGTATGAAACAGTGCCACACGCAATGCTTCGCACAATCTTTTCATCCGTTAGCTTCATGGCTATTGCCACTATGCAAGACTTGCTAGAACTAGATGAGTCAGCTCGTATGAACTTCCCATCTACTCTTGGCGGAAACTGGTCATGGCGTATGACAGCAGACCAACTCACACCAGCTGTTGAAGAAACTTTGCTTGACTTGACTACAATTTATCGCCGAATTAATGAAAATTTGGTAGAATTAAAGAAATAAGACATTATCAGGAGACACATAAACATGTTACCATTAAACGAATTTGTACAAAAACGTTACAATAAAACTATTGCAGAATGTAGCAATGAAGAGCTTTACCTTGCTCTTCTCAACTACAGCAAGCTTGCTAGCAGTCAAAAACCAGTCAACACTGGTAAGAAAAAAGTTTACTACATCTCAGCTGAGTTCTTGATCGGTAAACTCTTGTCAAATAACTTGATTAACCTTGGTCTTTACGACGATGTGAAAAAAGAACTTGCAGCTGCAGGTAAAGAGTTGATCGAAATCGAAGAAGTAGAATTGGAACCATCACTTGGTAACGGTGGTTTGGGACGTTTGGCAGCCTGCTTTATCGACTCAATCGCTACACTTGGTTTGAATGGTGACGGTGTTGGATTGAACTACCACTTCGGTCTTTTCCAACAAGTTCTTAAAAACAACCAACAAGAAACGATTCCTAACGCTTGGTTGACTGAGCAAAACTGGTTGGTACGCTCAAGCCGTAGCTACCAAGTGCCATTTGCACACTTCACATTGACATCTACTCTTTACGATATCGATGTACCTGGTTACAAGACAGCTACTAAAAACCGCTTGCGTTTGTTTGACTTGGATTCAGTTGATTCTTCTATCATCGAAGATGGTATCAACTTTGACAAGACAGATATCGCTCGCAACTTGACTCTCTTCCTTTACCCAGACGATAGCGACAAGCAAGGTGAATTGCTCCGTATCTTCCAACAATACTTCATGGTTTCAAACGGTGCACAATTGATCATCGACGAAGCGATCGAAAAAGGAAGCAACTTGCATGACCTTGCGGACTACGCAGTTGTACAAATCAATGATACTCACCCCTCAATGGTGATTCCTGAATTGATCCGTCTTTTGACTGCGCGTGGTATCGAACTTGATGAAGCAATCTCAATCGTACGTAGCATGACTGCCTACACTAACCACACAATCCTTGCTGAAGCCCTTGAAAAATGGCCTCTTGAATTCTTGGAAGAAGTGGTTCCTCACTTGGTACCAATCATCAAAGAATTGGACCGTCGTGTGAAAGCAGAATACAAAGATCCAGCTGTTCAAATCATTGATGAAAACGACCGTGTACACATGGCTCACATGGATATCCACTATGGATACAGCGTAAACGGGGTGGCAGCACTCCACACTGAAATCTTGAAGAACTCAGAGTTGAAAGCTTTCTACGACATCTACCCAGAAAAATTCAACAACAAAACAAACGGTATCACATTCCGTCGTTGGCTCATGCATGCCAACCCAAGACTATCTCACTACTTGGATGAGATTATTGGAGAGGGATGGCACCATGAAGCAGATGAGCTTGAAAAACTCTTGTCTTACGAAGACAAAGCAGCTGTCAAAGAAAAATTGGAAAGCATCAAGGCTCACAACAAACGTAAATTGGCTCGTCACTTGAAAGATCACCAAGGTGTGGAAATCAATACAAACTCTATCTTTGATATCCAAATCAAACGTCTTCACGAGTACAAACGCCAACAAATGAACGCTTTGTATGTCATCCACAAATACCTTGATATCAAGGCTGGTAACATCCCTGCTCGTCCAATCACAGTCTTCTTTGGTGGTAAAGCAGCTCCTGCCTACACAATCGCCCAAGACATCATTCACTTGATCCTTTGCTTGTCAGAAGTGATTGCAAATGATCCAGAAGTAGCTCCACACTTGCAAGTGGTTATGGTTGAAAACTACAACGTTACTGCAGCAAGCTTCCTCATCCCAGCATGTGATATCTCAGAACAAATCTCACTTGCTTCTAAAGAAGCTTCAGGTACTGGTAACATGAAATTCATGTTGAACGGAGCTTTGACTCTTGGTACTATGGACGGAGCTAACGTGGAAATTGCTGAGTTGGTTGGCGACGAAAATATCTACATCTTCGGTGAAGATTCAGAAACTGTTATCGACCTTTACGCAAAAGCAGCTTACAAATCAAGCGAATTCTACGCTCGTAAAGCTATCAAACCATTAGTTGACTTCATCGTGAGTGACGCTGTTCTTGCAGTAGGCAAGAAAGAACGCTTGGAACGTCTTTACAACGAATTGATCAACAAAGACTGGTTCATGACTCTCCTTGACTTGGAAGACTACATTAAAGTCAAAGAGCAAATGCTTGCTGACTACGAAGACCGCGACGCATGGTTGGATAAAGTCATCGTTAACATTGCCAAAGCAGGATTCTTCTCATCTGACCGTACAATCGCTCAGTACAACGAAGATATCTGGCACTTGAACTAAGATACAAAATTTATACTAATCACTTTGTAAAAAAAGCGAATTTCAATTGAAATTCGCTTTTTTGAATGATGTGGATTTTAGCCAATCAGGTCTAAAAAGAGATAAATCATAGATACGTTGAAGTTTTAGAAATACTGCTTTTTACTGTATTTCAGTCTCATGATTCTTCGTAGTTGATGGCCTCGTATTTCTTGTATCCGCTTATAATTTGTATTATAATAGCATTGTGGTGAAGAAAGAAGGTGTTTTTATGTGGAAAAAATATTTTTCAAAATATAAATGGACTGATTTATTTTGGATACTATTTGTGGTTTTGTCATCACTCTCGATGGGGAATCGTACTCTTTTTCCACTTACCCATCAAGAAATCTCTTATCATGGGTGCTATTTGGGGATTACACTTGCCTCATTTCACTTATTATTCATTGATAAATTTGTCATTTCGAATCGAAAATAAATGGAGAGGTTAAAATTTTTTCCACTTTTCGGATAGACAGTTGAAAAATCGTGATTTAAACCCACGCCTCAAGAAGAGGTGCGGGTTTTTGTCTTATCTGAAAGTTTTAATTACAGTGCTTTCCCAACCAAAATCTCTGCTTCAATGGTAATCTCTGTCAGTTGGCTCCAGTCAATCTTGGTATGGTCAACGTGAAAGAGTAAGGGCGTCATGGCAAGCAGGGCTTGGCGTTGCTCAGCCGAGATAGGTTTTGTTAAGGAAGCAATCTGACTAGATTGGATTCTGAAATGTTCCTGGAAATGTTCTTTGATATCTTGGTTGGAATAATCCTTCTTTGTCAGCTGGTCCTGCACCATTTGACGGATTTCTTTGAGGTGATTTTCGGTTGGGATGACCTTGATCAAAATACCGTCTTTGGATAAAACGCGACGGAATTCCCCATAGTTGGCAGGCGAGAAGATATCAAGCAGGATATCCATGCTGGCGTCTTTTATAGGAAGACGAGCCAGGTCGCCGACAAACCAGTTGACCGCCCAGTTTGGTTCGCTCTTGGCAGCGATTTGAACGGAATCTTTTGAAATATCAAAGGCGTAAAAGGTTTTGTCAGAGTGACTTTCTTGGAGCTTGCGAGAGTAGAAGCCTTCGCCACAACCGATATCCAAGACTGTTTTTGCGGATGGTTTAGTGGCTAGTAAGTCGGAGATACCTTCTAAGATAGCCTGATAAAAGCCAGCCTCTAGGATTTCTTGGCGGTTTTGAAAGTTTTTCTTGTCGTAGTTGGCAGATTGCTTGATTTGAGGAGCCAAGTTGACATAGCCAAATTTTGCCAAGTCAAAAGAATGACGATTGCTACACTTGAGACTGCTCTCTACTAAGGTTAGATTTTCTTGGCAGATAGGACAGGCAAAGGCAGTCGCAGCAGCGAAGCGCTGAAGTTTGGGTTTGAGATTTGTATTCATAGTTTAAGTGTATCAAAAGAGGCAAGTGAAAGCAACTTTAGGAGCAAGTAGATGGGAGATTCAGTAGAAATAAAACTAATTCTCCAATTTATAAAATGAAATTGCTTTTATATCTAAATTGCTATATAATAATGATAAGGAGGAAATAAGTATGTTAAAAGAAGTATTAACCGTTGCAAAAGTTGCGAAAAAATCTTCATTATTTTTGGGTGGTGTCGCATTTGGTACCCTTGGTTTGAAAATCTTAGCAAGTAAGGAAGCTAAAAAAGGTTATTCTAAAGCTTTGGCTAAGGCTTACAAGTTGAAAGACGAGCTAGATGCATCTGTTTCTGTTGTGAAACAACATGGAGACGATGTTTTGCAAGATGCTAAATATTTGTATGAGCAAGAGAAAAAAGAAGAGCAATTAGATAGCCTTATAGGAGAATAATATGTCTTTTAAAGTGCTATATAGAGGATATCAACATATCCGACTATCATCTTCTTTTTCACTTACCTTGGATATTCAAGACTATCTTCGTTCCTTGGCGAGAGATGAGAAGGGAATTGAGTCTATCCAGTTTTACATGGATCAACAGCACTTTACCCTACGTATAAAAGAAGGCTTCTCTGTATTAGACAATGCAGAAGCCTTTTTAAAAAGGATTGATAAAGGGAAAGTTTCTGAGTTGATGACTCTTCCTGTTCGTAGAGAAGAGAGTGCCTATTCTATCGTTTCAGGTGCAGCGATTAAGCGTGTGCTTTTTCGTAGTCTTGTGCCGTCTCCTATTCGCTATATATGGACTTGTTATCAGGCTTTTGGATATGTTAAAGAAGCCTATCAAACACTAGCGCGTAAGGAACTAACGATGGAAGTCTTGGACTGTTCGGCTATTTTATTGTCTTTGTTTATGAACCAATCCAAGACTGCCAGCAACATCATGTTTATGCTTGATTTGGGGAATCATTTAGATCAGTGGTCCTTGAAAAAAACTGCAACAGATTTAGAACAGAGTCTTCTTGCAAAAGAGAGCGATGTATTCTTAGTACAGGGCGATACGGTCGTTAGTATCAAGAGTTCCGATGTTCAAATAGGAGATGTCTTGGTCCTATCTCAAGGAAATGAAATTCTGTTTGATGGACAAGTAGTTTCAGGTTTAGGTATGGTCAACGAAAGTTCCTTGACGGGAGAGAGTTTTCCAGTTGAAAAAAGAGAGTCTGATTCGGTTTGTGCAAACACAGTCTTGGAAACTGGGGAGCTACGCATTCGTGTAACCGATAATCAGATGAACAGCCGTATTTTACAGCTGATTGAGTTGATGAAGAAATCTGAAGAAAACAAGAAAACTAAACAACGCTATTTCATCAAGATGGCGGACAAGGTCGTCAAATATAATTTCTTGGGGGCTGGTCTGACTTACTTATTAACAGGTTCTTTTTCTAAGGCTATTTCATTCCTATTGGTTGATTTCTCCTGCGCTTTGAAAATCTCTACTCCTGTAGCTTATTTGACAGCTATCAAAGAGGGGTTGAACCGTGAAATGGTGATTAAGGATGGGGATGTTCTAGAGAAATATCTGGAAGTTGATACTTTCTTGTTTGATAAGACAGGAACAATCACAACTAGCTATCCTATAGTTGAAAAGGTGTTACCTTTTGGGGACTATAGCGAGGAAGATATTCTCAGAATCAGTGCCTGTCTTGAGGAACACATTTATCATCCTATTGCTAATGCCATTGTCAAACAAGCCGAGATAGAGGGGATTGAACATGAGGAAATGCATGGGAAACTCCAATATATCGCAAGTAAGGGAATCAAATCCCATATAGATGGCCAACCAGTTGTTATTGGAAATTATGTCTTGATGCAGGATGAGCAGATTCATATTAGTTTGGAACAACATGCTTTGATTGAAGAGTACAAGAATCACTACAATCTCTTATTCTTAGCCTACCAGAATGAATTGATTGGAATGTTCTGCATTCATACTCCTTTGAGAAAAGAAGCAAAAGCAGCCTTGGAGAAACTTAAGGCACAAGGGAAAAAATTGATTCTGGCAACAGGGGACACCTTGGTTAGAACAGAGGAATTAGTCAAAGATTTGCCCTTTGATCAGGTCTATACAGACTTGAAACCTGATGGGAAATTTGAGTTAGTAGAGGAACTGCAGAAAGCAGGTCACACTATTTTGATGGTTGGAGATGGATTGAATGACTCAGCGGCTCTAACCCTATCAGATATCGGTGTGGTGATGAATGAAAGCGCAGATATTTCTAAGCAGATGAGTGATATCTTATTGTTAGATAATCGCTTGGATTTCTTCCAAGAGTTGGATTCGCTATCATCATCTTTGCAAATACTCATCAAGAAGAATATTCAAGATACCGTTGTCGTAAATAGTAGTTTGATTGGCTTTGGCTTGTTTAATTGGCTCAGTCCTTCAAATCTCTCTATCTTACATAATCTAACAACCTTGCGCATTGTCTTGCGTAGTCTGTCTATTAAAAATAGATAGATGAGAGTTATTAACAGCAAAAAGGAGTTACCTTTCTCGAGGTTAACTCCTTTGTTTATAGATAAATGTTGAACAGTTTAGTAAGTCAATACAAAGTATTTTTTCTTACCACGACGGATAACAGTGAGTTCGTTCTCTAACTTATCTGCGTCATTCAAGACATAGTCAAGGTCTTGGATACGATCACCGTTGACGTAGATAGCTCCATTTTGAACATCCTCGCGGGCTTGGCGTTTTGAGTTAACCACGCCAGATGATACGAGGAGTTCCACGATATTGTGGTTTTCGTCAGCTTGGACTTGGTAATTTGGTACCCCGCGGAGTCCTTGTTTGAGTTCTTTGACAGAAAGGTTTTTGATGTTTCCAGCAAAGAGTTGCTCAGTGATGTTAAGGGCTTCCTTGTAGGCTTCTTCACCGTGGACAAGTGTTACGACCTCACGAGCCAAGACTTTTTGAGCCAAGCGTTCGTGTGGTGCTGCTTCAAATTGTTTGCGGATGTCTTCAATCTCGTCCAGTGACAAGAAGGTAAAGATCTTCAAGAAGCGAACAGCGTCAGCGTCCATGACGTTCATCCAGAATTGGTACATTTCGTATGGAGAAGTCTTTTCAGGGTTGAGCCAAACAGCGTTTCCTTCTGATTTACCAAATTTCTT
This sequence comes from Streptococcus sp. CCUG 71758, assembly GCF_011714815.1. Taxonomy (NCBI): domain Bacteria; kingdom Bacillati; phylum Bacillota; class Bacilli; order Lactobacillales; family Streptococcaceae; genus Streptococcus; species Streptococcus sp. CCUG 71758. The sequence goes on along the minus strand of NZ_RXXO01000005.1, from coordinate 33,301 downwards.
ACCAGTTGCATCTGTAATGAGTGGCACTGTGATAACGTGACCAGTCTTGTCAGCCTTGCGACGAAGCAATTCGGTACCAGCAGTCATATTTCCCCACTGGTCAGAACCACCGATTTGTAGGGTTACGTTGTGCTCTTGGTTAAGGACGTAGAAGTCATATCCTTGCATGATTTGGTAAGCGAACTCAGTGTAAGAAATCCCTGTCTCGATCCGTTTTTTCACAGACTCCTTACTCATCATGGAGTTGACAGTGAAGTATTTTCCGACATCACGGAGGAAGTCAATGAAGCTGATGCTGCCAAACCAGTCGTAGTTGTTGACCATGACAGCTTTATTTTCCCCATTTTTAAAGTCAAGAAAACGAGAAAGTTGTCCTTGGATAGACTTGACCCAGCCCTCTACTGTGTCTTTTGTTTGGAGACTACGCTCAGCATCTTTGAAGGACGGATCTCCGATGAGACCTGTAGCACCGCCAACGAGCGCATAAGGTTTGTGACCTGCTAGTTGCAAACGACGACTTGTCAAGATTGCGACAAGGTGACCGAGGTGAAGGCTGTCAGCAGTTGGATCGTAGCCAGTATAATAAGAAACTTGACCTTCTTCTAGGGCTTTACGCAAAGCTTCTTCATCAGTCGTTTGAAAAATCAAACCACGCTCTTTTAGCTCATCAAAAATGTGCATGTGTCTTTTCTCCTTTATAAAATATTGTTTCTACCTATTGTATCACAAACTTGATTAATAGCCTAGTGGAATAGGGAAGAAAGTGGCTATTTTATTGAAAGTTTTCCTTTTATGGTATAATAGAGAAAGCGAGGACATTCATGAAAGAAAGAATTGATGAATTAAAAACAAAAATGCTGCATTTTTTCCAGCAACTAATGCAACGAATTGCAAAATGGAAGAAAAGACTAGCAGAAAAACTAGCTGATAAGAAAACCGGTAAAAAGGGGACCTCTTCTGATAAAGTTAGAAAGGCAGGGCCTATTTTCGCTAAGATTTTGAGTGCTTTTAAAGTGGCCTTCAACACTCTCTTTATCTTAGGTTTTATCGGTGGACTGTTTGGTGCTGGGGTGGCTATGGGTTATGGAGTTGCCCTATTTGACAAGGCCCAGGTCCCTCAAGCAGAAGAGTTGGTCAAGCAAGTGAAGGATATTGCCTCTATCTCAGAAATCACTTATTCTGACGGCAGTGCCATTGCCTCGATCGAGGGCGATTTGTTGCGCACTTCAGTCGCTTCAGGTGCTATTTCGGATAATCTTAAAAAGGCTATCATTGCGACAGAAGACGAGAATTTCAACGAGCACAAGGGAGTCGTGCCTAAGGCCGTTATTCGTGCGACCTTGGGAACTTTTGTCGGTCTGGGGTCATCCAGTGGTGGTTCGACCTTGACTCAGCAGGTTATCAAGCAGCAAGTGGTGGGAGATGCTCCCACTCTAGCTCGTAAGGCTAAAGAAATCATTGATGCTCTAGCTTTAGAGCGAGCTATGGGTAAGGATGAGATTTTAACAACCTACCTTAACATTGCTCCTTTTGGTCGCAATCATAAAGGACAAAATATTGCAGGTGCCCAACAGGCTGCAGAAGGGATCTTTGGGGTTAAGGCTTCGGATTTAACGGTCCCTCAAGCAGCCTTTATCGCAGGATTGCCACAGAGCCCAATTAGTTACTCTCCTTATGAATCTGACGGTAGTATGAAGAGCGAGGAGGATTTGGCTCTGGGGGTCAAACGGGCTAGAGATGTTCTCTATAATATGTACCGGACAGGGGCTCTAAGTCAGGAAGATTACGACAAGTACAAGGATTATGATTTTAAGAAAGACTTCTTACCATCTGGTAGTGTCAGTGGTACTTCGCGTGACTATCTCTACTTCGCAACCTTGGCAGAAGCTACTGATCGGATGTATGACTATCTGATTCAGAGAGATAATGTTTCTGTACAAGAGCAAAAGAATGAATCCATCCAGAAAGCTTATCGTGATTTAGCGACTAAGGAAATTGAAAATGGTGGATATAAGATTACGACGACTATCAATAAAAATGTTCATGCTGCGATGCAAAATGCAGTGGCGACCTACGGCTATCTGCTAGATGATTCGACAGGCCAGCCTGAGGTGGGGAATGTCCTCATGGATAACCAAACAGGAGCTATTCTTGGGTTTGTCGGTGGTCGCAATTATCAAAAAAATCAGAATAACCACGCTATCGACACAAAACGTTCTCCTGCTTCGACTACTAAGCCGATATTGGCTTACAGTATTGCCATCGACCAAGGTCTGATGGGAAGTGCAAGTATCTTATCAAACTATCCGACCAACTTTTCAAACGGCAATCCTATCATGTATGTCAATAGTCCTGGTACAGGGATGATGACGTTAGGGGAGGCCCTTAACTACTCATGGAATATCCCAGCCTACTGGACTTATCGTACACTTCGAGAGAAGGGTGTTGATGTTAAAGGCTATATGGAAAAAATGGGTTACGAAATCCCAGAATATGGTATTGAGAGTTTACCGATGGGCGGAGGAATTGACGTTACAGTTGCTCAGCATACTAACGGATATCAGACTTTGGCCAACAACGGAGTTTACCATAAGAAACATATGATTGCGAAGATCGAATCAACAGATGGTCGAGTGGTTTATGAACATAAAGATAAACCTGTCCAAGTTTACTCAAAAGCGACAGCGACCATCATGCAAAGCTTGCTTCGCGATGTTATCTCATCTCGGATTACCTCAAGTTTCCAAACAGACTTGGCTACCATCAATCCAAGCCTCGCTAGTGCCGACTGGATTGGAAAAACTGGTACAACCAATGAAGATGAAAATATGTGGCTTATGCTTTCTACGCCTCGCTTGACCTTGGGTGGCTGGCTAGGTCACGATGACAACCGCCCACTAGCCAAAGGGGCGGGCCACTACCGCAATGCCAACTATATGGCCCACTTGGTTAATGCCATTCAACAAGCAAAACCTGGAATTTGGGGGAATGAGCGCTTTAATCTTGACTCAAGTGTGACCAAGTCACAAGTTCTCAAGTCTACAGGGGAGAAACCGGGCAAGGTTTCAATTAATGGCAAAGAAGTCAACGTTTCCGGTTCTACCGTAACAAGTTACTGGGCTACTAAAGAAGGGGCACCAGTAACCACCTACCGCTTTGCTATTGGAGGAAGCGATGCAGATTATCAGAATGCTTGGAAGAATATTCTAGGAAGCATCCCTGCAGTAACTCCTCCAAGCTCAAGTAGCAGTTCGGGAACAACAAGTTCGAGTGGAAATACTCAGAGTGGCTCTTCAGGACGTTCACGTCTGTTTAATCGCTAAGATAGAGTAGCAGCAAGGTTAGTAATTTCTCCTTGTTGCTACTTTTTTCTTTGTTGGTTTCGTGTTACAATAGGAGTATGAATCATTATCAGAAAAAGATTGTTAAGGGAACACTATACTCGCTACTCTCAGGCCTAATCTGGGGGATCTGTGGGATTTTAGGAGAGTATTTTTTCACTCATTATCCAGTGTCTTCTGGATGGATTACTTCTATGCGTTTACTAGTGGCGGGGAGTTTGGTTTTAGGTCTATCTGCCTTTCAGTTGCGTAGCCGCTTGTTGGACATCTGGCGTGATAAGAAAAATTATCTACCTTTTTTAGCCTATGCTATTCTAGGTATTTTTTCTGTGCAGTTTTTCTTTTATCTCTGCGTTGAGTATTCGAATGCGACGACGGCGACCATTTTGCAATTTATCAGCCCAGTTTTTATCCTGTTTTACAATCGAATCATCTATCAGAAGAAGGCTTCGACTACAGCAGTTTTCTATGTTTTGATTGCCATGCTAGGTGTTTTTTTGATGGCTACAAAAGGGGACTTGTCCCAGTTATCCATGACACCTTTGGCTCTAGTAACAGGTTTGCTCAGTGCAGTAGGGGTCATGTTTAATGTTATCCTGCCTCAGCGTTTTGCACGGCGCTACGGATTTGTTCCGACTGTTGGTTGGGGGATGATTCTGGCAGGACTCTTTAGTAATTTCCTTTACCCTATTTATCAGATAAGTTTTCAAGTGGATCTGGTAAGTGTGCTGATTTGTCTGATGATTGCCGTGTTTGGGACTGCTTTTGCCTTCTTCCTATCTATGAAGGCTGTGTCCCTCGTTTCCCCGCTGGTCGTATCGGTGGTGAGTGCTAGCGAACCGCTTTCTTCAGCTTTATTAAGTGTTCTTTTTCTGGGATTGGTCATGGATGGTTTTTTGGCTTTAGCTATGGTGTTGATTATCGTTCCGATGATTTTCTTATCTGTAGAAGAAGCAAAACAAGCCAAGTAAAGATGCTTATTTGATAGTTGAGGCTTCAAATTTGAGGCCTTTTTTGGTAGAATAGGTATCATTATAACGAACCAGGAGGCGCCTATGACTGCTACAAAAATGAACGCTCAAGAAATTATCCAATTTATCGCCAATGCTGAAAAGAAAACCAGTGTCAAAGTAACCTTTGAGGGGCAACTCGCATCTGCTGTGCCTAGCTCTGTTGTCAAACTAGGAAATGTTTTATTCGGAGACTGGAAGGATGTCGCTCCGCTTCTTGAAGGTTTGGTAGAAAATCAAGATTACGTTGTCGAGCAAGATGCTCGTAATTCTGCAGTTCCTTTGCTAGATAAACGTGCGATCAACGCTCGTATCGAGCCAGGTGCTATTATCCGTGACCAGGTTGAAATTGGTGACAATGCTGTTATCATGATGGGAGCTGTTATCAATATCGGTGCTGAAATTGGTGCTGGAACCATGATTGACATGGGTGCCATCCTTGGTGGCCGTGCTATCGTTGGGAAAAACAGCCACGTTGGTGCAGGTGCAGTTTTGGCAGGTGTAATTGAGCCAGCTAGCGCAGATCCAGTCCGTGTCGGAGATAATGTTCTTATCGGTGCTAATGCAGTGTTGATCGAAGGAGTTCAAATCGGCAGTGGTTCAGTTGTTGCAGCAGGAGCTATCGTTACCCAAGATGTTCCAGAAAACGTGGTAGTGGCAGGTGTTCCGGCTCGTATTATCAAAGAAATTGATGCCCAAACCCAACAAAAAACAGCGCTTGAGGATGCGCTTCGTACCTTGTAATTGTAAAAGTAAAAAAGAGGCGGAACCCTTTTTCCAGCCTCTTTCTTCTATCAAAAGGAGGATCGATAGATGTTAGATTTGATTCAGATTAGACGAGATTTACACCAGATTCCAGAGATTGGCTTGGAGGAGTTTAAGACTCAGGCTTATTTGCTGGATGTGATTGAAAAATTGACTACGGGCAAGGATTTTGTTCAGGTTCGTACTTGGCGGACAGGTATTTTGGTCTATTTGCAGGGAAATCAGCCGGAGCGAACCATTGGTTGGCGGACAGATATTGATGGCCTGCCTATCATCGAACAAACAGGTCTACCTTTCGCCTCTCAACACCAAGGTCGTATGCACGCTTGTGGACATGATTTTCATATGACCATTGCCTTGGGCTGTCTTGAGCGCGCTCTTGAGGAGCAACCCAAAAATAATCTGCTCTTCCTATTTCAGCCTGCTGAGGAGAATGAAGCCGGTGGGATGCTCATGTATGAGGATGGTGCTTTTGGGGACTGGTTGCCAGACCAATTTTATGGTCTCCATGTTCGTCCGGATCTGAAGGTTGGACAGATTGCGACCAACACCCATACGCTCTTTGCAGGGACTTGTGAGGTGAAGGTTCGTTTCAAAGGAAAAGGAGGACATGCAGCTTTTCCCCATGAAGCCAATGACGCCTTGGTGGCTGCTAGTTACTTTGTGACCCAAGTACAGTCAGTTGTCAGCCGCAATGTCAATCCCATCGAGGGAGCGGTGGTGACCTTTGGTCTTTTCCAAGCTGGAACAACCAACAATGTCATTACAGACACAGCCTTTTTACACGGAACCATTCGGGCCTTGACTCAGGACATGAGCCTCTTGGTACAAAAAAGAGTCAAGACAGTCGCAGAAGGTGTTGCAGCAGCCTTTGATATGGAAGTCGAAGTAGAACTCAAGCAAGGAGGCTACCTACCTGTGGAGAACAATCCAGCCTTGGCGCGTGAACTGATGGACTTTTTTGAAGAGAAAGACGGAATCGAGTTGATTGATATCGAGCCTGCTATGACCGGTGAGGACTTTGGCTATCTCCTTTCGAAGGTAGATGGCGTTATGTTCTGGCTAGGTATCGATAGTCCCTACGCCCTTCATCACCCTCAGATGAGTCCTAAGGAAGAAGCCATAGCCATTGGGGTAGATGCATTCTCTAGTTTCTTGAAAAAGAAGGCAGCAGAGTAGAGGAATTGTCTATGAAAGCAGAACTACGCAAGAAAATTTTGCAAGAAATGAAGACTCTATCTCAGGAGCAAAAACAGGCTATGGATCGAGCTTTAACTGAGCGTTTCTTACAACACCCTTTTTACCAAAAAGCTAAGACCATCGCAACTTATCTCTCCTTTCCGCATGAATTTCAAACGAAGGAACTGATTGAGCAGGCGCTGAAGGACGACAAAAAGGTTCTGATACCCAAAACCTATCCCAAGGGGCGCATGGACTTTGTGGTCTATCATCCGCAGCAGTTGGTAAAAACTTCCTTTGGTTTACTGGAACCGCAAGGAGACTTGGAAGTGGTGGAACCGTCTCAGATTGATTTGATTCATGTTCCAGGGCTAGCTTTTACGACAGAAGGCTATCGAATCGGATATGGTGGAGGATACTACGACCGCTATCTGGAACATTTTGCTGGGCATACCATGAGTACAATCTATCCTTGTCAAGTTCAGGAGTTTAACTTGGAAAACCATGATATTCCCGTCCAGGAGGTGCTAATCTATGAAGGAAATCTTTGATAAACGTTATCCTGTGACCAGTTTTTTCCTCCTAGTGACTGGCCTTGTATTTTTACTGATGCTGATTACTACGGGTATCAACTTTGATCAGGCCAAAACTCTGTTTCAGTTTGGAGCTATGTATGGACCGATCATTCGCCTGTTCCCAGAGCAGATTTGGCGCCTATTTTCGGCTATATTTGTGCATATTGGATGGGAGCATTTCATTGTCAATATGATTTCACTCTACTTTCTTGGACGACAGGTGGAGGAGATTTTCGGCTCTAAGCAGTTCTTCTTTCTCTATCTCTTATCGGGAATGATGGGCAATCTCTTTGTTTTTGCTTTCACACCGAAAGTTGTAGCAGCAGGAGCATCCACTTCTCTTTACGGACTATTTGCTGCGATTATCGTTTTGCGTTACGCAACTCGCAGCCCCTATATCCAGCAGTTGGGGCAATCCTATCTGACACTTTTTGTGATTAATATTATCGGAAGTGTTCTGATTCCAGGAATCAGCCTAGCTGGGCATATCGGAGGTGCAGTAGGCGGTGCTTTTCTAGCAGTCATCTTTCCAGTCAAATGGGAGAGAAGGATGTATAGTACCAGCCAGCGAATCGGAGCAACTGTACTTTTTATCGCACTAGCCGTTTTCCTTTGCTATAAGGGAATGAGCTATGTGTAGGGGGATAGTTAAAAAGCTACTCAAAGAATGAGTAGCTTTTTGTGTAGATTGGAACCATTCGAAACAACACAGCTCTAAAACAAAGCTGTTTGGGAATTTCGCAAGAATCTGGTTTTGGAACCATTCGAAACAACACAGCTCTAAAACCAATCAGCCAATCAAGGTTCTTACGTGCTTTGTTTTGGAACCATTCGAAACAACACAGCTCTAAAACATTCTCATGGGAATATATTCCTACTCGTGAGTTTTGGAACCATTCGAAACAACACAGCTCTAAAACATACCTGAAGCAATTGATTATGCATTTATTGTTTTGGAACCATTCGAAACAACACAGCTCTAAAACTTCATTTTTAACAAAACTATATCATACTTGGGTTTTGGAACCATTCGAAACAACACAGCTCTAAAACACGTTTTGACATCAAGAAGACTGATGAAGAGTTTTGGAACCATTCGAAACAACACAGCTCTAAAACACTGATTTAGCCATTGTTGGTAAAGGCTGGGTTTTGGAACCATTCGAAACAACACAGCTCTAAAACAGCATTTCAGCAACTTCTTGCCTTCCGAGAGTTTTGGAACCATTCGAAACAACACAGCTCTAAAACAGGCCTCAAGCAAACGAGTGTGCAACTTCTGTTTTGGAACCATTCGAAACAACACAGCTCTAAAACTGCGTACCTTTTATCTAATGCTAGTAACTTGTTTTGGAACCATTCGAAACAACACAGCTCTAAAACATGTTGAAAGAGATTTGAGATAACAAACTAGTTTTGGAACCATTCGAAACAACACAGCTCTAAAACCAATTTAGACAAGTCTCCAAGGCGCTTGCTGTTTTGGAACCATTCGAAACAACACAGCTCTAAAACATTGAAGAAAAGGGCTTGGAAATGCTTATTGTTTTGGAACCATTCGAAACAACACAGCTCTAAAACACTTGCATGGACATACTTATAAGGTCGAAAGTTTTGGAACCATTCGAAACAACACAGCTCTAAAACAGTTCCCCAGTCACCTTCTTCATTAACTTTGTTTTGGAACCATTCGAAACAACACAGCTCTAAAACTACCTCGGCTCTACTCTTTTCCCTAATGCGGTTTTGGAACCATTCGAAACAACACAGCTCTAAAACACAAGGAACCACTGAAAATTGTGTACTTGGGTTTTGGAACCATTCGAAACAACACAGCTCTAAAACGCAATTACCCACGTATCATTATGTTTTTTAGTTTTGGAACCATTCGAAACAACACAGCTCTAAAACCTGCTGGGATCATCCCGTTTGCGCGTTCTTGTTTTGGAACCATTCGAAACAACACAGCTCTAAAACACCTACACTAGACCAGTCATAATCTCCGCCGTTTTGGAACCATTCGAAACAACACAGCTCTAAAACTGTCAACGAGCTGACACATTGGGATAATGGGTTTTGGAACCATTCGAAGCAACACAGCTCTAAAACTACCCCCATATCATTGATGAAATAAGTACAGTTTTGGAACCATTCGAAACAACACAGCTCTAAAACTGCGACCAAGTAAATAATCTGTGGACACGTGTTTTGGAACCATTCGAAACAACACAGCTCTAAAACATATTCGATGCAGACATACCACGTTGTGTAGTTTTGGAACCATTCGAAACAACACAGCTCTAAAACTATCACTTGTGAGAATGCCAGTGATGATGTGTTTTGGAACCATTCGAAACAACACAGCTCTAAAACAAAATTTGACGGGTCTTTCTTGCTTTCATTGTTTTGGAACCATTCGAAACAACACAGCTCTAAAACACCGTGTGAGTGATTGTGGTTAATTCTGTAGTTTTGGAACCATTCGAAACAACACAGCTCTAAAACTTCGCAAAACGCTTGAACGCTTCTGTGGATGTTTTGGAACCATTCGAAACAACACAGCTCTAAAACGGTACGTGCATGAAGACCAAATCAACGTAGGTTTTGGAACCATTCGAAACAACACAGCTCTAAAACACCCATCCAAGCCCCGGAAGACCTCTGACAGTTTTGGAACCATTCGAAACAACACAGCTCTAAAACTTCAATTTACTCTTGCTGATTAGCTTCTCAGTTTTGGAACCATTCGAAACAACACAGCTCTAAAACGGAGCATTCCAATCACTGCCCCAATTCACCGTTTTGGAACCATTCGAAACAACACAGCTCTAAAACAGGCTTCTTGCTCTTTCAAACGTTTCAGCTGTTTTGGAACCATTCGAAACAACACAGCTCTAAAACAGCACAGCGCGAAGGAAGTACAATTCCGCCGTTTTGGAACCATTCGAAACAACACAGCTCTAAAACATGTTTACTCTCCTTCCTCTGTAACGGTTGGTTTTGGAACCATTCGAAACAACACAGCTCTAAAACGTATGATACAGCTTAAGGAACAAGTTAGCGGTTTTGGAACCATTCGAAACAACACAGCTCTAAAACGATTGCACTTGAAGAAACCTTAAATAATGAAGTTTTGGAACCATTCGAAACAACACAGCTCTAAAACAGTTATCAATGAAGTTCCGGAACTTCTCGGGTTTTGGAACCATTCGAAACAACACAGCTCTAAAACCCGAAACTAATAATATTTTCAACTTTTAGGGTTTTGGAACCATTCGAAACAACACAGCTCTAAAACAAAAGGAGTAACAGATGGTAATGAGCCTAAGTTTTGGAACCATTCGAAACAACACAGCTCTAAAACAGGTCACATAACCTTTACTGACGCTTTCTAGTTTTGGAACCATTCGAAACAACACAGCTCTAAAACCGGATTGAGTAGAAGGAGGTTATATGCCAAGTTTTGGAACCATTCGAAACAACACAGCTCTAAAACCTCGTAGAAAAATTTTTCTCACGAAATTTCGTAATCGCGCCATTCGTCCCAGCCGGACTTCAGCTCGTCAGGTTCCAATTGTTACTCTTATTATACCATATTTTCAGGGTTCAAGAAATAGTCTTGATCCAGCACATACTGCGGAAAATCATAGACTTTTCGAGGTTCGACAAATAAAACCTTTAGTTGATTGAGTTGGATATACTCTATCAGATTTACCAACTCATCCTTTGATAGATAGGCGATCGCATTGATGAAGACAAGGAGTTTCTTTTTGGAAAGATATTTAAAAACTTGAACAATTTCTAGCATCTTTTCGAAAGGTGTATCACTCAGAGTTTCAACTTTGACCCCTAGCGCATCAATCAACTCTAGAATGGTGATTTCGTCGTACTCTAGGTCTAATTCGTTTTCTAAACACTCAAATGCCAGCAATTCTGTTATCGTAGCTACCAGCTTTTCAATCATAGATTTGACTTCGGGCTTGTCATTGAGCTGATTTTCAAGATCTGCATGTATCAACTTGAGCATAGCAGGTGAGTTGAGATTGTATCCTAAGACATCCGTTATCACTAGTAACTCAGCCTCTTTCAGAGGTTTTAGATTTCTATCAAATAACTTTAATTCTCCATCATCAGTGTACTGGTAGAACTGCTTGACGATAGTCGAAAAGGTAAACTGGTCTTCCAGGACTAAAAAGGTTGCATTTTCAATAGCCAATGGTTCATCCAATAATGGGAAATTAATCTTCATCTCCAGGCTCCTCTCCTAGAAAAACTAAACGTGCGTCGGAGTTTGCTACGCTGGTATTTCGCTCGCCATTTAAGTAGATCATACGAGAAAACTGCTTTTCGGTAACGGTTAAGAGAGTAATGTTTCCTTTTTTAGGGTTATGAGTCTTGAGTCGTTCAATCATGGCGTTATTAGCAGAGTTGTTGAGTAAGAGCTTGCTATAGATGGAGAATTGGTGCATGATAAATCCCTCATCTATGAGGAACTTGCGAAATTTCCGATAGGCCTTGCGTTCCTCTACGGTATCAACGGGCATATCAAACATTAAAATCATACGCATATATCGATAACTCATATCCTAAACTCAGGAACTCCTTTCTCCGGTTGATTAAGGGTTTGGATGACTTTTTTAGTATAGTCGCTGACGATATTGGATAGGTACATATCTTTGCCATTGTAGTGGAAGGTATCTGAGAAAATAGTGAACAGTTCTCGTTTGATTTTGACAAAAGAACTGTTTCGATTTTCATAGACGATTCTGTCAATAATCGGACGGAAAGGCTCCATAATATCGCTAGCGAGGTTGAATTGATTAAACTGGTTGGCATGTTTCAAGCCAAACTGGGTCATACAACCAGACAACACAATCTCACGCGCAAACATACTCAAAATTAAGGTGTAACCGTAGTCTAAGGCAGCATTGACATCATTATCTTGTTCACGGCTAAAATCATTTCCAAACAAGGTGTTAAAATAAATTCGAGCTGCGTGCCCCTCACGATTACTAGGATCAAACAAATCCAACCCATGATAGAGATCGATGACGGACTGACTCTTTTCCAGAAAACCACAACTCCCTAGATAAAAAGCCTGATTGAGAATTTTTTGTGCAATAATAGTGGTCCAAACTTGTGCTTTAGCCTCCTCGCTCCAAGTAATTTGCCGAGAGAGTTGCAGACTGGAATCGTGTCGACCGTAGTAGGGCATTAAGTATGCCGTTGGTAAACGTTTATCATCACAAAAGATAACCAGAATATTTTCATCCACCAAGCGTTTTATCAGCATAGTGGAGAGAACGATATCCGTCGTCTCCAAAAGAAGGATGTCCACCTCGGACAGGTGAATCAACTCTGTCCGAGAGGCATCTTTAAAAATCAAGTGATTGTTTTTGTAGGAGAGTTTAGAGTGCGTATTGACAACAACGGTTCTCCATCCCATTAGTCTTCTCCTAGTTTGCTTAAATCAATCCGAGTCTCGTAGAGACCAGTGATGGATTGGTGAATGAGGGTGGCGTTGAGGATTTCAGATACAGTTGTGTATCGTTTTCGATCAACATCTTTGCCAAAAAATTTAAAGGCAGCAGGAGCACCCAAAGCAGTAAAGGTCAACAAATTGATAAACGAATTTGCTAGAATTTCTATATCTGCTTGCTCATTGTCTGCATATAAGTTCTTGATTTTCTCTAGATTTGCATCTGCGAGGACATATTTTTGAGAGAACTCAGATACAAGATTTAACAAATCCTTAAATTCATTTCGGTGTTTCTGAATGTATTCCAAATGTCCTGATTCGTCTAGTTTATGGACATTTTTAGAATGGTAGAGCAAGGTTGTTAAATATACTGGAAGCACTATTTCATTGCCTTTTTGAAGTTCTTTCGCACTTGCAAGTAGTCGTCTGCGACCATTTTCCAGTTCAAATAAACTATACTTAGGTAGGCAGAGGATGTTTTCTTTACGGACATTATGATAGCCTTTATTTTCAAGGAAAGTTATTGGATTCTCCTCAAAAGCGGCCTTTTCCATAATCGTGATACCAACTAGAGTTTTGATAGTCTTCAGTTTTTTCGCTTTTCCTTTTTCGATATCGGCAATGAGCAAGATCGAATAGGCGATAACAGGGCTATCAAATCCCCCGTATTTAGTAGTATCCCAAAGAATATCCTTTGTTTTTCGAGGGATTAGCTTGTCAGAATTTCCTTTAGGAAGAATGGACTCTTTAGAGAAGCCACCTGTTTGCTCTTCTCTCTTCTTCACAATATTTACCTGCGGAAGTGAAAGTACTTTTTTGATTGTTGCGAAATCTTTTTCCTTATTCCAAGCGATTTCTCCAGTGTCTTTGGAGTATTCGATATTTTCTCTTTTTACGATGGTTCCGTCTGCGTAATGCACCTCTTCTTTAAAGAAGTTCAACAAGTTTGAGTAGAAGAAATACTTTTCAGTTGCTTTTTCGACTTCTTTAGGATCTTTGGATCTTGAGATGTATCTCTTAAGATCGTACTTTTGATAGTCACCATAGACGAATTCAGGCTCTAGTTTAGGATATTTCTTGAGGATAGCCTTAGCCACTACGGCATTTAAGTAGGCATCATGTGCATGGTGGTAGTCGTTGATTTCCCGTATCTTGTATAACCTAAATTCTTTACGGAAGTTGGAAACCAGGTTGGATTTCAAAGTGATGATTTTGACGGTACGGTTCTTCTTATCCTTCTCATTCACTTCTGTATTATAGCGAGCATCTAAGATCTGAGCAACGTGTTTTGTGATTTGACGTGTTTCAACTAGTTGGCGTTTGATGAAGCCAACTTTATCTCGCTCATCTAGCCCGCCACGTTCAGCTTTGGTTAAATTATTAAATTTACGTTCTGAAATCAATTTGGAATCCAACAATTGTTGCCAAAAGGCTTTTCTTTTTTGAACGACTTCTAAACGTGGAACATTATCGGATTTCCCACGATTATCCTTTGAACTAGTCAAGACACGGTTATCAAGAGAATCATCCTTGATAAAGGCCTGTGGGATGATGTGGTCAATGTCATAGCTGCTCAGTTGGTTGATGTCAAGAGGTTTCCCAGTATACATATCCCTCCCATTTTGGAGATAGTAGAGGAAGAGACGGTCATTTTGAAGTTGAATATTATCTGTAGGATGCTCTTTTAATATATTCGAATCAAGCCCAGGTGCTAAATTTTTCAGTGCATCTTCAATGCGCTTATATCTTTGTTGAGAATTCTTTTTCCCCCGGGCAGTTGTCTGATTTTCTCGTGCCATCTCAATCACAATGGACTCAGGAGCATGGCCCATAACCTTGACAAGTTCATCAACAATCTTGATACTTTGTAAAATTCCCTTTTTAATGGCAGGGCTTCCTGGGAGTTCTCGGACAACTTGCTTCACACCATCAATCTCACCAACCACTTGTGCTTTTTGGATAATTTCTTTGAAAGAAAGTCCGTCATCGTTGATTAACTGCATAAAGTTGCGATTGATTTGACCGTCATCAATCAGATAATCAAGAATCGTTTTGCCAGTTTGTTTATCACAGATACCGTTAATCAGCTTGGCAGAGAGTTTTCCCCAACCAGTATAATGTCGACGAGTTAGTGCCTTGATGACTTTTTCATCAAAGAGAGAGTCATATTGTGCAAGACGCTGCTTAATCATCTCGCGGTCTTCAAAGATAGTTAGCGTGTGGACGATGTTTTCAAGAATCTCTTCATTTTTGGAATCATCCATAAACTCCTTATCCTTGATAATCTTGAGCAAATCATGGTAAGTAGAAAGACTAGCGTTAAATTGTTTTTCAATTCCTTTTAGTTCGATTCCATCGTAACCATCAACATTGTGTAGATAATGAATGATGTCTTTTTCAGTTACTTTTCTTTTCTCTTTGAATAATTGATTGACAATTTGCTTCTTCTGCCCACTATCAAGGAATTGATAGTTTCTCAATCCTTCCGCAATAAATTTTACTTTTGTTAATTCATTATAGACAGCAAATGTTTCATACAAGAGACTGTGCTTAGGCAAAACTTTTTCCTCTGGTAAATACAAATCATAGTTAGTCATCTTATTGATGAATTCTTCTGCAGAGCTTGACTTATCAACAATTTCCTCAAAATTCCAAGGTCGGATTGCTTGGTCAGAATTTCGAGTAAGCCAAGCAAAATCACGATTGCCACGAGCCAATGGTCCAACGTAATAAGGAATACGGAAGGTTAAGATTTTCTCTATCTTTTCTTTATTGTCCTTCAGAAATGGATAATGTTCTCCTTGCCGACGGAGAATGGCATTCATTTCTTGAAGATGAATTTGATGAGGAATAGAACCATTATCAAAAGTGCGTTGTTTTCTCAAGAAATCTTCACGTTCAATTTTCTCAAGGAAATAATCTGTTCCTTCGAATTTAGAGAGAAGATTTTTGATATATTTGTAAAATGCTTCTTGTGTGGTCTTACCATCGATATATCCAGCATACCCATCTTTAGATTGGTCAGAAAAAACTTCATCATATTTTTCTGGAAGATTGTTTTTGATGAATTGTTTTAAAGCTACCAAGTCTTTTTGGTGATTTTCATAGCGCTCAATCATAGATGCTGATAATGGAGCCTTGGTTGAAGGATCTGTGACAGTCAAAATGTCTGATAGAAGAATAGCATCATAGAGTTTTTTAGCAACTAGGAAAAGGTCTGCAAAGTCATCTCCAATTTGTCCGAGCAAGTTTTCCAAATCCTCATCATAGGTATCTTTAGAAAATTGTAGCGGAGCTTTTTCTCCTAAGTCAAAATGTTTTTTAAAATCAGCTTGATTTCCTACAATCAACTTGAGAAATTCTGAAAACAAACCAGTGGACTTTTCGTCAGGAAAGAGTTTTAGAACGCGTTCTCTCTTTGCAGATTTACTAATTTTATCGGTAAAAATTGCTTCTACTTGTGCGTTTTGCCCACTAAGTGAACTTTCTTCAAAGGTGTTGCCGTAAATGCTTATAAACTCGTTAAAGATTTTTTGAATATCATTATTTTTTATATCGAAAGCTTCTTCATATAAAAAATGCCCACGGTATTTAATCATATGAGCTGATGCTAGATAGATCAAGCGCAAGTCAGCTTTTTCTTTCGAATCAGCCAGTTGCTTTCTCAAATGATAGATAGTTGGAAATTGCTTATGGTATTCTTTTTCTTCTGCCAAGGTAGCAAAAATAGGGTATTTACTCCCTCTTTTATCCTCAGGAATTAAAAAGGAGTCATCCAATCGATGAAAGAAACTACTATCGACCTTGTTCATTTCCTCGGCAAAGATTTCTTGAAGATAGCGAAGACGATTTTTCCGGCGAGTATAGCGACGACGTGCAGTTCGTTTAAGGCGTCTAGCCTCAGCAGTAGTTCCCTCATCAAACAATAGAGCCCCGATGAGATTTTTCTTGATAAATCGTTTATCAGTATTGCCCAGAACTTTCATCTTTTTCGATGGGACTTTATAATCGTCAGTGATAACGCTCCATCCGACGCTATTAGTTCCGATATCAAGTGCGATAGAGTAATTTTTGTTTTCCATGTATAAAAACCTCCGTTGTATTTGTATTAAGATATAATTTAAAAATTAAGAAATGAGAGCTTTGATTAGGTCAATGCACCCATTTATAAACTTTACTAACTCAGTTAGAATAGCTAAATTATCTTTAGTGAATTTGAATTTCCTCAAAATATTCTCCGTAAAATATAACTTTATTAAATTAAATCATTCTAACTAAAGATTTCAATAGAATAATGATGAAATATCGGTAAAAATGTGCTAAAATCGATTATAAGTTATATTTTAGTTTTAGAACTGTATTGTTTCAAATGAGGATAAACTAGCTTTTTGTCGTATCTGTAAAATAATTTACATTTCACTTGATAATCTTTGACAAGTATAGTACAATGAAGTTGTTGGAACTATTCGAAACAACACAGCAAAGTTAAAATAAGGCTTTGTCCGTACACAACTTGAAAAAGTGCGCACCGATTCGGTGCTTTTTATTTTATTATACTAACTCATTGTACTCCTATTTTTAGAAAAAAACAAATAATATCGTAGCGCTTTCATAAAATTCGAGATCAATTCGATGGAGCTTGTAAGTGGGTTAACTGAGAAATATGATTTCCTTTTGTTGGTTTATATGTTCGGGATGATAGCAATACAAAATAAAAAGAACTGGGATAATTAACTATCCTAGTTCTTTTTTATATGAACTGTTCTTCTATTCCCCCTCAGCTAACTCTTTCCCGAGTTGGATGAGGTAGTCTTTCAAGTCGTCTTTGACTTGTGGGTGTTTGAGAGCGTAGTCGATGGAGGTTTTCATAAAGCCGAACTTGTCTCCGACATCGTAACGAGCCCCTTTGAACTCACGAGCAAATACACGTTGTGTTTTATTGAGGGTATCGATTGCATCTGTCAGCTGAATTTCATTTCCTGCACCTGGAGCTTGGTTTTCGAGGATTTGGAAAATTTCAGGCGTGAGGAGGTAGCGCCCGATAATAGCAAGGTCGCTAGGAGCATCCTCTGGCGCTGGTTTTTCAACGAAGGTTTCAACGCTGTAAAGGCCGTCTTTTCCTTCGCCTTGCGGAGCAATAACCCCGTAAGCAGATACTTCGTCATGAGGGACTGGCATAACAGCGATAGTAGACGCGTGGGTACGCTCGTAGTCATCCATGAGTTGTTTGGTGAGTGGAACAGCTTTTTCGTTGGTGATATCCATCAAGTCATCACCAAGCATAACGATAAAGGGTTCATTTCCAACGAAAGCCTTGGCTTGCAAAACGGCATCTCCGAGACCACGTGGATGCGTTTGGCGGATAAAATGCAGACGCATACCAGTTGTTTCATCAACTAGCTTCAAAAGATCTGTTTTCCCTTTTTCTTTGAGGTTGTATTCCAATTCGAAGTTTGAGTCGAAGTGGTCCTCAATGGAACGTTTTGACTTACCCGTAACAACCAAAATGTCTTCGATGCCAGATTTGAGGGCCTCTTCAACGATAAACTGGATAGTTGGCTTGTCTACGATTGGCAACATTTCCTTGGCCAAGGCCTTAGTTGCTGGGAGGAAGCGAGTTCCCAATCCAGCGGCTGGGATGACTGCTTTTCTGACTTTTTGTTTCATAATGTTCCTTTCTATAAGGGTCTAAGACCATTCGTTTTCTGCTTTAAATTCATTGCTCATGATGTCAGTGATTGCTTCTTTGATATTGACACCTTCGTAGATGACTCGGTAAATAGCTTGTGTGATTGGCATGTAGACACCCAATTCCTGAGCCAGTTCGTAAGCTGCTCGAGTCGTTGAGATGCCTTCGATGACCATGCCCATGTTTGCTTCGATGTCTGCGAGGGATTCTCCGCGGCCGAGAGCATTACCGGCCCTCCAGTTACGAGAGTGGACAGATGTTCCCGTTACAATCAAATCCCCAACTCCAGAAAGACCGCTATAAGTCAGAGGGTTAGCTCCAAGAGCGACACCTAGACGGGTGATTTCAGCCAAGCCACGTGCGATGATGGCCGCCTTGGCATTGTCACCAAACCCTAGTCCATGTAGTGCCCCAGCGCCAACTGCGATGATGTTTTTGAGAGCACCAGCGGTTTCAACCCCGATAACATCCGTATTGGTATAGAGGCGGAAGTAGTGATTGCTAAAGAGATTTTGGACGTACTGGGCAGTTTCAAGGTCTTTAGAGGCTGCAGTGATCAAGGTAATATCCCGTACAATAGTTTCCTCAGCGTGGCTAGGTCCTGAAACAACGACGATATCACTACGAAGGTCAGCTGGGATTTCCTCTTCAAGAATGGTTGATAGACGTTTGTGGCTATCTGGTTCCAAGCCTTTGGAGGCATGCATGATGACAACTTTGTGATCAAGTACCTTTGCCACTTGTTGGGCAACCAGTCTCGTTACTTTTGTTGGGACCACAAATAAAACAGCATCCACATTCTTTAGTGTTTCTTCCAAGTCATGATAGGCTTTGATCTTTTCGTCGAGTAGGATATCTTTGAAATAGCGTTTGTTTGTATGTTGGTTATTGATTTCATCGATCTGGTCAGAAATATTTCCCCAAATTCGAACCTCGTGTCCATTGTCGTTTAGGACCTGCGAAAGGGCGGTCCCCCAAGAACCAGGACCCAAGACAGCGATGGTTTGTTTCTTCATCTTTTCCTCCTTGTAAGAGTTCTTCCTTTCATTTTACCATAAAAAGCCTTTTCATGCATCTGCTGTGGGTGAAAGCGTATTATTTTATAATAAGTAGACTTTTTTGACAAGAGTTCTCTTTTTTGCTAGAATAACATCAATATGAACGAATGAGAAGGAGCTGACGCAGGATGTCGCTCCCTTTATCTATTTTATTAGGAGGAATTATGCTCATTAAAAAAATAAAAACCTATAAATGGCAGGCCTTGGCATCTCTGATGATGACAGGCTTGATGGTTGCGAGCTCGCTCTTGCAACCGCGCTATTTGCAAGAGGTGTTAGAGGCATTGTTGGCTGGTCAACATGAGGCTATTTATAGTATTGGTGCATGGCTGATAGGAGTAGCCCTAGTCGGTCTGGTGGCAGGAGGGGTCAATGTGACACTTGCAGCCTATATTGCCCAAGGAGTGTCTTCGGACCTTCGTGAAGACGCTTTTCGCAAGATCCAGACTTTTTCTTATGCTAATATCGAGCAATTCAATGCGGGTAACCTTGTCGTCCGTATGACCAATGATATCAACCAAATTCAGAACGTGGTGATGATGGCTTTTCAAATTCTTTTCCGTCTCCCTCTTCTCTTTATCGGTTCCTTTATTTTGGCGGTTCACACTCTTCCATCACTTTGGTGGGTGATTGTTCTCATGGTGCTCTTGATCTTTGCACTAACTGCTATCATGATGGGGATGATGGGGCCACGATTTGCTAAGTTTCAAACCCTTCTTGAACGGATTAATGCTATCGCCAAAGAAAATTTACGTGGTGTGCGCGTGGTCAAATCCTTTGTACAAGAAAAAGCACAATTTGACAAATTTACCGATGTTTCTGATGAACTTCTCGGCCAAAATCTTTATATCGGTTATGCCTTCTCAGTTATAGAACCCGTTATGATGCTAGTCGGCTATGGAGCGGTCTTCCTCTCTATCTGGTTGGTGGCTGGAATGGCTCAGTCAGATCCGTCTGTAGTGGGCTCGATTGCTTCCTTTATCAACTATCTCAGCCAGATTATCTTTACCATCATCATGGTTGGATTTTTAGGGAATTCTGTCAGTCGTGCCATGATTTCCTTGCGTCGTATCCGCGAAATTCTAGATACCGAGCCAGCGATGACCTTTAAAGATCTCCCAGATGAAGAGTTAGAAGGAAGTCTCTCTTTTGAAAATGTAACCTTCACCTATCCCAATGATGATGAGCCTATGCTGAAGAATGTAACCTTTGAAATTGCGCCTGGTCAGATGGTCGGTGTGGTTGGGGCGACTGGAGCAGGGAAGTCCACTCTAGCTCAGTTAATTCCACGACTTTTTGATCCACAGGAGGGATCTATCAAGATTGGTGGCAAGGATATTCGAGACGTCAGCGAGGGAACCTTGCGTAAAACAGTTTCCATCGTCTTGCAACGTGCTATTCTCTTTAGCGGGACCATTGCAGATAATCTTCGTCAAGGGAAAGGCAATGCCAGCGTGTCAGAAATGGAACGTGCAGCACGGATTGCCCAAGCCAGCGAATTTATCGGACGCATGGAAAACAAATTTGAGAGTCAGGTCGAAGAACGAGGCACCAATTTTTCTGGTGGACAAAAACAACGGATGTCCATTGCCCGTGGGATTGTCAGCAATCCCCGTATCCTGATTTTTGACGATTCGACTTCGGCCTTGGATGCCAAGTCAGAGAGACTCGTGCAGGAAGCTTTAAACAAAGACCTGAAAGGGACAACAACCATTATCATCGCTCAAAAGATCAGTTCAGTCGTCCATGCGGACAAGATTTTGGTCTTGGACCAAGGACGCTTGATTGGAGAAGGAAGGCATGCAGACTTGGTAGCTAACAATGCCGTCTACCGCGAAATCTACGAAACACAAAAGGGAAAGGAGGAATAAAATGAAAACTGTTCGATTTTTCTGGAATTATTTTAAAGTTTACAAGTTCTCCTTTGTCATTGTGGTTCTGATGGTTGCAGTTGCGACGATTGCCCAAGCCCTCTTTCCAGTTTTTTCAGGTCAAGCAGTGACGGAACTCGCTAACCTAGTTCTGGCTTATCAAAATGGAACTTCCGAACTAGCCTGGCAGAGTTTATCAGCTCTGATGCTGAATCTAGCTCTGGTTGTCCTCGCCTTAGTGGTATCCAGTTTGATTTACATGACCTTGATGACCCGTGTGATTGCTGAGTCAACAAATGAGATGCGTAAGGGCCTCTTTGGCAAACTTTCTCGTTTAACGGTTTCTTTCTTTGACCGCCATCAGGATGGTGACATCCTCTCTCGCTTTACGAGTGACTTGGATAACATCCTTCAAGCCTTCAATGAAAGCCTAGTTCAGGTCATGAGCAATATTGCTCTTTACATCGGTTTGATTTTTGTCATGTTTTCAAGAAATGTGACGCTAGCCCTGATAACAGTAGCCAGTACTCCAGTGGCCTTTCTCATGTTGGTCTTCATCGTGAAAATGGCCCGCAAGTACACTAATCTCCAGCAAAAAGAGGTTGGGAAACTAAACGCCTACATGGACGAGAGTATTTCTGGACAGAAAGCTGTTATCGTACAAGGAATTCAAGATGATATCGTAGCAGGCTTTGTGGAGCAAAATGAGCGCGTGCGCAAGGCAACTTTTAAAGGGAGAATGTTCTCAGGTATCCTCTTTCCAGTTATGAATGGGATGAGCTTGGTCAATACGGCCATCGTCATTTTTGCTGGTTCTGCGGTCCTGCTGAACGATCCAAGTATCGAAACAACAACAGCCCTAGGTTTGATTGTCATGTTTACCCAATTTTCTCAGCAGTACTACCAGCCGATTATCCAGGTGGCTGCGAGTTGGGGGAGCCTCCAGTTGGCCTTTACTGGGGCGGATCGTATCCAAGAAATGTTCGATGCAGAAGAAGAGATTCGTCCGCAAAATGCCCCTGCCTTTACGGAATTGCGAGAAGGCGTTGAAATCAGTCACATTGATTTCTCTTATGTGCCAGACAAGCCGATTTTAAAAGATGTTAGCATTTCAGCTCCTAAGGGGCAGATGATAGCAGTTGTCGGTCCGACTGGCTCAGGGAAAACGACCATCATGAACCTCATCAATCGTTTCTACGATGTGGATGCAGGCAGCATTTGCTTTGATGGCAAAGACATTCGTGACTACGACTTGGACAGCCTGCGGAGTAAGGTCGGTATTGTCTTGCAGGATTCGGTCTTGTTTAGTGGAACGATCCGGGACAATATCCGCTTTGGTGTGCCAGATGCCAGTCAGGAAATGGTCGAAGCAGCTGCCAAGGCAACTCATATTCATGACTACATTGAAAGCTTGCCTGACAAGTATGATACCCTTATTGATGATGAGCAAAACATCTTCTCAACTGGTCAGAAACAATTGATTTCCATCGCCCGGACCTTGATGACAGATCCCCAAGTCCTAATCTTAGATGAAGCGACTTCCAATGTGGATACCGTAACAGAAAGCAAGATTCAACATGCCATGGAGGCAGTTGTAGCAGGTCGAACCAGTTTTGTCATTGCCCATCGTCTCAAGACCATCCTCAATGCCGATCAGATTATTGTCCTCAAAGATGGGGAGGTCATTGAACGTGGAAATCATCACGAGTTGCTCAAGCTTGGTGGCTTCTACTCAGAACTGTATCACAATCAATTTGTCTTCGAATAAAAAAGAAGTTGTCCTCGTTGGGCAGCTTTTTCTTATCCATAAAAAATACTTATCACGGTCTTTAAAAAAACATATTAGACAGGAAAGGGTTGGAGTGATAAGATAAGACTGTCGCAAGAAAATCGAAAGGAGACACATCATGGCTAGAACGGTTGTAGGAGTTGCTGCGAATCTATGTCCTGTAGATGCAGAAGGGAAAAACATCCACTCATCTGTATCCTGTAAATTTGCAGAGAGCATTCGTCAGGTCGGCGGTCTCCCTTTAGTGATTCCTGTTGGTGATGAGTCCGTTGTTCGCGATTATGTGGAAATGATTGATAAGCTCATCTTGACTGGGGGACAAAATGTTCATCCTCAGTTTTATGGTGAGGAAAAAACAATTGATAGCGACGACTATAACCTAGCTCGCGACGAGTTTGAGCTAGCTCTTCTACAAGAAGCCTTGCGTCAGAACAAACCAATCTTAGCCATTTGCCGTGGCGTTCAGCTTGTCAACGTTGCTTTTGGTGGGACACTCAATCAGGATATTGAAGGTCATTGGCAAGGTCTACCTTTTGGGACTTCACATTCTATTGAGACAGTGGATGGCAGTGTAGTGTCTAAATTATTTGGTAAAGAAAGTCAGGTTAACTCAGTACATCGTCAGAGTATTAAAGACTTGGCACCCAATTTCCGCGTGACGGCTGTGGATCCACGTGATCAAACTGTTGAAGCAATCGAATCTATTGATGAGCACCGTATTATTGGTCTCCAGTGGCATCCAGAATTTTTGGTCAATGAAGAAGATGGCAACTTAGAATTATTTGAGTATTTATTGAATGAATTATAACGACTGGAAACCTAGTCGTTTTTTTGTCTTATTTCGTTCAAATTTTAATATTGTAACATTTTTTACGCAAATGTTTAAATTATGATAAAATTTGGAAAAATTCAGTATAAAAACTTGAAAAAATCTAAGGTAAGGGTTATGATAGAAGAGAAGAAATTTTGGAGGAATATTATGTCACATATTAAATTTGATTATTCAAAAGTATTAGATAAATTTGTTGCACCACATGAACTAGATTATATGCAGCCTCAAGTGACTGCAGCAGATTCTGCTCTGCGAAATGGTACAGGTCCTGGGGCAGAAATGACTGGCTGGTTGAACTTACCTGAAGAATATGACAAAGATGAATTTGCTCGTATTCAAAAGGCTGCTGCTAAAATCCAATCTGATAGTGAGGTATTGATCGTAATCGGTATTGGTGGTTCCTATTTAGGAGCTCGTGCAGCTATTGATTTCTTGAATAATTCATTTGTAAACTTGCAAAGAAAGGAAGAACGCAAGGCACCTCAGATCCTCTATGCTGGAAACTCTATCTCTTCAAGCTATTTGGCTGATTTGGTAGACTATGTATCAGACAAAGATTTCTCAGTAAACGTGATTTCTAAATCAGGTACAACAACTGAACCGGCTATTGCTTTCCGTGTCTTCAAAGAACTCTTGGTTAAGAAGTACGGTCAAGAAGAAGCTAACCAACGTATCTACGCAACTACAGACCGCGCTAAAGGTGCAGTTAAGGTTGAAGCAGATGCTAATGGCTGGGATACTTTTGTAGTGCCTGATAGTGTAGGTGGTCGTTTTACAGTATTGACAGCAGTGGGGCTCTTGCCAATCGCAGCTGCAGGAGCTGATATCAGCAAGTTAATGGAAGGAGCAAATGCTGCTCGCAAGGCTTATGCTTCTGATAAGTTGGCTGAAAATGAAGCATATCAATATGCAGTTGTACGCAATATCTTGTACCGTAAAGGTTATCTGACAGAAGTTCTAGCTAACTATGAACCATCTCTGCAATACTTCTCTGAGTGGTGGAAGCAACTGGCTGGTGAGTCAGAAGGGAAAGACCAAAAAGGGATTTATCCAACTTCAGCTAACTTCTCAACAGACTTGCACTCTCTGGGACAATTTATCCAGGAAGGTACCCGTATCCTCTTTGAAACAGTTATCCGTGTAGATAAACCTCGCAAAAATGTGCTGATTCCTGAATTGGCAGAAGACTTGGACGGTCTTGGCTACTTGCAAGGAAAAGATGTTGACTTTGTCAATAAAAAAGCTACAGATGGAGTGCTGTTAGCACACACTGATGGTGGAGTTCCAAATATGTTTGTGACACTGCCTGAGCAAGATGAGTTCACTTTGGGCTACACTATTTACTTCTTTGAGTTGGCTATTGCTCTTTCTGGCTACCTGAATGGTATCAATCCATTTGACCAGCCTGGAGTTGAAGCTTATAAGAAAAACATGTTTGCTCTTCTTGGGAAACCAGGCTTTGAAGAGCTGGGTGCTGAGTTGAATGCACGCCTTTGATTCTCATATGCTTTGAGTTCATTTAGAATATAAAAAGATCCACAAGTTCATTTCTTGTGGATTTTTAGTACAAGCCTCTTAATTAGTTTATTATTTTTTTTAAAAGTGTAAAAAAGAGTGTCTTAATTCTTTTATGAAAGCGCTGTATAATTGCCTTGTAAATAAAATTTGAGAGGTATCAAAATGAATGATTGGTTAAACATAAAAGGCAAAACAGTTCTTGTGACTGGCGCGTCATCTGGGATCGGTAAGGCAATCGTTGAAGAATTGCTGGAATTAGGAGTCAATGTAGCGAATTTTGATCTTAGCGACAACGATTTGCGTCACCCGAATCTATTATTTGTAAAAGTTGATGTAACTTCTCGCTCTGAAGTAGAAGAGGGTGTTGCCAAAATAGTTGAAAGATTTGGCAATATTGATGCGGTAGTCAATAATGCAGGGATTAATGTTCCCAGATTATTAATTGATGCAGAAAATCCTAAAGGTCCTTACGAGTTAGACGATGAAACGTTTGAAAAAGTAACAATGATTAATCAAAAAGGTTTGTATTTGGTTAGTCAGGCAGTAGGACGTATTTTAGTGAAAAATAGAAAAGGTGTAATTGTGAACATGGCTTCAGAAGCAGGTTTGGAAGGTTCTGAAGGACAAAGTGCCTATGCTGCAACAAAAGCAGCAGTCTATAGTTACACTCGTTCATGGGCGAAAGAGCTGGGTAAGCATGGTGTACGTGTGGTTGGAATTGCTCCAGGAATTATGGAAGCTACGGGGCTTCGAACTCTTTCTTATGAGGAAGCTCTTGCTTATACCCGTGGAAAGACGGTAGAAGATATTCGAGCTGGTTATGCTTCAACTTCAACAACTCCTTTGGGACGAAGTGGTAAACTACGGGAAGTAGCTGATCTTGTAGCATTCTATATTTCAGATCGTTCTAGCTATATAACTGGAGTCACTACAAATATTGCTGGAGGGAAAACTCGCGGTTAAAAAAATGAAGGTGAGGAAGAGAGTTGACCTTAGTAAATCGATGGTATAACATTTTAGAAAAAATGGTCTCACAGCCAACTTATTCCTTGGTAGATATGCGCTCAGAACTGGATATTAGCTTGCAAACCTTGCAAAAGAGTATCCAACAATTAAATGATGTTTTGGCTCCTAATATCCAGATTATCGCACAAGATGATCAGTTAATGTTAGAAGTGTATGACTATACAGAGTTGGAAAGGATTTTATCTGGTAGTTTAAAACAGGAGAGTGACTTCAATTCTTCCAGTAAAAGAATTGCCTATTTGCTAAAACGTTTAATTGAGTCAACCTCCCCTCTTCTTATTGACGACTTGGCTGAGGAAGTAGGTGTTAGTAGAAGTACCCTTAATAAGGATTTAAAACAAGTAAAATCTTTGGCAGAGAGTTACTCTATCACTATTTCAGGAAAGCCCAACCGTGGGCTGGAGGTCTTGGGGAGCGAGCTGAATTTGCGCTTGCTCTATATTCACCAAGTGGCTCCTTACTTTGAAGGAAGGACACTCACTGAGGCAACATCTTCTTTTCTGGAGACGCTAGTCCAGGACTATAAAATCCCTAAAGAAACACAGGAACTCCTTCGAAAGACCATTTCAATTATGGTGGAGCGTATTCATACATCTAGAGTGTTGAATTGTCCTATTCCTTACTATAGGAATGATTTAACAGAGACACCTTTAGCTGAGAAATTAATCTATCATATTGAAATGACTTATAAGATTTCCCTCAGTCAGTTTGAGATAGACTTTTTGTGTTTTCCGTTTAATGTCCGTTTTATTGACACTTTAAGCAAGACATCTTATCAATCTGAACAGCTTGCAAAGATTTTTCAAGGGATTGTCAAGAAAGTCAAAGAAACAATGTTGGTTCACTTTGATGATGAAGAATTATTTGAAGAAATCAAATCTCATCTAGGCCCCTTAATCAATCGACTGATTTTCCATGTGCAAGCTAATGATATATTTCATGGCGAGGTTCAAACTCAATATCCTTTTGCTTTTGAAATGGCAAAAATAGCTGGAGAAGAACTATCTGCAATTTTTGGTTCTGAATTGGAATTATCTGAAATCGGATATCTGGCTTTGTATTTTGAAATGATTTTAAGAAAGCAAAATTCTGCTGTAAAGGGTTCTCGCAAGCAGATAGCTGTAGTTTGCACAACAGGAAGAGGAACTGCTACGATGATTATTCAGCAACTCAGACGAGTCCTTGGAAATGATGTAGACATTACTCAGTATTCTGAAGAGGATTTTAATGTGGATTTGAATCAGGACTATTTCGCGATTTTTACGACAGTTCCTCTAAAATATAAAGATTCTAAATCTCCAGTCATTCAAGTTAATCATCTTTTTGATGATCAATGGCTGCAGGAAGAATGGCAGAGGGCCAATGCTTTTCATCAAAAAAATCTAGAAACAGTCAGCTTACGTTTTCTTCGGTTGAGCCCCCAAAAAACCTATCAGCAATACTTGCTAAATATGGTTGCAGAGTTAGAGAAACTTCAGATGATTGATGAAGGTTTTAGAAATCGGATAATTGATAGGGAGAAAAAGCAATCAACCATTTTTGGTGGAGGAATTGCCTTCCCCCATACAATTAACCAGGGTTATGCAAAGACTATTTTAATGTTCGGAAAACTAGAAGAGCCTTATCAAAAAGGAGATGAATGGATTGAATTTATCTTTCTAGTCGCCATACCCTCAGAAATTGAAAGAAAAATGGAAAGTGAATTGCTGGAATTGTATGACGGTATTTTTCGAATTGCAGGAGAGCCTTCTCTAAAAGAAGCATTGAGGGCTGTAGAAACAGAGACAGAGTTTCTATCATTTTCTAAGAGCAAAGGAGTATTTTAATGAATTCGCTAATAATTTTCGCTGTGTTTGTCATGGCAGCTTATATATTTCAAATGTTCCTCGGCTGGCAGCAACTCAAAGACTTCAATAAGACCTATACGATGCTCCGAAAACTGGGGCGCGTAGCGATTGGCAGGAAGTCCGGAAGAATAAAATCCGGTACGATTGTCATGTTCGCGGTTGATGAAAACGGTCGGGTTCTTAAAGCTAGCAAAATGCAAGGAGTAACAATCTTAGCGCGTTTTCAAAATATGGATGATTATGTCGGAGAAGACATCCATTATTTTGACAAGTATAATCCTCTTGTGAGAAAAGAAAATAAGTTGATGCAATCAGTCATAGAAGATGCTAGAAAAGTCTATCTTTGGCATGAGGCAGGTATTGAGAAAGAGACAAGTTCTTCTGATTCTTTTCTGGGATTCGGCTTTTATACGAATTACTTACAATTATCTATTAAACAGTTATTTAAAAAAAATAAGAAAAGGAGTTCCTTATGAATCACATTACAGAATTTGCAGAGAGTTTTATGAAACTCTTCCAATTAGGTGGAGAAACCTTTATTAGCTGGATGACAAATATTGTACCTCTTGTCTTGATGCTATTGATTGCAATGAATACCCTTATCGCTTTCTTGGGAGAAGAGAAGGTCAATTCCTTGGCTAAGATTTCTGCCAAAAATCCTGTTAGCCGGTATATGATTTTACCTTTCATTTCAGCTTTTATGCTGGGAAATCCGATGGCAATCAGTATGGGACG
Source organism: Streptococcus sp. CCUG 71758 (assembly GCF_011714815.1). Taxonomy (NCBI): domain Bacteria; kingdom Bacillati; phylum Bacillota; class Bacilli; order Lactobacillales; family Streptococcaceae; genus Streptococcus; species Streptococcus sp. CCUG 71758. The sequence goes on along the minus strand of NZ_RXXO01000005.1, from coordinate 4,587 downwards.
TTTCTTACCAGAATATTATAAACCTAGTTTTGTAGCAGCTCAGATGCAGTTTTGCCATACTTCAAATGGTGTATTTCCACATATCAATCCTGGGGAATTATTTGTATGGATGGGAATTGCGACAGGAATTCAAACTTTAGGTTTAAGTCAAATGGACTTAGCCATTCGTTACATGCTTGTTGGGCTTGTCATGAACTTTGTAGGTGGTTGGGTAACCGATTTTACAACTGCTTATGTAGCAAAACAGCAAGGTGTTACCTTGAGTAAAACATTTGATTTATAGAAAGAGTGAAATTATGTCATATAAGAGTATAAAAGTTGTTAAAGGAAATGGCGGTTTCGGAGGACCTTTGGTCATTACACCTAGTGAAGCTAAGCATAAATTCATCTATATTACTGGCGGCGGAGAAAAGCCAGATATTGTAGATAAAATTGCTGATTTGACCGGTATGGAAGCTGTTAATGGGTTTAAAACTTCTATCCCAGATGAGGAAATTGCTTTAGCAATCGTGGATTGTGGCGGTACTCTTCGCTGTGGTATTTATCCTAAAAAGGGAATCCCTACAATAAATATTGTTGCTACAGGGAAAAGTGGGCCTCTAGCTCAATATATAACCGAGGAAATCTATGTGTCAGCAGTTGGCCTTAATCAAATTTCTGCTGCTAATGAAGACGAAAAAGCGACAACTGTGGTAACTGAAAAGCCAACTTACGATACTAGTAAAAAAATTACAGAGCAAAAAGCTGAAACAAGTATTGTAGCACGAATTGGGATGGGCGCTGGGAAGGTCGTTGCGACTTTCAACCAGGCAGCTCGTGAAGCCATCCAAACAATGCTCAACACAATCATTCCTTTCATGGCCTTTGTTTCCTTGCTGATTGGGGTTATTCAAGGTTCAGGTGTTGGAAATTGGCTGGCAAAATTAATGGTTCCCCTAGCGGGGAACATCTGGGGACTCATTTTGATTGGCTTTATCTGTTCCTTGCCATTCCTATCTCCTTTGTTAGGCCCCGGAGCTGTTATCAGTCAGATTATCGGAACCTTAATTGGAGTCGAAATCGGAAAAGGGAATATTCCGCCCCAAATGGCTCTGCCAGCTATATTTGCTATCAACACTCAAAACGGTTGTGATTTCATTCCTGTAGCACTCGGTCTATCTGAAGCCAAGTCTGAAACAGTTGAGGTTGGTGTCCCTTCTGTGCTTTATTCACGCTTTCTCAATGGTGTTCCGCGGGTGCTAGTAGCTTGGATAGCTAGTATTGGTCTTTATCAATAGACCTTTGATAGATGCACGTAAACAAAGCAACTATTATGTTAAACTTATCTATAAGCATAAGTTTAAGACAAATTAGAGAAAGGATAAATAGGAATTAGATGAAGAAAATTTTTGAAGCTAAAGTAATTCAAGTGGGACCTGAAGCTCAGAATATGATTCAAGATGCCAATATGCTCATTTTATTTGGAGAAGAAGCGCCGGAAGATTTAGCAGAGTATTGTTTTAAGATTGATAACAAAAATCTGCTAGGTTCAATACTAGAAGGCGGCAAGCTGGTGGTAGATAATCAGGAATATTCAATTAGTTCTGTGGGAAATGTAGTAGAAAAAAATTTAACTGGACTGGGCCATATCACGATTTCTTTTGATGGTTCAAAAGAGGGGAGTCTTCCTGGTACACTCCATGTCGCAGCAGACCAAGCAGTAGTAATTGATAAAGATTCTACCATTCAGATTTTTGAAACTGCTTAACCATAATAAAATTTCAAATCAAGCAATTTAGAAAAATAAAAGTCTAAAAAATTGATTCAGAGCCTGGACAAAAAGTCCAGGCTTCTGGGTCTAAATTAGAAAAAATAGATGACGCAGTGGTTGATTGGCAAGTCAATCAAACTAGCCAGTCAGTGCAAGGGAATTTCCAGCAAATGCATCCACAAGGGGTGCTTGAACAGAAGGGAAAGACCAAAAAGGTATCTACCCAACTTCAGCAAACTTCTCAACTGACTTGCACTCATTGGGTCAATTTATCCAAGAAGGAACTCGTATCATGTTTGAAACAGTTGTCCGTGTGGACAAACCACGTAAGAACGTGATCATTCCTACTTTGGAAGAAGACCTTGACGGACTTGGTTACCTTCAAGGAAAAGACGTTGACTTTGTAAACAAAAAAGCAACTGACGGTGTTCTTCTTGCCCACACTGACGGTGATGTGCCAAACATGTACGTGACTCTTCCAGAGCAAGACGCTTTCACTCTTGGTTACACTATCTACTTCTTCGAATTGGCAATTGCCCTTTCAGGTTACTTGAATGCCATCAACCCATTTGACCAACCAGGTGTTGAAGCCTACAAACGCAACATGTTTGCCCTTCTTGGAAAACCAGGATTTGAAGAATTGAGCAAAGAGCTTAACGCACGTCTATAATAGAAGAAAAGAGTGGCTTGCCCACTCTTTTTACTCTCTTTATTCGTAGACATTGGACTCAGGCGAGACTTGTGATATAATATAGAAAGCAAAAAGGCAGACGCCTAGAGACTTTATAGGAGAAACTATGTCAAAAGATATCCGCGTACGCTACGCACCAAGTCCAACAGGACTACTACACATCGGAAATGCCCGTACAGCATTGTTTAACTACCTTTACGCACGCCATCATGGTGGAACTTTTATCATTCGTATCGAAGATACTGACCGTAAACGCCATGTTGAGGATGGAGAACGTTCACAGCTTGAAAATCTTCGCTGGTTGGGTATGGATTGGGATGAGAGCCCAGAAACTCATGCAAACTACCGCCAGTCTGAGCGTTTGGAACTCTATCAAAAATACATCGACCAATTGCTAGCTGAAGGAAAAGCCTACAAATCTTACGTCACAGAAGAAGAGTTGGCGGCTGAGCGTGAACGCCAAGAAGCAGCTGGCGAAACACCACGTTACATCAATGAATATCTTGGTATGAGCGAAGAAGAAAAAGCTGCCTACATCGCAGAACGTGAAGCAGCTGGTATTATCCCAACTGTCCGTTTGGCTGTTAATGAGTCTGGTATCTACAAATGGCATGATATGGTCAAAGGTGATATCGAGTTTGAAGGTGGCAACATCGGTGGTGACTGGGTGATTCAAAAGAAAGATGGCTACCCAACTTACAACTTTGCTGTTGTTATTGATGACCACGATATGCAGATTTCTCATGTTATCCGCGGTGATGACCATATTGCCAACACCCCAAAACAGCTCATGGTTTATGAGGCTCTTGGTTGGGAAGCGCCAGAGTTCGGTCACATGACTTTGATCATCAACTCTGAAACGGGTAAAAAATTGTCTAAACGGGACACTAACACCCTTCAGTTTATCGAAGACTACCGTAAAAAAGGCTATCTTCCAGAAGCAGTCTTTAACTTTATTACCCTTCTTGGCTGGAACCCTGGTGGGGAAGACGAAATCTTCTCTCGTGAGGAATTGATTAAACTCTTTGATGAAAACCGCCTTAGCAAGTCTCCAGCAGCCTTCGACCAGAAGAAACTGGACTGGATGAGCAATGATTACATCAAGAGAGCTGACTTAGCAACCATCTTTGAAATGGCAAAACCATTCCTAGAAGAAGCAGGACGCTTGACTGACAAGGCCGAAAAATTGGTGGAACTCTACAAACCACAAATGAAGTCAGTGGATGAAATCGTTCCATTGACAGACCTTTTCTTCTCAGACTTCCCAGAGCTGACAGATGCTGAGCGCGAGGTCATGGCAGGAGAAACCGTTCCTGTTGTTCTAGAAGCCTTCAAAGCGAAACTAGAAGCCATGACAGATGAGGAATTTGTGACAGAAAACATCTTCCCACAAATCAAAGCAGTTCAAAAAGAAACAGGTATCAAAGGGAAAAACCTCTTCATGCCGATTCGTATTGCCGTTTCAGGTGAAATGCATGGACCAGAATTACCAGACACCATTTTCTTACTCGGACGTGAAAAGTCAATCCAGCATATTGAAAACATACTGAAAGAGATTTCTAAATAAAAAGGACTTCCGATGGATACATGGGAAAAAATGTATGAAGAAGCACGAGCCTTATACAATCCTCATGAAGTTTCTGACTTTGTTTATGCTAACCATGTTGTTGCTGCAGTAGAAGCAGAAGATGGTCAGATCTTCACAGGATTTTGTATGGAGGGCACTTGTGGCGTTTTTCATCTCTGTGCAGAACGAGCGGCTCTCTTCAATATGTATCAATTTTCAGGACAAACCAAAGTTAAGAAAATCCTCGCCTTTCGAGATAAACCTCCCTACGGCGAAGGATCAGGTATGCCCTGTGGCGCTTGCAGAGAATTTCTCTTAGAATTGAATGCTGAAAACAAAGAAGCAGAGTTCATGATGGACTACGAAACAAGAAAAACAATTAAGGTTGCCGAGTTGATTCCTTACTGGTGGGGAGAGGAACGTGCGACAAATTGGAAAGATAAATAGAAGGAGTCAGTTTAACTGGCTCTTTCCCTAATCTTTTCAGAATTTCGGTAAAGAGGAAAAAAGATCTTGACAAAGTAGGAAAAGTAGGTATAATAGAAAGAGTTGAAAAGCTCAAGGTCCGTTGGTCAAGGG
>NZ_RXXO01000004.1:0-155051 GCF_011714815.1 Streptococcus sp. CCUG 71758 | reverse complement strand
GTCTCATATGTTGGCTCTTCTGGTTTTGATGGCTCTGGTTGATCTGGAGTTTTTACCGGTGGTGTTGGCTCATTTTCATAGCTTGGCGCTACTGGAGCTGGTTCCAATGGTTTCTCTGTCTCATACATTGGTTGAGTTGGAGCTGTTGGTGCAACAGGTTTCGTCGGAACCCCAATTGCATTAATGTTTGAATTGAAAGCAAACCAAATATTTCCACTCTTAGAAGAAGCCATATTAAAGCTAATCTCCGATTGAGTTATTTCACCGACAATAGCACCGTACCAATTATTTGGACTAGAGGTTGTATCCCATTCCGATGTATCCCAACGAGCCCCTAGCGATTTTTCTGCATTTGATGAATCTGCATAAGCAGAGTTATTTTCATGAATCTTGATAGATGAACCAGAAATTGGAATATATCGACCGTTAAAGTTTCTAACACTTTCAATTGCATCTTTATCAATTGCCCCACTACCGTTACCTCTATTTAGAGATGAAAAATTAACTAATCCTCCTGTGAGATTCATAAGTTGACCTTCTTCATCATAAAACTTGACTTTTACATTAATGTTTGTAGAAGTAAAATAATCATTATACCATGCTGTCACAGTTGGATCACTCGAGGCAAACATAGTCATTTTGGTTCCATCGTTAAAACCTGTTTCTTTTAATGTGTAAGTGTAAACTACTTTTGAAATTTTCTTACCATTAAAACTTGAATTTTTTAGACCAGTATAGGTAACATCGACTGGTTTATCCTTTTCTAATACAAGCTTTGCATAAGTGTTATTCGAATTGATTGCATTGAAATATGAATATGCTGTAGATTTTGTCCTATCAGGATTTGTTGGCGAAATCCCCCATGATTTTACCAACAAATCCAATTCCTGCTGCCCATATTGATGTACAGATGGATCAATTGTTCGTATTGCATTTGGTTCTGATTTAAAGTTCAACGATTGTGATCTTGGTTCTGAAAGATAACCATCTTGCTTCTTTTTACTCTCCGCTTCTGCGAGTGCTGCAGTATAAGCTGCGACATCTTTCTTATACTTGGCAAGATCTGCTTCATATTTCGCAACTTTAGCCTCGTATTCAGCTTTTGCGGCGGCATTCCGCTGCTTGATTTCTTCGTTTTCAGCTTGGAGCGCTGCATTTTTTGCCTTGTTGTCTTCAACAGCCTTTTCATAGGCTGCTTTTGCATCGGCATTAGCTTTTTGAACGCGAGCTAATTCCGTCTGGTATTTGGCCAGCTTAGCTTGGTAGTCTGTTTCGTTAGCTGCATTCGCTTGCTTAACTGCTGCTAAGTCTTTTTCGTATTGTGCTATTTTAGCCTCATAAGTTGCCTTGGCTGTTTCATTTCGTTGCTTAATCGCTTCATTTTCAGCTTGAATGGCTGTATTTTTAGCTGTGTTTTCTTTTACTGCTTTATCATAAGCCTCTTTAGCTTCCGCATTAGCTTTTTGAACTCGAGCCAATTCTGTCTGATAAGCTGCTAATTTAGCTTGATAATCAGCATCATTATCCGCCTTAGCTTTCTTAACAGCTGCAAGATCTGCTTCATACTGCTTCATTGCTGCTTCGTAAGTTGCTTTTGCAGTTTCATTACGTTGTTTAATCGCTTCATTTTCAGCTTGAAGCGCTGCATTCTTTGCTGTGTTTTCTTTTACTGCTTTATCATAAGCCTCTTTAGCTTCCGCATTAGCTTTTTGTACTCGAGCTAATTCTGTCTGGTAAGCTGAAAGTTTATTTTGATAATCCCGTTGACTATCTTCGTTTGCTTTTTTGACAGTTGCTAAATCTTTTTGGTATTGCGCTAGCTTAGCCTCATATTCTGCTTTAGCTGTTGCATTGGCAGTGTTGATTTTTTCAACTTCTTCTTGATGATTTTTTAGATCTTTTTGGTACTTGTCATCCGCTGCTTTGTTTTCAGCATTGATTTTATCTGTTTCTGCCTGATGAGCTGCGACTTCTTTTTTATATGCTTCAGTTGTTGTCTTTATTTCTTTAGCCTGTTTAGCATAGTCGCTTTTAATCTCATCTTGTTTTTGAGCATTTTCTGTAGCAGTTGTGGCTGTTCCTTTGTCTTTTGTTTCATCTTGAACTACCTTAACTCCTGCAGATTTTGCATCGGCAACTGTTTTATCCAAATCAGCTGATGATACTTCTACTGGCAAAGCTGAGTCTTTAGAACCAGCCTTAGCTTGGCTCTCTTTGGCAACTTGGCTCATTTCACCCTGAGCTTCAGGTAGATTTGTGGCTGGGTTTCCTGTAGTAGCCACCTCAACTGTACTTGTACTAGTTGTCTCTGTGACTTCATCAGCAAATACTGCTTTGTCTGCAAAAGCAATCAAAGCAGTTCCTAAAACAGCACCACACAAAGTTTTGGCAACCTTGCTTTTACGAAATCCATAGACTTCTTTTTTATTTTTCATTCTAATCCCTTTCTTATCTAAATTAATCATCTACCATCCATAGTAGCATTTTATGATGCGGGATGCAAACATTTACTCTCCCCCTTCATTTATCGATAAATCTAACATATTTATAAATGAAATTAAAAAGAAGATGGTTAAACCATCTTCTTTTAGTTAAACTATTTATTTTTCAGTCAAGGCTGCAAGTCCTGGAAGTTCTTTACCTTCAAGGAGTTCCATAGAAGCACCACCACCAGTAGAGATCCATGAGAATTTGTCTGCACGGCCAAGGTTGATCGCAGCAGCAGCTGAGTCACCACCACCGATGATTGATTTAACGCCTGGTTGTTTCACGATAGCGTCCATCACACCGATTGTACCAGCTTGGAAGTCAGGGTTTTCAAATACACCCATAGGTCCGTTCCATACAACTGTTTTCGCACCAGTCAATTCTTGGTCGAATTTAGCGATTGATTTAGGACCGATATCAAGACCAAGGAATCCTAGATCTACTGCTTCACCTTCAGTGTCTTTCACTTCAGTGTAGTCAGCAAATGCGTTCGCTTCTTTTGAGTCAACTGGCAAGATCAATTTGCCGTTTGATTTTTCAAGAAGAGCTTTCGCTACATCCAATTTGTCTTCTTCTACAAGTGAGTTACCGATTTCGATACCTTGTGCTTTGTAGAATGTGTAAGTCATCCCACCACCGATAAGAACTTTATCAGCTTTTTCAAGCAAGTTTTCGATAACACCGATCTTGTCAGATACTTTAGATCCACCAAGGATAGCTACGAATGGACGTTCTGGAGCTTCAACTGCTTCTTTGATGTAAGCAATTTCGTTTTCAAGAAGGAAACCAGCAACAGCTTTTTCAACGTTTGCTGAGATACCAACGTTAGATGCGTGTGCACGGTGAGCAGTACCAAATGCATCGTTTACGAAGATACCATCTCCAAGTGATGCCCAGTATTTACCAAGTTCAGGATCGTTTTTAGATTCTTTCTTGCCGTCAACATCTTCGAAACGAGTGTTTTCAACCAAGAGAACTTGTCCATCTTCAAGAGCGTTAACAGCTGCTTCCAATTCAGCACCACGTGTAACACCTGGGATAAATTGAACTTCTTGACCCAATTTAGCAGCCAAGTCAGCAGCTACAGGAGCAAGTGATTTACCTTCTTTATCTGCTTCTTCTTTTACACGTCCAAGGTGAGAGAAGAGGATTGCACGTCCACCTTGTTCAAGGATGTACTTGATAGTTGGAAGAGCTGCAGTGATACGGTTATCGTTAGTGATCACGCCATCTTTTACAGGTACGTTGAAGTCGACACGAACGAGAACTTTTTTCCCTTTCAAGTCAACGTCTTTAACAGTCAATTTTGCCATTAGATATGACTCCTTCTTTTTTTATACGTGTTAATTATATCACAAAATCAGCAAAAGAGATAGAAAAACCCTAAACTTTTCTTGTTCTTTCTTATAATTGAAACTAGCATTTTTTAAAATAAAAACTAGAAAAACCTTGTTAAATAACTGATTATTGAAAGAAAGACTAGCTCATTTAATCATTCTTTCACTGATTTCTACTAGTTAAAACAAGGCCTGACTAATCTACAGTCAAGCCTTGTTTTTAATTTTTATGAGAAAATCCAAGATTCGTAAATTCGATTAGTCTTCTCTCTTCTTTCCAGCAAGCAAGCCGTAGCCACTCATTACTCCGAGGAGTCCCAGCGCTACTAGACTAGCATCTCTTGTCGCTCCTGTATTTGGAAGCTCTTTGCTTGCTGCTTCAACTTTTGTCGGTGCTGCTGAAAGAGCTTGATCCCTCGTTTGTGAGACTTGCTCTTCTTTCGTTCCTACTTCAACAATTTCTGGGATTACTTCCTTAACAACCTCAGTTGAATGAAGAGTGCGTTTGCCCTGACCATCAACTTCTACAAAGCGACGAACTTGACCTTCCACACCTGCTTGGATTAGCTGGCGTTGTCCTTTGAGAAGAGCTGCATTTGGTCGTTCCTGATGTTCGAAGGAAACTGTTCCCTCTTCAACTTCCAGTTTCGGAGTTTCTAGAACTAAATCTTTCACACCCTCAGCCGGTTGGTTACTTGACAGAACTTTTGTTCCAACTTCTGTGATTTCTGGGATAGCTTCCTTGAGAACTTCAGTTGAACGAAGGGTGCGATTGCCTTGGGCATCTACTTCAACTAGACGACGAACTTGGCCTTCTTCTCCTTTTTGGACAAGTTGACGTTGACCTTTCAGAAGGCTTGCATTTGGTCGCTCTTGACGTTCGAAGGCTACTGTATCCTCTTCAATTTCTAGTTTCGAAATTTCTAAAACTAGGTCTTTTACTCCCTCAGCTGGTTGGTTGCTAGACAGAACTTTTGTTCCAACTTCAGTAATTTCTGGGAGGGCTTCCTTGAGAACTTCAGTTGAACGAAGAGTGCGATTGCCTTGGGCATCTACTTCTACTAGACGACGAACTTGGCCTTCCGCTCCTGCTTGAACTAGCTGGCGTTGTCCTTTGAGAAGCTCGGCGTTTGGTCGCTCCTGACGTTCAAAGGCTGTTGTTTCAGTTTCAACAACTAGTTCAGGGAGGGCTTCAACTGTTGGAGCCACTTCATTTGGATCCATGCTTCCAACATGATGGCTTTCTTCTGCAGGTGCTAGTTTCTTATTCAGCTTTTCTTTCATGTCCGCAAAAGCTTGTGGAGTTGGTGTTTGTGAAGACAACAAAGCTTCAACTTGGGCAATCAACTCATCTTGAGAATCTTTTTCACGGACAGATTCGAGCAAACCTTCCAATTCTTCTCTAGCAGTTTGATAACGTTGATTTCCATCCAAGTCCGCTCCAGCTTGTTTCAATTCATTCAAGGCTTTGTTGACTTCTTCTTGACTAGCATCATGGTTTTCTGCAACAGCTTTCGCTGCATTAAGTTTCTCTACTAGTACAGCTTGTTTGTTCTCACTTGAGAAGGTATAGGCAAGGGTTGACTGGCGACCTTGGGCAGCAGTGATTTCTTGTTTGAGGTACTCATCGTTGACAGCTGCTTTTGGAGAAACCAAGACATCGAACTCAGCAGTGTGTCCCTTGTAATGCAAGGTCAAGGTTTGTCGTCCAGTCTTCTGAGCATCATAGCCCGTGATTTCAACACCTTGATCCGTAAAGGCATGACTTTCTTCCGTCTCATCATCATAGAGGACACCGAAGCGACCTTCAGAGAGATCCAGTTGATCCCCTACTAGATAGTCTGTTTTTGGTTTCTTCGTAATGTACAAACCTGCTACTTCTTTTGGTTTTCCTTCATCCTGTCCTGTCACTTGGACTTTCAGATCACCTGACACTGGTAAACCAAGGTATTGAAGTGTTAGGTTTTGTTCCCCTTTTTGATGAGCGTCGTATCCAGATACCGTCACACCTGAGTGAGTAAGGTTAATCAGCTCGTCGGCTTGTCCCCCTTCGTATTGAACACGGAGAGTTCCGCCTCTGAGGTCGAGATTTTCACCTTCTTTATAAACTGTCTTCTTAGGTCCTTTTTCAAGACTAACTGCAGCAATTTTTCTTTCATCCTGTGGAATCGCTACAGCCAAGGTGTTACTGATTTCTTTGCCAGGTAGTTGAGTACGATAATAGAGGAGATTTGGTTGCTTGTCAAAGGCCAATGGTGCTGTTGCCAAGTCGCCTCCAGTTTCAGACTTCAAGGTTGCAATCGGTGTTTGTGAATCTGCCTTGTCGTAAACGGTGATGGTTGCACCCGCTGGAACATCAGAGAAGCCTAGTTGAACTTGATGGTTTCCAAGTGAACGGGCAGCTACCTTAGCCATTGGAATATTTTGACTTTCTGTGTCCAAGGTTTCATACATCTTCCAGTTGTAGATACGAATGGCCTTCCAAGGTGTCCCGTTATCTGAAGTGATAACTTTTAGGCGCCAGTCTTGAGCAGTGATTGGTTTGTCAAGAGTGATATCCGTAACGTGCGCTTTGTTGCCACGGACTTCCTTAGCTAGTTTCCATTCACCATCTGCATCTTTATAATAAAGGTCAAAGTCTTTGGTGTTCATCAAACCGTCGTTGACAGACTCACCGCCAGCTCCCGCATGATCCATTACCCATCTGACAACACGACGTGGTTGGGTCAAACGAATATCGACACTACCGCTCAATTGTCCTGAAGACCACTTGTCTGACAGACTTGTAATCGTACCGTTCAACATGCCTTCGATGCCTTCCCCGCCTTCAGTATTCGGGAAAGTGCTACCAATAACCGTTGCCCCTGGAACAATATTTTCAGCCAAAGGTCTTGGGAGAGTTGTATCCTGAACAGTCATCCCCCAGTTGAATGACGCAGTTGCTGCTTCTGAACGGAGTCCATTTTTACCAACTGCAACGACTTTCAATTCTTGCGTTGTACCAGTCGCATTAGCAGAACGGCTAACTTTTGGCAAGTAGATGGTTGAAGCAGATGAACCTGTCAACAAACGCCAGTTGTCACCGTCTTTTTCGTAGACTTCATAGAAATCCGCATCTTGGTTACCCGTAAATTGAACAACTGCTTCAGCTTCTTGGGCATTCTTAAGAGACTGCTTCACCACAGAGAGACCTGTTGGAGCTTGCGGTGCTTGGTGATTGTCTGAAATTGTTAATTGACCTAGGTTGAACTGATAATCTTTTACAGCTCCTTCATGCTCGAAGAAGAGTTTAACTGCATAGATGGTTTTACCTGCTAGTGAGCTAAGGTCAAATTCTTCATTCTTCCAGTCATCAGAGAGAGTTAGTTCTTTCCATGCAGCTGCATCCTCAAATTTGTAGTCTGGTGTTGTAGAGAAGGCCATATAAACTTTCGAGCCTTTTCCTCCCTTGTGGGCAACCCGAAGTTTGGTTTTCTCCGTTACTTCTAGCTTGGTAGAATACAAATTCACATCTTGGTCCGTCTTACCAGCTACATCACCTGAGAATTTAAGAGAGTTTCCGCCATTGTAGGCATCTGTAAAGTCATATTCTGCACGGAGTTTTTCCCCTGTCGAAGTCTGCCACCAGCGCCATGTTGGCAAGACACCTGAAACAGAACGGTAGTTCCACTCAGAATCCTTAGAAACTTTACCGTCTACAAACCACTTTCTACCATGACCTGTATTAAAGGAGGTCGTGAAGGTTCGACCAACTGCTGGTGTGCGGTCAGCAACCAAATTGGCAATCCCATACCATTCTTTGTCAGCTGGTTTTTGAGCCGTTGGATCTCCTTGGTAACCTGTAAAAAAGATGTCTTCGTTCTTGTGGTAGTCTTCGCCTGTTTTTCCTAGACTGGTAATCGTATCTGGTGCAAAGAGTCCAAGTGACAAACGCAACTTGCCTTTTTCATCTAATAGGGCATCCCATTTGACTTTGGTCTTATAAGAACCACCTTGTTGCAATTCCAAGCCTGCAAAGACATCATATTGACTACGTTCTAGCCATTTTGCCATCTCTACAGAGTAGTCATTCTTTTCCTTGTTCCAGTTGAAGTTGGCAAAGAATTGATCTGCAGGAACCTTGTCACCTTCTTTTTGCATGAACTGATAGTTGTATTCACCAAGGCCATCTTCGTGGTAACGACCATATTTGTAGGTCATGGCATCGTACCAAGCATACTTGATTGGATGGTTGACTTTAGCCGCGTATTCTTTTGTATAGAGCATGAATTGGCGCATTTTTTCACCAAGAGGTGCTACCAATTCCCCCGTTGTTTCTTGGTTGATGAAATAGCCATCAAAGCCATAGTACTTAGCAAGATCGACAAGTTTTCGTGCGATAGGGAAGGTGCCATCTGCGTCTTGTTTCAAGGCAGCTGCAAATTTCTCTTGGTCAGCAATGCTGTTTGACCAGTTGAAAAAGAGTGTTCCATAAACGGGAACTCCGTTGCGGTGACCGGCATCAATGACATCTGGAGTTGGAACTAGACCTTCCCAGAAGACCATTGAATCCAAGTATTGCCAGTAATCAAAAGCGTAGGCCTTGAATTCTTCTCCACCAACAGAAGCGTGGTCTTTGGCCTTTGAGTTGGTATTTGCCAGCGCCTGGACCTTGGCTCTTCTGCTTGCTTTTTCATTGACCAACTGACCTCTATGGCGCTTGGCGAGTTCAACTGAGGAACGGTTAATGGGATCATCCTCACGCGCACCCGGTTCCCATTTCAACAAATCTTCCCATGTATCAAATTTGATTTCTTTTGGTCGGAGACTCTTTTCTTCATTTTTAGGAACGTCTGCTGGAGTCGGTTTGTCGGCTTTCTTCTCAGCCACTTGAGGAGCTTCCTCTGGTTTGACTTCTTCTTTTTCAGTTGGTTGAGCAGGTTTTTCAGTTTTATCTGTCGGAGCGGGTTTTGCCTCTTCTTTTTCATTAACCAAATCCGCTATTGCTGGAGTGTTTTCTGAAATTGGTTGCTCAGCTACTTTGTTCTCTGTTTCCGATAATTGTTTTTCGATAGCTGCAGTATCTGGATTAGTTGTCTCACTAGTACTTGTAGCTTGGGCGCTCGTATTTGCAGCTGTTTCAGGGACTGCGACTTGTTCGGCAAGAGCTGGGCTCGCAAATAGAGCTGAACCAATCATCAAGGAACAAGCCCCGATTGACAGCTTACGAATACTGTAACGGCAACGTTTTTCAAAAAATAGATTTTTCATCTTATCCTCCTAATAAAATATAAAGTAAGCGCTTTACTTTTTGATAAAAAGTAACTGTTCTCAGTGCACACCACCAGAACAGGATCATCTTCATTTTATCTTATATGAAAGCGATGTCAATCTATTTGATACAAAAACTATAACTAGGATAATAATCAGTAAAATTTGGACACAATCCTATAAATCATCTATCTTAAAGGGAATCTATCTCTCATTTTAAAAGAAAGTTCTTGTTTCTTATGAAAATTTCAGCTAAACACTTGTGAGATTTACTTTTATCCTTTAAAATAGAATAGGAGAAATTCCGTTATTATTTTCCGGAGGAAAAAGAAATGTCCATTAATTGGCAGGAAATTTTATTTCACTTTTTAGGAGGTCTAGGACTGTTTTTGTACAGTATTAAGACCATGGGAGACGGTTTGCAACAAGCTGCTGGAGATCGCCTTCGTTTTTACATTGACAAGTACACTAGCAATCCCTTTTTAGGTGTTCTAGTCGGGATTGTCGTGACTGCCCTCATTCAGTCAAGTACAGGGGTTACAGTTATCACGGTCGGACTGGTCAGCGCTAGTCTTCTCACTCTTAGACAGGCTATCGGAATTATCATGGGAGCCAACATCGGAACCACCGTTACTTCCTTTATCATCGGTTTCAAGCTTGGCGAGTATGCTTTACCCTTGATTTTCCTTGGAACCATGTTCCTCTTCTTTACAAAAAACAGAACAGCAAACAATATCGGGCGCATCCTGTTTGGTGTTGGGGGAATCTTCTACGCCCTTAACCTCATCAGTGCCGGTATGAGCCCACTTAAAGATTTACCACAATTCAAGGAATATATGGTAACCTTGGGACAAAATCCTATTTTAGGAGTGGTAGCTGGTGCAGTGATTACCGTCCTCATCCAGGCTTCCTCAGCTACAATTGGGATTTTGCAAGGCCTCTATGCAGGTGGGTTCCTTGACCTTAAAGGTTCCCTACCAGTTCTTTTCGGAGATAATATCGGGACAACCCTAACCGTGATCATCGCAGCAGCTGGAGCCAATGTCTCAGCGAAACGCGTTGCGGCAACCCACGTTACCTTTAACGTTCTAGGAACTATTCTTTGCTTAATCTTATTAGGCCCCTTTACTGCTATGATCGAGTACTTCCAGGCACTCCTTCACCTCTCACCTGAGATGACCATCGCCTTCTCGCACGGTGCCTTTAACGTAAGTAACACCATTGTACAATTTCCATTCATCGGAGCCTTGGCCTACTTTGTTACCAAGCTCATCCCTGGTGAAGACGAGGTTGTCAAGTACGAGCCCCTTTATCTCGACGAGCAACTTATCCAGCAATCTCCTTCTATCGCTCTAGGAAATGCTAAAAAAGAACTTTTGCACTTGGGGAACTATGCAGCCAAAGCTTTTGACCTTTCTTATACCTATATCATCGGTTTGGATGAAAAGGTAGCTGAAAAAGGGCACAAGACAGAGGAAGCCATCAACACCATCGATGAAAAACTCACTCGTTACCTCATCAGACTCTCAAGCGAATCCTTGAGTCAAAAGGAAAGCGAAGTCTTGACCAACATCCTGGATTCATCTCGTGATTTGGAACGGATTGGGGACCACGCAGAAGGCTTGCTCAACCTAACAGACTACCTCCAACGTAAGAATGTTCAGTTCTCTGATGCTGCTTTGCAGGAATTGGCGGATATCTATCAAAAAACTACTGACTTTATCAAGGATGCCCTTGATAGTGTGGAAAACAATGATATTGAAAAAGCTCAAAGTCTGATTGAACGCCATAAAGAAATCAACAATATGGAACGCGTTCTCAGAAAGACCCACATCAAACGCCTTAACAAGGGTGAGTGTTCTACACAAGCTGGAGTCAATTTCATCGACATCATTTCCCACTACACTCGTGTATCTGACCACGCTATGAACCTAGCTGAAAAGGTCATTGCTGAACAAATCTAAGTACCAAGAAGCTATCCTGAATAGGATGGCTTTTTCTTCTCCTCATCAAAAATTCCTTTTGTAGCATATAGAAAAATGCTTTGATTCACAATGGAATCAAAGCATTTTAAAGAGTTCTCCAAACATGATAGCAGAAACTGCAGTGCCCCTATACTTGGCTTCTTCTCTTTTGATAAAGCGCGCCAAGTTGATCAATTCAGGTGCTGGGTGCTTGGGATTTAGAAGCAATTCACGGGTGACCAGTCCTGAGAGTCGGACTGCTAGTAATTGCTCATTTGTAGTGGGTAGTTTTTTAGCAGTCTCTAAGAGAGCAGCAACTAAATCTTCACTCAAACCCTGACGGGCATGGTTATAAAGATCTTTTATAAGACTTTCTAGGTTTGGTTCTACCATCCCGACCACCTCCCTTATGTTTAATAATGTTTAATCAAATCAACCGTTGAACGGTCCAATTTTTTCACCAAGGCTTGCAAGAAAGCTTGGGCTTCTAAGAAGTCATCCATCGCGTAGAGAGTTTGGTGAGAATGGATATAACGAGCGCAGACACCGATAGTTGTAGATGGGACACCACCATTTTTCAGATGAGCTGCTCCAGCGTCTGTTCCACCTTTTCCACAATAGTATTGGTACTTGATGCCAGCTTCTTCAGCCGTTGTCAAAAGGAAATCCTTCATACCTGGGAGAAGCAAGTGACCTGGATCGTAGAAGCGAATCAAGGTTCCGTCCCCAATCTTACCTTGGCCACCATAAACATCACCAGCAGGTGAACAGTCAACGGCTAGGAAAACTTCTGGATCAAACTTAGTTGTAGAGGTATGAGCGCCACGAAGTCCAACTTCTTCTTGGACATTGGCACCAAGATAGAGTTCATTTCCGAGTTTTTGACCTGACAAGGCTTCTGCAAGCTCGCTCACCATGAGGACACCATAGCGGTTATCCCAAGCTTTTGAGATGATATTTTTTTCATTGGCTGTCAAGATAGCAGAACTATCTGGGACAATGGTGTCACCAGGACGGATGCCAAAACTTTCTGCCTCAGCCTTGTCCGCAAACCCACCATCAAAAACGATATCGGCAATGGCTGGCATGGTTGGCCCACCTTTTCCACGAGTCAAATGTGGAGGGACAGAACCTGAGATCACTGGAATTTCACGACCGTCACGAGTAAAGAGTTTGAAGCGTTGGCTGCTGACCACCATAGGATTCCAGCCACCGATTTCAACCACACGGAAGGTTCCGTCTGGCTTAATCTCGCTGACCATAAAACCAACTTCGTCCATGTGAGATGCGACCAAGACGCGTGGTGCATCGGCAGCTTCTGAATGCTTGATACCGAAAATACCACCTAAGCCATCTGTCACCACTTCATCCACATGTGGTGTAAACTTTTCACGAAGATAAGTCCGGACAGGCGCTTCATGACCTGAGATTGCAGCAAGCTCTGTTACTTCTTTGATTTTTGAAAATAATGTTGTCATATCAGTTCCTTCTTTCTGTCCTCCATTTTACCACTTTTTATAGGAGAAGGATAGTAGGAAATTGGATTAGTTTTTACTAGTTTATCCTATAAAATAGAGGGGCAGATGTAATTTCAGGAATTTTTCTTTCTTTTTACATTAAATTGTCAGAAAATTTATTGACAGATTAAAGAAATCGTGTTACATTTATATCCGCAGGTATCTTTCGATACCAAATCTACAAGAAAGGACGGGGCATGAAACTCTCTCATATTTTAACAGGCTTACTTCTACTCCTGGTCTTTCTCTCCATTAGTATTGGAACCAGTGATTTTTCTTGGGAAAAATTCTTTGCTTTTGACCAGCAGACTTGGCTTCTCTTTCAAGAGTCGCGTCTTCCAAGAACCATCAGTATTCTCCTGGCTGCCTCCAGTATGAGCATGGCAGGACTCCTCATGCAGACCATTACTCAAAATCAGTTTGCTGCTCCGAGTACAGTCGGAACGACTGAAGCCGCCAAACTGGGAATGGTGTTAAGCCTCTTTGTCTTTCCGTCTGCGAGTCTGACCCAAAAGATGCTCTTTGCTTTTGGCTCATCCATCTTATTTACCCTCTTCTTCCTGGCCTTTATGACTATTTTTTCTGTAAAGGAGAGGTGGATGTTGCCCTTGATCGGGATCATCTATAGTGGGATTATCGGTTCTGTCACAGAAGTTATCGCCTATCGTTTCAATCTGGTTCAGAGTATGACTGCTTGGACCCAGGGCTCCTTCTCCATGATTCAGACCCATCAGTATGAGTGGCTCTTCTTAGGCCTCATTATCCTGATAGCCGTTTGGAAATTATCCCAAACCTTCACCATCATGAATCTGGGCAAGGAAACCAGTGAAAGTTTGGGGATTTCTTACTCTCTACTTGAAAAACTGGCCCTTTTTCTAGTGGCACTAACGACAAGTGTCACCATGATTACCGTGGGTGCCTTGCCATTTCTCGGGGTCATCGTTCCCAATCTTGTCCGCAAGCGCTATGGAGATAATCTGAGCCAAACCAAACTCATGGTCGCTCTGGTCGGCGCCAATCTGGTTCTGGCCTGTGATATCCTCTCTCGAGTCTTGATTCGGCCCTATGAGCTGTCTGTCAGTCTCCTGCTAGGAATCATCGGTAGTCTCGTCTTTATCCTACTTCTATGGAGAGGGGGACAAAAGGATGCAGTTTAAAAGCAAACATACCAAGCTCTTCTGCCTTCTCATTATTCTGGCCATCGGAGCTTGTCTTCTCTACTTTTGGCCCATCACCCAGCTGTCTGCTTTTGCCTGGAAGCTGCGTTCCCAAAAAATCATCGTTTATCTCTTAGTAGCCATCGCGACAGGGATTTCGACCATTAGTTTTCAAACCCTGACGGAAAATCGCTTTCTGACGCCAAGTATTTTGGGAATCGAAGCCTTCTATGTCTTGCTACAAACCCTACTACTGATATTTGAAAGCAAATTTCTACAGCTTGGAAAGTCTCCTGTCTTAGAATTTCTAGTCTTGCTTCTGCTTCAATCCCTCTTTTTTCTCGCCTTACAAGGCTACTTGAAAACGCTGATGAAGCAAGATCTGGTCTTCATTCTGCTAATCTGCCTAGCCCTGGGAAGTCTCTTTCGAAATATCAGTACCTTCCTACAAGTTCTGATGGATCCAAATGAATACGATAAACTGCAGAACAGTCTCTTTGCCTCCTTTCAGCATCTCAACACTTCCATCCTAGCCATCGGTTCTCTGATCATCCTCGCCTTGACAATCTTTTTCTTTCGAAAAGCAGTCATTCTAGATGTCTTGCACCTGCAAAGAGAAACGGCTCAGATACTGGGACTAGATGTTGAAAAAGAACAGAGAGAACTCCTCTGGGGCATCGTGCTCTTGACCTCAACAGCCACTGCCTTGGTAGGGCCTATGGCCTTCTTCGGCTTTATGCTGGCCAATCTTACCTACCTAATCGTCAAAGATTATCGGCACAAGTTGCTCTTTATCGTAGCCATTCTGATTGGATTTATTAGTTTGACTTTGGGGCAAGCCCTCATCGAACGAGTCTTTGCACTGGAAATTCGCATCAGCATGATTATTGAGAGCGTTGGAGGTCTCTTATTCTTTATCTTACTTTACAGGAGGGCGCGTCGGTGAAACTGGAAAACATTGACAAATCCATTCAAAAACAGGATATTTTACAAGACATTTCCCTTGAAATCAGTCCTCAGAAACTGACAGCTTTCATTGGTCCAAATGGTGCTGGAAAATCAACTCTCCTCTCCATCATGAGCAGACTGACCAAGAAGGATCAGGGAATTCTCAGCATCAAAGGCCGTGAAATCGAGAGTTGGAATTCGCAAGAACTGGCCAAAGAGCTCACCATCCTAAAGCAGAAGATCAATTACCAAGCCAAATTGACTGTAGAAGAACTGGTCAGCTTTGGACGTTTTCCCTACAGTCGAGGTAGACTGAGAGCAGAGGACTGGGAAAAAATCCGAGAAACCCTTGACTATCTGGAACTGACAAACTTAAAAAACCGCTACATCGATAGTCTGTCTGGCGGACAACTCCAACGTGTTTTTATCGCCATGGTTTTGGCTCAGGATACAGATTTTATCTTGCTAGACGAACCGCTCAACAATCTTGATATCAAGCAAAGCGTCAGCATGATGCAGATCCTTCGGCGACTGGTGGAGGAACTAGGGAAGACCATTATCATCGTCCTCCACGATATCAATATGGCTAGCCAATATGCGGATGAAATTGTTGCCTTTAAAGACGGTCAAGTCTTTTGCAAGGGAACGACTGCTCAAATCATGCAGGCTGACCTGCTCAGTCAACTCTATGAGATTCCCATCACGCTGGCTGATATCAATGGCAAAAAGATCTGTATCTATAGCTAGCTATTCTGAACTCATGTTAGAGAACCCTCTGTCTCTTAGCTAACAAGCCTATCTAAGAGACTCCCTACATCGTTATCACATTTTAAAAAGGAGAAATCATGAAAACATCCCTTAAACTTTATCTCACTGCCCTAGCTGCCAGCTTCTTGCTCTTACTTGGTGCATGTAGTACAAATACAAACTCAAGCACTAGCCAGACAGAGACAAGTAGCTCTGCTCCAACAGAGGTAACCATTAAAAGTTCACTAGACGAGGTCAAACTTTCAAAGGTTCCTGAAAAGATTGTGACCTTCGACCTCGGTGCTGCGGATACTATTCGCGCTTTAGGATTTGAAAAGAATATCGTCGGAATGCCTACAAAAACTGTTCCGACTTACCTAAAAGATCTTGCAGGAAATGTCAACAATGTTGGTTCTATGGTGTAGCCAGACCTAGAAGCCATTGCTGCTCTTGAACCGGATTTGATTATCGCTTCTCCACGTACCCAAAAATTCGTAGACAAGTTCAAAGAAATCGCTCCAACCGTGCTCTTCCAAGCAAGCAAGGACGACTACTGGACTTCTACCAAGGCCAACATCGAATCCCTAGCAAGCGCCTTTGGCGAAACTGGTACACAGAAAGCCAAAGAAGAATTGGCAAATCTGGATAAGAGCATTCAAGAAGTCGCTACTAAAAACGAAAGTTCTGACAAAAAAGCCCTTGCTATCCTCCTCAATGAAGGAAAAATGGCTGCCTTTGGTGCCCAATCTCGTTTCTCTTTCTTGTATCAAACCTTGAAATTCAAACCAACTGATACTCAATTTGAAGACTCTCGCCACGGACAAGAAGTCAGCTTTGAAAGTGTGAAAGAAATCAATCCTGACATCCTCTTTGTCATCAACCGTACCCTTGCCATCGGTGGGGACAACTCAAGCAACGACGGCGTCCTAGAAAATGCCCTCATCGCTGAAACTCCTGCCGCTAAAAATGGTAAAATTGTCCAACTAACACCAGACCTATGGTATCTAAGCGGTGGCGGTCTTGAATCAACTAAACTCATGATTGAAGACGCTCAAAAAGCTTTGAAATAAGCAAGAAAACCCAACATCAGGTGATGTTGGGTTTATTTTTCTTCTTGATTTCATTTGAGGAAAAAGTGGTCTGGGACGGGGTCTTCTCCTATTAGGAACCAAAAGAAAATTCCTTATAAAAACAGTATAGTTATCTCTAATTGTAGTTTTGAAAATTAGCGTCTCCCTCTTTTTGATCGTCTATAAGTCTGCTGATATTTCTTTTTCCTAAAAAAGATAAATATTAAAGCAAAGGCAAAGATGATTAGCATTATAGTGAGAGAAATACGTATAAACGAAGAGTCTGCTACTGAATCTTTTGATTCACTCAGTCCCTCTTTAAATACCCTATGTCCTCTAACCAATAAACGATGAGTATTAACACCATAAGGAGTACATGTAACCAGAGTACAATAATCTTTTTGAGAATCTATTTGTAGAGCAGATAAATCTTCAGGAAGCACCGTTAAACTCTGATCCACTTCATAAATTAGAGTTTTATCTAAAATATGAATCATAAACGTATCTCCATTTTCCAGCTCATTTAAATTTGTAAATAGTTTTGCTGAAGGGAGACCACGGTGTCCCGAAATAACGGAATGTGTTCCCACCCCTCCGATGGGAAGGGATGTCCCCGCAATGTGTCCAATTGCTATCTCCAACACAGCTTCATCAGTACCATGGTAAATTGGGAGCTTGGTGTTTAATTTTGGTATTTCCACATAAGCCATGATTCCAGTACCAGTAATATCCAATGTTGTGTTGTACCTTTCCTCCTCATCCTTGGTAAGATTGAGATGAGGATTGACACCGATAGGTAACTGCTTATTGTACAGTTCCGCTTCAGACAGTTGTTTATCTTTTTCTTGTTGATTTATTATTTCTACATCACGCTTATAGGATGCAATGGCTTCTGACTGGTGATAAGAATTCCAAATATCACTAAATGTTGGATATAATATTAACGATAAACCACTTAATAAAAGGACAATCAACAAAATAGTAACAAATTGCCTCTTAATAAAAGAAATCATACCGGACACCTCACCCCCTTTTAATCAAATGAAGGAGATAGATATTATAAACTATCTCCTTTTTATAATCTTAATTATTTGTTTTCTTTCTTACAGCTAGTAAAATTCCTGCTCCAATCACTAAGAGCGAACCCATAACATACAGCATTGTTGTTCCAACACTACCTGTTGAAGGAAGAATGGAACCTTTCTTATTGACAACTGTAGTGGTTAATGAGCCATCGACAATATTAGAAGTAAACACCAGTTTATTAGTAGACGTTGACGTCGCCTCTAATGTATTTAAAATTGGGTTATCAGACGCTTTATCCACATTGGCAGAAATTGTAAACTCTACGTCTGCAATTGTATTGTAACCAGCAGGTGTAACCGTCTCAGAAAGTTTATAATCGCCAACATTAAGACCTTTAAATGTAAAAGTCGTAGTTTCGCCGGCTGTTATCTCTTCTACTTTATTGTAGACTCCAGTAGAATCTTTTTTATAAAGTGTGAAACCTGCTCCTTTAAGAGGAGTTCTTGAATCTTGATCCACTTTATTTACAATGACTTGATAAGTAAAGACAACAACTTTATCCTTTGGTGTCACTCCCTTACTTCCACCACCTGTACTATTTGGATTGTTTGAATAGGTTAAGCTAGCTGTATTTGAATTTCCTGTTGATCCAATTACTGCACTTTCATTAAGTTTCGCTGTATAACGCACAACAATCTTTGAATCTTTTGTAATATTTACTGTTTGACCGCGATCATCTTCTGACACAGTTTTCAAGTCATTCACTACATAACTTGAGCCATCCGCAGCAATTGTAAATTTGTTTGTTATTTCCTGCTCAGTAGAACCATTCACAACATAGACTTTCGCATCATTATTATAAGTTAAACCAGAAGACAATGAATCATTAAATGAAAGATAGTATTCTTTATAGGATTCATAATTGCTTGGCAATGTAGCTGTCAATTGATAAGGTATTGACTCTCCAATTGCATAACTAGCTGCATCACGATAATCATCTCCTGATTGAACTTTCTTTTCAATTTTGGGAACATCTGATTTCAATTCTGCTTGTGTATTCTTAACCACCTCTAGAATAAAGCGAGTATACGCATCATTAGTACCATTTTGCGTTCCTTCTTTATCTTTGATCAAGTAGTATCCTGCAGATAAACCTGAAATGATTGTTGTTGTCTCTGTACTTACTACTGTTGCAGAAGGGGTCTGCAGATATAATGCAACCTCTTTAGCAAATTGCTGTGCTTCTGTCGCATCTGTAGCCTTCCCATCTAAACTCTCAGCTTTAGCCACGGCATCACCAAGGGCTGTTTGTCCAGCTGCACTGACACCCTTCCCCCATTTTATATTTGAAAGAGTACTATTCGATAAGTCCCCACTAAAGATTTGGTAAACTTCATAAGTATGACCTGTTGTTGTTCCATTTAAGGTCACCGTATAGGTATCACTAGCAAATACCTTATTGCTAACAATCATCATTAATACAGCTATAAAGCCCATTAATGACCATTTTATTTTTTTCATGTTTATTCTCCTTGAAATAAATTATTTTATTTTTTATAAAGAACAGATCGTAATTAATATTTTCTTACGTGTTGCTTACGACGTAAAACTAAAAGAACAACTGAAACTACGATCATTATTCCTCCAACAATCATATATAACAATACTCCCTTACCTCCTGTTCCAGGCAAACCATACTCCTTTTGAACAGTATTTGTGATTGTTATATTCCCATTATTGTTAGCAGAGTATGTTGTATCATAACCCTTAACTACATCTTCACTAACAGTATAATCTATCTTTTTGTCATTACTTGTATATTCTGGTAAATTAGTAAATTCATGCATCCAATTTCCATTTGCATCAGCAACAATCGTCGTAGTTTGAATAACTTCACCATCTGCTAATAGGTTAACGACAATAGATTGTGGACGTTTTTTATATTTATCATTGTAATCATCCCACACTTTTGTCACTTTGACACTGGTTCTAGTTGGCGTTGAATTTTTCGTTGTATTGGTTTTAACTTCATTGTCTCCAGATGCTACTTGGGCTGTGTTCTCAATCAATTTATCATTAGCATCATCATTAACTTTCACTTTAAAGGACACCTTGAAGATTTCGCCGTTAGCAACATTCTTTGTCCAAGTAATCTTACCATTAGTGAATGTTCCCTCATTGTCTACCGAGTCTTCAATATAAGTGGTGTACTTAGGAATAGTATCTGTTATAGTAACATCACGTGACTCTCCAGTTGTGTTCTGGTAAGTTACTGTGTAAGTTAGAACCTGCCCCCACTGAACTTTTTCACCATCAATACTAATATTTGAATCATTTACAACATCTTTTTTAGGTTTTTTAGGCGTTGGATTATTAGTTGGATTGGTATCCACATCCATTAATCCATCACTCACATGCCCAGTGTTGATAATTTCCTCACCATCAACGTTCTCGTTTACTCTTACTTTAAATGTAACTACGAAGGTCTCATCCTTCAAAACTCTTTTTACCCAAGTAAGTTTACCATCAGCATATGCACCACTATTATCTGCAGAATTATCTACATAGGTTGTTAGCTTTGGAATAGTATCTGTTATAGTAACATCACGATCACTATCAGTTGTATTGGTATATTTTATAGTATAGGTTAAAACATCTCCCGGTTGGACGGCTTTACCATTAATCGTTGTACCTGAATCATTTTGAACATCTTTAACAGGTTTGGTATATTCTTCAATAACCCATTTCCCAATAAAATGAGCGTCTTTGTTATTGATAACCTCAGAATTTTTATCATATCCCTTAAAGACCCAATTACCTTCAGGAACGCTGACTTTTGTAATACCATTTTTGGGTTGATCCGGTGTCACGGTTGTTCCATTTGGAATATTTAATTGATCCGCTGGTAATAAATCTAGAACGGCTTGTGGTAACGTTTTATCTGGTGTACCACTGATAAATTCATGCGTTTTCTTATATAAAACCTTTGTCGTAACAGTGTTTGAGTGAGACGGAACATTGTCTATCTCTTGAGTAACACGGTTCTCAATTTCTGTACCGTTTTGGAGAATTTTGTCATTTGTTACCGTCTTATAGGTAATCGTATAATTCTGGCCACCATTGCCTCGTTTTAGATGTTTTTGATCAATAGTAACTGTCACCTTTTGTTTCTCAACCGTTACAGTATAATCCGTTCCTTCCGTTAAGGTCTGTCCTTCAAGCTGAACAGTCAGACTCTTATAGTCTAATCGTTCATCAAAAGTATCAATCATCTTCATGGAAGTTAAGTCATCGATAACATCCTTACCTGGAACCGGCATCTTGTATTTAGTTGTATACGTCAACTCCTGACCAACTACTGGTGTAATAGCGTTTTTATCTACTTCTTTTGTAGGCGGTGTAGAGGGCACCTCAGTGTAGAACCCAAAGAGTCCACCACACACAGCCGTTGTTCCATAAGAAAAGGACATTTTATTATCTACTGAACGAACTGCAAGACCCGTTATATTATGCTCATTCCAATCCCCACTTGTTCCAGCAGGGTTTGTAGGTAACCATGTTGTTTTATTCCCACTAGTAGACTCGTTAAGATTGTTGGCGTTATTCTCCACTATCTTATCAATCGTATTGTCAATATTATATAACGAGAATGACTCTTTTAGACCCCTACTAATAACATCAATATCAGAAGGGTTCATAACCATCTTTAAATCACAAGGCGTGCCATCCTGATATCTCAACTCAGCTGTTACATTAGCATCGAACCAATAAGTTTGATACATATCATGAGTGACGGTAGGATGAGAAGGATAGATATAATCCATTATTTGGATTGATTTCGTCCCCCAATTTTCGTCCACTGTTAAAAAAGGGACAACTGTTTTTGCGTTGTTATTATAATCACCATTTTTAGATGCAAGGTGTGTTGTCACACTATTAACGGTGATATATACATCTACAACCTTATCATAAACTGTACCTGCATTAGTAAACTTCAAAGCAAGTGGTTCTGAAAAATCCTGATTTTCCTTTGTTTTATCTACCTTTAATGAAAATACTGTACTATTCTTCCAGTTACCATTAGCTGGCACAACATCCTTTACTACTGAGCCATTTTGACTCAAAATTTCCATATTTTCCTGTCTCAAAGCGAACTGATATAAATTGATATTAGATAAATCGATATCATTCCTACTCCTTGTTAGAGCAGACGAGCTCTCTAATGGAAATATTATACATAAAAGACTGATGATTGTAATAAAAAACAATACAGCTTTTTTGTACACTCTCTTCATCATAGTGTGGAGTTCCTCCCTTTTTATATCCAAAAAATTTAGCTTATCCTTAAATATTTTACATTATTTCACTTTAAAAATCAATATAAGTAAAAAATTAAATTTATATATATATTGAGATGTTTTAACAGAAAAGGTGATGATTATACTGACTTACTCTTCTTGATTCCGTTTGAGGGAAAAGTGGTCTGGGACGGGGTCCTTACCTGTTTTCGACCAAGGATGGCATCGGAAAATTCGAGCCAAGCCCATCAGAACACCCTTGAAGCCATGTTTTTCAATAGCCTGAATCATGTAGTTGGAACAAGTCGGCTCAAAGCGACAAGAGGGTGGAAAGGCTGGTGAGATAAAACGTTGGTAAAAGCGTACTGGCGCTATTAAGATGCGTTTCATTATTTCTTGGTTACAGCCATAGTGTGTAGTTGGCTGATTTCTTTTTTATTAAGGCGACGGGATTCTCCTGGACGAAGACCTGTCAAGTCTAAGTGTCCAAAACGTGTCCGAGACAGTTTATCAACTTGAAGACCGACGGCTTCAAACATCTTTTTAACCTGATGGTTACGCCCTTCATGGATAGTCAACTGTACCACAGAGCGGTTTTTGACTGGATCCACTTTGAGAATTTCATAAACAGCTGGCTTGGTTTTCTTGCCATCAATCTCAAGACCGCGGGTCAAGGGGCGGAGATTGTCCTTATTAGCCACACCTTTAACACGCGCGACATAGACCTTGTCAATCTCATTACGGGGGTGAATCATCTCGTCTGTAAAGTCCCCATCATTGGTTAAAATCAAGACACCTGATGTATCCCAGTCCAAACGTCCAACTGGGTAAATACGTTCTTTGACATTAGGCAAGAGATCTACAACAGTCTTGCGGCCCTTGTCGTCTGTCACACTGGAAATCACTCCGCGTGGTTTGTTAAGCAAATAGTAGACCTTTTCTTCGTTGTAGATGGGCTGGCCTTCCACTTCGACCTTGTCACCAGACTTGATGGTCGTCGCTAGTTCACGCACCACTTGGCCGTTGACGGTTACCAAGCCTTGCTTGATCAACTCTTCTGCTTTTCTCCTACTGGCCACACCTGCGTGGGCAATATACTTATTGATTCTCATCTTCTTCTATCCTTTCACCAAATAATTGGCTTTCTTGGGCTTGAATCTCAAGCTCATCAATCACTGGCAGTTCTTCCAAATGGTTAATCCCCATGTAATCTAGGAAATAATCCGTAGTCACATAGAGGTTGGGGCGGCCCAACACTTCTTTCTTTCCATCTTCTCTTATCAATTCAAAAGCTTGTAGCTTAGCTAGAGCTCCACTAGAATTAACCCCACGAATAGCATCAATCTCAATTCGGGTAATCGGCTGCTTGTAGGCAATGATGGACAAGGTTTCAAGAGCAGCCCGAGACAAACTTTGGTTGATGGGTGCCTTGGAGTA
The DNA here is from genome assembly GCF_011714815.1 of Streptococcus sp. CCUG 71758. Lineage (NCBI taxonomy): Bacteria > Bacillati > Bacillota > Bacilli > Lactobacillales > Streptococcaceae > Streptococcus > Streptococcus sp. CCUG 71758. The sequence continues at coordinate 131,813 of NZ_RXXO01000004.1, read as the reverse complement.
TTCCTTCAAAATCGCTGCAAATTGAGGCTTGGTGACCAATCTGTATGCGCCACCTGTCTCAATCAGAGACAAGCTCGAATCTTGGTCTTTTTCATACTTCTGGGCTAATTTTTCTAAACTCTGTTGGATGCCTGTCGGTGGAAGTGAGAGGAGTTCAGCCAACTGGCGAACTCGAATCCCATCTTCACCTGCTACAAATAAGAGCGCTTCTATTTCTGCTAAAGTACTCATCTTTCCTCTCTATCAAGTCTAGCTTTGTGCCTCTTGATTTTCTTCCTTCTTTTCCATAAGATAGATATCTCCGAAACTCTCCTCTTGCACGAGGATTAATTCCTGAGTTTTGATTAACTCTAGGGTTGCCAAAAAGAGGGTAATAACCTCTTGAACATTCTGGGCTTCCTTAAACAAATCCTGCAAACGCAACTGGTTTCGTCCAGTCAAGGACTCTTTTACGATGACCATCATGTCCTCAATCTTATACTCATCGCGCAGGATGGTCGTGTGGTTCTGAGCGAACTCCTCTTTTTTCTTGGCTAGGATATTTGAAAAAGCCAAAAAGAGGTCAATGGTCGTCTTGTCATGTACAAGTTCTGCTTCCTCGTAAATCAACTCTGTTGGCGCTTTGGAGTAGTACTGAGCCCGATCTTGGTGCTTAGCCTCCAAGTGCTCACCCAAGAGCTTGAACTTGCGGTATTCTTCGATTTGGGAGAGAAGGTCCTGCTCCAGGTCATCCTCCAAGTCTGTCACTTCTGCTACTTTTGGCAAGAGCTTGCGGCTCTTGATCAGCATCAGCTGACTGGCCATAACCATATACTCGCCCGTTACTTCCAGACGCATGGCCTGCAGAGTTGAGACATAGGCTAGATACTGTTCGATAACTTCTGTAATGGGCACATCGTAGATATCCATCTGGTACTTAGAAACCAAGTGCAAGAGCAGGTCCAGGGGCCCTTCAAAATCTTTTAATTTAATATCCATTATCTATATTTTTCTAAGGTCAGGACTGTTTTTAATCCTAATTTTTTTGCAATTTCGTACAAATCGACCTTCTTTTCTATCTGTCTTAGAATGAACTGTTCCCGCAAGGCTTGAGCGGATAAGGTTGGGAAACCTTTCTCCTTGACAAAAGACTCCAGCTGTCGAAAGGCCCACTGACGAGAATAGGCTTTCTCTCCCCTTTCAAAGAGATAGATCTGCCCCATCAAGGGTTCTAGCTCTGGAATCAAGGTCGTGGGTATGGCTACAATCCTCTGTTGGGAAGCCTTGTTAATTCGCAATACCTGAAAATCCAGATTGATATCTGCAACCTTAAGGGCTAAAATCTCACTTGGTAAGAGTCCTAGCTCCAAGATAAGAAGCGCCAGCAAGCGTCCTTCTGGATAATTACTTTCCTGCCAAAAAGAGTCTAAATTTAGAATCTCTGGCTTTTCAGTCTTCTTTTCAGCTTGTTTGGCTAATTCCAGACGGTAAAAACTGTCCACTTCACCTTTTTGATAGAGAAAGTAGAGAAATTGGTTACAGGCCGAAAGTTTTCGCTTCTGGGCGCTGATTTTTAGATTGGCTAGCTGGCCTTGGTAAATCTTGAGACTGGTCTCAGAGATTCGCTCCCCTACCATATCTAAAAATTGCTCCAGATCATACCTGTAAGACTGCTTTGAATTGGCAGACAAGCCCTGCTTTTTCTCTAAAAAGGCTGAAATGCTATCTCTCATTTGCATCGAATCTCATATTCCTTACTAAAGTCGTGCAAGAGGGCATTAACTGCCTTTAGGATGGACTTACGCGTGATGATTCCTTGGAAAATTCCTTCATCATCTACCACTGGCAAGAAGGGTTCATCTACCAGTTTATGGAGGACTTCAGTGATGTTATAGTCTGGAGCGACGACTGCCACATCTGTCTTGGTCATATTGACGATGTCTGTCGTTGCCATCTGTTCATCCGTCAAACCTTGCTCCATTTGATAAGCCAAAATGTCTCTCAGACCAATGGTTCCGACAAAGCGTTTGTCAAAAGTCACAACAGGGATACGGGTATAGGTGATTTGACTCAATACCAAAATTGCATGGTCAGCGTTATGGGTATCAATCAAGGCTGCTAGATTCTCAGCAGGGGTAAGAAAAGTCTCTTCCTGCTCCAATAAAAATGCTTCAAATTCCTTGGCAATCATCGAGCAAACTCCTTGGACAGACCTGGATAAACCTCATGATCACGTGTCAAAAAGTCTACTTTAAAATAGCTGTCATCAATCTCCACACGGGCATAGAGGCATTCTCTGATGGTTCCTCGTGGTTGGCTGATGGATCCTGGATTTAAAAAGAGTGTTTTGCCTTCCATCCAAGCATTTGGCACATGTAAGTGACCATAAAGACAGATGTCCGCTTCTTCTTCCTGAGCCCAGTAGTCCAACTTTTGAAAGTTGAAATTGATATCAAACAAGTGTCCATGGGTCTGGATGATTTTGGTCGGACCAAGTTGAGTCACCAAACGTTCTGGATAACCAGCATAAAAGTCCATGTTGCCTTTGACGACATGGATGCCCTCCCAGAGCGGAGAGTCTGGACGGAGTTCTGAGTCACCATCGTGAAAAATGGCATCAACTTTACCTAGATAGCGGTCACGAATTTCTTCCACAATCAAGCTATCGCCATGTGAGTCACTCATTACAATGATGGTTTGCTTTGCCATGATGGAAATACCTCCAAAAGTTTCTTAACGGCTAAGGCACGGTGAGATTGGCTATTTTTTTCTTCAAGGGTTAATTCGGCTGCTGACTTGCCTGTCTCTCCCACAAGGAAAAGGGGATCATATCCAAAGCCATTTTCGCCCTTGGGTTCAAAGTTAATATAACCTGGCCAGTCAGCTTCAACAACCAAGCTTTCCTTGTTTGGACTAGCTACGACTAGGGTTGTGTGGAACTGTGCTGAACGGTCCTTGAGTTCAAAGACCATGGCCAATTCGTGCAAGAGCTTGGCATTGTTTTCACGGTCAGTTGCTCCCACACCTGCAAAACGGGCTGACCAGACTCCTGGCAAACCGCCGAGGACATCGACTTTGAGACCTGAGTCATCTGCTAGCACCATCTTGCCTGTTAATTGGGAAATAGTTTCTGCTTTAAGTCGAGCATTTTCTTCAAAGGTCATACCAGTTTCGGCTACTTCAGGCAGATCTGGATAGTCATTGAGATTTTCCACGTCGTAGCCTAACTTGTCAAAGATAGCTCGGAATTCCTTGGTCTTGCCTTCGTTACGAGTCGCAATGAGCAGAGTTTCTCTAACCTTGCTAGTTTCAAAGAAGGCTTCTACACCGACTCCTTCTTTAGGCAATTCTACATGCAGGAGTTGCCCATTTTCAACAAAGAGCAGGGCTCCCTGACGTTGGATGACTTCTAGATTGCGGCCTGCTTCGGCATTTAAAATCTCAACGATAAAGGAGAGCAGACGGAAGTTAGAAGACCAGCGCATCACCGTTATCGTAATCGGAAAGCCATTTTCCTCATCACGAAAAATCCGAGCCAAATCCATAAAATCAAGATTAAGCGGATCTTTGATGAGGCTGTAGATGCCTCCATAGACATCCCAGACACCGACATACCAGTCCTGGTCATCCTTGTATTCATAAATTTTATTTGTCATAAAGTTACATGCTCCACATGAATCTCTTTTTCCAGCCATTCTGCTCCAATCTGGGCAAAACTTTGGCTATTGGCTGTTGTGTAAAAACGATGTTGAAGAGGTCCCGCATCTCGGCTACGATTGATTTCAAAATAGTTAAGCAAAACCGAGATATCCCGCACACACTCTGCCCCACTATCGATGAGCTGAACCTTTGGTCCCATAACATTTTGGATGATGGGGCGAAGGAGTGGGTAATGGGTACAACCCAAAATCAGGCTATCCACCTTTCCAACCAAGGGACGCAGAGTTTCATAGACCACTTTCTTGGTAACACTGGTTGACAGGGCACCAGACTCCACCAAGGGAGCAAACTTGGGACAGGCCAAACTCTCCACCTGTAAATCCGGATCCAGATCATGGATTTTCTGACGGTAGATATCTGATTGGACCGTCATGGGGGTTCCAATTACTCCGATTTTCCCACCTTGGCTGGACTTGATGGCTGCCGAAGCTCCTGGCAAAATCACACCTAGAACGGGAATGTCTAGTTGAGCCTTGATTTCTTCCCAGACGACCGCAGTCGCAGTATTACAAGCAATGACAATCATTTTGACATCCTTGGTCAAGAGAAAGTTGACCAACTGCCAAGTATATTCACGAATTTGCTCAGCAGGACGGGGACCATAGGGCGCCCGTGCCGAATCTCCAATATAGACGATTTCTTCATGGGGAAGCTGGCGCATGAGCTCACGAACAACGGTCAAGCCCCCGACACCCGAATCCAAAAAACCAATTGGTCGATTATCCATACAGTCTTCTTTCTAGTCTTTTTTCTGATTGATAGTTCATCATGATTCCTTGTCCTGAAGGAACTAACCGACAGCTTGATAGAATGTCAACTGCCTCTCTCTTAATCATAATCAAATATCAATAGAATGCAAGGAAAAAGTCTTATCCTTGAGAACTATTGAACATAGTGAGAAGTCTGGAACTTTCATCCCAGACTTTTCCTATTTATTTCTTTTTATTGTTAGCAAGGGCTGCTTTTTGTTGGCGAATGATTTGGTGGTAAACTTGTTGTACCTTGGCTTCACTTGGTTTTTGACCATTTGCGCTCAAAAGAGCACGAACTGCCTCAGCGTTCAAACGTGGGTTGTCCGCAAATTCTTTTTCAATTTGCTTGCGAACCAAATACATACCTCCAAGAGCTCCTCCTAGAAAAGCTAGCACAATCAAGACAATTGCTAAAAGTAAGTCCATTCTTTTTCTCCTGTTTCTTTTTGAGTCTTCTATATTATACCATAAAGTGACTTTCCTGACTAGTTTGTTTTACGCTTTCAAGAGAGGGGATTGACAGAAAAAAGGAGCCCTGGATTTCAATGAAAGAGAGCTCCTTGCTGTATTTATTTTACATAAATAGTCAGCGTTTGATAAGGTTTGAGTAGAATTTTTTCTGATACTTCTACATCTTCATAGTTTGAAATCAGAATCTGTCCATTTTGATAAGGTGCTGGTAGCTCAATTTCCACTTCTGTGGCATAAAAGTTATTGAGGACCAGTAACTTTTCATCCTCATACTGACGTTCAAAAGCGTAGACTTGCTTACTGTCTTCCAAGGCTGGTTTGTAACTTCCTTCTGAGATGATTGGCATTTCCTTACGCAGTCGAATCAAGTTTTGGTAGAAGGAGAAAATTGGGCCTTGGATTTCATTTTCTACGTTGATATCTTTATAGGATTTTCCCACCTTCAGCCATGGAGTCCCTTTTGTGAAACCAGCATTTTCTGAAGTATCCCACTGCATGGGAATTCGTGAATTATCTCGTGACTTGGCCTGAATAATCTGAAAGGCTTCTTGTTCACTTTTCCCTTCTTTTAAGAGCATCTGATAGGCATTGATGGACTCGACATCCACATAATCAGCCATGGAATCATAGTCTGGGTCAACCATTCCAATTTCCTCACCCATATAGATATAAGGTGTCCCACGTGACAGGTGAATACTTGCCGCTAGCATGGTCGCCCCTTCATTGCGGAAATGTTGAATATCGACAAAACGATTCAAGGCTCGTGGTTGGTCGTGATTGTTCCAAAAGAGGGCGCTCCAGCCGTTTTTATCACTCATCTCCTTGCCCCAGCTATGGTAGAGATTTTTCAATTCTTCAAAATCAAAGGGAGACAAGGTCCACTTCTGCCCATCCTTGTAGTCCACCTTGAGATGATGGAAATTAAAGGTCATGGATAATTCCTGACGGTCAGGTGACGAATAGAGGACACAGTTTTCCATGGTAGTAGAGGACATTTCCCCAACTGTCATAAAGCTATCGTCTGATCCAAAAGTGGCTTGGTTCATCATGCGCAAATAGTCATGAACGATGGGCTTGTCTGTGTAAGCTGGCTTTCCTTCATTTTCAGGACAGTCCACTAAGACCTCATCCTTGCCGATCAAATTGATCACATCAAATCGGAAACCTTTGACTCCCTTGTCGCGCCAGAAATTAACAACCTTGAAAAGCTCCTTGCGGACATTGGGATTGCGCCAGTTAAGGTCAGCCTGGGTCTCGTCAAAGAGGTGGAGGTAATATTTCCCTGTATCCCCGAAAGGCGCCCAGGCAGAGCCACCAAACTTAGACTGCCAGTCTGTCGGTTGGTCTTGGATGAAGAAAAAGTCTTGGTAATACTGATCGCCAGCTAGGGCTTTCTGAAACCATTCGTGTTCTGTCGAGCAATGATTGAGCACCATATCCAGCATAAAGTCAATCTTGTGCTCCTTACCTATACGCACCATCTCCTCAAAATCAGCCATATCACCAAAAAGAGGATCCACTGCCATATAATCTGAAATATCGTAACCATTATCCCGTTGGGGGCTTGGATAGAATGGATTGAGCCAGACCATATCCACGCCCAGTTTGGCTAGATAGGGGATTTTTTCTATAATCCCACGGAAATCCCCAATACCATTTCCAGTGGTATCTTTGTATGATTTTGGATAGATTTGATAGACTACTTTTCCTTTATCAAGTGCCATCTGTTTCTCCTTTTCTGATAAAAGGGAGGAACCTGTGTTCCTTCCCTGTTTGTGTTATTTCGATTAGATTCGTGTAGCGACCATGAGAGCTTCGCCAGCTTGGATAGTTGTTGGATAAGTTTCAGTGATAGTCGCTGTATAAGCATCTTGGTTCGTGATGATAACAGGAGTTTCTGTTACGAGACCCGCAGCCTTAATGGCATCCATATCAAAACGAATCAATTTCTGACCAACTGTGACGTGGTCTCCTTGGGCTACAAGACTTTCAAAACCTTTGCCATCAAGCCCTACTGTATCCATACCGATGTGGATGAGCAATTCTACCCCCTCATCAGAGACAATGCCGATGGCATGCTTGGTAGGAAAAAGAACCGTCACTGTCCCATTGACTGGAGAAGTCAACTCACCTTGGATTGGTTCAATGACTAGGCCTTGTCCCATGACACCTGATGCAAAAACAGGATCCGTCGCTTGACTCAATTCTTTCACTTGACCAGTAAGGGGGCTGACAATTTCTACTGGAGCAAGGGTTACTGGTTCATGACTGACAAATTCTGCCTCTTCTTGGGCAACGAATTCTGCCTGTAAGGCTGTATCGTCCTCTGTCTTTGTAAAGAGACCGACTTTGCGGAAGAAGAAAGTCAAGAGCATTGGTACAATAATAGCAACTAGCATGGTTCCTGCAAACGGCAGCATGTATTGAGGTTGAATAGAGAGGATACCTGGCAAACCTCCGATACCGATAGAAGCCGCAGTTACATTGAATGTAACGGACAACATGCCTGCAAGGGCTGAACCAATCATCCCAGCTACAAATGGATAGATGTATTTGACATTGACCCCAAAGAGGGCTGGTTCTGTAACACCGAGATAGGCTGAAATGGTTGCGGGAAGTGAAATCTGAGCCTCACGCTCATCATGACGATGCATGAAATAATAGGCAAATACGGCAGAACCTTGGGCAATATTTGAAAGAGCAATCATTGGCCAGAGGGCAGTCCCGCCAGCATCCGCAATCAATTGTGTATCGATGGCATTGGTCATATGGTGCAAACCTGTGATGACAAATGGAGCGTAGAGGGCACCAAAAATCGCACCGAAGAGCCATTTAACTGGACCCGTCAAACCTGCCAAGACAACTGATGAGAGTCCTTGCCCGATTGTCCAACCGATTGGCCCCAATACAGTATGAGCCAAAATCAAAGCTGGAATCAATGACAAGAAAGGTACAAAAATCATCGAAATCACTTCTGGGATATGCTTGCGCCAGAAAATTTCAAGATAAGACAGACTCAAACCTGCAAGCAAGGCTGGGATAACTTGAGCCTGGTAACCGATACGATTAACAGTAAAGTAGCCAAAATTCCATACCCAGTTGGCTGCGATTTCTGATGCAGGTGTTGAAGCTACTGCATAGGCATTGAGCAACTGAGGTGAAACCAAACAGATCCCGAGAACAATTCCCAAGATTTGGCTGGTTCCCATCTTACGAGAGACAGACCAGGTAATCCCTACTGGTAAGAACTGGAAGATTGCTTCACCAGGCAACCAGAGGAAGTGATTAACCCCTGACCAAAACTGAGAGGATTCTGTGATGGTCTTACCATCCAACATCGACCAATGCACACCTTCCAAGACATTACGGAAACCGAGGATCAATCCTCCGACAATCAAGGCTGGAATAATCGGTGTAAAGATTTCCGCTAGAGTGGTCATGACACGTTGGACCAGGTTTTGATTGCTCTTAGCTGCGGACTTGGCTGCTTCTTTAGAAACACCCTCAATGCCTGAAACAGCTGTAAAATCATTATAAAAGATCGGCACGTCATTTCCAATGATTACCTGAAATTGACCCGCATTTGTAAAGGTCCCTTTGACAGCTGGAATCGACTCGATGGCCTTAACATTTGCCTTCTTTTCGTCTCTGAGAACAAAGCGCATCCGTGTCGCACAGTGAGTTACGGCAGTGACATTCTCCTTACCTCCGATCGCCTGAAGCAGATCTTTGGCTTCTTGTTCAAATTTTCCCATTTGATTCTCCTTATACTTGTCAAAGCAAGTTTTATTTGATAAGACTATTGTAAACGATACCAAGCTTGTAGGCAACTTGTTTGTGATAAAAAGAGGATATTTTTGGATATTTTCTAGCACTTGTATGGTAAAATAGATACAGGTATGTGTAGAATAAGATTCAAAACCCATTTAAGGAAGCAATATGAAGAAATACCAACAATTATTTAAGCAAATCCAAAAAACCATTCAAAACGAAACTTACGCTATCGGAGATTTCCTCCCCAGCGAACACGAACTCATGAATCAGTATCAGGTGAGCCGTGACACCGTCCGAAAAGCTCTGTCCCTCCTCCAAGAGGAAGGATTAATCAAAAAGATAAGGGGGCAAGGTTCTCAAGTCGTCAAAGAAGAAACGGTCAATTTCCCCGTCTCTAACCTAACCAGTTACCAAGAACTGGTCCAGGAACTTGGACTTCGCTCTAAAACCAATGTCGTCAGTCTGGACAAAATTATTATCGATAAAAAATCCTCACTGATAACCGGCTTTCCAGAGTTTCGGATGGTGTGGAAGGTAGTCCGCCAGCGTGTGGTGGATGACCTGATATCGGTTCTGGATACGGACTATCTGGATATGGAACTGATCCCAAATCTCACTCGCCAAATCGCTGAGCAGTCTATCTACTCGTATATAGAGGATGACCTCAAACTCCATATTGATTATGCTCAGAAAGAAATTACTATTGACCACACGGGTGACCGAGACAAGATTCTCATGGACATTGGCAAAGACCCTTATGTTGTTTCAATCAAGTCAAAAGTCTATCTCCAAGACGGGCGCCAGTTTCAGTTTACCGAAAGTCGCCATAAATTAGAAAAATTTCACTTTGTTGACTTTGCCAAAAGACATCCGAAATAAACACCTACAGTTGGGAATACTCTCAACTGTTTTTTAGTAGTAAACGATCTAGTTGATAGTTGGAAAAGAGGATCTTCTTCCTTAAGTTTCTACTTTTTTTAGAAAAAACAGCAGCAAATATGTATCTTGCTAAAAAGCTCTTGACAAATGCTAAACGACCATTAGAATGGGAGGTAAGGAGATAAATAGAAACAAAATAAACGAAACTGCTTCATAAAATGTAAGCGGTTTCGAACACACAAAGGAGGGTTTTATGAAAAAACACTTTTGGGAGAAATCCTGTCGCTATAGCATCCGCAAGCTGACGGTTGGGACTGCTTCTGTTTTACTGGGAGCTGTTTTTCTAGTAAACCACACTGTAGCCGCAGACAGTGTTGAGGTCAAGCAAACTGAACCAACCTCTGTCGAAGCTATCACTAAGCCTGATAGCGAACCCAAAGCAGCTGAAGCTACTGAAACTACAAATCCGTCTCTAGCCGAGAATCCCGTAGTTTCCGAAAGCAAGCCAGCTGAGGAGGCTCAGAAGACAAATAGTCAAGCTAGTGAAGAAGCCATTGTAGAAGCTAAAGAAAATAAGGAACCTGAAAAAGCAGATCAGCCGGTGACAAAGCAAGAGAACTATCAACTCAACTACGATCAACCAACAGCTCCCTCCTATGATGGATGGGAAAAACAAGCCCTCCCTGTCGGAAATGGAGAAATGGGAGCCAAGGTTTTCGGACTCATTGGGGAAGAGAGAATCCAGTACAACGAAAAGACCCTCTGGTCAGGAGGACCACAATCCGATAGCACCGACTATAATGGAGGAAACTACAAGGATCGCTACAAGGTCTTGGCGGAGATTCGTAAGGCCCTCGAAGCTGGAGACCGCCAAAAAGCCAAACAACTGGCCGAACAAAATCTAATCGGACCAAACAATGCTCAGTATGGACGTTATCTTGCCTTTGGTGATATCTTCATGGTCTTCAATAACCAGAAAAAAGGGTTAGATACTGTAACTGATTATCATCGTGGTTTGGATATCACAGAAGCCACTACGACCACTTCTTACACCCAAGATGGGACGACCTTCAAACGCGAAACCTTCTCCAGCTATCCTGATGATGTCACTGTGACCCACCTGACCAAAAAAGGAAACAAGACACTTGACTTTACCCTTTGGAACAGCTTGACAGAAGACTTGCTTGCTAATGGCAACTACTCTTGGGAATATTCCAACTATAAGAATGGTCATGTCACTACAGATGCAAACGGAATCCTTCTAAAGGGAACTGTCAAAGATAACGGCCTCCAATTTGCATCCTATCTAGGAATTAAAACGGATGGAACAGTTACTGTTCAGAATGAGACACTAACCGTTACAGGCGCAAGTTATGCAACCCTCTACCTCAGCGCCAAAACAAACTTTGCTCAAAATCCTAAAACCAACTATCGAAAAGACATTGACCTCGAAAAAACAGTTAAAGGGATTGTCGAAGCTGCTAAGGCCAAAGACTACGAGACACTTAAAAAGACCCATATCAAGGACTATCAAAGTCTCTTTAACCGCGTTAAACTAAACCTAGGCGGAAACAAGACTGCTCAAACGACAAAAGAGGCCCTTCAAAGCTATAACCCAGAAAAAGGGCAAAAATTGGAAGAACTCTTCTTCCAATACGGACGTTATTTACTCATCAGTTCTTCTCGTGATCGGACAGATGCCCTTCCTGCAAACCTACAAGGAGTCTGGAATGCTGTAGACAATCCACCTTGGAACGCTGACTACCACCTCAATGTCAATTTGCAAATGAACTACTGGCCTGCCTATATGAGCAATCTAGCTGAAACAGCCAAGCCAATGATTAATTACATTGACGACATGCGCTATTATGGCCGTATCGCTGCCAAGGAATACGCTGGCATCGAATCCAAAGACGGTCAAGAAAATGGTTGGCTTGTCCACACCCAGGCGACACCATTTGGCTGGACTACTCCAGGCTGGAATTACTATTGGGGTTGGTCTCCAGCTGCTAACGCTTGGATGATGCAAAACGTCTATGATTACTACAAGTTCACCAAGGATGAGACTTATCTCAAAGAAAAGATTTATCCAATGCTCAAGGAAACAGCTAAGTTCTGGAACTCCTTCTTGCACTACGACAAAGAAAGCGACCGTTGGGTGTCTTCTCCATCCTACTCACCTGAACACGGGACCATTACCATCGGAAATACCTTTGACCAATCGCTAGTCTGGCAGCTATTCCACGACTATATGGAAGTAGCCAACCATCTGAATGTCGACCAAGACTTAGTCACAGAGGTCAAGGCTAAATTTGACAAACTCAACCCCCTTCACATTAACAAAGAGGGACGCATCAAGGAATGGTACGAAGAAGACAGCCCACAATTCACAAATGAAGGGATTGAAAACAACCACCGTCACGTTTCCCATCTAGTTGGTCTCTTCCCAGGTACGCTCTTTAGCAAGGACCAAGCTGAATACCTAGAAGCTGCGCGTGCTACCCTCAACCACCGTGGAGATGGTGGTACAGGTTGGTCTAAGGCAAATAAAATCAACCTCTGGGCTCGTTTGCTGGACGGTAACCGTGCCCATCGCTTGCTCGCTGAACAGCTCAAGTATTCAACCCTAGAAAACCTTTGGGATACCCACGCGCCTTTCCAAATCGACGGCAACTTTGGGGCAACCAGTGGGATGGCAGAAATGCTCCTCCAATCACATACTGGCTATATTGCACCATTACCAGCTCTTCCAGATGCCTGGAAAGACGGTCAGGTTTCTGGCTTGGTTGCTCGAGGAAACTTTGAAGTCAGCATGAAGTGGAAAGATAAAAACCTGCAAAGCTTGTCCTTCCTTTCAAATGTCGGTGGAGACTTGGTTGTAGATTATCCAAATATCGAAGCCAGCCAAATCAAGGTCAATGGCAAACCAGTCAAGGCAACGATTCTCAAAAACAATCGCATCCAACTGGCAACACAAAAAGGTGACGTCATTACCTTTGAACACTTCCCTGGTCGTGTAACCAGTCTGACAGCCGTTCGACAAAATGGAGTCACTGCTGAACTCACCTTTAACCAAGTAGAAGGCGCTACCCACTATGTCATCCAAAGGCAAGTGAAAGACGCATCTGGCCAAACTTCTGCGACCAGAGAATTTGTAACCAATCAAACCCACTTTATCGACCGATCACTCAATCCTCAACATGCCTATACCTATACGGTCAAGGCGATGCTGGGCGAGCTTGCCACACAAGTTTCTGAACAGGCCACTGTCGAAACCTATAGCGAGTTGATGGACGACCGAGACAGCCGCATCCAGTACGGAGCTGCCTTTGGAAACTGGGCAGACTCAGAATTATTTGGAGGAACAGAGAAATTTGCTGACCTTTCAAAAGGAGACTACACAGACGAAGATCTCACTGCCACCATTCCTTTCACTGGCGTTGGTATCGAAATCTATGGACTGAAATCGTCTGAACTAGGTCTTGCCACTGCTAAAATTGATGGCAAAGAGGTCGGCGAGCTTGACTTCCATACTGCTGGAGCAACTGAAAAAGGTAGTCTCATTGGTCGCTTCACAGGATTATCTGACGGACCTCACACATTGACTCTTCGTGTTAAACGTGAGCACAAAGGACGTGGTAGTGAGCGCTCGAAAATTTCATTAGACTACTTCAAGATCCTATCAGGAACAGGCAACACGATTGAAAAAATGGATGATCGTGATTCGCGCATCCAATATGGTTCCCAGTTTAAGGACTGGTCTGACCCTGAACTCTACGGTGGTACGGAAAAATACGCTGATATTAACAACAGCGACTCTAGTGCAGCTTCAGAAGCTCAGGCAACTATTTCCTTTACAGGGACGGGCATTCGTATTTATGGCTTGAAGAGCCTTGCCCTTGGACGAGCACGTGTTACACTAGATGGCAAAGAAATGCCAAGTCTAGACTTCTACACTTCAGGTGCAACTGAAAAGAGAGCTTTTATTGGCGAATTTACAAACCTTACTGACGGTCCGCACACCCTGACATTACAAGTTGACCCAGATTCGCCAGAAGGTCGCAAGAAAATCTCTCTAGACTCCTTTGATATCATCAAAGCCCCTGCTGTTGGTCTAGATAGTCCAAGCATCGCGCCTCTTAAGGAAAACGACAAAACCATTTCCTTAAGCCTACCAGCTGGAGATTGGGAAGCCATCGCAGTGACCTTCCCAGGTGTCAAAGATCCTCTAGTTTTGCGTAAGGTGGATGAAACGCATCTAGTTACAAGTGGAGATCAGACCATCCTATCAATCCAAAACAATCAAGTTCAAATCCCAATCCCTGACGAAACCGATCGCAAAGCTGGAAAAGCGATTGAAGCTTATGCCATTCAAGGAACTACCACAAGCAGCCCTATCGTAGCCGTCTTTACTAAAAAGGATGAAAAGAAAGTTGATGAGAAGCAACCAACTACAAGCAAGGGAGAGGAACCAGCTCCTACTGTTGACATTCCTGAATACACTGGGCCTATCGGAACCGCAGGTCAAGAAGAGCCGCCTACTGTTGAAAAACCTGAATACACCGAACCTATCGGGACTGCAGGGCAAGAAGTGCCACCCACTGTAGAAATGCCTGAATACACCGAACCGATCGGAACGGCGGCGCAAGAAGAGTCCCCTACTGTAGAAAAGCCTGAATACACCGAACCGATCGGAACAGCAGGTCAAGAGGAAGCCCCTACTGTTGAAAAACCTGAGTACACTGGTGCTATCGGAACTAGTGGAGATCAGGCTACTCCAACCCTCACCCGACCTGAGTATCAGTTGCGCACCTTGAAAGATAAAAAGACGGGTGTCGAAATTATCGGTGGAGCTACCGACTTAGAAGGAATTTCTCACATCTCTAGCCGACGTGTCCTAACTCAGGAACTCTTTGGCAAGACCTATGATGCTTACGACCTACAACTTAAAAATCCAACAGATCATAGCTTGCAGCCAAAAGGCTCTGTCTTGGTTCGCTTGCCTATTTCAGCTAGCGTCGAAAAGGTCTACTACCTCACTCCGACCAAGGAATTGCAAGCCCTTGATTTCGACGTTCGAGATGGAAAGGTAGAATTCATCACTAATCATTTCAGTACCTATGCTGTCGTCTATCAAGCTACTGGAACAAGCTCTAACACTGAGGAAAAACCAAGTGCTTCAGATGAAGAAGCCTTGGCACACGAGACTGAACAATTTCCAGCTAGTCCGAGCCTTGCTAAAGCTGGAAATCATTCTCCTAAAGAACAACTTCCAGCAACAGGAGAAGCGTCCAACCCACTCCTCTTCTTAGCAGGCCTCAGCCTAGCCCTTACAGCCACTTTTATGTTAAAAGGGAGAAAGGATGACTCCAACTAACCTTTAAACACCCAAAAACAGGATGAAGATCACCTTCATCCTGTTTTATTTTGTAATCAGAAATTATGTTTACAGTAGGTATAAAAAGGCTAAGGTCAAGAGACTTGCTAGAAGCCCAACTCCCCAAAAGAAGAAATCAACCTTCCACTCACTCCAAGGATTGCCCTTGCCTGAGAATCCTCCAAGCTCAAAATGATGATGCACAGGTGTCATACGGAAAATACGCTTTCCACCACTAAGTTTGAAGTAGGTAACCTGCATCATAACAGAGCTTGTCTCAAAGACATAGATAATCCCAATCAGTAAAAGCGTCCATTCTTGGTGGAGGGCCATAGAGATTGCTGCCAACATCCCACCTAGAGCCAAACTTCCAACGTCTCCCATGAAGACCTTGGCAGGCTTGTGGTTAAAGACGAAGAAGCCTAGCAAACCACCAATCATGGTAAGAATCACAAGAAGGATATCCAGTTGATTTTGCATATAAGCAATCACACCGTAGGCCGATAAGCTAATCACCACGGAAATACTTGCTAAGCCGTCGATCCCGTCCGTCAGATTCACCGCATTTGAAAAACCAACTAGCCAGAAAAGGGCAAAGAAAATATAGAAAATGCCCAGATGAACTTGGTAGCCAAAGACTGAAAGCATATCGCCCCCACGCTCATAAAAGAGGTAGAAAATCACTCCTCCAAGCAACTGGAGAGCAAGCTTTTGTTTAGGATTCAATCCTTCGTTGATCTTACGGAAAATTTTGAGGAAGTCATCCAAAAAGCCTACCAAACCATACAAAACCAAGATAAACAAAATCATGCCTACATTGTTGGTAAATTGTTGGGTAAAGAGAGCAACAAGGAAGCTCACTACTACTGCAACGATCAGGAAGACAAGACCTCCCATGGTTGGAGTCCCAGCTTTAGCTTGGTGTTGCTTGACATCCTCGTGCATCTGCTGTCCTGTAATCTGTGCTTTTCGATAAAATCGGATAAAGGCTGGAATACCTATCAAGGTCAATAGAAAGGCTAGAACTCCAGCACTAATGGAACTAATCATCTTAATCTCCTAAAGTTATTTTCATTTTTTTAATGTCTTTGAGGGCTGTATTGGCACGGACACTTTGTTTCTTGACCGTTTTGCCACTACCTTCCCACTCGACTTCTATATTTAGCCATTTGGCAAATGTTTGCACATTTTCATCTGTCCAGCCATACATATCAGGCATTTCTTCGACCTTATCAGATAGGATCAAGATTTGCTGATTGGCTTCTAAATTATCTCCTTCAGAAACCGAGAGCTCCTTGATCTTGGTTCCTGTTCCGATAACGATTGGTTGGACAAGGTTACGACGCAATTCCTCTGCTAGGTCACCCGGAGTAAAGTCCTTGGTAGCTGGCATCGCATAGCTTGTCGTCTTGCTGACCTGATCCAAGTTCTTAGCAGTTGACTGAAGATTGAGGGATTCTTTCATGGCAGAAGCTCGCTCAAGGATTGGGTTGGCAAACTCTCCCAGCTGAACACCCGAATAATGCTCTGGCTGTTGCACCGTCACATAGAGGATAAAGTCAGGATTTTCTGCAGGATGCATCGACACAACAGAGAAGATATAGTTGGTTTCACCTGTAAGGTACCCGCCATTCTTCTCATCGGCAATCTGAGCAGTCCCTGATTTCAGAGCGACATTCTGACCTGGAACATTGACATTTGCTTTTCCTATGCTGTGGTTGTACATGGTACCGTAGACAGGATCTGTTCCGACCATGACCATGTGATCCCGAGTAGAGGACGCTGCAGCTTTTGACACAGGATTTCCGACGATCTCCTTTTGAGACTTACGAACAGACTGGTCATTTGGATCATAGAGGGCACTGATAAATTTCGGCTCTAACATGACCCCATCATTGGCAATGGCTGTAAAGGCACGAAGCATCTGGGTCTGGGTGACAGAGATCCCTTGTCCAAATGCACTCATGGCAATATTGACAATGTTATCCGCAGGTAATTGACCTGTGTACTCATCTGTCAGACCAAAACGAGTTGGCACCCCAAACTTAAAGCGGTTAAGGTAATCAAGCCAGGTTGCATCTCCCATCTTTTGCTCAAGCAAGGTCATCCCGATATTACTTGAGTGGGCAAAACCTTGAGAGAAGGTCATGGTGCCACCACTAGTCAATCCTTCATTGACGTCCCAGTCTCGAATGGTCGCATCAGCTATTTTCAATTCACTACTGTTAAAGTATTCCCCACCAGGGAAGGTATTGTTATCAATAGCTGAGGCCAACATCATCACCTTCATGGTGGAGCCTGGTTCATAGTTACTTTGATAGAGGATATCACGCCAGACAAAGTCTTTCGTGATGCCATCCTTGGTATCTGCGTTAAAGGTCGGTCGTTGAGTCGTAGCCAGGATTTCCCCTGTTTTAGCGCTGACCAAGGTAGCCGTCATATACTTGCCTTTTACCTTTTCCTGGAAGGCATCCATCTGAGTTTCCATAAAGGATTGCAAGGGACTAGAAAGGGTTGTGTAGACATCCTTTCCATCTACCGTTTGTTGGGAAGCTTGATCTGTACCCGGAACAATATTTCCCAGGCGATCCTTCTCATAGGTGATAATCCCATCTGTACCCGCCAGAATGCTATTTAAAGAACTCTCCAAACCAGATGTTCCAATCAAGCTCTTGGTACCATCCTCATTTTCATGAAGTTGCGCTAAACCAATAAAGGAAGAAGCAAACTGTCCATTGGGATAACTACGGTTAGGGCTTGTTGTAAAGTCAACCCCCTCGACACCAGCAGTTTTGAGGTCATTTTTAATAGCCATCATATTGGCATAGGTGATCCCATTTCCCTTGGTACCAAAAGACACCTGTTTTAGATCTGGCTGAGAAAGCTGTTCTTTGACATAGGACTCCTCCATATCCAGATACTTATGGAAAATTTCAGCTACCTTATTAAATTGAGAATCCTCTACATAGAGAATCTTGCCTGTTGCTGACTTGTAGGTCTTGTCAATAACGGCATAGATATTATACGAAGTTGCATCCTCAGCAATAGGTGTTCCATTACGATCGTAGATGGTCCCCCGTTTGGCTGGAATCGTCTTGGTTGTTTGGTGAACCTTTTTGGCTTCTTGAACCAAGTCCTTACCAAATTTTTTACCCGTTCCGATAATGACCGCAAAGTTGACCAAAAAGACAGCGAAGAGTATGACAGCCAATAAACTCAGGCTTTTCCCTACTCTTCGGCGATTTTCTTCTGGAGATTTACGGTTACGGACGGCATAACGGATGATTTTTTCTTTCCACTGTTTCATTTCTTACTCCGTTGCTCGGATATTTTCGTTATTCAGCTGCAAATTCTTAGAGTTTGCAATTTCTTTCAAACGTTCTGAACGAATCAATTCATTGACCTCTTGCTTGGCATCGTCTAGCTCGGTTTTCTTTTCTTCGATTTGAGCATTGACCTTGGTTAATTCATTCTGAACTTGTAATAGCTTGGTCTGCATAAACACAACGCTAATTGCCAGGATAATCATTGTTGCAGCAATCGAAACATAGAAGGCCTTTTCCACACGTGAAAAACCTTTAAACTTCGTTTGCAATAACTGGCTTGTTTTTTCGATTCTTTCTGCCATGTTTTTCCTCTTACTTGTGAATTTTTCTAGCCACGCGCAACTTGGCTGAATGCGAACGATTGTTGGCTTCTAGCTCTTCAGCACTTGGCAAGATTGGCTTGCGGGAGACCAATTCCATCTTGGGCTTAAGGTCATCTGGAATGAAGGGCAAGCCTTTGGGAACTTCCACTGTTGAAGCTTCTTTAAATAGTTGCTTGGTCAAGCGATCTTCCAGCGAATGGAAGGTAATGACCGAGATTCTACCATCCAAAGCCAGCATGTCCATGGCCTGCTGGATGGATTCATCTGCAGCACCCAGCTCATCATTGACTTCGATTCGGATAGCCTGGAAAATCTGCTTGGCAGGGTGTCCCTTTTTCTTGAGTTCCTTGGCAGGCTTGGCCGACTTGATAATCTCTGCCAACTCCGTCGTCGTCTCAATGGGTTTCACCTCACGCACTTGCTCAATCTTACGAGCAATCTGTTTAGAAAACTTATCTTCACCATACTTGAAAAAGATCCGGACCAAGTCATGATAGTCATAATGATTGACCACTTCATAGGCCGTCAAACTAGCTTCCTGATTCATCCGCATATCCAGTGGCGCATCCTTTTTATAAGAAAAGCCACGCTCACGCTGATCTAGCTGAGGGCTGGACACTCCCAAGTCATAACAAATTCCATCAATTTCCTGGACACCAGCCTCCTGCAAACGTGCCTGCAAATGACGGAAGTTATCCTTGATAAAGGTTACCATCCCCTTTTCGATATAGGGTGCCAACCGTTTTTGCGCATTATCAATGGCATTCTGGTCCTGGTCAAAGGCATAGAGATGCCCTTTTTCGCTCAATTTACTTAATAAATATTCGCTATGGCCTGCTCCGCCCAAAGTCGCATCAACGTAGATACCGTCAGGTTTTACGTCAAGCATATCAATCGTTTCATGAAGCAAGACCGTTACATGATGAAATTCTTTTGTCATATCCTATCTATTTTACCACAAATCCGACCAGCTTGCACTTGTCAGACAAGGCTAAGTTTCTTCGAAAAAAATTCTCAAAAATATGTCATATATAATTGACATCTCATCCCAAAAAGAATATAATATAGTCAAATATATGTGACATATCAGAAAGGAGACCCTATGAATCGTGTCAAAGAATTCCGCAAGGAACTGGGCATTTCCCAGCTCGAGCTCGCCAAAGATATCGGTGTCTCGAGACAGACCATCAACATGATTGAAAACGACAAGTACAATCCAACCTTGGGACTCTGTCTCAACCTCGCCCGCAGCCTCCAAACTGACCTCAATAGCCTCTTTTGGGAAGACGATTTTTAAAAAAGGAGCAAACAAATGAAAAAAGAAATTCTCACTGACAAACTTATCAAACGCACATACGGTATTTCTGGCCCCCTTGACGAACACAAACGGCGCGAGGCCGATCGTATCGGGAATCAAGTCTTTATTGTTCTCTTTTATCTGATGATATTTGGCAACCTCATCCCCTTTGTCCTTGCTTATAAATACCCGCAAATTGTCGCTATCGGCTATCCTCTCGTGGTGTTTGGCATTTCGATGATGGTTGCCCTCTATGTGGTCTCTCAAACCAAGAAAACGGGCATCACAGCTATTGATCCCGAAATGCTGAGTCAAAAAGAAAGTAAAAAGCTACATTTTCCGGGTCTAAAAGCCGGTCTGATCTACGGCATAGCGATATTTTTTATAATGCCACTCATCGATACCCTAACCAGTGAAAATCCAAATTTCATCAGTTCTCTTCTGAATTCAAAACATATTTTAAAAACTATACTGGGAGCGTTCTTTTTTGGACTGATGATGCAAATTATCGTCTCTCTTCGCATTCAAAAGGCCAAGAAAGACCAAGAAGACGACTAGGAGGTTCCTTATGAAATCACTAGCTAGACTACTGATCAGTCATGTTTTTATCAGTATTTTCCTTTCCTTCGCTCTTATTTCAGGAGCTGTTTCTAATACAGTTTTAATACTATTACTCCTCTTTCTTCCTGTACTCAATAAAGGACTTGAGAAAATGCAATCAAAACGGGTACCTATCCTCAACGCTGCCCTCTTCTTCCTCCTTATATCCTTTCCACAACTTTTAACCAACCCTGTCCAATGGAAATTTTCAATATTCCTAGTCATAACCATTATTTCAAGTTTGGCCTACTTCTATAACTTTTATCAAGTAGTTAAAGAAGGAGATCGAAAACAGTTGATTTAGGAGATTACTCCCATAATTTCTCATTTTATAGACAAATAATCCCATCCAGCTCATGCTAGATGGGATTATTTTATTTCTTAACAGAGGTTGCAAGTCATTTCCCTTTCATCTTAGAAAGTCGACTCTTTCCAACTCACACTACAATCCAAGACTTGTTGCCTTTCTTCTTGATTGCGGCCTTCAATCTGGTCAATCAAAATCTTTGTAGCCTGTTGTCCTTCTTCAAAGGCGGGCTGAACCAACGTCGAAACACTTGGAGAAGAAAAGCAAGTCCACTCCGTATTGTCAAAACCAATCAACCCAACTTGTGGCAAGTTATAATTCAACTCTTTGATAACTGTAAAGACTAGAGGTAGGGCCCAACAGTTAGGGACAAATACCAGAGTTTTTTCATCGGGATTGATTTCTTTTTGTAAAAATTCCTTAATTTGTTCCAAATTCGTATGCTTATCTTCAATGGTTAGACTAGCGTGGCGCATATTAGCATCTGTTAAAGCATCCACAAAACCACTTGCCCGCTCAATCCGAGTACTCAAACGACTCGTATCCGCTGTAATCAAGAGAAAATGCTCATAACCTTTTTCGATACAGGACTGGGTCATGTCATAAACGGCATCATAGTTATTGGTTTTGACCCAGCTAGTCCGGTGTTCATAGAGCTGACTATCAAAAAAGACCATTTTCTTCTTTTTCTCATCGATAATACGAGAATATTTTCGGAAATTAGAGGTCGGCTGAATAATAAAGCCGTCTACTCCCAAGAGAAGCATGCTTTCAATATACCTGTCCTCACTCTCTTGGCTGTAATTACTATTTCCTATCATTACCTGGTAGCCATTCTGGCTGGCGATATCCTCAATTCCCTTAACAATTTGGTTTGAGAAACTGTTGGTAATATCACCAATCAAGACACCAATTAATTTTGTTCGTTTGGAGTTTAAGCTACGCGCAACAATGCTCGGTTTGTAATTTGTTTCATGAATAACTTTTTCAATCTTTTCACGTGTCTCTCGGGACATTTTTTCATATTTCCCGTTTAGGTAAAATGACACGGTTGTTTTCGAGGTCTGAGCCATTTCTGCAATGTCTTTTATGGTCAGTTTCTTCTCCAATCTAAAACACCTCCTACTAATACTTATTATAACATATTCACTAGTCAAAACGCCTATTTCTAGCACTGCAAGCGAATCATTCTCTCATTTATTTTATCATATACTAGACATTTTCCACGCATTTTTGTTCCGTCAACGAGGCACAATTTTTCACCTATACAAATATCCTCGCTTAATAACAGAATCAGCTTGTCTGTTTCGTCATTTTTCACTTCAAAAGCCAGAGCATTTTCTACTTCATGACCATCTGTCTGGTAGACAGAATGACGGGTGATTTCAAAACTCTCATGCGCAATGATGGTATAATCCAGCATCTGATTCTCAAAGAATTGGTGTTTCGTGAGTTTGCTACTTTTTTCAAGCTCATTGTATTTAGGAGAAATAATGGTATCTTCCAAATCAAAATCAACTGCACTCCATAGTTTCAACTGATTGATTTTCCCATCTTGATAGGTCACATCCTTGTCAAGGATAAACTGAGTCAACGACTCATGCTGACCTTGACACCTGATGTCATCTACCAAGAGCCACACATCCTCTGCCAACATGAGGATTTTTCTCCTGTGAAGATAAGGCAAATCAGGTTCTGCTGACCAATAAGCCCCCTCAATATAATGCACTCCCTCCCTTTCTTTATGGTGACAAAACAGGGAGTGAGGATAGTATTCATATTCCCAGGATCCCGTGATTCTTTCCGGAGCTTTCCCATCTACAATGCAGGTTGAATGACTCCAAGCACTCTTTAAGAGATAACGTTCATCTATCTCCCGATAAGAATAACGCCCAGCATCTATGAAAATCGGTTGGCCTTGATACTGTAAGCAAAAACTATTCTCGTCACTATGGCTATGGGCACTTCCCAGCGGACCGTTTTTGAAAAATAGATAACGATGTTCAGCCTTAATGCAGACATGTCCAGAGTCTTCAAAGATCATAAACTTAGGCTGCCAATCTCTCTTTTCAAATTCCTGCAGTCGCTTGACCTTTTCTCGCCCCAGGAACAAGAGGCTAAGCAAATCGACTTTAATATCCAGACCGTTAAGAAGGTCTTCCTTGTTCAAAACTACAGCAGACAAGCTCAAAATTTCTGTCGTTTCTGTAGAATCACTATCACCAAAAGCTAAGGTCCGTCCATCTAGACCTGTCATCATCTGAATGTAAATCGCCATCTTTTCCAGCAGCTCTTGAAAGCTATCTTGCAAGTCTGGAAGCAAGAGACACAAGTCCAGCAAGGCTTTATAAACCTCTACATGATAGAGAATCGACTGTTCAAACTGGCTTCCATCTTCTAAAATCTGCGTCTCGATCTGCTGTTTCAACTCCTTTGAAGCAAAATAGTAAGCTTCTTCTAGGTCCATCTTATCTGAAAAGAAATGATAGATTGCAAGTATCGGAATCGTTTGTAAAATCCCCCAGTTACTAAGGGTGTACTTGGCGCGATAGTGGCTTTTCATAAAGTCAATCTGCTTTTCTAGACTGACTAAAATTTTCTCTAGTTCTTGCTCCTCTAGCAAGTCAAATTTCAAGAGGAGCAAGAGTAGTTTCAACCAAGTAAAGGAACGAATACCCGTATCCAAGGTTCTAGTCATCAAAGATGGAGGAGAAAACTCTCTCACCTGCTCAATCCAATCAAATAGAAAGAACTTGCACTTTTGAATATAGCCCTTATCTCCTTCTACCAGATACCCAATCATAAACTGCAAGAGATATTCTTGTCGATTGAGCATATAAGCCCATTCTGGATCATCTTCAAATACTTGATACCATACCATTGGCTGGATTTGATGGATTTTTGAACAAGGCTCCATATCCCAAGGACTATCAAACATAAAACGATTGTCCATCAAGCGTTCAAGGGAACGCTTGACTTTCTCATAGTCTTTTGAACAGTGGGACAAGATATAATCACGATATTGATCCCCATCAATTCTTTCAAAAAATTGTCTTCTTTCTTCTTTCATTATCTATTACCAGAAAAAGAACTACTTAAAAAGCAGTTCTTTTGTCTTTCCCATTACACTTTCCTTTTCTACATAGATGACCACACCTTTTGCAATCTGCAAGGAGACCAAGTCATCTTTGATAGAAATGATTTTTCCATGAATTCCAGACAATAACAACACTTCATCACCAGATTTTAAAGAAGCTAAATACTCTTGTCGTTGCTCCATCTGTTTGTGAAGCAACTTTTGCTGACGAATAGATTGAAAGCTTGACAGTAAAAGGGGGCTAACTGCCAAGACAATCACTATTCCATAAAACAATGTTGTATCCATTAAGCTAGAATCTTAAGCCAGCTTCCGATAATTCCGATGATAACTGTTAAAATAACGAGTTTATATGTTGTCCATTTCTTTTCTTTGATCAAGTAGTAAACTAAAAGTGTAAATAGGGCTGGTAGAAGAGCTGGAGCAACCTTATCAAGCATTCCCTGAATACTTACGATACTTTGTTTAGCGTCTGCTTTAACTTCCCCTGCAGCAAAGGTGATCGGCACCATAATCTTAACAGATGTCGCTGCCAAACCAGCAATTACGGTTACACCGATAATATTGGCAATACGAGAAATCGTTGCCATCTGCTCGCTTAGTTTATCAATCACAGTTGTTCCCAGTTTGTACCCATACAGACCAGTTGACAATTTAATCGCTGTTAAAATCGTATTCATCGCAAGGAAGAACAAGATTGGACCGACAACCAGGCCTTCTTGAGCAAACGAAGCTGCGATGGTCGAGAACAATGGAGCTAAACAGAATTGTGAGAGAGAATCCCCAATACCTGCTAATGGCCCCATCAAGGCCATCTTGATGCTACGTGTCTCTTTTGCCGGACGGCCATTTTCCAACATTACAAGATGCAAGCTGGTAATAAAAGGCAGGAAGTGTGGGTTGGTATTATAGAATTCACAGTTTTCTTCCAAGGCTTGGTAGAAACCTTCCTGATCCTCTCCATAGTGTTTTTTCAAAGCAGGATACATCACATTGGCATATCCCAACCCTTGATAGTTACTATAGTTAAATCCATTTTGACAAAAGAATGCCCGCAAAGACGTTTTAAGATAATCACGTTTTGTTAATTTGTTAGATCCAGTCATCGTGTGCTTCCTCCTCTACCACATGATTCGCTGTTTTTGGCTTGTTATAAAATTCAATCAAAGCAAAGATAGTACCTACAATTGCAATACCAATTGTTGGGATGTTTAGATAAGCCGCACAAACATATCCCAACAAGACAAACGGAATCAACTCTTTCTTAGCCATCACTGACAAGATCATTGCAAAACCGATAGCTGGGAGCATTTTACCAGCAACTGTCAAACCTGTAAGCAATACTGGTGGAATGTAGTCTACGAGTTTCAACAAGGTATCCATTGAAAGGGCACCCAAGCAACCCAAGGTAAAGCCGATAAAGGCAAACAACCAAATTGTTGCATTTAGAGTGAACTTGAATTTCTTCAAATTATGGTTTTTCAAGTGCTTCATCGCCGTTTCAGGCGCACCAGCACGTACAGTATAGGCGAAAGTTTGTAAGAATTGAATCGCCACAGCAATCGGAGTAGAGAGGGCAAGAGCCGCTTCTGGACTGACTTTACCAGCACTAGTGATAGCCATCAAGGTACCAAAGATACCAGGTCCGATTGGGTTTGGTGGAACCGTACCTCCAGCACCAACACCGAATCCCATATAAGCCAATTCACCAATAGCTCCCATTGCAAGAGCAGTAGGCAAATCACCTAGAATAATTCCGACACCAAACGACAAAACAATACATCTATTGGTGTAAATCCCTAACAGCATTCCACTAAAACAGAAAGCTGTCCATAATCCAATTAAAATCGCTTGAAATACATTAATCGACATAACGATCTCCTCTTTTAAATATAGTCCAGAATGTTGACTTCAACAGCTCCATCGTTTCCTGTTGGAGTTGTTTTCGTATTAAATGTTACTTGATAAGTTTGGTTCAATTCCTTGAGGGCTGCCTTGTCCTCTTCACCTAGGAAGATAGAGCGTGTCACCTGCTCTTTACCAGGGGCATTGTGAATGTTCCCGATATTGATTTCTTTAATTGGAACACCACCTTCTACCAAGGTTAAAGCATCTTTTACATCCTTCACAACGATAAAGATTGTTTGCGCGGGATTCGCCTTGTGGATAATATCAATCACCTTTTGCAAAGGGAAGAAACGCATGGCAACTGAGTCCGGCACAACTGTTTTCATCAGAGTTTGTTGCATCTTATCTGTGCTCACTTCGTCATTAGCAACAATAACTGTATTACACCCCAGGTATTTTACCCAAAGTTGTCCTTGCCCGTGAATTAAACGTTCATCGATACGGGTCATAATAATATTTGGCGTCGTCATATTTCTCCTCCTACCAATATAGGTTCCAGTCTTTGTAGAAACGGATTAGAGCTTCTAGGTAATAGTAGTCACCCCAGATATTGCCTTCATCCACTCCTTTACCTGAATGCCATGAGTACACACCGTGGAGGAGACTTGTCCCACCAGGGGTAAATTGATCATTTGCATAATGTTCGATCAAGGAACGAAGCATGGCATGCATAGCATGTTTATAAATATCTTTGTCAGCATCCACCTCTGGGAGATGTTTTAGCATTTCATGAATCCCACAGACGGCGATAGCTGTTGCTGAAGAATCTCGTGATTGATCACTACCATCATTAAAAATCAAATCCCAATAGGAAACATGATCTTTTGGAAGACGATTCAAGAAATAATTGGTTACACCCTTAAACAAGTCAAAGCAGGACTCGTCTTTCAGGTGACGATAAGTCAAAGGAATACCATAGACTCCCCATGATTGACCACGTGCCCAGCATGAATCATCACTATACCCTTGTCTCGTTACACCTTTAAGGGGTTGACCTGTCTCAGGATCAAAATAGAAGGTGTGGAAGGACGAAGCATCATCACGGATTACATTATTAGCTGAAGCATAGAAATGACTTTCTGCAATATCGTAGTATTTTTGATCGCCTGTTTCTTGATAAGCAAAGAACAAGAGCTGGATGTTGAGCAAGCAGTCGATAATCAAACGGTAATGCTCTTTCTTGCCCAAGTCTCCCCAAGCTTGAATAAAACCACCTTTTTCTTGATAGCGTTCAATCAACTTATCTGCAGCTTTCAAGGCTGCCTCTCTGGCCTCTCCATCTCCATTTATCTTATATTCAGCCATACAAGATGGTGTGTATAAGAAACCAAGATCATGGTGATCCAATTCTACTCTCTTATTGACACGATCCAGGAAAGAAAGAACATTTTTATGAGCGATGTTTTTAAATACATCCTGTTGACTGTATTCATAAGCCAACCACAGTTCTCCTGTCCAGAAACCATTGGTCCATTCCGTGTTATCCATGATTGGATAGACATTATCAAAGGTAGCTGGCGTCGGGAAATCTTCCTTGAAATAGTCAAGGTTGAGTTCTAACTGCCGAATAACCTTATCAATTGCCTGGCCAACTTCTTCTTTCGTCAGAAGTGGTACTTCTAAGAAGCGCTCAGGCGATTTTATTTCTTCAATCGTAACCTTTTTTATCATTCTTTTACCCTTTAAATACCCGATTCGAAATCTTCTTCCTCTGCCTCTGCATCCGTTGAAAACAATTCTTTACCATTTACGACTCCGCCCTGGGCCGCCGCTACTGATTTATTAACAACCTCATCAAAGCTATGAGCCATTCTAGCAAAGACTGCTTCCATTAACATGGCTAAGTTCAAACCCGAGAGAACATTCATTGTTTTGGCTGGATTTTCTCCCATTATGGTAGAAGAAACCTTGAATGGCGATCCTCCCAAGAGATCACTTAGGATTAAAACCTCTTCTTCATTTGAAATTGCAAGTAAGATTTTTTGCTTGAGTTCATCTGCTGACATTCCTTCCACAAAGTCAATCGCCTCCACATTTTCTTGATTGCCTGCAATCAATTGTAAAGAACTATAAATCCCTGTGGCAAAATGTCCATGCCCTACAAGTACAATTTTCATCTTTTCTCCTTCCTTGTTTGAGTTTACCGGTTTACTTTACATTTCCCATTGTAAACCTTTATTTTTATCTTGTCAATAGTTTTTTTAAAAAAATATTAGCGCTTTCATTGTTTATTTAACCATTGCAATAGACAGAAATTTCAAAATCTTCCGTTTTTTAGAAAAACAAAGATTTTTAGAAATAAAAATATTTAATCATTGACAAAACCGGTTTACTAGAATATAATTTGGTTATAGAGAAGTCTTAACAAATTTGAAAGGAAGTATCAAATGACAAATACATCATTCTCAATTGAGCAGTTTTCTTTAAAAGGAAAAATTGCTCTCATCACCGGCGCTTCTTATGGAATTGGATTTGCTATTGCCAAATCCTACGCTGAGGCCGGCGCTACTATTGTCTTTAACGATATCAATCAAGACCTGGTCAATAAAGGGATTGAAGCTTATCGTCAAGTCGGCATCGAAGCCCATGGGTATGTCTGTGATGTGACAGACGAGGACGGTATCCAAGCCATGGTCAAGCAAATCGAACAAGAGGTTGGTGTCATTGACATCCTCGTTAATAACGCTGGTATTATCCGCCGCGTTCCAATGTGCGAAATGAGCGCCGCTGATTTCCGTAAGGTCATCGATATTGACTTAAACGCACCATTTATCGTTTCAAAAGCAGTCATTCCTTCTATGATAAAGAAAGGGCATGGAAAGATTATCAATATTTGTTCGATGATGAGCGAACTGGGACGTGAAACAGTTAGCGCTTATGCTGCCGCTAAAGGAGGCTTGAAAATGTTGACCCGCAACATTGCGTCTGAATACGGTGGAGCCAATATCCAATGTAACGGAATCGGACCGGGTTATATTGCCACTCCTCAAACAGCACCTCTTCGTGAGTTGCAAGAAGATGGTTCTCGCCACCCATTTGACCAGTTCATCATTGCAAAAACACCTGCTGCACGTTGGGGAAATCCTGAAGATTTAATGGGCCCTGCTGTCTTTCTCGCTAGTGATGCCAGCAATTTTGTCAATGGCCACATCCTATATGTAGATGGCGGTATCTTAGCCTACATCGGAAAACAACCTGAGTAAAAATAGAAAGAGGATCTTATGAAAATCGCATTAATCAATGAAAATAGTCAAGCTAGTAAGAATCACATTATTTACGATAGTCTGAAAGAAGCAACAGATAAAAAAGGCTACCAATTATTTAACTATGGTATGCGTGGAGAAGGAGGTGAAAATCCATTAACATACGTACAAAACGGCCTAATGGCTGCCATCCTTTTAAATACAAAAGCAGTTGACTTTGTTGTTACCGGCTGTGGTACAGGTGTAGGGGCTATGCTTGCTTTGAACAGTTTCCCTGGTGTTGTCTGTGGTCTAGCAGTGGATCCAACTGACGCTTACCTTTATTCTCAAATCAATGGTGGTAACGCCTTGTCTATCCCTTATGCCAAAGGATTTGGCTGGGGGGCAGAACTGACCCTCAAATTGATGTTTGAACGCTTATTTGCTGAAGAAATGGGCGGTGGCTACCCAAGAGAACGTGTAATCCCTGAACAACGCAACGCTCGTATCTTAAACGAGGTGAAACAAATCACCTACAATGATTTGATGACCATCCTTAAAACAATCGACCAAGACTTCCTCAAAGACACCATCTCTGGCAAATACTTCCAAGAATACTTCTTTGAAAACTGCCAAGATGATGAAGTCGCTGCTTATTTGAAAGAAGTATTAGCCAAGTAAAGCTATTCTAAACCAGAAAGGAACTAATGGATGACGAAAATATTACTGTTTGGCGAACCATTAATTCGAATCTCACCATTAGATGCCACCAGTATCGGCGATCATGTTGCCAGTTCGACTTATTTTGGCGGATCAGAAATTAACATCGCTTGTAATTTGCAAGCCCTGGGTATCTCAACAAAAGTCTTTACCGCACTCCCTGCCAACGAGATTGGAGATCGTTTTCTCACATTCTTGAAACAGCACCAAATCGATACCAGTTCAATCTGTCGGCTTGGCGATCGAATCGGCCTCTACTATTTAGAGAACGGCTTTGGTTGTCGTCAAAGTGAAGTTTTCTACGACCGCAAACATACGAGTATCAGCCAGATTCGACCAAACATGCTAGATATGGATTCTCTCTTTCAGGGGATTAGCCATTTTCATTTTAGTGGAATCACTGTAGCTATCGGTCAAGAGGTCCGTACGCTCCTTCTCCTACTCTTGGAAGAAGCCAAGCGCCTAGGGATTATCGTTTCAATGGATCTCAATCTGAGAACAAAGATGATTTCAGTCCTAGAAGCCAAGTATGAATTTTCTAAGTTTGCACGTTTCGCTGACTATTGCTTTGGTATTGATCCTCTCATGATTGATGACCAAAATCTAGAGATGTTCCCAAGAGACAGAGCCAGCCTAAAAGAGGTGGAAAATCGCATGCGACAATTAAAAGAAGCCTATGGTTTCAAGGCCATTTTCCATACCCTCCGCTCTAGTGATGAGCAAGACAAAAATGTCTATCAAGCCTATGCTCTGGGAGAACGATTTGAAGAGTCTGTCCAACTAAAAACTGCAGTCTATCAACGAGTTGGTAGCGGGGATGCCTTTATCTCTGGTGCCCTTTACCAACTACTCCATCATTCCTCCCTAAAAACTAGCATTGACTTTGCAGTTGCGAGCGCAACTCTCAAATGTACTCTTCCAGGAGACCATCTCTCCACTCCCGCAGCTAGTATTGAAAAATTACTGGAAAATGCACAAGATATCATTCGTTAGGAGAATTACATGACCAAATCAGATACGATTATTGAACTAAAAAAACAAAAAATTGTCGCTGTCATTCGAGGAAATACAAAGGAAGAAGGACTACAAGCCTCGATTGCTTGTATCAAGGGCGGTATCAAAGCTATTGAAATTGCCTATACCAATCAGTATGCAGGGCAAATCATCAAGGAACTTGTAGACTTGTATCAGGACGATCAGAGTGTTTGTATCGGTGCAGGTACTGTGCTTGATGCCGTAACTGCTAGAGATGCCATTCTAGCCGGAGCAAATTACGTTGTTTCTCCATCTTTCCATGCTGAAACTGCAAAAATGTGCAATCTTTACAGCACACCGTACATTCCAGGCTGTATTACCCTCACAGAGATAACGACTGCACTTGAAGCCGGTAGTGAAATCATCAAACTCTTCCCAGGTAGTGCTCTCAGTCCATCATATATCTCTGCAGTCAAGGCACCGATCCCACAAGTTTCCGTAATGGTAACCGGAGGAGTCGGCCTAAATAACATTCCTCAATGGTTCGCTGCTGGTGCAGACGCCGTTGGAATTGGTGGCGAACTCAATAAACTCGCTTCCCAAGGCGACTTTGACCGCATCAGCGAGATTGCCCAACAGTATGTTACACTCAGATAAAATGAAGTGAAAAAGGATAAGTTAACACTTATCCTTTTTAAAAAGAAAAATCCGAAGACATTTTACCTTCTTCGGATTTTTCTATTTTCTACGGTTCCACGTGATTCATCTAGATGATGAGCAAATCAGTTGTTCTTTCCTCTGCGGAATAGATAAATCACCCCAAGTAGCAAGAGCCCTAGACTTGCTAAGATTGACTGATCTTCTCCTGTCTGAGGGAGATTTTTTTGATCCGAATGGTTCTTTTTCTCTTCAGATTTTTCCTTTTCTTTTGAATCCTGAGTTTGTGGTTGAGCTGCTTGTTCTAGCTTTTTAAAGACTTCCTGATCTGGCGCTGATTCCTGGGTTTCAGGATTATAGTAGGCAACCTTATAGTTATCCCCTTCTTTTCGAATGGTATAGACTCCACGTTTCAAGACTTGGAATTGGTTGGAAATAGTAGAGACAGAATCATCATATTTCACAATGCCCCAAACTCCTTGTTTGGCATCATAAACAGACTGAAGGGTTTCGTTATTTTCGATGAGGCTACTTTCTAACTCTTTTACCATTTGATTGAAGGTGGCACGATCCACGTTAGGGATGAGCATATAGCCATAAGAATCTCCTTTTTGCTTATGAGCCTGACTAATCGTAAGAAATTCATTTTCGACTTCCTTGTCTGACTGTCCTTCATTGATATCCTTCCAAGATCCCTTTTGGACAGCCTTACTCATACTGATTGAACTCTTCTTAAAGAAAAAGTAACCAATATTCTTTTTCGAATTGGACGATTCTAAAAAGACACTTTGGGTTTCAGGATAATCCTTTTCTTGTTCTGTAAAGGAGGTTTCTTTATCATTGACATAGACTTTATATGGATTACTTGATTCCAGTTTTCTCTGGTCAATTGTAGTTGCAGCAGCATCTGTTGAAGTGTTCTGGATATTGCTTCCTAAAAAGGCGATCTTATCCTTCAGCATAAACCAGCTCTTATGAGCAGTCAGTGTTTGATTCCAGTTAGTGAAATCCATGGTTGCTGTCGCATTGGCCTCATCTAGTTTGCTCGTTCCAACGAAAGCAGACGGTAGAACTTTACCTGTATCACTATCCAATCTCTTAGCATCTGTCTCTGTAGTACCAGGCATCTTATAGGGATTAACTGTTGGCCAGTAGCCATCGCTATAGTGACTCAAATCACCATTATAGAGATAGAACATCCCATCACTTGTATACCAACCACGTTTGTTTTCCTTGTTCATGTGTTCGTAATTCAAGGTACGACTGGAAAAGAGTGACAAGCCAAATCCAAACCCTTTCTCTGCATTGTACATGGCTGTTTTATCCATCTTGTTAAAGGCAGATAGGTAACTTGTTCTTGGAGTATTTGCGACTCCAGCATCGCTTAACAAGGATTGCATCAAACTGATATCCTTATAAGTCTTCAAATTCTTAAAGACATCATAATAACTATCTGATTGAACAATGGTCTTCACAAGACTCTGCAACCGTTGTTTGGTTTCTCCTTCAGACATATCCGCTATCCGGTGAATCCCTCTTAGTACTTCTACTGCGGCCACATGCCCCTCGCTATTTGCACGACTGATAGAGCGTCCACGACTCATATCCATCAGCTCTCCATTCACCAGCAAAGGAGCAAACGATTTATCAATCCAGTGGTACATAGTTTGCATTTTATCTTTATCGATTGGGCTCTTGGTCTTTTGAATGACTGGCAACAGTTGAGAAAGGCCATCAATCAAGACATTCCCATAAGCACCCGTATAGGCAACATTGGTGTGGTCGATATAGGATCCATCCTGATAAAAACCTTCGCCTTGGTCTACCAACTTGAACACTTGCTCAATCGAACGAATGGTCGAAGAAATTTCTTGGTCATCCTTGCGCAGTAAACCAGCTATCACTTTTACCCTTCCCATATCCACTAAGTTTCCACCTAGAGCCTTAAATGGGTTATCAGTCGTCTTTCGGAAATGTTCGGGATCTGGCACAAATTTTTCAATCACATCTGTATATTTTTTTATTTCCTCATCTGAGAAGTATTCTTTCATCAGAGACAAGGTATTGTTGATGGCACGAGGTGTACCGATTTCATAATCCCACCAGTTCCCAACGATGCTCTTTTCACTATTATAGACATGTTTATGCATCCATTCCATGGACTCCCTAACTGTTCGAATAACGGTTTCATCTTGATAATAACGAGAAGAAGGATTGGTCACTTGCTTGGCCATCTCCTCCAATTTCCGATAAGTGGCAGTTAGATTCGCAGACGTTTTATAATTTGAAAATTTTTCCCACAAATAGGTGCGGTCCGCCTGACTTGAAATACTGGATAGGCTATCAGCCACCTTTCCTTCCAGTTCCTGGTTTAATTTGGCCATCTGTTCATTTTTAGAATCATAGTATTGATTCCCAGCGATGATGCCATTCCAGTCATCCAAACGGTCTGTGTATGCATCCTTAACAGAGGCTAGAATCTTCAAAGGAATCTTTTTCACCTCCTTGCCATCTTTACTGACAATGACATTGGTTATCCCTTCCTTAAGAGGTTCTAAAATTCCATTTTTGACTGAAGCAAAGTCAGGATTTTCTACCTTATAAGTATAGTCCGCAAGAGCAAAGACATGTTTTTTCCCAATTGGTAAATCAATCTTTTCCTCGAGCTGTTTATCTGTTTGAGAAGGGTTAGACGGTTGCTTCTCTACTTCTACAAGCTCAATATCCTTAAACGAAACTGTGCCTGTTCCTGTCTCGTAGAACAACTCCAGCTTGATCTTATCCACCTCTAAAGTCGGGCTATAGTCTGCTTCAATGGTCTGCCAGTCCTTTGTTCCTGACGTTGTTGCAGAATTCCACAATTGCTTGTCCTTACCACTTTCCTCAATGATACGAACCTTGGCAATCCCGACTTTATTATCTGTTTTAATCTTGAAACGCAGTTTATACTTTTTCTTAGCTTCAATAGGAACCATACGGTGAACCACTGCCCTTAATTTCTCATGGCTCAAGATAGTGATAGCCCCATCCTTAGCCTCAATGACTCGAGTTGAGGCATCTGCAGAACTATTCTTCTGGTCTACCCAAGCTGACCACCCCTGAGCTTTTCTTCCTGTCCACGGACTGCTTCCGTCCTCCGTCTGACCAAAATCACCATTTTCAACTAAATTTTTTGTATCCCTTTGCTGATACTGAACTTCCTTCTGGCTTTGCTGAATGGTATTCGTAGTCGTTTCTTCCGCTCCAACTGTCATATAATGGTTTAATAAAAATCCTGATAAAACAAGTGAAGACAAACTCACAATAAGCTTCTTTGTTTTTGTTTGCATGTATACACTCCAATAAATATATTGTAAAATCAATAGGAACTAAATCTCAAATTAGAGATTTATAGCAACTAAGTAAACCGGTTTAATTAAATCATACCATTTTTAAAGTTATTTGTAAACGGTTTCTATCATATTGAGGGCTTATTCTTCAATAATATCTTCCATCCGACTCGACGAAAAAAGTAAAAACTGTTACAATGTAGAAAAAGAAAAGAGGCCCTCATGACTTCACTTTATGATTTTTCCGTTTTGAACCAAAACAACCAAGTAACTCCCCTGGAGAGCTATCGTGGCAAAGTTCTTTTG
Source organism: Streptococcus sp. CCUG 71758 (assembly GCF_011714815.1). Lineage (NCBI taxonomy): Bacteria > Bacillati > Bacillota > Bacilli > Lactobacillales > Streptococcaceae > Streptococcus > Streptococcus sp. CCUG 71758. The sequence continues at coordinate 96,834 of NZ_RXXO01000004.1, read as the reverse complement.
ATTGTCAACACTGCTACTGGATGTGGTTTAACGCCCCAGTACCAAGGGCTCCAAGAACTCTATGAACGCTATCAAGATCAGGGCTTCGAAATATTGGATTTCCCTTGCAATCAGTTTATGGGACAAGCACCCGGCAGCGCAGAGGAAATCAATAGTTTCTGTAGCATACACTATCAGACAACTTTCCCTCGCTTTGCCAAGATCAAGGTCAACGGCAAGGAAGCAGATCCTCTTTATGTTTGGCTAAAAGACCAGAGATCTGGTCCTCTAGGAAAACGAATCGAATGGAATTTTGCTAAGTTTCTCATTGGTCGAGATGGGCAAGTCCTTGAGCGCTTCTCTTCCAAAACAGACCCCCAAACCATCCAAGAGTCTCTCCAAAAGATACTCTAATTTCTTTTTAAAACGTGTCCTTTCATTTAGTTTGAGACTTGAAAGGATGCTTTTTTTCTTTAAAAAGTAACTTATTTTCTTTAATTTATATTTATTTTTTGCTTTTTCGCTATTGCAATTCTTTTATTAATTTAGTATATTTGTTATATTAAGAGTTTTCAGTCATTTTAAGGGAGAAATGACCTTTTAAATTTTTTACCTCAAAATGAAAGCGCTTTATAAACAGGAGGTAAGGTAGCTTACAAATTATCAGAGAGTTTTTTCATTAAATCAAGTTGTAACCAAGTCAGACTTGGGCTTGGGCAGTAGCTGACTGCCTTTCTAAAAACTAGGAGTATATTATGAATCGATACCTTTTTGAAAAAGGGCAAACATTTAGCATTCGGAAGTTGACTGTAGGTGTGGCCTCTGTCATTGTCGGACTGGCATTTTTTGCTTCTGGAACTGTGCGTGCGGACGAAACCTCTCCTGCCACAAGGTCCAATTTAGATCAGCAAATTGAACAAGTCGCAGATATAGAAGAAAGCAAGGCTGAACCAGTCAAAAAAGAAGGCCGTTTAGAAGCTGAAAAACAAGAAACACCTGCTGCCGATACTAGCAGTGCTGATTTGCTACCTGAATACATTCAGGACCGTGCCTATCCAGACACACCTGTCAAAGAACTCGATACGACTACTATCGTTGACAAGAAAGCTAGTCCAAAAGTAGAAACTAAGAGCATTCTAAAGAACAAGGAAGAAACTCCAAAAGAAGCTGATAACGGAAACCGTGCTATTATTAACGGTGGACAAGACCTCAAACATATCAACTACGAGGGACAACCTGCTACTGCTGCTACTATGGTTTACAGCACTTACAATGCAGGGGAGCAACGCTACCTCGTTTCAGGCTCAGGTATCTTTGTAGCCCCTAACCTGATCCTTACCGTTGCTCATAACTTCCTAGAAGCAAATAAAGAAACTGGCGAAGGTCACATTCGTGGTGGGAAATCTGCCCAGTTCTACTATAACGTTGGTTCAAACAGCGAAAAGAAAAACTCACTGCCATCTTCTGGAACTACGGTTTTATTCAGAGAAAAGGACATCCATTTCTGGAATAAGAAAGAGTTTGGAAAAGGCTATAAGAACGACCTTGCTCTTGTAGAAGCTCCTATTCCTCTTCCGATTGCTAGTCCAAACAAAGCAGCAACCTTTGCGCCTTTAGCGGATCACAAGACGCATCAGCCGGGAGAAGCCATCAGTACGATTGGCTACCCAACTGACTCGAGCTCAAAAGAACTGAAACAACCTATCCTAGCCGGTCAGCTTTACCAGGCAGATGGGACTATCCGATCTGTTGAGTCCTATGATGATAAGGGAACGACTGGTATCACCTACCAAACCACTTCTGTATCTGGTTTGTCTGGTGGTGGGATTGTAGATAGCCAAGGAAAAGTTCTCGGTGTTCACCAACACGGAACCGTTGACAATGGTGTTCCTGAAAAGGATCGCTTTGGTGGCGGACTCGTCCTTTCACCTGAACAACTGAAATGGGTGAAGGACATGATTGCCAAATATGGTGTGAAAGGCTGGTACCAAGGAGATAACGGAAATCGTTACTACTTTACCGATGAGGGGCGTATGCTTCGGAACGAAACAGCTGTTATCGGAAGCAACGAATATTCCTTCAACCAAGATGGGATTGCTACCTTGACCAAGGGAGTTGAATACGGTCGTGTTGTTATTCAACACGAAGACGAAGAAGGAAATCCAGTCAAAGATAACGATACTTTTATCGAACAGACAGCTGTTGATTCTCCATTTGACTACAATTTCAAAAAAGAAATCGAGAAAACGGACTTCTATCAGAAGAATAAAGACAAATACGAAATTGTATCCATTGATGGCGTAGCAGTCAATAAACAGCTAAAAGATACTTGGGCTGAAGAGCACAATGTTGTCAGCAAAGCACCTGCCGGTACACGTGTCATCAAGGTGGTCTATAAAGTCAACAAAGGCTCCTTCAAAGTTTACTACCGTCAAAAAGGAACCACTACTGAACTAGCGGAAGCGACAGTTGATAACAATGGCGGCCAAGAGTATGACGTTTCCTTTGTCAACGCCTTCCATGCAAAAGACATTGCTGGCTACCGTCCAGTAAAAGCTAGCTTGGAAGCAAGGATCCAGCAAAAAGGGGTGAATGAGGTCGTCTTTGAATACGAGCCAGTCGCTAATACAGCTAATCCAACGACTCCAACACCACCAGTAGCTCATCCAGAAGATAAGGAAACCGAGATTGGCAATCATGGGCCTCTTCCAAGCAAGGCTCAACTCGATTACCACAAGGAAGAATTGGCGGCCTTCATCCACTACGGAATGAACACTTATACCAATTCTGAATGGGGAAATGGGAAAGAAGACCCTCGATACTTCAATCCAACTAACTTGGATACTGACCAGTGGATTCGTACTCTGAAGGAAACGGGCTTCAAACGAACCATTATGGTTGTTAAACACCATGACGGATTCGTTGCTTACCCATCTAAGTACACCAACCATACCGTAGCTGCTAGTCCATGGAAAGATGGAAAGGGTGACCTTCTCGAAGAAGTTTCCAAGTCTGCTAGCAAGTATGACATGAATATGGGTGTTTACTTGTCACCATGGGATGCCAACCATCCTAAATACCATGTCGCAACCGAAAAAGAATACAACCAATACTATCTCAACCAACTGAAAGAAATCCTTGGAAATCCAAAATACGGAAATAAAGGAAAATTCATCGAAGTTTGGATGGACGGTGCGCGTGGTAGCGGTGCCCAAAAAGTAACCTATACTTTTGATGAGTGGTTCAAATACATCAAAGAAGCTGAAGGAGATATCGCTATCTTCTCTGCTCAACCGACAAGCGTTCGCTGGATCGGAAATGAACGTGGTATCGCAGGTGACCCTGTATGGCATAAAGTGAAAAGAGCCAACATCACAGACGATGTGAAAAACGAATACCTCAACCATGGTGACCCAGATGGTGATATGTACTCTGTGGGGGAAGCTGACGTTTCGATCCGTTCTGGTTGGTTCTACCATGACAATCAACAGCCGAAATCACTCAAAGAGTTGATGGACATCTACTTCAAGTCTGTTGGTCGTGGAACGCCTCTCCTTCTCAACATTCCACCAAACAAAGAAGGAAAATTCGCAGATGCGGATGTAGCTCGCTTGAAGGAATTCAAAGCAACCCTAGACCAAATGTATGCGACTGACTTTGCCAAAGGGGCCACTGTAACAGCAAGTTCTACTCGTCAGAACCACCTCTACAAGGAAAGTCACCTGACTGACGGTAAAGATGATACTAGCTGGGCCCTCTCAAATGATGCCACAACTGGTAGTTTCACAGTCGATTTAGGACAAAAGAGACGCTTTGACGTTGTCGAACTCAAAGAAGACATCGCCAAAGGTCAACGTATCTCTGGTTTCAAGATTGAAGTCGAAATCAACGGACGCTGGGTGACTTACGGGGAAGGTTCAACTGTTGGTTACCGTCGCTTGATTCAAGGTAAACCTGTAGAAGCACAAAAAATCCGTGTAACCATCACCGGTGCTCAAGCAACCCCAATCTTAACCAACTTCTCAGTCTACAAGACACCAAGCAGCATTGAAAAGACAGATGGCTACCCTCTTGGACTTGAATACCACTCAAACACAACGGCAGATACAGCCGGAACAACTTGGTACAATGAATCTGAAGGTGTTCGTGGTACTTCTATGTGGACCAATCAAAAAGATGCCAAAGTAAGCTATACCTTCACAGGAACCAAGGCCTATGTCGTCTCTACAGTCGACCCAGGTCATGGAGAAATGTCCGTCTACGTTGATGGCCAAAAAGTTGCGGATGTGCAAACTAAGAACGCAAGCCGTAAACGCAGCCAAAAAGTCTTTGAGACAGGTGATTTAGCACCAGGCCAACACACTATTACTCTTGTAAATAAAACAGGCGAACCAATTGCTACAGAAGGGATCTACACCCTAAACAATGATAGCAAGGGAATGTTTGAACTCGAATCTACCAACTACGAAGTCGAAAAAGGAAAACCAGTCACTGTTAAAATTAAACGTGTTGGTGGAAGCAAGGGAACTGCTACTGTTCGCTTCATCACAGAACCTGGAACTGGGGTTCACGGTAAAGTTTACCAAGATACAACTCAAGATGTGACTTTTGAAGATGGAGAAACAGAAAAGACTGTTACCATCCCAACGATTGACTTTACAGAACAAGCCGACTCTATCTTTGACTTTAAAGCCAAGCTCACTTCTGTTTCTGATGGTGCCCTGCTCGGTTTCGCTACCGATGCAACCATCCAAGTGATGAAAGCTGAATTGCTGGTCAAGGACCAAACAAGTTATGATGACCAAGCTAGTCAGTTGGATTACAGTCCTGGCTGGCACCATGAAACCAATTCGGCAGACAAGTACCAAAAAACGGAGTCTTGGGCTTCCTTTGGTCGCTTAACTGACGAGCAAAAGAAAAAGACAACTGTCACAGCCTACTTCTACGGTACTGGACTTGATATCAAGGGCTATGTTGATCCAAATCATGGTGTCTACAAAGTCTTCCTAGATGGCAAAGAAGTTCCTTACCAAGATGGCATGGGAAATGCTTCGACTATTGATGGTAAGAAATACTTTAGCGGTCGTGCAGCCCAACGCCAAGGCAATCAAACTCTGGTTAGCTTAAAAGGTCTGGACGAAAACTTGCACGCAGTCACACTTCAACTAGATCCTGATCGAAACGATTTGTCTCAAAATATCGGTATTCAAGTGGACCAATTTATCACTCGTGGCGAAGGTAGCGAACTCTACAGCAAGGCAGATATCATCCAGTCTATCTCTAAATGGAAAGACGATCTGTCCAACTTTGACCCAGCAGGCTTGAAAAATACGGCCACTGCACGCCAAGCTTTCCAAGCAAATCTAGAAAAATTGAGAAACCAACTCAGTGCTGATGCAGTGGATGTTCAAGAAGTCATGTTGACAGTCAGTGCCCTACAAGATATCCTATCCAAGGATGAGAACTATCAAAGAGGCCAAGAGGAGCCTAGTCCAGAGCAACCGGAACAGCCAGAAGAACCTGAGAAACCTGACCAGCCTGAGCAACCAGCTCAACCAAAACAACCGGAAATTGAGTACGATAAGGCTATGGACAGCTTGACGAAAGCTATCGAGAAAAAAGTCGCTGAACTTGGATCCAACAAGGAAGCTAAGAAGCAATTGTTAGCAATTGCTGACCAAGCCATTGCTGCAATCCAAGAAGCTAAAACTCAGGAAGCAGTCAATCAAGCGCTAGAAACTGCTCTCGAACAAATCAGCAAGCTCGAAGCAGCTCAGCCTGAAAAACCTGCTGAACCTGAGAAACCTGCTCAGCCTGAAAAGCCAGCTCAACCTGAGAATCCAGTTCAACCTGAAAAACCTGCTCAACCGGAAATTCCAGCTCAACCGGAAAAGCCGACTCAACCTGAGAATCCAGTTCAACCTGAAAAACCAGTTCAACCTGAAAAACCAGTTCAACCTGAAAAACCAGTTCAACCTGAGAAACCTGCTCAACCTGAGAAACCTGCTCAGCCTGAAAAGCCAGCTCAACCTGAGAATCCAGTTCAACCTGAACAACCAGTTCAACCTGAAAAACCAGTTCAACCTGAAAAACCAGTTCAACCTGAGAAACCTGCTCAACCTGAGAAACCTGCTCAGCCTGAAAAGCCAGCTCAACCTGAGAATCCAGTTCAACCTGAACAACCTGCTCAACCTGAGAAACCTGACCAGCCTGAAAAGCCAGTTCAGCCTGAGAAACCTGCTCAGCCTGAAAATCCGACTCAACCGGAAACTCCAGCGCAACCTGAGAAACCAATTACTTCTTCAAGTCCTGAGGAAGGGGTTAAAGACCTTGTCTTTACACTTCCAAGCTTGGAAATCGTCAATAAGGTCGTACCGTTTAAGACGATTCGTCGCGAAAACCCACAATTAGACAAAGGAAAAGAGCAAGTTATATCAGAAGGGAAAGACGGTCTCTTAGTCGAGTATGTTGAAGTGAACGGTAACAATCGCAAGGTTCTCCAAACAGAAGCAACTCCAGCTCAAGATCGAGTGATTGAGGTAGGTAGCAAACAAAGCTCAGTTGGTACAGAAGCGCCACCAGTTGTGACTCTTCCTGAGTATATTCTCCCAAGAGAGACTGAAAAACCTGCTCCAGTCGTAACAGATAATTCACCAGCAAAAGATGAAAAAGCTCCTGTTACAACTACAGTCAAAGAAGACAAGGAAAGACAACTTCCAGCAACTGGGGAACAAGAAGCAACTGCCTTCCTCTACTTGGCAGCCATTACTTCAATCTTGTCTCTCCTCATCTTCCAAAAGAATTTCAAAGACTAATAACCCTCTTTGATTGATTCTTTCTAATTATTCAGTTCCCCCGTTGAGAAGACCAAATGGTCTTCTCTTTTTCTATCTATAAAATAAAAAAACATCCACAAATGTACATGGATGTTTTGGTATGACTCTATAAAGTGAGATGATCATTGAAGATAGCTGTTCTCAAATCCAACCACGTTTTCAAATAAACGCTCATCTAAAAAAGAGAGTGGCCCTTTTCTTATCTCATCATCAATACCTATCATAAGTTTCTGCAAGAACTCCACATATAAAGGATAACGTTTCGAATTCCAATACCATGAGATTTTCTAACGCTCATAAGCCATCTTTCCTAGATCGGACTTCCCTCTCTCACATCTAGATCTACTGACTACTATTTTTGAGTCCAGCATATGCATAGGTTCGATTTCTGGGGCACTCTTTTTCTGTCACTAGCCTAAAATAAAAGCGATGCTCCCGCCCATCCTTGGCATTTTCCTTGTTCAAGACGAAGTAGTTCTTCTGATTCATTGCCATGGTTCGTAGGATATCATCGATCAAAAAAGTCAAGGGAACATTCATGGCAGAGTATTTTTGGAAATCCTCTTCAAAGCGGATGTAACTATCTGAAAAATAATCCATCTGTAGTTTGTTTTCATACAGCTCTTTTCTAGTCATAAACTTCCTCCTCCCACAGTCGAATTTCGAGGATATCTACAATCTCTACCAGCCTATATCCCTCATTTGTCCTAATAGATAGAGTTTGAGGTGATAATTCGCTCACTTTACCGATGATCGTCATTTTTTGCTTTCTTTCCTTGACAACAAAACATCCCTTTAATTGACCAACATAAAGCTGAGAAAGCAGGCGTAGCTTCTCAACTAAATTCAAATTCGTCGAAAAATCAACACGATTTTTTTCTTCACCAAGCGAGCTAGTATGCTCTGAGAGGAAAAAGCCCATCCACTTCTGCATCCCTGGATCTTGATAGTCTCGCGCAGATTGAAAAGGTAAGTAAGAACGATCAATCATTGTAATCCATCTAATCCTCCAGCAGAATGCCCACCAATCAGCTTGCTTCTGGCAAGACTCCTAGAGGCTTCTTCCAGTGCATTGGCCTTTAAGAGAGAAGTGAAGCCAAATTGTTCCCGAATGGAGTCAATAGCCGTCTGGAGCCTTTCTTCTTTTTCTAACTTGTCAACATCATCAAAAAGAGAGATCAAACCAAAGGACTCGTCCACAAATCCTGAATAGTTGACTCCGACACTTCTGACCGCTCCAGAAGTGTATTTATTATGAAATAGCTTCAAAACATAATCCGTTAAGACAGCTGTATTATTGGTAGGTTCGACCTTCATTTGTGTGTGAATAGACGGCCTAACCTCCTGTTTAGAGAAACCGACATAGATAGAGACAAGGGTTGTTTTCTTTCCCGCCCTTCTCAATCTAATAGCCACTTGCTCTGCCATTTCTCGGAGAATAATTTCAATATCCCGTAGCTTCACGTAGTCTCTCGGCAAGATTTGAGAATTCCCCAATCCCTGGGACTTGGCTTTATAGGGCTTATGAACATTGCTTTCATCAATCCCGTTAGCATGAAACCACAAACGCAGGCCAGCCTGACCCAGAGCTTTCTTTAGCTGGTCTGGATTGCTGGTGGCCAATTCCTTGATGGAAAAAATCCCCAGAGCATGCAAGCGTTTCTCCATCCGCCTGCCAATCCCCCAAAAGTCCGTCATCTCGGAAATGGCCCAGACTTTCTCTTCCACATCCTGATAAGACCAATTGGCCCTCATGGTCGGGGTGTGCTTGGCCTCATTATCCAGAGCCAACTTGGCCAGTAAGGGATTGGCATTGGACATACCCACCGTAGAGTAGATCCCTGTCTGCCTCCAAATATCCCTCTGGATACGAGCAGAAAGCATATCTAGCTTGTCTTTGCGAGAGAGATTCTTGTCTGGGATGAAATAGTTGAGCGAACTAGTCAGGTCAATAAAGCCCTCATCGATAGAGTAAGGATAAATATCCTCTGGACTCCCATAGTTTTGAAAGATTCGCTGGATTTCCATATTGACTGCGATATACTCGTCCATCCGAGGAGGGACAATCAAGGTGACTTGAGCCCAATCTTCAATATAGCGCACATAGTCTGAATCTGTAGGCAACCCCTGCTTTCTGGCGTTATAGTAGGAAAATTTGCGGGTCTTGATATCAAAGGGCAGATCATAGGCCCGACCAACATTGGACTTGCCAAAAATCTTCTTAAACATGGGAGAGGAGGCTAGGATAAGGCCAGTTGAATTATCCGCGCGACTCATGACACAAAGTGAGGTCTTCAGCGGATGCAAGCCCCTTTTCACACACTCGACACTGGCATAAAAGGATTTCATATCGACAAAGGCAATATCACTTTGGGGCTCTCTGGAATAATCAAAGTAGCCCATGAGCTAGCCCTCCATCGGCACAAAATTCCCAACGATAATCCCCACAATCCGAGGATCTTCCTCATAGGAGATGAAAATATCCTTGTATTTGGGATTGATAGAGACCAGACGCAAGCCATCTTCCTCACGATAGACCCGTTTGATATAGGTCTGGTTGTTGCAAACCACTGCATAAACCGCCCCATCATAATCAAATCCGGTCTCTCGAATCAAAGCCACGGAACCATTTTGATATTTAGGTTCCATGGAGTCCCCAGCCACCCAGGAAGCAAAATCGTGGGCTAGTTCCTCATTAAAGTAAACCGTATCAAAATTCCGATCATCATAGACCGAAGCCCCGATCCCTGCTGACATGCGTTCATAGACACGATATTCGTAGAGTCGTTTTGGCATATCCATAACCTTCTGGGCTTGTTCCTCTTGAGCTAGGTTGCGAGCATAAAGCACAACCTTGTCCTTCCCTTGCTTGGAAAGGCTATTGTAGAGACGGACGATCTCAATCTGAGTAAAATAGCCTTTTTCCACTTTTAAAATCTTCTCTAGTTGAGCAACCTTCTCCTTGGATGGTTCCTTAATCCCGCGTTCCCAAGCGGAGTAAGCCTGAAAACTAATCCCTAATTCCTCTGCAATTTCCTTCTGTGTCAATTTTAGCTCTTTTCTCCGAGCCTTGAGTTTTTCTGGTTGGTACATGATTCACCTCCTAGTGTGATGCTTTAATGGACATTATCTCCCTTAGAAAGATCAATTGATGATTGAGCTTACATTTCCGAAATTCAACCAATTAGGTTTAGTTTTATTATATAAAAAAAGTGGACGATTGTCCACTGGGAAAATCAAGTTTAAACAGCAACACTTATCTATTTTGAACAAAAAAAGACATCCAAGAGTAAATTCTTAAATGTCTGGAAAGATTGATGCCTCCATTAACCTTGTTAATAGACCGGAATTGATGATATTATGGTCTCCTTATCTCAAATACTGCTGTATGAACCCACTCATTATGAATTTGTAAGTCATTTTCTATAACCCTACTAAAGGTGAAGCCATTTTTTAAAAGCACCCTCTGAGAGGCTAGATCACCTGTTGCCGTTCCTGCAATGATTCTATTGAAACCATAAGTCGTGAAGGCTTTTTCTAAAACGAGTTTAACCGCTTCGCTGGCATAACCTAAATTGTTAACATTTTCCCCAATCCTATACCCAAGTTCTGCTGTATTTCGATCACTCTCTAAGACACTTAAATTGATTCTCCCAACCATAACACCTTGCGAATTTCTAATAAGATGCATGTAAACAGCACGATTCCTTTGTTCCGTTAACAATTCCCTTGTAATTTCTTTAAAACCTTCTAAATCAAAATAGTTAGCTGGTCTAGGAGGTAAATTTCGTTCAAAATACTCTCGATTTTCTTTTTCAAAAGAATAGACGTCTAGACTATTTTCTTCAGACAACATCTCTAAACTGATCATTACAAATCCTCTCCCATCATTATCTACATTCAACATTTTCTCATGTTTACACAAAGTGAAATTTACAGAATTTAAAGAGATTCTTTTATTTTCTGTATAGTTTCTACATTATAACACAAAATACTATGGATAAGCATAATGTTCAAGCGCCACACCAGCAAAACAAGCTGGAGTTTCGCTTGAAGAAATTTCTGAAGCGCTAACCCATAGTGATACGATTACAACTAAGACCTATGTTAACACTTCTAATGTGATTCCAATGGCTGTTGGAAAATTTGCTTTAAAGTCTCTAAAACAATAAGGTAAAAATAAGGTGAACTTTGAGGTAAACTTTTCAAAAAAAACACGAAAAAAGCACCCACAAGGTAAACTTTTGAGTGCTTTGAAACGTTGATAGTATCGTATTGATTAACGTTTTGAGAACTGACTAGCTTTACGAGCTTTCTTAAGACCTGGTTTGAAAAGTCTGGCTTTTAGGACAGCTCAAAAGCGCTTGATAGGAAACGTCCGAAGAGTTTCTTCCGATTTTTATTTCAAGAAATAGGAATAGATGGATCTAAAATAGTGAAATTTCTTAACGCATAACTTTCAATCCTCCCCTCTTCCTTCTTATCCTAATAAAGTTTGTAATATTGGAATAACAACGATAAATAGAACCGTACTTAGAGTCACCACATTCGTAGAGAACTCCACATCTCCTTTTCCCTGATTAGCAAGGATCGGAAGAACAGCCAGAGCTGGTGTAGCAGACTGAATCATAAAGGTCTTAAATTCTACTGTTGCCATATTTGGTGCAAAGAACTTCAATACAAGAAGCATGATCAGAGGAGCTAGGATAAAGCGTCCCACCAAGGTGACAATTGTATCTTTATCAAAAGTAATCGTATTCAAGCCTGCCTTAGCAAGAACAATACCAATATAAATCAGAGATAAGGGAGTGACGATATTTCCAACATAGGTTAAGGTATTCGTTGCAAAATCTGGAATAGGAATTCGAAGAATCAAAAATAGTAGGGCGACAAGAAAACCTACAAGCGGAGCTGGTAGCAATTTCTTCCAGTCAAATTTAGTTGTCTCCTTGCTTTGACCCGATTTACTGTCGCTCGTCATCAAATACACGCCCAATGTCCAGGTGGAAATCGTATTGGTGATATAGTAAATCAAGAAATAAGGAAGAGCCTGATCCCCAAAAAGAGCAACGTTTAAAGGTAAACCAATAAAAATAGTATTGGCATTCACAAAGGTATTAATCATGGTTCCTCGCCGTCCTGGACGAACCTTGAAAACCACAACTGCAATATAAGCTACGATATAGCCCAAGATAAAGGCCACAAATGTATAAAGGAGACCTCCAGAAAGACTGATTAGTTTATCTAGTGTTAGGTATTTCATCACCGACACAAAGATTGACGCTGGCAAGGCTACATTCATGATCAAACGAGATAGGTTAGGTCCAAAGGCATCTCCAAACCATCCCTTCACCTGAAGAATATACCCCAAAACAATGATAGCGATAATCGGAATGATACTCGTAATCGAGGTTAAAAAGAGTGACATAGGTATCCTTTCTAAATTACTTAAGTCCACAGCCCATACAAATCTGTCGCTAGTGAAGGATAGACAGCAGCAATGAATTATTTATACTCTGGATACCACTTCAAATCACGAACTGCTTTGGTCATATCTGTTTCCTTAGCACGCGCAAGACCTTGCTCTTGTGCTTTTTTAGCGACTGCTTCTGCTACTTTAATAGAAACATCTGCTACATATTTGAACGGCGGCAAAACAGGAGCTCCTGGTTGGCCTGGATTGACAATACCACTCAATGAATGAGCCGCTGCTCCAATCATTTCATCAGTTAAAAGACTTGCTTCAGAAGCCAGCATACCTAGACCAAGACCTGGGTAAATCAAGGCATTATTGGCTTGACCAATCACATAGTCCACACCTTTATAAGAAACCGTATCAGCAGGAATTCCTGTTGCGACAAAAGCTTTTCCATCTGACCATTCAATCAAATCTTTGGCACTAGCTTCAGCTAGTTTGGTTGGATTTGACAAAGGGAAGATCATCGGACGCTCTATATTTTCACACATAGCCTCTACTATTTCTTTAGTGAAGGTATTAGGCTGAGTAGAAGTTCCTACAAGAATAGTTGGCTTCACAGTCTTCACTACTTCAAGCAGGTCAGTCAACTTGTCTGCGTTACTAAAGTCAGCACGTTTCTTAGCAAACGGTTTTTGTTCAGGAGTTAGGTCATCCATGTCATCAAAGAGAAGACCTTGTTTATCAACCATAAAGAAACGTTTATAAGCTTCTTCTTCAGAAAGACCTTCACTCACCATTTCACGAAAAACACGAGAGGCAATTCCTGCACCCGCAGTACCACCACCATAGCAGAGATAAACTTGATCTGTTAATTTTTCACCACTAATATCCAGTGAACCAAAGATACCACCCAAGGTAACGATTCCTGTGCCTTGAATATCATCATTAAAAGTTGGAATTTGTTTCCGGTATTTTTCAAGAATATTGGCAGCATTCAAGCGGCCGAAGTCTTCCCAGTGAAGGTAGAGTTTAGGAAAGAGACGTTCTGCTGTTTGAACAAATTGGTCAATGAAGTCGTGGTAACGATCTCCGCGAACTCGTTCGTGACGATTCCCTAAGTAATTAGGGTTGTTACGAAGTTCTTCACGGTTAGTCCCTGCATCAATGACTAAAGGAAGGACCATAGAAGGATCGATTCCAGCAGCACCCGTGTAGACCATCAATTTCCCAACAGAAATATCGACACCATTTGTTCCCCAGTCACCGATTCCAAGGATTCCTTCTGCATCTGTTACAACAATGAGACGAATCTCGCGATTACCAGCAGCATTTTTCAAAGTGGCTTCAATATTTTCAGGATGATTGATATCAAGATATCCCGCATATTGTGGATCTACAAAGAGATTACTATAGCCTTCAATGGTATCTGCAATGGTTGGGTCGTATACAATTGGATTGAATTCTTCCAAATGTTGAGAAAAGAGGTAATAGAAGAGAGTACGGTTTGTATTAAAGATTTCCATTAAGAACAAACGTTTTTCCAGATCATTGACCTTTGTTTGCATTTGTGCATAGGTTTGCACTGCTTGCTCCTCGATGGTTTGAACGTAAGGTGGCAATAAACCAATAAGACCTAGTTCCTTCCGCTCCTCTAAGGTAAAGGCAGTACCTTTATTGAGGAAAGGGTTGTTTAAAATATCATGTGCAGTCATAGTGCAACCTCCTTTTTACTTATATTATACCACTTAAAACGAATTGTTTAGAAAACTTTGTTGTTTTAAAAATACAATCGTGTACGCATATGTTATAATGAGTCTACGAAGACAATTTTCTAATAAGCTCTTTATACTTAAAACACTACTGTTAATGGCACTTTAAGTTGTTATATTTTATAAAGTTCTGAACTCATAAAACTCTCGATGATCACTCTTTACTAAAAGTTTCGAGTAAAAGAAACTAATCATACAAATTGGCAATCCGAATTAAAATAAATATTATATAAGTTTGTTATACAGTACTTTGTATTTTTTAAGATGTTTTTTGTCATGCAAAACTTGTATTCTATTTATATGACGAATAAAAACTATTTACAACAATATATTTCCCAAAAAGTGAAATATTTTCGAACACAGAAAAAAATGAGCCAGGAAGAACTTTCGGAACAAGCGGGGCTCGGGCTTAAGTATATCAATCAACTTGAAAACCAAAATGTGAATCTGACCATTCACAGTCTTGAAAAAGTGATTGTCGCCCTAGAGATGACCCCAGAAGAATTTTTCAATTTTGATAGCCTTGAATCAACCTCTGATAAGACCGACAATCTTTCACTCAAAAGAATCAACATGAAGATTAAACAGCTCCCTATTGATAAACGAGAAAAGATGTTAGTCATTTTTGAAAGTATCTTAGATAGCCTTTGATATCCCTGACTCACTTACATTTTAACCGGTGAATACTCGTATAGTCAAATTGTAGGATACGGATAAAAAGTATTTATCTGGTGATTTCCACTTATTTTCCTTCTCCAACTAATGAAAGTGAGCCATATGAATTTAAAAGATCTACAATATTTTTATGACCTCTGCCAGCTTCAATCCTATACGGAAGTAGCAAAACAACATAAAGTCAGCCAACCATCTATTTCTTATGCCATCAAGCGCTTAGAGGAATCTTTTAATTGCAAATTGATTCACCATGATCCTTCACATCGCTCCTTTAAACTAACTAATCAAGGACAAATCCTTCTGAAGCATACAGAACTAATTTTACCTGAGGTCATTTCTACTCGCAAAGAAATTAATCGCTCTTTGGCGCATTGCTCTACTGTAGGATTCCCTCCTATTATCATTCAGTATCTTTTCTCTGTCTTAAATAAAGAAACTGAATTTGATTTTTTAAAAAAGGTACGTCCTATTCGTGGTGGATCCGTAGAATTATTAAATCTTCTCCTTAAGGGTGAACTAGATGCGAGCTTACTCGGATTGATTGAACCACTCAATCATCCTTCAATAGAGACACATGAACTCTTTCATAAAGAACTGTATGTTGTTTTATCTAAGAACCATCCTCTTGCTACTGCTCTTTCCCTCACTTTTGAAGATTTAGTAGATCAATCCTTTATACTTTTAGACGAACACTTTGTTCACCTGAAAGCTTTTGAACTACTTAATCAAAAGCATCAAAACAAGGCAGAAATATTCTTCAAGAGTGACGACATTGTCATTCTTAAAGAACTTTTAAAGAAAGGGATTGGCGTTAGTTTACTGGCTGATATCGCACTTTCTGATAAAGATGATGATTTAATAAAAATCCCTCTAATACCGGAGGACCAGATAACATTTACAGTTTATTACGCTTATCTCAAATCAGCTACGCTGTCATCAGAAGTAGAGGATTTATTTAATTTTATTAAACTATACAAACCAAAAGAACTTGGCTCTTTGTCAACTGTAGTAGATTGAAGAAAAGCTAAGCTCGAGAAAGGACGAAATTCGTCCTTTCTTTTTTGATGTTTAGAGCGATAAAATCGCTTATCACTCAATTTACGGCTATCCTGTTGAATGAGCTTCCGGTAATGTTTGATGGCTTTATATTCATGAGATTTTCGCTCAAACTGATTCATGATTTGGACACGCACACGACTCATAGCACGGTTTAAGTGTTGGAGTAAAACAGTCCAGTGGACTGTTTTAGCCTGAGTTCAGAAATATAATAACGAAGGGTGAAAGCGATCTAGAACGATTTTAGCATTTGGGAGTGAAACAGTCTGGGAGACTGTTTCAGCCTGAGCCTAGAAATTCGAAAGCGAAGTCGTTTAGCCAAGTCATAGTAGGGACTAAACATATCCATAGTAATGATTTTCACCTGACAACGAACAGCTCGATTGTAGCGAAGAAAGTGATTTCGGATGACAGCTTGTGTTCTTCCTTCAAGAACAGTGATGATATCGAGCTTTTCAAAATCTTGCGCAATGAAACTCATCTTCATCTCCCGATTGAAACAGTCACTTCCCTAACTGTTTCAACATCCCACGATATAATCTCAGGAAGATGCGAAAAATCATGCTTAAAGTGGAAGTCATTGAGCTTTCAAATGACAGTTGAAGTTGAAATGGCCATCTGCTGAGCAATATCGGTCATAGAAGTCTTTTCAATTAGCTTCTGAGCGATCTTTTGGTTGATGATACGAGGGATTTGGTGATTCTTCTTGACGATAGAAGTCTCAGCGACCATCATTTTCGAACAATGATAGCACTTAAAACGACGCTTTCTAAGAAGAATTCTAGTAGGCATACCAGTCGTTTCAAGGTAAGGAATCTTAGAAAGTTTTTGAAAGTCATATTTCTTCATTTGCTTTCCGCAATCAGGACAAGATGGAGCCTCATAGTCCAGTTTAGCGATGATTTCCTTGTGTGTATCCATATTGATGATATCTACAATCTTGATGTTTGGATCTTTGATATCAAGCAGTTTTGTGATAAAATGTAATTGTTCCATATGATTCTTTCTAATGAGTTGTTTAGTCTCTTTTCATTATAGGTCTTATGAGACTTTTTTTCTACAATAAAATAGGCTCTATAATATCCATAGGGGATTTACCCACTACAAATATTATAGAGCCTAAAAAGTAAGCCATCGGCTTACTCTTAATCAAATAGTCGGTGCCTTATTTCCTCTAGAGCCATAATGATAAATGGACAGACGAGCAAATAGAGCCAATCATCAAAACCAATCGGAGCTGTATTAAAGAGAGTGTGGAAAAGAGGTACATAGGACAGGATAATAAAGAGAATGATTTCTAAGATAATCCCCAGACTAATAATCTTATTTGCAAATGGTTTGATTTTGAAAATAGATCCTCTACCTTTGCGACTATTCATAGCCATACCAATCTGCGTGAAGATGATAGCTCCCAAAGTCATGGTTGTTGCCTCTCGATAAAGAGGTCCTGAACTAGCCAGATGGTTCAAATTTCCTTGATTTACCCAATAATTAAGGAAGAAAGCACCCATAGCCAAGGTTGCTTCAATCAATCCATACCAGACAAAAGCTTTAAGCAATAGTTGGCGATTGAGTAAGCGGTCCGATAAACGTCTTGGTGGCTTGTCCATCACTCCTTCTTCAGGTGGTTCAACCCCCAATCCCAAAGCAGGTACCATATCTGTTCCTAAGTCAATAGCTAGAATTTGCATAACGGTTAAAGGAAGAGGAATGCGCCCCAAAGAGAACAAGAAGAAGGCAGATGGTACAGCTTCCGGTGTATTGGAATTAAAAATATAGGTCAGGAATTTTTGAATATTTCGATAAACGGCACGTCCCTCTTCAACAGCATGGACAATAGAAGCAAAGTGATCATCCGTTAAAATCATATCGGCAGATTCCTTGGCGACGTCAGTTCCAGATATTCCCATAGCTACCCCGATATCAGCCTTTTTCAGAGCAGGGGCATCATTTACTCCATCACCAGTAACAGCAACAACTTCACCAAGTTCCTGAAGTGCATTGACTACACGATATTTTTGTTCAGGAGCCACACGAGCAAAAACAATCTCGCCTTTAAGAGCTACTTTGAGCTCTTCGTCGGTCATATCTGCCAGTTCAAGCCCTGATATCACTCGTGCATTGTTACCTTTTACAATTCCGATTTTCTTGGCAATACTAAGAGCTGTCAAACCATAGTCACCTGTGACCATGATAATACGAATACTGGCACGGTGACATTTTGCAATAGCTTCACGTACACCCTGACGTGGAGGGTCACTCATGGCAACAAGTCCCACAAAGACCATATCTTCTTCGAGGGTCCGCATATCCCACTTGTCTTCTCTAATATCTTCGCTTTCCAAAGGACGATAAGCGACAGCTAAAACACGCAAGCCGTCACGAGCAAATTGATCGTTAGCAGCAAGAATTGCTTGACGTTCTGTAGCAGTCATAGATTTGATTGCTCCTTGACCATCATAATAGTCTGAGCAAAGTTCCACCACTTCTTTAGGCGCACCCTTAGTGATGGAAATATGGTGACTGCCATCCAGACTTTTTTCGAGACTATGTACCGTTGTCATTCGTTTACGATCCGAATCAAAGGGAATTTCTTTGATACGAGGAGCCCAGTTGTGGTTGTCATTTAAATCAATACCTGCTTTTTCTGCAAGAACATTAAGACAAGCTTCAGTCGGGTCTCCCAAGACCGTATAATCGGGATTGTCAGCACTTGGCGCAACCACTTGAGCATTACTAGCCAAGTGAGAAAAGCGAACCAAACGATTCAGGAGATCATTTCCCTTCAGAGAAACAGGGTCACCATCCTTCTCAATATGCCCTTCTGGTGCATAACCTAGCCCAGTCACCTCATAATTACCCGACAAGGTCCATAAATGATTAACTGTCATGGCATTTTGAGTTAGGGTCCCTGTTTTATCTGAGCAAATAACAGAAGTTGCTCCAAGAGTCTCAACAGAAGATAATTTCTTCACTAAAGCATGTTCTTTAGCCATGCGTTGTACAGCCATAGCTAGAGAGAGGGTAACTGTAGGAAGTAACCCCTCAGGGATAAAGGCAACAATCATTCCCAAGGCAAAGATGAAAGCTTGAGAAAGAGGCTGATGGACAAATAGTGTTGCTGCAATCATAAAGAAGAGACCTACAGATACTGCGATAACCGAAATCTGTTTGGTCAAATGGTCCAGTTCCTTTTGCAGTGGGCTCTTTTCCTGAGCTAGGTTTTGCGTCAAGTCTGCAATTTGTCCAAACTCAGTTTCCATACCGATAGCAGATACTATAAAATGTCCTGACCCAGAGGAAACTGTGGTCCCTGCAAACACCATATTGTCATATTCCAATTCAGTCTTATCAGGAGTCAAATCTGCTTGGTCTGATTTATAAATGGGATTAGACTCACCAGTGAGGGCAGACTGATTTACCTGCAAGTCTGTCACAGCAACCAAACGTCCATCTGCAGAAATACGGTCACCTTCTTCAATGAAAACCAAATCACCTGGCACCAAGTCCTGTGCAAGGATTTTATCTTCCTTTCCATCACGAAGAACTCGGGTATAGGATGGAAGAAGCTTATTCAGTGCTGCCGTGGCTTGACTAGCCTTATATTCTTGAATAAAACTAAAGAGACCATTAATGATATTGACCAGCCAAATCGCAATTCCCAACTCCAAGCTATGGGAAATCACAGCAATAAAGCCACCAACCCACAATAAGAGGGCCATGAGACTGGTAAAATGTTTGACAAAGGTCAACCAAATAGGTTCTTTCTTACTTTCTTTCAACTGGTTAGGACCATAAGTTGCTTGCCTCTTTTTTACTTCTTGTGAGTTTAACCCTTGAGGACTTGTTTGCAACACTTGATAAACCTGATCAGGGGAACAGGTTCCTAATGTAGTCCCCTTCTGTCTAGAATCACTCATGATCCTTTCCTCGATTCTAAATTATTAAAGCGATTTCATATTTACACCCTCATTATACTCCTTTTTCAGAAAATGTTGAAAGAAAAGGCTCTATAATTCCTATGGTGGCTTTACCCACTACAGAAATTATAGAGCCAAGAACTTTAGCTTGTATACCCAATAGCTAAAGTTCTTTTGGTAGTGTAAAATAAGCCGTGTAAACACAAACAGGAAGAAATCCGTTATAGTAGAGTTACGAAACATTACTGGAACGAGGTTTATTCCTATGACACAGTTTACTACAAAACTACTTAACTTCTTAGCCCAAAAGCAAGATATTGATGAATTTTTTCGTTCATTCCTTGAAACAGTTATGAACGATCTGCTTCAAGCAGAGTTATCAGCCTTTTTAGGGTATGAGCCTTACGATAAAGCTAATTATTTTAAAGCCAACAGTCGTAACGGAACGTATTAACGGAAATTCAAGGTTCAAATATTTGGGGTGAACAGAAAAAGCATCCCGTATTTTTGATACGAAATGCTTTCAATAAGTGTAAATAAGTTTTAACGTTTACTAAATTGTGATGCTTTACGAGCTTTCTTAAGACCTGGTTTCTTACGTTCAACTTTACGTGAGTCACGTGTAAGAAGTCCTGCGCGTTTCAATGAATCGCGGAAGTCTGGGTCTACTTGAAGAAGGGCACGAGCGATACCGTGACGGATAGCTCCTGCTTGACCAGCGTATCCACCACCTACAACGTTAACGAAAACATCGTATGAACCTACAGTTGAAGTAACTGCGAATGGTTGGTTGATAACAAGACGAAGGTCAGCGTGTGGGATGTACTCTTCAACATCTTTTTTGTTAACAGTGATTTTACCAGTTCCTGGAACAAGGCGAACGCGTGCAACAGCGTTTTTACGACGTCCAGTACCTGCATATTGTGCTTGTGACATACTTTATTGTTCCTTTCCTTAGATAAGTCCTGAAATATCAAGAACTTCTGGTTGTTGTGCAGCGTGAGTGTGCTCAGCTCCAACGAATACTTTCAATTTCATACCTTGAGCGCGGCCAAGAGTATTGTGTGGAAGCATACCTTTAACTGATTTTTCGATCAAACGTACTGCATTTTTAGAACGAAGTTCACCAGCAGAGATTGATTTTAATCCACCTGGGTGGTTTGAGTGAGTGTAGTAGATCTTATCAGTTGCTTTTTTACCAGTCAATTTAACTTTTTCAGCATTGATAACGATTACGAAGTCACCTGTATCAGTATGTGGTGTAAATGTTGGTTTGTTTTTTCCGCGAAGTACGCTAGCAACAACTGCTGAAAGGCGTCCAAGAGGTACATCAGTTGCGTCAACAACGTACCATTTGCGTTCTACTTGGCCTGGTTTAGCCATGAATGTAGTTTTGTTCATGATTTCTCCTATATGAATATCGTTTTTGTTTACAGGGCGGATGTTCCGGTCCGCGGGGTATTTGAAAGGTTCCGGGGCCTTACAAATGGGGTAAACAATACCGTCTACTATCATACCAAATTTTACTACTAAAAGTCAATAGATATGAAAAATATTTTTGCCGATTTCAGTGTTTAACATCTAGAAAAACCTCGCTTTTGCGAGGCTCTCCTATTTATAAGCTAAGGCACGTTTAAAGGTTTTCCAGATTCCCAAATCATCTGTTTGAAGGACTAGACTAGCATACATGCGGCCGATAAAGGCTGTCGCAGTGACTGCAAAGACAACCGTTATAGCAAGGGAAATCCAAGCTTCTAGACCACTCGCATACCCATTTATAGCTCGAAATGGCATAAAGAAGGTCGAGATGAAAGGAATATAGGAACCAATTTTCAGAACTAAATTGTCCCCTGCAGCACCTAGAGCGGTCACTCCAACGAATCCTGCGATAATCAAGATCATCAGTGGTGACAAGGCCTTTCCTGAATCCTCAGGGCGAGAAACCATAGAACCTAGGAAGGCTGCCAAAACAACATACATAAAGAGACTAACCAATACAAACAATAAGGTATTGAGCGAGAAGGCATCTCCTAGATGATTTAAAATACCAGATTGAGCCAAGATTGGTAGGTCTTTAAAGAGCAGAATCGCAGCCAGCCCACCCACGACGTAAATGCCAATATGGGTCAAAATCACAAGAAGCAGAGCCAGCATGCGAGCATAGAAATAATGACTAGCTCGGATACTAGAGAAGACCACTTCCATGATTTTGGTTCCTTTCTCGCTAGCCACTTCCTGAGCAGTGACACTAGCATAAGTAATCAAGATCATATAAAGGAAGAAACCAAGCCCCGCAGCCGCAATGGTTTGGACCATCTTTTTATTTTCTTTGGATTCATCAATCTTCTCAGTAAAGTCAACAGTTTGAGCCAGGCGTTTTTCCTGTTCTTGAGACAAATTGGCTGCCGAACGATTGAGTTGGTATTGCAGTTCGTTTAACTTATTGGTTACTGCTAGTTTGATGCCTGTTTCAAGAGAAGTTTCACCGTGATAGACGGCCTTGAGAACGCTGTCCTCTTGGTCAATGGTTAGGTATCCCTTGATTTTCTCATCCTTGATAGCAGCTTGAGCACTGGCTTCATCTTTATAATCAAAGTTGATACCATTGGTACCCTTGAGCCCTTCTTCCACAGATGGCATAGTTGTTACTACTGCTATCTTGCTATTCTTGGCCATAGAAGACCCTTGGAGATAGCCGATTCCTACAGATAATCCTAAAAAGAGGAACGGCGAAATCACCATGAAGAAGAAACTCCACGACTTGACATGTCGAAGATAGGTTTCCTTCATTACAACCCACATATTTCTCATACTTCCACCCCTGATTCTAGTTTAAAGATTTCATCGATTGTTGGAGCTTGTTGGTCAAAGGTCGCGATATATTGACCTTGAGTGAGGATGGGGAAGAGTTCCCTTCCAGCGTCCTCATCATCCAGGATTAATTTCCAACTGCCTTGCTTAGTCAAGCTCACCTGTTTGACGTGAGGAAGTTTTTCCAGTTCTTCCTTGCTTTGTTCACTTGAAACGAAAAGACGTGTTTTCCCATATTGATTACGGACATCCTGAACAGGTCCATGCAAGACCACACGCCCATCTCGAATCATCAGAATATCATCGCAAAGTTCCTCAACATTGGTCATGACATGGTCAGAAAAGATAATGATTGCACCACGCTCTTTCTCTTTCAAGATGACCTGTTTGAGCAACTCGGTATTGACTGGGTCCAAACCACTAAAAGGCTCATCCAGGATAATCAAGTCTGGCTCATGGATCAGGGTGATAATGAGCTGAATTTTCTGCTGATTCCCTTTGGAGAGGCTCTTGATTTTGTCGGTCAATTTGCCCTTTACTTCCAATTTTTCCATCCATTGAGGGAGTTTTTCCTTGACCTCCTTAGCATCCATGCCCTTTAGAGTCGCCAAATAGCGAACTTGTTCAAGGACTGTTAGCTTAGGCATGAGGCTGCGTTCCTCAGGCAGATAGCCAATCCGAGCATAGGTCTCCTGACGAATCTCCTGTCCATCCAGACTGATTTCTCCTTGATACTCTAAAAATTTTAACATACTGTGGAAAATCGTTGTTTTCCCAGCACCATTTTTTCCTACCAAGCCCAGAATCCGTCCTGGACTTGCCTGAAAATCGACACCAAACAAGACTTGCTTGGAACCGAAACTTTTCTCTAGATTTCTTACTTCTAGCATCTTCCACCTCCGAGATATGTTGCACTTATTATACTCCTTTTTGATAGCATTTACAACATTTTATGTCCATTTTTATCGATATTATTTATAGTAAAAATCTACCAAATCTAAGTTTTTTAAGCGGTTCAGTGATAACTTAAGTATAGCTCATTAAAGGCTTTCTGAGATGATTCCTCTCTCAACTGTTGCTTTTCTCTTCTGAACTGTCCTTTTGAAACTAAAAATCCACCCCGAAGGATGGATTGATGAGTTAACGTACTTCTGCATTCACTTTTTCTTCGAGTGATGCTTGGATTTTTTCCATGTAGCGTGCGACTTCCTCGTCCGTCAAGCTATCTTCTGGATTTTGGAAGGTCAGGCTGTAAGCCATTGACTTCATACCAACTCCCAGTTTTTCGCCTGAGAAGACGTCAAAGAGTTTGATATCTGTCAATCGTTTCACGCCGGCAGCTCGGATAGCATCTACAACTTCTTGGTGAGTGACTTCTGCATTGAGAAGTAGAGCAATATCACGACTAACCGCTGGGAATTTCGTGATTTCCACAAATGGGGCAGCAGGTTGGAGCGCAGCTTCGATGGCTGAAAGGTTCAGTTCAGCTACATAAGTCTCTGGAATATCGTAAGCCTTGGCAGTGACTGGATGCACTTGGCCAAGGAAACCAAGAACTTGGTCGCCGAGTGAAATCACGGCTGTACGTCCTGGGTGGAGACTTGCAATCTCAGCTGTTGCTGCATAGGTCACTTCTAGTCCCAAGCGAGTAAAGAGCGCTTCAAGGATTCCCTTAGCATAGAAGAAATCAACTGGAACTGCTGCCGTTTGGAAATCTTTTTCAGCAACCAAGCCGGTTAAGGCAAAGGCAAAGCTATTGATCTCATTTGGTAGATCTTCTTTTGGATTGCCTGTTTGTTCAAAGACTTTTCCAATCTCGTAAAGAGCCAAGTTTTTGTTCTTACGAGCCACATTGTAGGCAACCGTATCAAGGATACCTGAGACCATATTTTGACGAAGAACGGAGCGATCCACTGTCATTGGCCACATAAGTTCTGTAAGGTTACTTGGTTGAGCTGTGAACTCAACTGCTTTTTCAGGAGTTGTTAGAGCGTAGGTAATGATTTCTGTCAAGCCTGCCCCTTCAGCAATCGTACGGACTTGGCGACGCAATTTTTGTGTTGCAGTCAATTCACCTGCTGTACCATCATCTTTTGGAAGACTGGTTGGCAAACGGTCATAACCATAGATACGAGCGATTTCTTCAAAGAGGTCCGCTTCGATGGCGATATCCCAACGACGACGTGGAACGCTAACGGTAAAGCTGTCTTCATTTCCAGAAAGACCAAAGCCAAGACGACGGAAGACATCTTCGACATCAGCGTATGAAAGTTCTGTTCCAAGGACACGGTTGACATCGGCAAGAGTTGAAGATACTTCTACATCTGAAGTGTCAAGCTCACCCGCTGAAACGATGCCCTTACGCACCGTCGCACCTGCAAGTTCTGCAATCATGCTAGCTGCAGCATCCAAGGCCTCATTGACTGTTGCCACATTGATCCCTTTTTCAAAACGAGAAGATGATTCCGAACGAAGGTTAAGGCGTCCGCTAGTCTTACGAATGGATGTGCCATTGAAAACAGCAGCTTCTAACACAACACGACTAGATTTTTCAGAGATTTCTGTAGCCTCTCCACCCATGACACCTGCAAGGGCGACTGGTTTGTCAGCGACAGTAATCACTAAATCATTTGTTTCCAACTCACGTTCTTCACCGTCCAAGGTCACCAACTTTTCACCAGCACGCGCTTCACGCACACGGATGTCATTGCCTTCAAAGGTATCCAAGTCAAAGGCATGCATAGGCTGACCAAAGTAGAGTAGGATATAGTTGGTCACGTCGACCACATTGTTAATCGGACGGATGCCTTCGTTCATAAGAAGGTTTTGCAACCATTGTGGACTTGGTGCGATGGTCACACTGTCCAAGATACGGGCCGCATAATATGGCGCCTTATCTGTTTCAATCCCTACAGAAAGAGCATCTGCTGCACTTTCATTTGTTTCTGTTAAACTGAATTTCTTAAAGCTAACTGCCTTGTCATAGATAGCTGCCACTTCGTGCGCTACTCCACGCATAGATAGAGCATCTGCACGGTTTGGAGTGATTGAAAGTTCGATAATTTCATCATCCAAGTCTAGGTAAGAAAAGACTTCGTCCCCAGGAATAGCATCTTGAGGCAAGATTTGGATACCATCTGCGAATTCCTTTGGCACAACTGAGTCAGAAATACCTAATTCACCAAGTGAGCAAATCATTCCGAGAGACTCTAAGCCACGGATTTTCCCTTTTTTGATTTTGTAATTGTCCGCGATACGAGCTCCTGGAAGAGCCACCATGACCTTGATACCAGCACGCACATTTGGGGCACCACAAACGATCTGACGGGCTTCTTCTTCGCCGACATTAACCTGACAAACATGGAGGTGAGTTTCTGGTACATCTTCGCAAGACAAGACCTCACCGACGACAATTTTTGAGAGACTAGCAGCAGGGGATTCGACACCTTCGACCTCAATCCCTGTAGTTGACATTTTTTCAGCCAACTCTTGTGATGGCACATCAATGTCCACCAATTCTTTTAACCATTTATAAGATACAAGCATAATTCTGATTGTAAGATCTCACCAAGTAAGACCTTTTCAATTCCTTTCTTTTTCTTCGAGTCAGTCCTCACCGTTCTCATCGAGAGAAAATGACTAGGACTGTATAGGACTGTGTTTCAGGTTTCAATCTTATTTAAACTGTTCTGAGAAGCGGACATCTCCTTGGTAGAATCCACGGATATCGTTGATTCCGTAACGGAGCATAGCTACACGCTCTTGACCAAGACCAAAGGCAAAGCCAGAGTAAACAGTCGCATCAATACCACTCATTTCAAGGACACGTGGGTGAACCATACCAGCACCCATAATCTCGATCCAACCTGTTTTCTTACATACGTTACAGCCTTCTCCACCACACTTAAAGCAAGAAACATCAACCTCAACAGAAGGCTCTGTGAACGGGAAGTAAGATGGACGCAAACGGATTTGACGCTCTTCACCAAACATTTTTTGTACAATCAACTGGAGGGTTCCTTGAAGGTCAGCCATAGAGATGTTTTTCCCAACAACCAAACCTTCGATTTGGTGGAACTGGTGACTGTGGGTCGCATCGTCCGTATCACGACGGAATACACGCCCAGGTGAGATCATTTTCAAAGGACCTTTTGAAAAATCATGGGCGTCCATAGCACGCGCCTGAACTGGAGACGTGTGAGTACGGAGTAAGATTTCTTCTGTGATGTAGAAAGTATCCTGCATATCGCGAGCTGGGTGATCTTTTGGAAGGTTCATACGCTCGAAGTTATAGTAGTCTTGCTCCACTTCAAAACCATCCACGACTTGGTAACCCATCCCGATAAAAATATCTTCGATTTCTTCACTGGTTTGTGTAAGAACATGACGGTGACCAGTCGCAACTGGGCGACCTGGAAGCGTCACATCGATACTCTCGCTAGCTAGTTGAGCTGCGACTTTCTTTTCTTCCAAGAGCTTAGCTGTTTCTTCAAAGGCTGCTGTCAAGACATCACGCGCTTCATTAACGTGTTTCCCGATGATTGGGCGCATGTCAGCAGAGACATCTTTCATCCCTTTGAGGATTTCCGTAAGCGACCCTTTTTTACCAAGGACAGAGACACGCAAATCTTGCATCTCTTTTTCATTTTCAGCAGTAATCTGCTTCAAGCTAGCCAGCGTTTCTTCGCGAAGCGCTTTTAATTGTTCTTCAATAGTTGACATAATTCCTCCATCAGTCCCTCGTAGATAAAAAGAAAACCACATGCCAAAAACTCCACTCGGAGCGTTGACACGCGGTACCATCCGTTTTCATCTGACAAGTCAGACCTTCATTTCTAAATCCATGCGCAAGTGAATTCACCCAGCTTTCATATAGAGAGCTTGCAGTCACGGCTCTCCTCCCTGATATACTTCCCTTGAGTTACTAGTCTTGCGGATTTCTATTCAATTACTACTTAGTTTATCAGATTTTTACCATTCTTGCAAGACCTATCTCACTTCTGCTTGCCTTTAAATCGCCATTGGAAGCGGAGCTTATCGTAAAAAGGAAACTCTATAAACAGGACTCCCAAGCCCACACAGAGACTGGCAAGGACATCTGATGGATAGTGAACTCCCAGATAGACTCTTGACACCAAGACACTGACTAGGTAGAGACCTAGCACGATTTGTACGATTTTTCTCCAGACTGGATCTTTAATTCGTTGACTGAGGATGACAATCAAAGTCCCTACCATCAGCGTCACTGCCAGAGAATGGCCACTTGGGAAGGAAAATCCCTTCTCCTCGACTAAATGTAAGATAGCTGGTCGTGGGCGCTGGTAAATATTTTTAAAGGTCACGATTAAAAGACCAGCTAAGGCTAGATTGCCCGCCATGAAGTAGCTTTCTATCTTCCACTGCTTACGATAAAAGATAACAGCTGCGATGGCAACCCAGGTGATAATCACTGGGATATCAATCAAATGTGTAAGGGCACGGAACAGAACTGTCAAATAATCTGGCAAGTCCCCACGAAGGGCAGTCTGAATCGGTTGATCAAAACCGACCAGTGTCTCAGGATAGAACTTAACCATATAGCCAAGAAGGACGAAAAGTAAAAGGGCAAAACTGCCCTTCATTAAAAATGTTTGTTTATCTCTCATAATGTTTTAAGGTTGGTTTCAAGAGGAGGTATAACAACCAGAATGAAACGGCAAAGATGATACCTTCAATCAGGTTAAAAGGTAAAACCATAGTCATCAAGTAGTTAGAAAGTCCTATAATTTCTCTAATATCAAAGTTGGCAAACTGCGCGTATAAAGGAACCGCATAGACATAGTTGAGAACCAACATCGCAGAAGTCAATCCAAAAGTTCCCGCTAGAGATGCTAGTAGGAAACGAAGGGTGCTGCGTTCCTTTTTCCAAATCAAACCAAAGACGATGACAAAAACTCCCAAGGCTACGATATTCATTGGCAAGCCAATGTAAGTGTTCACTCCTTGGCTATTCAGAAGCAACTTCAAGAGTGAGCGCATCAAGAGAATTCCTAGGGCAGCTGGCAAATCCATCACCACCAAGCCCACAAGGACTGGCAAGATACTAAACTCGATCTTGAGGAAGGTTGCCGCTGGCAAGAGCGGAAAGTCAAAGTACATCAGCACAAATGAAATGGCTGATAAAATCGCAATGGTCGAAATTCGACGTGTGTTTGTCATAACAGGTTCCTCCAATTTTCTATAAAATCAGAAGAAGTTGGAAAGGATCCCTCTATCTATTCTCACTTTTTATATCCCAAAAGTTCCCCCTCACTCTTTTGAGCAAGCGGTTGCAATTCATCAATAAACTCATCAGAACAGACAAAGCCATTCTTTCGTCTTCTCCCATCCAGACTATACTGTCGGTTGTGGAATCGCACCACATCAGCTTGCGCTCGCGGACTTCTTTAACTAAGATATTTTGGATTAATCTAGGCGTCGCAGTCGAAGATAATACTTAAGTATATCGAGACAAGACAACGAAGAGTAAGCCAAAATAGCTAGTTAAAGTCACCGCCGGTCGGGAATTACACCCAGCCCTGAAGACCCCTTTATCATAACAAAAAACGCTTGCAAGTGCAAGCATTTTGATTATTTCAATTTATCTGCTTCATAGGTGTGAACAAGCTCAAGACCTGCAAAATTCTGCTGACGAAGAGCCTCATATACAATCATGCAGACGGTATTGGAAACATTGAGACTGCGGACATGTTCATCATTCATAGGAATACGGAGAGCCTTCTCAGGATGTTCACGCATGAAATTCTCAGGCAAGCCCTTGTCTTCACGTCCAAAGAGAAAATAATGGTCCTCGTCCGTCGATAAATCTGCTTCAGAATAGACCTTTTCCGCAAATTTTGAAATCAGATAGAGTTTACCCCTCATCTGAGACATGAAATCTTCCAAACTGTCATAAAAATGAATTTCTAACTTATCCCAATAATCCAAACCAGCCCGTTTCATCTTGCGATCATCAATGGGAAAGCCCATTGGTTTAATGATATGGAGGGGAGAATTGGTCGCAGCGCAAGTACGCGCAATGTTACCTGTATTTTGTGGAATCTGAGGTTCAAATAATACAATGTGATTTGTCATGACTGGCTTCCTTTTATCATTGCAAAAAAATAGCCACACTGCCCGGAGTCAAGCTCAGCAAACAGCGTGGTTAAGGCATCGTTAACTTACCTCACAACAGGTTTGAAGTAAATCAGCGAAACTACTTTCTTAGTATAACACTTTCAGAATCATTGTCAATAGAAATGACTTGATTTTTTTACTTTTTTTGATAATATTTCCATACTTAGTCATTCTTTTTCTGAGAAAGGATATTAAATGAGCGAAATCACTTCATATAATAGACATTTCTATGAAAGGTGAGCAATTTTATCTTTGAAAACTTACAAAAAGTCTTTTCTTATCCTCTAAAATGGCTTGGTAAGTGCATTTTTTGCGAAAAAAGGGTATGATAGTTACATCATGAAAAAGTAGGGTTTTTATATGAAAATTGTCCTTGTTGGTGGAGGGAAAGTCGGTTTCGCCCTCTGTCGTTCACTGGTTGCAGAAAAACACGACGTTGTCCTCATCGAACAAGATGAGGCTGTTCTCGATCATATTGTCAGTCGCTTTGATATCATGGGACTCCTTGGAAATGGAGCAGACTTTGCTATCTTAGAGCAAGCCGGCGTTCAAGAGTGTGATATCTTTATTGCTCTAACGGAACACGATGAAGTGAATATGATTTCAGCAGTACTTGCTAAAAAAATGGGCGCTAAAGAAACCATCGTTCGAGTGCGAAATCCTGAATACTCCAATGCCTATTTCAAAGAGAAAAATATTCTTGGATTCTCACTTATCGTTAACCCAGAACTCCTAGCCGCCCGTGCTATCTCAAATATCATTGATTTCCCGAATGCACTCTCAGTTGAGCGGTTCTCAGGGGGACGGGTCAACCTGATGGAGTTTGTTGTCAAAGATTCCAGTGGTCTCTGTCAAATGCCAATCTCAGATTTTCGTAAAAAATTTGGCAATATCATTGTCTGCGCTATGGAACGAGACCATCAACTTATGATTCCGAGCGGTGATATCACCATTCAGGACAGAGATAGGATTTTTGTTACTGGGAATCGTGTGGATATGATGCTCTTCCATAACTATTTCAAATCACGTGCAGTGAAAAGCTTGCTCATCGTTGGTGCTGGAAAAATTGCTTATTACCTACTTGGCATTTTAAAAGATAGCCGTATTGACACTAAAGTTATCGAGATTAATCCTGAGAGAGCTCGTCTCTTCAGTGAAAAATTTCCAAATCTCTATATCGTACAGGGAGATGGAACTGCCAAAGATATCTTGCTTGAGGAAAGTGCTCCCAACTATGATGCAGTTGCAACTTTGACTGGGGTTGATGAGGAAAACATCATTACCTCTATGTTCTTAGACCGTGTTGGTGTCCATAAGAATATCACCAAGGTGAATCGAACTAGCCTTTTAGAGATTATCCATGCACCTGATTTTTCAAGTATCATCACACCAAAAAGCATTGCAGTGGATACCATTATGCACTTTATCCGTGGTCGAGTAAACGCTCAATACTCAGACCTTCAAGCCATGCACCATCTAGCAAACGGTCAAATTGAAACTCTTCAATTCCAAATCAAGGAAGCTAATAAAATGACTGCCAAACCTCTTTCACAGTTGAAATTGAAAAAAGGGGTTCTCATCGCAGCCATTATCCGAAAAGGAAAAACAATCTTCCCTACTGGAGAGGACAGACTTGAGGTAGGAGATCAGTTACTCGTGACGACCTTATTGACAAATATCACCAAGATTTATGATCTGATTGAGAGGTAAAAGATGAATAAAAGTATGATTCGTTACCTCCTCTCAAAACTTCTCTTGATTGAGGCGGTTCTCCTCCTAGTGCCTGTTAGTGTAGCAATCTATTACCAAGAATCCAGCCAAGTATTTACAGCTCTCTTTACAACAATTGGAATTTTAATACTTCTTGGTAGCTTGGGAATTTTACGGAAACCCAAAAATCAGCGAATTTATACTAAGGAGGGAGTCTTAATCGTCGCCCTCTGTTGGATTCTATGGTCTTTCTTTGGAGCGCTTCCCTTTGTCTTTTCAGGACAAATCCCAAGTGTCATCGATGCCTTGTTTGAAATCAGTTCTGGTTTTACAACTACAGGAGCAACCATTCTGACAGATGTCTCCGTTCTCAGCCGTTCCCTCCTCTTCTGGCGAAGTTTTACTCACTTGATTGGAGGGATGGGGGTACTCGTCTTCGCGCTTGCCATTATGGACAATGCCAAGAATAGTCATTTAGAGGTGATGAAGGCTGAGGTCCCTGGGCCTGTCTTCGGTAAGGTTGTATCCAAACTAAAAAATACTGCCCAGATCCTCTATCTGCTTTACTTAGGGCTCTTCTCACTTTTTGTAGTCATCTACTATCTAGCTGGTATGCCTCTATTTGATAGCTTTGTCATCGCTATGGGAACGGCAGGAACCGGAGGCTTCACCGTCTATAACGACGGGATTGCCCACTACGGCAGCTCACTCATCACCTATCTAGTTAGTATCGGAGTTCTGGTTTTTGGGGTTAACTTCAATCTCTACTACTACCTCATGCTCCGTCGAGTTAAGGCTTTCTTTGGTGATGAAGAACTTCGCACGTATGTAATCATTGTCCTAGTTTCTACCGGCTTGATTACGCTCAATACGCTCCATCTCTACCAAGGTGTCTCTAAGAGCTTTGAAATGGCCCTCTTCCAGGTGTCCAATATCATCACAACAACTGGTTTTGGTTATGGAGATATTACCAACTGGCCCCTCTTCTCCCAATTTATCCTCCTCTTCCTCATGGGAATCGGCGGCTCTGCTGGATCAACCGCAGGTGGACTCAAAGTTATCAGAGGGCTCATCCTTTCAAAAATTGCAAAAAATCAGATCTTGTCCATCTTATCTCCTCATCGCGTATTGACTCTACATGTCAATAAAACTGTGATTGATAAGGATACCCAGCACAAGGTCCTAAAATATTTTGTCATTTATGTGATGATTTTACTGTCACTTATCTTCATTGTCAGTCTAGATAACAATGATTTTCTAGTTGTTACCAGTGCTGTCTTCAGCTGTTTCAATAACATCGGACCTATTCTAGGTACAACTTCTAGTTTTGCTATCTTTAGCCCCATCTCTAAAATCCTTCTCTCATTTGCAATGATTGCAGGTCGTCTAGAGATTTATCCCATTTTGCTTCTCTTTATGAAACGTACCTGGTCCAAACGCTAATCACAATAAAGCTCCCCTTTTACAAGCTAGTGAAAGGGGAATTTTTCTATTAAAAATGAGAAGACCTTTCGGTCCTCTCTTAATCTGTTTATTTTTTAAGAGCTTCCTTGTAACGAGCAAGTTCTGCTTGATTGGCCCAAACATAGTGACCTGGACGAATTTCCACCATAGACGGCTTGTCTGTCTCATAGTCATGTTGGCTAGGATCATAGACTTTCAAGACCTTCTTACGTTCCAAGATTGGATCTGGAATCGGTACAGCAGATAGAAGTGCTTGAGTGTACGGATGAACAGGATTGTTAAACAACTCCTCTGTTTCCGCTACTTCAACGATAACACCCTTATAGATAACTGCGATACGATCTGAGATAAAGCGAACAACTGACAAGTCATGCGCGATAAAGAGATAGGTCAAGCCCAATTCTTTTTGAAACTTCTTGAGCAAGTTCAAGACTTGCGCACGAACAGACACGTCCAAGGCTGAAATCGGCTCATCCGCAATAACGAAATCAGGTTCCATCACAAGAGCACGAGCAATCCCAATACGTTGACGTTGACCACCAGAAAACTCGTGTGGGTAACGGGTCAAGTGCTCTTTTAAAAGACCGACTTCATGAATCATCTTTTGAACTTTTGCTTTTCGCTCTTCTTCATCTTTGAACAAGTGATAGTTGTAAAGACCTTCAGAGATGATATAGTCAACCGTCGCACGTTCATTTAAACTGGCTGCAGGGTCTTGGAAAATCATCTGGATACGGCGGATCAACTCTGAAGATTCCTTGTGAGATTTTTTCCCATTGATCTTATGACCGTCAAAGATGATTTCACCTTTACTAGTATTATTCAAACCAATAATGGCACGACCAATCGTCGTTTTCCCACTACCAGATTCACCAACAAGAGAAAAAGTTTCTCCCTTGTTGATAAAGAAGTTAGCGTTTTTAACGGCAACAAACTTCTTGCTTCCTTCACCGAAGGAAATTTCTAAATCTTTAATTTCTACTAATTTTTCAGACATTTCCTTCCTCCTAGTCTTCTAGATGAGCAAAGCCCATTTTATCACGAATTTTATCATGTAAATCTGCGATGATTTCTGGTTTTTCAACCTTAGGAGCATTCTCATGAAGCAACCAAGTCTTAGCCCAGTGAGTATCAGTGACTGAAAACTGAGGCGCTTTCTGTTCAAAGTCAATTTGCATCGCATAATCTGAACGAAGGGCAAAGGCATCACCTTTCAACTCAGTATAAAGAGATGGTGGTGTTCCTGGGATAGAGTACAATTCCCCTTTATCATCAGCGAGCTGTGGCAAGCTAGACAAGAGACTCCAAGTGTATGGATGACGTGGGTCGTAGAAGACTTCCTCAACCGTTCCATACTCTACAATTTCCCCAGCATACATAACTGCCACCTTATCCGCAATACTTGCTACCACACCAAGGTCATGGGTGATAAAGATAATGGTGAAGTGGTACTCATCTTGCAAGGTTTTAAGCAAATCAATGATTTGCGCTTGAATGGTTACATCAAGGGCCGTCGTTGGCTCGTCACAGATCAAAATATCTGGGCGACATGCAAGGGCAATCGCGATAACGATACGTTGACGCATCCCTCCAGAATATTGGAAAGGATACTCATCAAAACGTTTTTCAGCGTCTGGAATTCCGACCTTGTTCATATAGTCGATTGCCATTTCTTTGGCTTCCTTAGCTGTTTTCCCTTGGTGTTTAACGATAACTTCTGTGATTTGGCTACCGATTGTATTAATTGGATCCAAACTTGTCATTGGGTCTTGGAAGATGGTCGCAATTTTAGCACCGCGGATTTTCTCCCATTCTTTGTTCGAAGTCAAGGCTGTCAAGTCTTGTCCACGATAGTCAATACTTCCTTGGGCAATGCGTCCATTATCTTCTAACATCCCTGTAAAGGTTTTTGTTAATACAGATTTACCAGAACCAGACTCACCTACCAAGGCAAGAACTTCTCCTTCAATCAGGTCCAGAGAAACTCCTCGGATAGCCGTCAGAACCTTGTCACGAACGTCAAATTCCACGACAATATCGCGAGCAGTCAAAATTACATTACTTTCTTTTGTCATGTCTACTCCTATCTATGTGTACGTGGATCACTAGCATCCGCTAGGTTTTGACCAACAACGAAGAGAGATAGGGATACCAAGATCAAGGTTGTCAACGGAATCCAGAACAAGTAAGCGTTGGTCGTAACGTTTTGTGAGTAATCTGAGATCAAACGTCCCAAACTTGGCACTGTTACAGGCAACCCCAATCCAAAGAAGGAGAGGAAAGCCTCATAAGAGATAAAGCTTGGCAACATCAAGGTCATCGTAGAAACAATAACAGATACCAATTGTGGCATGATATTTTTCACGATGATTTTAAAGGTTGGTGTTCCAAGTGTTTGAGAAGCAAGGTTGTATTCCAAGTCACGGTAACGCATGATTTGAATACGAATTGAATAAGCAATACCAATCCAAGTCGTCACACTCATAGCGAAGATCAAATTCCAGAAACCAGCGCCAATTGAGTAAGTCAAGACGATAACAATCAAGAGAGATGGAATGTTTGAAATAATGTTATAAACTTCCATCATGACGCGGTCAACAGATTTTGAAATCCCCCAAATTCCACCAACAATAACCCCAATCACAAGGTTGATAAAAGTAGCAATTACAGAAATGAGGATAGAATTACGCGCACCAAACCAAACGCCATCAAACAAGGATTTACCATTGCTATCCGTACCAAACCAGTGTTCGGCATTGGGCTTAATAAAACGAGCGCTAAAGTCATTAACCTTACTTACATCGTTAAAGTCAAAGTCTGAAAACATCGGATAGATAAAACTCATCAAAATAATAGCTACCAATATTCCCAACATAATGACTGTTGATTTTTTCTTTAAAAACTGTCTAAATACAGAACCCCAGTATGAATAGGCAGGAGCATCAATCGTTTCAGAGGCAAAATCATCACGTTTTACGAACTGAAATTTTTCTTTATCAATTGTTGACATTATTTGCCTCCTTTCTCTGTCAATTTAATACGTGGGTCAAGCATAGTCATCCAGATATCTCCTACAAAGAGTGAGAAGATAGAAATACATGTAAAGATGAAGACGAGACCAACTACCATTGAGTTATTTGATGCCTTAACAGAGTCAATCAACATTTTACCCATACCTGGGAAGGCGAAGACTGTTTCTGTCAATGTTGCACCACCAATAACCCCGATTACGGCACCTGGAATACCTGAAACCAAAGGAACCATGGCATTTTTAAAGACGTGTTTATTTGAAATTTCTTTTTCAGATAAACCTTTTGCACGAGCAAAACGGACAAAGTCCTGAGATTGCAAGTCAATCATGTAACGACGAATCCAGATTGCTGTACTTGGTGCTCCCAGCAAACCTAGAATGACTGCTGGCAAGACATAGGAACGCCAATCTCCAGCACCTAGGATAGGGAATGAGTCTGGAAGACCAATAGATGAGCCAATCAAACGCACGATATAAACCAAGGCAATCGTTGGAAGGGCAAGCAAGAAGGTTAGAACACCTGTTGAGAAGCTATCAATCCAAGTATTCTTGTGGCGAGCCATAGCAGATCCAAGAGGAATCGCAATAGCATAAGAAATAATCAAACCAATCAAACCAGCAACAGCTGAACTTGCAATCATAGATGGATATTGGTAGTTACTTTCTGTAGCTGTATATGGATCGTCTTTACCATAGTTAGCTATTTCACGCGCATCTGCTTGACTTGGAGATTTGTAGGTACGAGAGTAAATATCTACAGACGAAGTCTTTTTACCAGTAGGGAATTGAACTTCTGATGTCTTAGTTTGTCCTTGACCTTGTGTGATAACTTGAAGCACTGGCGTGTTCGCATAAGTTGGGTAAGAGTCACCCAAGTTAATGTTCACAAAGTTTTGGTGTACAAACGGGAATTGATTGTTGAAATACAAAAGGTATTTATGTTTGGTACCTGAACCAACCAATGACCAACCGATAGCAGGGTCATTTTCAAAACGAAGATAACGTTCCAAGTTTGGATTTTCAGGGTCTTGAATCTTGTTTGTATGATCAATATCAAGTAAGTTCGCATAGAATTTGAAAACACGTTCAAAAATTGGAATTTCACGCGTAGCATAGAACTGACCACTCTCTGAAAAGACACCTAACGTCCAACCATTACCGAGTTGGTTGATGTATTTTTCGTAGATTGCCTTATTGGTGTCATTGGCATCTACTGTTACAGATGAGTCCATTGTGCTAGCTTTTTCTTGCAACTCCTTGGTATCGTAATACTCAATATAGCCCATACGTTCATAAACGGTATTCTCATAATTATCCCGCTTATCTGGAGTCGTTGCAATCTTGTTGTAGTTGGTATCCTGCTTGAAAATCAGTTTTCGAGGAACCATCGTATAGATAATCGTGTAGGTCAAGGTTGTCACCAAGAAAATAGACAACAATGAGCGCAAGACACGCATAAAAATATATTTTTTCATATCGTTTCCTTTTAAAATCCCAAAAGAACCTTCTCCTCATGGAGAGAAAGTTCTCTTGAGAGTTATTTATTTAACGTGATTCGTCAATTCTTTTTGAACTTTTTCGTTTGATTCTTTTTTCTCTTTGAGCCATTTCTCACGAGCTTGTTCGTAATCAGCTTTCGTTACAACCTTGTCTTGCAACTGAATATACTTGAAGTATACATCTGAGCTCTTATCTCCAGACTGGCTGTATGATGCAGAGAATGGTACAACACGAGAAATGAATGGTGCAGCACCACTTGATGACATAGCTGGCAAGAAGAGTGAGCTATCTGTCAACCAAGCTTGAGCAGCCGCGTATTTTTCATAACGAACATTCAAATCGCTTGTTTCTTTAGCAGCTTCATCAACTAGCTTATCGTATTCTTTCAAACCAACTTGAGCAGCCGCAGCGTTATCTGCACCTTCGTAACCCATATATGTTTTTGTTTGTTCAGCATTCGTTGTTTTTAAGATATCAAGGTAAGTTGATGGATCTTCGTAGTCTGGGTTCCACCCAACTGCTCCTGAGAGATCCCAATCTTCTGCCGCAGCGCTTGCAGCATAGTAAGTGATATTGTTCAACTCATCTTTAGAAACTTGTTGGATATCAATGATTACATTGCCTTCGCCAAGTACTGTTTCAACTGATTGTTTGAAAGATTGGATACGTGCGATATAGTTTTTAGATGTTTGGTCTACTGGAATATCCAAGTGGATAGGGAATTTCACACCTTCTGCTTCCAATGCAGTTTTAGCTTTGGTAAATTCGGCTTTGGCTTTATCGGCGTTGAAGAGTCCATCTTGACCATCCGCAAAGTTTACATTCTTCCACTCATCACCATAAGTAGCCATCTTTTCAGTTACCAAGTCACCGAAAGTTTTTTCACCTGCAGAGACAAAACCTGGTTTCACAAAGAGGTTACGAACTGCAAGAGGAGCACCTTCTTTACCATTGATTTGTGCTGAGTAAGAAGTACGGTCAAAGGCAAAGTTCAAAGCCTGACGGAAATCCTTGTTAAGAAGAGCTTTCTTAGTAGAAGTCTTCTCTTCATCAGTTGTCTTAGAAGTGTATTTGTAACCTTGACGGTCAATATTCACACCCAAACCAGCAATCCCTGGTCCTGATGGAGTGTAGAAGATGTTATCCTTATAGCTTTCTGCTACTTTAGAATAGTTTGAACTTGTTGGGAAAAGGCGAGCATAGCTGTATGCTCCACTTGTAAAGTTACGTTCAATGGACTCTTGGTCTGACCCATCATAGAAAGCAAGGGTAACTTTATCAAGGTGAACATTATCCTTATCCCAGTACTGCTCATTCTTAGCAAATTCGATAGAAGATTTAGTAGTCAAACCTTTTAGCAAGAACGGACCATTATAAAGCAAGGACGTAGGATCTGTTGCTTTGGCAAAATCTGATCCTTTTGATTTTTCAAAATCTTCGTTCAATGGCCAGAAGATTGAATAAGCCATCTTAGAGTTCCAATATGGTTCTGGTTGGTTCAAGGTATACTCAAGAGTATAATCATCAACTGCCTTCACACCTACCGTAGAAAAGTCTTTTGAATTTCCAGACAAATAATCAGACAATCCTTTAACAGAAATTTCTGCTAGATATAGAGCTTCGGATTTCTTATCTGCTGCGTGTTTCAAACCATTTACGAAATCTTTAGCTGTTACTTCAGCGTACTCTTCTCCATCAGATGTCATCCATTTAACACCTTTACGGATTTTGTAAGTATAAGTCAAACCATCTTTTGAGACTGACCAGTCTTCTGCAACTGCGGGAGTCAAATTCCCATATTTGTCATTTGTGAAGAGACCATCAATACCGTTTGAAGTGGCAATCTTAGTACTTTGTTTACCTGAAATGAGGTAATCCAACGTTTCTGGGTCAGCTGAATAGATATAACCATAATTTTTTGGCGCCGTTGAATCAGATGATTTAGAACTGCAGGCAGCTAGTACGCCAGTCGCTAATAAGGCAACCCCTGCTACAACCAATACTCTGCTTTTTTTCATGTATATAACTCCTCTTGAAAAATTTAGGCTTATTGGAAATTATAACATATATCTTCTAAAAAGTAAACGAATTTTCAGAATATTTAGGCGTATATCTACAAAAAACTTCTCTTTGTCAGAATTTCCTCATTCTTTATTTGTATTTATAGGAAAAGAAAATTAATTTGTCTAGCTCTGTAAGCTTCATTTTTACAAGTTGCTTTTCCCTTTTTTCTTCACATGACATGATCTATCTTCTTAAATTGGATTTTAGAATAAGAAACTATTGACGGGAAATGATTTTCAAGGTATAATAATAAACGTTGAGGCGGTATAGCCAAGTGGTAAGGCACGGCTCTGCAAAAGCTTGATCGTCGGTTCAAATCCGTCTACCGCCTTTCAGTACCTGAATTAACAGGAATTATCCGAATAAAAAAGCCCGTAAAATCGGGCTTTTTTGTTATTCCAAATAGATAGGGATAACTGTATCTACCATATAGATTTACAAAAAGCAGCGACTCAAGTCACTGCTTTATTCTGTTTCTTCTTCAGTCTCTATTTCAGTGATTTGGACTTTTACCTTGGTAACACGTCCGTTTTTCACCTTGTCATTGGTTAGGATGATTTGTTTGTTTTGGCTGACCAATTCATAACTGAGTTTTTCAGTCGTTGGAATCATTCCCACACCCGTCAAATAATAACCGGCGATGGTATCAACATCATCACTTTCCAGTTCCACATCAAAGTAGTCATTAAAATCATTAAGATTCATGGTACCTTGAACGATATAGGTATCTTCTCCTATTTGATGGACTTCAATTTCAGCCTTGTCAGTCTCATCATCAATCTCACCAACAATTTCTTCTAAGAGGTCCTCCAGAGTTACCAAACCAGCCATTCCACCATATTCATCTAGTAAGATGGCCATTTGATTTTGGGTATTTCGAAGTTCTTTAAGAAGATCGTCCACAAAGATAGTCTCAGGAACAAACAGTGGCGTTTGGAGAATTCGTTTCCAGACAATATTGTCAAAGCCATCCACAAAAGCGGCATTCAACAAGCGCTTGGTGTGGATCAAACCAATAACATTATCCTTATCCCCATCATAAACAGGGATACGTGAGAAATTTTGCTTTAAAATACTCTCGATAATCGTTTGACTGTCATCCTGAATATCCACCATAAAGGCATCTGTTCGAGGCACCATTACCTCACGAGCCATTAGTTCATCTAAAGAAAAGACTCCCTGTAGCATTTCAATCTCATCTGCATCCAGCGTTTCTTCACTATTGGTAAGCATATACTCAATTTCATCACGTGTCATCTTTTCATCAGCATCATCAAAGGTCATTGGCGTCACACGGCTCAATAGATTCGTTGAGGCTGACAAAAGCCAAACAAAGGGACTGACAATTTTCCCCAAACCAATAATGACTGGTGCTGTTCGGATAGCCAAGGTATCTTTCAGATTTAGAGCAATTCTCTTGGGATAGAGTTCCCCAAAAACAATGGAAATATAGGTCAAAAACGCTAAAGATAGAAAACTTGCAATAGCGGAAGCTGTTTCACTGTTCCCTATCCAAGATGCAATTTCGCGTCCTAGAGTCTCCGCTAAACTGGCCCCAGACAAAATGGTAATTAACGTGATACCAACTTGAATCGTTGATAAAAAGTGGTTAGGATTTTCAAGTACCTTTAACAAACGGATGTAACGTTTGTCTCCCTCTTCTGCCTTTTGTTCTACTCGGGAACGGTTTAGTGACACCATTGCCATCTCAGTGGCTGAGAAAAAAGCATTTAACAAGGTCAAGATAAATAATAATACAAACTGTAGCAACAAATGCTGACTGCTCGGGTCTTCCATAGTCCTTCTCCTAAAATAGTATCTTGTGTTCCATTATATCATAAAATCGATCAGGATTCACATTATTTTTCATTTAAAGAACAACTCCCCTGCCTCTAGAAGACAAAGGAGCTGTTTTTATTATATCTATTGTTTCTAATCTGTCACTGTTACTTGACCCGTTTGGTAATCAAGCTGGATTCCCTTTTGAACATTGGGGATTAGGACATTGAATTCCAATTCGCCATCTGAAGACTTGGCTTCGATTTGTGAAGCCGATGGAACTAGGTCCTCATTTGTCGCATAGTGGAGCGTCACCCGATAACGGATCCTCTTGTTTTGGTCCAAGGCTTTTCTGACCAAACTCTCATAGTAGTTCTGACCTGTCGAATCTTCAGCCTGTGCTTGGTTTGCCCAAGCTGTCTGGACTGCAATGTTCTTGGGATTGCTAGTAGAGGCATCAAAACCATCCAGACCTCCTATCAAGGCATAGCCCAGCAGGTGTCCTCTATCAACTGCATGTGTATAGGCTCCCTTTAGATTCTTGACCTGATGCCATCCTGGTGGCGTCCAAGAGGTTGAGCCATTTCCAGTCTCTTCACGATTCTTATACTGCCGAGTCGCTTTGGATAAGATGGCATTGGCAACAGTTGGAACTGTTTCTTTTCCCACTGTCTTTGTTTTATTATCCGCATAGGGTTTGCTGGAAACCTTGGCATCTAGATTGGTTTTATTGCCATTGACAATGAAGGCCCCTGCTCCATTCCACTCGAGCCCCCCCTTAATTTGATTTTTGATTGACTCGGTTAAGACACTTTCTGCCAACTCCTGACTAGGAGCTTCTGAAGCTTGTTTTTTCTGACTAACCTTTGTTCTAGGGGAGTTTGGCGCTGTCTGCATCTGCTTGATGTAGTAGCTTCCAGCAGCCAATAGTAAGAATAGAAGTAATCCTATCAGAGCTTGTCTTGTTTTTTTGTCCATTTTTCTCCTTATTTCTTTAGAAAAAGACTGGTCTCCCAGTCTAATTTCCTGTAAATTTGCTAATCAATTCCTGCCACTTTGCTGGAGACAAGATAGCCCATGGATCCTGTCCCTTTCCTAGGATGCCATAGCCTACCATCAAGCCGATTCCTAAAGCCAGAAAGCCTAGCAATAGTACGATAAAAATCAACAGTAAACGACGGAGTACATAGCGTAAGTTTTTATTCTTCTTCATCATTTGCCTCGATTCGCTGAATCTTCGCTCCTAGCTGAGCCAACTTCTCATGGAAGCGGTAGTAACCTCTATCAAGGTGGACTAATTTACCGACAACTGTTTCTCCTTGCGCCACCAAACCTGTCAAAATTAAAGCCGCACTAGCGCGAAGGTCCGTTGATAGAACTTCTGCCCCTTGCAAAGCCTGTCCCCCAACAATACGAGCTGTATCACGGATAATCTCTGAATGCAAGCCCATACGGCGCATTTCTTCCAAGTGTTGGAAGCGATTTTCAAACACCGTTTCCACCATGGTGGATTCCCCTTTTGCGACTGTCATCAGAGCTGTAAATTGTGCCTGCATATCTGTTGGGAATCCTGGATGTGGTAAGGTTTTTACATGAACAGCCTTGAGATTTTCAAGTTGAGAACGAACACGGATACCTTCTGACTCCTCTGTCACTTCAACACCCATCTCAAGTAGTTTTGAAATCAAGGGACGATTGTGCTCCCATACTGCATCACGAACGAGAACATCCCCACCAGTCATAGCTGCTGCTACCATAAAGGTTCCAGCTTCAATACGGTCCTGTACTACAGTATGAGTCGTACCATGGAGGTTCTCGACACCAGTCACTGTGATTGTTTCGGTACCAGCTCCCTTGACCTTGGCTCCCATTTCATTAAGGAAGATAGCGAGGTCAACAATTTCTGGCTCACGCGCAGCATTTTCAATGACTGTCACACCATCAGCTAAAGTTGCTGCCATCATCAAGTTTTGTGTTGCGCCGACACTAGGGAAGTCCATGTAGATATGAGCGCCATGCAAGTGGTCTGCCTTGGCTTCGATGTAACCAGCTGTCTGAGTGATTTTAGCCCCCATAGCTTCCAAACCTTTGAGGTGGAGGTCGATCGGACGACTCCCGATAGTGCATCCCCCTGGCATGGATACCTTGGCATGACCTACACGAGCAAGGATTGGTCCCAAGACAACGATGGATGCTCGCATCTTGCTGACATATTTATAAGGAGCTTCCTCCGTGATATCACCAGTCGCATCAACCTCGACAACATGAGCTTCCTCATCAAAGTCCACCTTGGCATTCAGACCACGAACTACTTGATTCATGGTGAACACATCTGACAAGATTGGGACATTTTGTAAGACGGTCTTACCCTTGCTTGCTAGAATAGTCGCTGCCAACAAGGGCAAGACTGCGTTCTTTGCTCCCTCGATTGTCACACTCCCAACCAGACGATTATCTCCGCCTTGAACCACAATTTTTTCCATAGTTATTTCCTTTACTTTTGATTTTATAATAGTCCTCTAAGTGCTTCTTGCCACAGTTGGTACAAACTGATAAAGAATGAACTCAAGATGTAGCCCATCACAATACTAAAGAAGCCGACCAACAAACGAACCTTTTTTGTGTTAGTAGCGTTCACTTTTAAAACCTTCTCCCATCTAACAAGATCCTTCAAAAGGTAAAAACTCAAATAAATAAAGAGTATATGACTACTTAGAGTGAATAATAATTGAACCATTTGACTATTATACCATCTTATCCGCTTGCGCGCTAGTTTTCTATTTTTCTACGAATTAGGGATTGTTTTTAAGGTAATCAATCGCATCCTGCAAGGTTTTAACCGGAACGATTTTCATCTCTGTTTTGATCGTTTTAGCAGCTTCTAGGGCTGTTTCATAGTTGCTTTTCGCATTGGGATCTGCTTTTTTTGCTTCCTCAGTGACTGGATTGTCAGGAGCAAAAAAGATGTTGGCTCCCTGGCGAGAGGCTGCAACTACTTTTTTGTCAATTCCACCAATGTCACCAACATTCCCATCACGATCAATAGTTCCCGTTCCCGCAACGATGCGGCCATTACGAAGTCCTGGATCTGCTATCTGGGTGTAGATAGCGAGGCTAAACATGAGACCTGCACTTGGCCCACCGATACCAGCTGTGGAGAAGCGAATTGGAACATCACTGGTTACTTCCGTACGGTCAATCAAACCAATCCCAATCCCGTTTTTTCCGTTTTCGAGAGTGATAATTTTACCTTCAGCAGACTTTACTTTTCCGTCTTCTTCATAGGTTACCTTGACCGTATCCCCTAATTGTTGAGAATTGACATAGTCGACCAAGTCTTTTGAACTGTCAAACGTTTTGTCATTAACAGCCGTCACGGTATCTGCAATGTTCAGAATGCCCTTAAAAGTTGAATTGTCCGTCACGGTCAAGACATA
The DNA here is from genome assembly GCF_011714815.1 of Streptococcus sp. CCUG 71758. Taxonomy (NCBI): domain Bacteria; kingdom Bacillati; phylum Bacillota; class Bacilli; order Lactobacillales; family Streptococcaceae; genus Streptococcus; species Streptococcus sp. CCUG 71758. Next base: position 52,229 of record NZ_RXXO01000004.1, on the reverse strand, counting down.
GACACCCAGGTACTTGAGTTCGATATCCTTTCCAGCCGTCTTCAGTCCTTGATACTTGGCCATGTTTTGGGATGTTTGCATGTAGAACTGATTGATCCGCATAAACTCCGCATCAGTAGAGCCACCCGTAGTCTCCTTGGCACTTCTAATATCCGTGAAAGGTGTTAACCAAGCATAGACAAGATGCGATAGAGTTGCATGCCGAATACCGACTGTTACAAACTGGTAAGCTCCTGCTTCTGTATCTTCTGTTTCATTGACTTTTAAAACTTGACGAATATCTTCCGCTCCACCTGGAACTTCTATGTAGTAGGGTAAAGGTACTACAAAGGCTAAAAAAGTCACTACTAGTGCTAGGATGACATATAAGGGCCATCTAGTTTTTTTCTTCATGTTCTAATTCCTCCACAACACTGTTTGGTACATATTGCTGAATCTCCTGACCAAACTTCAGAAGTTCTCTCATGGCTGAAGAGCTAATATAAAGATGCTCTGAGCGACTATATAGGTAAATGGTTTCGATTTCTGGAGCCAGTTGATGATTGTAGTAATCAAAACTAGACTCGTATTGCAAGTCGGTGGCATTCCGCAAGCCACGGACAAGGGTCTTAGCACCCAATCTTCTTGCAACATCTACGACTAGTTGGTCATGAGAAGCCAGCACCTCTACATTATCTAAATGCGCTACCGCTTTTTCGACTGCCCGTTTGCGATTTTCAACAGGGAGAAAGCCTTGTTTGTGGGGATTGTAGAACACCCCGACATAAAGCTTATCAAAGAGTTTGCTGGCACGTTCAATGATATCCAGATGTCCATTTGTCATTGGATCAAATGAACCGGTAAATAATCCAATTTTATCTGACATAGACAGTCACCTTACTAATCCCATATATTTTTTCCTTCCAGATGCCTAAGCAGGCGATTTCTTCTGGAAGTTCTACAGACTTATCGGTTTCGCAGACAACCATGATTTCTTCGGAAAATAGGTTTCTTTCTGCCATTTTTTCGATATCTGCAACGATTTGTTCCTTGGCATAGGGAGGGTCTAAAAAGACCAGGTCAAAGGGACCTGTCACCTGCTCCAAGGCCCGTTCAGCCTCCATCTTTAAGAGCTGAAATTTGGAAACTTCCTTGGTCATTTGGATATTTGCAGCGACGATAGCTTGTGCCCTTCTATCCCGTTCCACTAAGACAGCATGGGACATCCCTCTTGACACAGCTTCAATAGACAGACCACCACTGCCAGCATAGAGATCCAAGACACGACCGCCCTCAAAATAGGGACCTATCATGTTAAAGATAGCTCCACGCACCTTATCTGATGTCGGCCTCGTCGTCTTGCCTTCTAGCGTCTTGAGGGGACGCCCTCCGTAGATTCCTGATACGATTTTCATACCGTTTATTATACCAAATTATAGGCAAAAAGAGAAAGAAAACCGAACCTTGCGGTTCGATTCTCTACAAGATATTTTCATACGTATCGCGGACTTCCTGAGGCCAAACACTGGTCTGAACTTCTCCAATGTGTTTCTTACGAAGAAGGAACATGGCCATCCGAGACTGTCCGATACCTCCACCGATTGTCAATGGGAAAAGGCCGTTAAGCAGGGCTTTATGCCACTCCAGCTCAAGCCGATCTTCGTCTCCTGTAAGAGCCACTTGGCGACGAAGTGTATCCTCATCTACCCGAATCCCCATAGAAGAAAGTTCAAAGGCACAACCAAGAGATTCGTTCCAAACGAGAATATCGCCATTCAACCCTTTGTAGCCATTTTCAGACTCTGTTGTCCAGTCATCGTAGTCAGGTGCACGGCCGTCATGAGGTTTCCCGTCAGGCAACTCGCCACCGATACCAATCAAGAAGACTGCCCCGAACTCTTTACAGATCGCATTTTCACGCTCTTTCGGTGTTAGGTCTGGATAACGTTCCACCAACTCTTCTGTATGGATAAAGGTGATTTGTTTTGGCAAGATGGATTCAATATCGTAGCGTGCTTCTACGGCTAGCTCTGTCAGACGAATAGCCTTGTAAATCTTCTCTACGGTTTCTTTGAGATAAGCAATATTGCGTTGACCATTTGGAATAACCTTCTCCCAGTCCCACTGGTCTACATATACAGAGTGAGTCGCATCAAGCGAATCTTCGTCTGGACGAAGGGCCTTCATGTGGACAAAAAGACCTTCACCCTCACCGAAACCAAACCGAGCCAAGGTGTGGCGCTTCCATTTGGCTAGTGAGTGAACGACTTCATAAGTTTCATCTGGAATCTGCAAGACCTTTACGGATACTGGATGTTCGACACCGGACAGGTTGTCCTGCATCCCATCACCAACCTTGCTCAAGATAGGACCTTGAACTTCAACAACTTCTAACTTATCTTTCAAATACTGGGTAAAGGTGTTTTTGACAAAGGAAATCTCTTCTTGCTGATGAATAAAACTTTTCTTCATAAACGGCTCCTCAAAAATTAGTTAAAAGCATTATACACCTATTTCCAAGAAAAGAAAAGAGTAAATGAGAAAAAGTCAGTGCTCTTTCGAACACTGACTCTGTCATTCATTAATCGTTTCGACCAAAGATTCGTAAGATGCTAAGGAAGAGGTTGATAAAGTCTAGGTAGATGCTGAGTGCCATTGAGATGATCCAACCTGTCGCTACTTGTCCTCGTGACTGCTCATAAACATAGCGAATCTTTTGGTTGTCCCAAGCAATCAAACCTGAGAAAACCAAAACCATAGCAATACTAATCATGTAGTCAAAAAAGCTATTAGCTAAAAATAGATTCACAACCATGGCAATGATGAGGCCAACAAGCGCCGCCATCAAAGCTCGTCCCATGCCACTCAAATCTTTCTTGGTGAAAATTCCGATTACCGCCATGACAAAGAAGAGAAGGGCACTAGATACAAAGGCTGATAAGACGGTCCCAGGTGTATAGAAGGCTACGACAAAACTAAGCGTAAATCCATTTAAAACAGAATAAACTAAAAATACTGGCAGAGCTGCTGGGCTGTTTTTGGCAGCCATGCTACTTGCAACAAAGACCAGAGCAAGTTCTGCAAAAGTTGCAATCATCAACCAGAGACGGCCATGCATTAAAAAGTAGATCAATTGAGACTGAAAAACTGTCAACATCAAAGCTGACACGAGAGCTGATAGACCAATCCCAAGTCCCACAAAAGCATAAACTTTGGCGTAAAATTGATTGAGACCTGAACGTTCTTGAATAATTGTTTGATTCATTCTGATTCTCCTTTTTCTATAAATATGTCTTGATTATAACAAAGATTTTATAAATTAGCTAAAATAAAACATCAATATACCTGCTGCAACTGCCACGTTGAGACTTTCTGCTCGACCTTTCATGCCAATATGAACCAGCTGATCAGCACTCTCAGCCATGATAGAACTAATCCCCTGTCCTTCATTTCCCATGACTAAAGCAAAGTTTTCTAAGGGAGAAAGCTCATGATAATCCTTGGAATCTTTAGATAAGGTCGTTGCCAGAATGGGCAAGTTGCTCTTCTTTGCCTCTTCTACAAAGGAAGCAAGAGATATCCGATAGATGGGCAAGTGAAAATGACTTCCTTGCATGGAACGCAGAGTTTTGAGACTGTAGATATCTGCTGACTTATCAGAAACAATAACCCCTGTAAAACCTGCCGCATCCGCAGTTCGAATCATGGTGCCCACATTACCAGGATCTTGGACATCCTCTAAAAATAGAAACTTACCCTGACGGAAATCAGGCAGTCCTACTTCCTCTTTTTGAATCACTGCAACAATCCCTTGAGGAGTTTGCGTATCTGCTAAATCTAGCAAAACTTCTTCAGAGACCCAGACAGTTTGAGGAAAAGTGGCTAGCTGATCTCGGTAACTTTCTAAGGCAAAAATCTTCTCAATCGTCACTCCTGCTTGAACAGCTTCTTCAAACAAGTGCCAGCCTTCAATCAAATAGGTAGACTTTCGATATTTTTTTTGATGCAATTTCTTGGCATTTTTTACCACAGAATTGGCTTTTGAGGTTATAATAGTCATAGAAGTATTATAACACAATCAAAGGGGTTTGGTATGCAAAAGGTTAGAATGATTGCCCAAGGTAGGGTGCAGGGTGTTGGTTTTCGCTGGGGTGTTTATACTTTAGCTCTTGAAATCGGTGGCATCACTGGTCGTGTCTGGAATAACGACGATGGCACAGTGGAAATTCTTGCTCAGGCAGACTCCTCTGCCACTATGGCAAAATTTATCCAAGAAATCCGAAAAGGTCCGACACCTTTTTCAAAAGTTACCTATCTAGATGTACAAATGAGCAACTTTTCATCCTATCCAGACTTCAAAGTCGCAAATTAGGTCTCTAGAACTATTGTATATTTTACAAAAAAACAGTAGAATAGAAAGGTATAATTTTTAAAGAAGGAATGAAAACATTGAAATCTATTAAACGTTTTGCCCTCTCTGCTATGGGAGTGGCTATGCTACTCGTCTTGTCAGGCTGTGTCCAAGTAGACAAAGCAACAGGACAACCTACTGGTTTTATCTGGAACACTATCGGATCGCCTATGGCAGAGGCTATCAAGTACTTCGCTACTGATAAAGGTCTAGGCTTTGGTGTGGCTATCATTATCGTAACCATTATCGTGCGCTTGATTATCTTGCCACTTGGTATCTACCAATCATGGAAGGCAACGCTTCACTCTGAAAAGATGAATGCCCTCAAACATGTCCTTGAACCACATCAAACACGCCTTAAAGAGGCAACAACTCAGGAAGAAAAACTAGAAGCACAACAGGCTCTCTTTGCTGCACAAAAAGAAAACGGCATCAGCATGTTCGGTGGTGTAGGATGCTTCCCTATCCTCATTCAGATGCCTTTCTTCTCTGCTATCTACTTTGCAGCCCAGTATACTGATGGAGTATCTAGCTCTACCTTCTTGGGTATCAATCTCGGTTCCCCAAGTATGATCCTTGTCGCCTTCGCTGGTATCCTCTACTATCTCCAATCACTCCTTTCACTTCACGGAGTAGAAGATGAGATGCAAAGAGATCAACTCAAGAAAATGATTTACATGAGCCCACTCATGATTGTCGTCTTCTCCCTCTTCGCACCAGCCAGTGTGACACTTTACTGGGTTGTCGGTGGTTTCATGATGATTCTCCAACAGTTCATCGTTAACTATGTTGTTCGTCCAAAACTTCGCAAAAAAGTTCGTGAAGAATTTGCCAAAAATCCACCAAAAGCAAGTTCAGCATCAACTACAGGCGGGCGAAAAGATATCACTCCTAACCAAGCAACTGCAATTACGACTACTAAGAAACATAAAAAACGTAATGCTGGTAAACAACATTCTAGAAAATAAGGTAACGGCTTAGCTGAAAGGCTAAGCCTTTTTTGCATTACAAAAGCCTGATGTTCCCATCAGGCTTCTTTTTATCCATGTACACGCTTCATATAGTCTTGATAGCTTTCTGTGTCCATGAGTTTTTTGGCATTCTTGACACGATCTGCTGTTGGTGGTTTTACCCCTTCAAGTGAGTATGGAATTCCAAGTTCACGCCACTTGAATTCTCCCATAGTGTGATAAGGTAGGATTTCAAACTTATCAACGTTTTTGAGGGTTTTGACGAATTTACCGAGTTCAATCAAGTCCTCATCTCTGTCTGTCAAGCCTGGAACCAGCACATGGCGAATCCACACAGGCTTCCCAATATCTGATAGATATTTTGCACAGGCCAAGATGTTTTTATTGGTTTGACTGGTAACGATCCTGTGTTGTTCATCGTTGATTTCCTTGATATCCAAGAGAACCAAATCTGTCACTGCCATGAGTTTATTAAACTTTTCGAGATAACGTGGTTTATTACGGAATGGAAGGGCACAGGTATCCAAGGTACAGTGGATTCCTTGTTCCTTAGCCTTGGTAAAGAGGGCAATCAAGAAATCAATCTGTAAGAGGGCTTCTCCTCCACTGACAGTGATTCCTCCCTTGTCTCCCCAGAATCCACGGTAGCGAAGGGCTTCTGACAAAACATCGTCTACTGTCCGTCTTCGTGATTTATTGGTCTCCATAGCCCATGTATCGGGGTTATGGCAGTACTGGCAACGCATCTGACAGCCTTGCAAAAAGACAATAAACCGAATCCCAGGGCCATCTACCGCCCCAAAACTCTCTGTCGAATGCACCATTCCTGTCACTTGTCCATAGTCAATTGTTTCTTCAGACATATCGTCACCTTCCTTGAAACCGTTTTATAGTTTTATTATATCACGAGTAAGGTGAAAAACAAGGTTTTTTGTCTATTTTTTAGAAAGCAATCTGTTTTTCACTTTCATTTTCAATTTCTTTTAATGATCCGATTCAAAATCAAAACCATACAAGGTTGCGAAATAGTCCTCAGGGCGCTCTGCACGGCGGATTTGACGGGCTTTCCCTTCTTCGGTATAGAGGATTTCTGCCGAGCGTAGTTTGGCATTGTACTGGTAACCCATGGAGAATCCATGTGCACCTGTATCATGAATCACTAGCAAATCACCGATTTCTGTATAAGGTAGTTCGCGGTTCACTGCAAATTTATCATTGTTTTCACAGAGTGAACCGACCACGTCTACCATCTCAACTGGTCCGTCTGGATGGGTCAGATTGGTAATATGGTGGTAGGCCCCATACATGGCTGGGCGCATGAGGTTGACTGCTGAGGCATCCACGCCCAGATAGGTACGATAGGTTTTTTTCTTATGAGTGACTCTTGTGACGAGAGCTCCGTGAGGGGCTAACATAAAGCGACCCAATTCGGTGAAAATCTTAACCTGACCAAATCCTGCTGGTGTAAGAACTTCTTCATAAACCTTACGCACCCCTTCACCAATCACAGCAATGTCATTTGGCTCCTGCTCAGGACGATAATTGACTCCGATTCCGCCGGAAAGATTGATAAAGTCTAGCGAAATACCCAACTTTTCCTTGGTTTCAACAGCCAATTCAAAGAGCTGACGCGCCAACTCTGGGTAGTAGAGATGGGTGACGGTATTGGATGCTAGGAAAGAGTGAATCCCAAAAGTCTTGGCTCCTTTTTCCTTCAAAATCGCAAAGGCTTCAAAAAGCTGGTCCTTGGTCATGCCAAACTTGGCTTCTCCAGGATTGTCCATGATATCTGTTCCTAGCTCAAAAACGCCACCAGGATTGTAACGACAGGAGATGATTTCTGGAATGCCTGCTGCACGCTCTAAATGTTCAATATCTTCAAAAGCATCCAAGTTAATGGTTGCGCCCAATTCACGCGCATAAGCGTACTCTTGGTCTGGGGTGTTGTTTGAAGAGAACATGATCTCAGAACCGGGGAAATCCAGTTTATGGCTCATCAAAAGCTCCACGTAACTAGAACAGTCCACACCGCAACCTTCCTCTTGGAGGATTTTCAAGATGGCTGGGGTTGGAGTGGCCTTGACTGCAAAATATTCCTTAAAGCCCTTGTTCCAGGAAAAGGCCTGGTTGACGGCTCTTGCTTTTTCACGAATCCCCTTCTCATCATACAAGTGGAAGGGAGTCGGGAACTCTGCAACAATTGTTTCTAAATCTTCACGGCTGATAAATGGTGTTTTCATAAGCATCCTTCTATTCTGTTTGCAAAGAAAGGCTGGGACAATCGTTCCAACCTTTAGTTCTATCTCTTATTTGTCTTCGTCAAAGATATTTCCAATCTCAACATCGATGGATTGGTTCTTAACATCAATATTGGTTACTTTCAAGAGTGACTTGTAATCGAACTGCTTTTCACGTTCTTCTTGGGCATTGTCTGCAAAAACTGCGACACCAGCTAGTTCCGAATCAAACTCACGCAAGAGACTGATCATCCCATTGACAGTTCCCCCACCTTTCAAGAAGTCATCCACGATCAAGACACGACTGCCTGCCTTGAGGCTACGTTTTGAAAGGAACATTTTCTCTATGCGGTCACCGCTTGAACCTGAAACATAGTTGACGCTGACCGTTGAACCTTCGGTAATTTTCAAGTCACGGCGCACAATGACAAATGGAACATTGAGGACATTGGCAACTGCATTTGCAAGCGGAACCCCTTTAGTTGCTACTGTCATAACGGCATCGATTTTTTGGTCCATAAAGCTCTTGGCAATGATACGACCAATATTTTTCAAAATGGCAGGCGTACTAAGCAGATCAGACAGGTAGATATAGCCGCCTGGCAAGATACGATCGCTTTCTGAAAGTTTGTCACGCAAGTCTGCGATCATTTCTTTGGCTTCATGACTCGAAATTGATGGTGTAAAGATAACGCCACCACCTGCTCCAGTCACAGTCTGAATATGGCCGATTTCAATTTCCTCAAAGGCACGCTTGATAATCACGATATCCTCCGAAATCGATGATTTAGCAGATTCGTACTTTTCTGCAAAGGTGTTGAGACTTGTTAGTTTGTATGGATTATTAATCAAATAGTTGGAAATGACAACCATCCGATCACTTCTTCTTAATTTCATTTTTATTTACCATTCCATTTAATTTTGATATTTTATCCATTATACCATATTCACATAAAAAAACGAACATTATTGCGTAAAAAATGCTCGTTTTTCTTAAATTATTAATCTAAATCTGGTTTATAGAAGGAACGATTGTCCATAGCGAAGATTTTATTGGTCATCTCTCCTTTGTCCACCAAAGCTAGAGCTGTTGACATCATCATCATGCTGGCATCTAGATTGTCAATCATATGGATAATCTCTGCCTCCATGATACGTGGACGAACCGGGCTTCCATACTCCAGTAAGCCATGATGACTGAGGATGACATGGCGCAGTAGCACCACTTCTTCCCTAGTATCATCGATGCCGAGTTCCATGACTGTCTTGGTAATTTCACTATCGATCAGGGCGATATGCCCAAGGAGATTGCCTCGAACTGTGTACTCCGTCTGGTCTGGTCCCGTCAACTCAATGACTTTGGCCAAATCATGCAGCATAATCCCAGCATAGAGCAGGCTCTTATTGAGCTGAGGATAGATGTCACTAATGGCATCTGCCAAGCGCACCATGGTTGCTGTATGATAGGCCAAACCCGTCTCAAAGGCATGGTGGTTGGTCTTGGCAGCTGGATAGGAGTAGAATTCCTTATCATACTTGGTGTAGAGACTACGAACGATACGCTGCCAGACAGGATTTTCAATCTTGAAAATCATTTGTGACATGTAGTCACGAATCTCCTTGACATCAACCGGCGATTTGACCTTGAAGTCAGCTGGATCGTTGGGTTCCCCAGGCTGAGGCAATCGAAGAGTAATTTGATTGACTTGAGGAGTATTATTATAGACTTCTCTGCGTCCCTGCATGTGGACTACTTTCCCAGCGGTAAAGGCCTCAACGTTATGAGGTTGGGCATCCCAGAGTTTCCCTTCAATCTCGCCACTATCGTCTTGGAAGGTAAAGGCTAGGTAGTTTTTCCCAGCACGCGTCTGTCTCAGGTCAGCTGACCTAATCAGGTAAAAACCTTCAAACAGCTCATCTTTTTTCATGTGACTAATCTTCATATTCTTCCTCATCTTCTTGGAAATGGAGTAGATCAAGCGCAGGCTCACCTTCTGATAATTCAATGTGACGGAGCGTCCGCTCGATAGCTGTGGTACGACGGTTTAATAATTCATCAATATTACCAGAGGCATGTTGGAGATGTTTTTGTGCCTTGACCAGAATGCCTCCGAACTTGCCAAACTCGGTCTTGACGCTGGCAAGAGTCTTGCTGATATGGTCAGCACTCTTTTGGATATTGAGAGTCTTGAAGCCAACTGATAGAGAGTTAAGCAGGGCTGATAAGGTACTTGGACCTGCGACAATAATCTGCTCCTCCCGTCTCAAATCATCAAAGAAGACCGGATTGCGAACGATTTCTGAATAAAGACCTTCTGTCGGAACAAACAAGACTCCAAAATTGGTCGTCCGAGGTGGCGCCAGATACTTGCTCTTGATATCCTTGGCAAATCGCTTGACGCTAGCTAGGAGTGACTTGCGACAACGTTCGATTTCGTCCTTGTCACCTGCTTCATAGGCTTCTTCTAGGCGGTAATAATCCGCCAGTGGAAACTTGGAGTCAATCGGCAAATAGACATATTCCTGGTCGCCTTGGCCAGGTAACTTGATGGCGTACTCTACTCGCTCGCTAGAGTTTTCAACCGTTGCGTATTCTCGTTCGTACTGGGCTGGTGTCATGATGTCTTCGATGATTTGCCCCAGTTGCAATTCACCTAGAATCCCTCGCGTCTTGGTTCCAGATAAGACCTTATTAAGCGTACCGACATCTCGCGCAACAGTCTGCATTTCACCTAGGCCACGATTGACAGATTCTAGTTGCTTGGAAACTGTCTCAAAAGAGGCCTGCAAGCGCGTCTGCAAGGTCTTTTCCAGTTTTTCCTCGACCGTTTGGCGCATTTGTTCTAAGCGTTGGTCATTTGATTCCTGCAAGGCTTGGAGGCGTTGGTCAGTCTTATCTCTGGTTTGGAGGAGGTTCTCATTCATCTCCTGCCGAACCTGAGTCAGACCTTGGTGCAACTCCATTCGCACTTCTTGCAAACGGTCGCTGACAGCCACTTCCAAGTCTTTTTGATCCAGCTGACTGGCTTGTCTGGCTTGTTCAAAGCGATAATCCAGTTGATCTGAAAGATTGTCTGCTTGATCCTCCAAGCTCTTGGCTAGGTACTTGTCTTGCTTATCCTGCCTTTGCCAAATGAGAAAGAGTCCAGCTAGGTTGGCAATTAATAATAGTAATAATACAGTCTCCATCCTACCTCCTGTCCTTGCTATGCAGCACGACGACATAGCCATCTGGGCAAGTTATCGAAACTTCCCTATCTATATATTCGTTAGAAGCGTACACTTTTTTAAAGAAAAAATTTTCCTCTGTCAACTCATACTTGGCACCAAGAATGGTCAGCTGGCTATCCCGAACCGGCATAAAGGCTAGATAATCGTAGTCCGAGCGGGTCTCTAGTTGACTGGTCCCTTCTGGACAATAGGCAATCACATTTTGCCCATCCTCAATCGCTATCTGGCGCATATAGGGTGCCAACTTGGGATTGCTAGGCAGAAAAACATTAGCCAGCATATGGTCAATACGACCACCAAAAGCCCCAAAAATAGTTACCTGAGCCTGAGAATTTTGCTCAAAGATGGTTAAGAGAGCCAATTCCAGATCTGTATCATCCTTTTCTGGCTGGGCTTGAACAAAATGTTGGGCACGTTTTTGAATCAACTGACGTTCGTCTGCAGTCACCGAATCAAAATCTCCAACTGCTAGAGTGAGAGGCAAGTCTTCTTCCAAGACCCAGAGCGAGCCTCGATCCACACCGACAAAGCAATCAAAATCCGTCCGATAATGACCGCGATCTCCGCCGGCAAAAACGGCAACCCTAGTCCAATTGTTTTCTGAGAGTTTGCACTCGTTCATTGACATCTCCCTTAAAGACATAAGACCCTGCTACAAAAACGGTAGCACCAGCTTCTTTGGCTTGAGCAATGGTCTGATCATCAATACCACCATCGACTTCAATCTCAAAGTCCAAGCCTTTTTCCTCACGAAGGGCAACCAACTCACGAACCTTGTCCATGGTTTCAGGCAGAAAGGCTTGACCGCCAAATCCAGGGTTCACTGTCATGACCAAGACTTGGTCAACTAGGTGAAGGACGTGCTTGATCGCCTCGACAGGTGTCCCAGGATTGATAACAACCGAAGGTTTAACACCGAGAGAGCGAATTTTTTGGAGGGCGCCATGGATATGAGGCGTTGCTTCCACATGGATACTGATGATATCTGCACCTGCACGCACAAAATCTTCTAGATGATGCTCAGGATTCGCCACCATCAAGTGGCAGTCAAAGACCATCTTGCTATGGGGGCGAAGAGCTTCAACCACACCTGCACCAAAACTGATTTGTGGTACAAAGTGACCATCCATGATATCGATATGGGCATACTCTGCTCCAGTTGCTTCTAGGCGTTTGATTTCACGTTCAAAGTTGGCATAATCTGCTGCCAGAATTGACGGAGCAATCTTGTATTGAGACATAGGTTTCTCCTTATTTTGGAATTTTTTTGCTGACTTTTTTATAGGTTTCTCTGCGATTTTCAATTTCACTGAGGAATTGCAGGTAGTTGTCAAAACGGAAGATCGCAATAGCGCCTTCTTCTACAGCCGGCTTAACCGCACAGGATGGCTCATGGGTATGAGTACAAGTACGAAACTTGCAGTCTCGACTGACACTAGCAATCTCTGGAAAGGCCTGGTTCAGCTCTTCAGCCGTTGACACTTCATAATCCAGTGATGAAAAGCCTGGTGTGTCCGCGATTTTACCCCCATTGAGGTTGTAAAAACTAACAGCTCGAGTGGTATGACGACCGCGACCTAGACTGTCTGAGATTTCTCCTGTTTCAAGATTGAGGTCTGGGGCGATTTTATTGAGGAGGGTTGATTTTCCCACACCTGTCTGCCCCATAAAGACCGTCACTTTTCCTGTCAATAAGGGCAGGAGTTCCTCCTTACTGGTCACAAAGTCATAACCAATGTCACGATAGGTTTGTTGATAAAAATCTAATTCTCCCCTATCTTCCAGCAAATCCATTTTAGAAATATAAACGATGGGGTGGATACCCTTGTGCTCCAGAAGAACCAAGAAACGATCCAGCAAATTGCTGTTGAAGTCCGGCTCCTTGACCGACATGATAACCACGGCTTGGTCAATATTGACAATAGGCGGACGGACGAGACTGTTTTTCCGTTCATGAATCTTGAGGATATAACCTTCTGAATGTTCCTCTGCAGAAAAATCTACCCAATCCCCAACATAGGGCGTGTGGCCTTTTTTGCGGAAATTTCCACGCGCACGTGTCTGATAGACTTGGCCATCACTCTCGACATAATAGAATCCTGCCAAGGCTTTAATGATTTGTCCCTGCATCTTAGAGTCCTTGTCCTTTAAGCGCATCTGCTAGACTGGCAAATTCTTCTAAGCTGAGAGCTTCACCACGTACAGATGGAGATAAGCCTGCCTGGTCCAAAGCCTTGGTCAGCTTATCCTTGACTTCATCAGTTTTCCCAAAGTAGCCTGTTAAGTTATTCCATAAGGTCTTGCGACGATGAGTGAAGCTAGCCTTGGAAACCTTAAAGAAAAAGTTCTCATCTTTTACTGCTACAGCAGGCTCTGGACGGCGCACCATTTTTAAAATGGCTGAGTCCACGTTTGGGGCTGGCACAAAGACCGTACGAGGCACGATGAAGGCAACCTTAGCTGTCATATAATACTGTACAGCAATCGACAAGCTACCGTAAGCCTTGGTATTGGGCTGTGCTGAGATGCGATCCGCCACTTCTTTTTGCATCATGACGACAAACTCACTAAAAGGAATGCCACTCTCGATTAAATGCATGAGAATAGGCGTTGTGATATAGTAGGGCAAGTTGGCTACTACCTTGATTGGCAGATCAGGATTTTTAAAATTCTGGATATGTTGCGCCAAATCGACCTTGAGAATGTCCTCGTTGACTACTGTTACATTGTCAAAATCACGTAAAGTATCTGCTAAAATTGGCACCAAACGGTGATCGATCTCAAATGCCATGACTTGAGCCGCACGCTCAGCCAAAAACTCCGTCAAAGCACCAATCCCTGGCCCGATTTCGATGACATTAACCTGATCATCAATTTCAGCCGTATCCACGATTTTTTGAAGGATATTGGTATCCGTCAGGAAATTTTGCCCGAAGGACTTTTTAAAGGTAAAACCGTGACGCTCCAGCACTGCCTTAGTCACGCTATAATCTGCAATTCTCATTTATTCTCTTTTCTATTTATTAGCTAAAAATAATATATAAAACCCATATAATTACTAGTGCCAACAAAATCCAAAACACTAAAAGAACACGAGACTTGGTCCCTTTTGAATCAGCTCCAGTCGTATCTAGCACTTTTTTATCTTCTTGGGGGTTCATTTTCTTCAGTTCATCCTGATAGGCAACCGAATCTAGAATATTGTCTTCTGGTAATAATTCTGAAGCATAATAATCAGGAAAGCCCATAGCAAGACCAATTAAGTTCTTTTCTGTCACAGAAAAATCTAAATCTTTGGGTTGATTTTCCCGAATAGCTCGTATATTTTTTAACAGTTTATCAGAAACAACAGACACTTGGTCCATAAAAACAACATCTAAAAGATCAAATCCGAGCACATCACCGTCTTTGACATTTGCAAGAATATAGCGGACAAAGTCATCATATAGTTGCACGGATTGCGGGGCATTCTCTTCTAAAAAAGATCGGTTTTTGAGGGCATTCTGCTGGAATTTTTCAATAGAAAGCAAGATATCTACATTCTGCTCTTGGTAAAATCTTTCTGCTTGCTCTTCATCTTCTTCCAGTTTTTCTGCTGTTTCCCAGAGAGCAATCGAAGCTTTTAAATCTTCTTCATCCCAAAACAATTGCCAAAAATAGGGTATTGTGTAAATTCCCGCTGTTAGAATACGGGCTTCATCTCCGTTTTTTAAGTAAATATAACTTCTATTTGCCATATCATTTCCTTTCACAATCTTTGAAAAAGGTTAGTGGTTCAAGTAGGATGTAGATAAAACTATAAAGTTTCCAATTTTTCATGCCCAATCGAAAACCTAGACTTCATTTAAAAAGATGTTTCATAAAAGCACCAAGGGACGATAACAATACATGACCAGTTCAACCTCGGTCAGGACATCATCTGCAATTCTCATTTATTATCTTTACTAATGTAGTATGCTTCCGGGGTATAATGATAGAGCAAAACAAATAAGGGGGTCTCAGTAATTCCTTCCAGCATCTCTTTTAATACTCCATCTAGATTGATAATCTCTCCTGTTTTGGTGAAATAAACACCTTGTTCCCCATTTCGATTGCGGAGTTCCCAGGCCACATTATTTCCTTGAACAGACGGCAAATAACCTTCCTTTTCTAGAAAACCAAAAAAATCTTTCACCGTCATGTCATCAGGAACTTCAAATTCCACCTCATGAGGCAGTACATCGTCCCCCATACAGACAGAATCTCTATCAACTCGGATTTTCATTTCGATCTGTCCTTATAAGTTTCTATTTGAACGCTATCAAAATAAATCTAAGTACCTCTATTGTAACACATTCCCTTTGTATTTTTGGGTTATCTAGCTATTATCATAACTTTCCATTGTCTCTTCCACTTCTGCCAAGGTTACACCAAACAACTCTAAGCGCTTGAGGAGTTGCTTGCCGTTGGAATAGCCAATGCGGAGCTGTTCACCTAGATACTCTCGGCGTCTACGACTGTCTGCTCCCGCTAGGAAACCTAGGCGAATCAAGTCACCACGGCTGATGTCAAACTCGTTCTCGTTTTCAAATTGCTCTGTCACCTGAGCCAGCGCTGCTTTTAGATCTTCATAGCTGGCGTGTTCGATTCCCAGAGAACGTCCCTTGGACTTAGATTTGGGAACGGCCTCATCTCGCTTGAGAAAGGCATGCTGCACCGTTGGAATGGCCGTCATAATCATGCGCCGAATGCGCTCCCCATTAAAATCTGGATCTGTAAAGACAATGACTCCATGCAATTCCTGCAGGCGACGAATCCGCTCTATATCCTGGTCATTTATTGCGGAACCTCGTGTTTCATAGGTCTCTACATCAAAGTAACGTTTGAGATTGACCGTATCATCGCGACCTTCGACCACAATGACTTGGGAAATTTTTTCTTTCATCACTTGCTGTCCAATCCAAAGATACGCTCTGCATTTGCAGTCGTTGCTGCTGCTAATTCCTCGGTCGTCATCCCACGCAAGTCGGCGATAAAGTCCACCACATAACGAGTATAGGCTGTTTTGTTTTCACGGCCACGTTTAGGAACAGGAGCCAGGTAAGGCGCATCCGTCTCTACCAGAATCTTATCTAAAGGAAGCTCTCTAGCAGCTTCTTGGACATCCGTAGCTTTTTTAAAGGTCACCACTCCTGAGAAAGAAATGGTCATACCAAGCTCGACAAACTTCTCAGCCCACTCGAGAGAGCCTGAAAATGAATGCATAATCCCACCACGAGGACCAACGCCCTCGCTCTTGATAATCTCATAAGTATCTTCCAGCGCATCACGGGTATGGACCACAAAAGGCAAATTCAAATCCTTAGACAGCTGAATCTGACGACGAAAAACCTGCTCCTGCACTTCCTTAGGTGCTGTCATCCAATGGTAGTCCAGACCAATCTCACCTAAAGCGACAACCTTGTGATGTTTTAGTTTTTCAAGCAAGTAAGCTTCGACCTCATCTGTGTAAGTCCCTGCCTCCGTCGGATGCCAGCCAATAGTTGCGTAGAGCTGCTCATACTCATCTGCTAACTCTAGGGCTCGCTCAATGGTCGGTTTATCAAAACCAACAATATTCATCTGTGTCACACCCATCTCAGCAGCCAGGGCGAGTTCTTCTGCCTCGCGTCCTGCAAATTCTTCTACATTTAAATGTGTGTGCGTATCAAAAATCATCTCTTCTAACCTCATTCTTCCATCTATTATACCAAAAATAGCATCCCTCGGCTTGGAAAAATATCCAAAAACCAGTCATTCTCCCTTGACTGCCCTTTTTCAAAGCAGTATAATAACACTTATTGAAATTTTCATCAAAGGAAAAGAAAATGTTTAGAAAATTAAAATATACCTTTATCGGTCGACCACTCAAGTCTCTCACAGACGGCGAAGGGGGATTACTTGGAAAAATGCAGGCACTTGCAATGTTATCCAGTGATGCCCTGTCTTCTATTGCCTATGGACCCGAACAAGTCATTCTCGTTTTAGTTAGCCTCTCTCCTCTCGCCATTTGGTGGAGCCTCCCTATCGGTATTTTTGTCCTCTTACTGCTCGCTAGTTTGACCATTTCCTATCGTCAAATTATTCACGCCTATCCTCAAGGAGGAGGGGCTTATATGGTCACTCGGGAAAACCTCTCCCCTGAACTAGGCTTGATTGCAGGGGGCAGCCTCCTTGTTGACTATATGCTGACAGTAGCCGTATCCGTTGCTTCTGGAGCTGATGCTATTACAGCAGCCATCCCTGCCCTCCATCCCTACAATCTTCATATCTCTATTTTCCTAGTCTGCCTGCTCATGCTCTTGAATTTAAGAGGCTTGAAAGAATCTGCCAGCTCTCTGATGATTCCCGTCTACCTCTTTATCTTCAGTACCGTCTTTCTCTTGCTTTATGGATTCTTTCAACTATTTACAGGGTCCCTAAACTATCAGGCGACTTCAACCATTGGACAAACTGTTCCGAGCCTTTCCATCGTTCTCCTACTAAGAGCCTTTACCAGTGGCTCTGCCTCTCTGACAGGGGTTGAAGCTATTTCAAATGCGGTACCATTTTTCAAAACTCCGAAAGAAAAGAATGCTGCTCAAACTTTGACCATCATGTCGCTGATTTTAGGATTTCTTTTTGCAGGCATTACCTTCCTAAACTACTGGATGGGTATCACTCCTCAACACGGAGAAACCATCCTCTCGCAAATGGCCAAGGGTATTCTTGGTGATTCATTCTTTGGTCATGCTAGCTACTATCTCTTCCAGTTCTCGACAGCCTTAATTCTAGCTGTAGCTGCAAATACTGGCTTTTCAGCCTTCCCTATGCTGTCCTACAATATGGCCAAAAACAAATACATGCCCCATCTCTTTATGGAAAAAGGGGATCGCCTTGGCTACTCCAACGGTATCTTAACTCTGGCTTTTGGAGCTATGATCCTTCTTCTCATTTTTAATGGGAATACTGAACGCTTGATTCCTCTTTATACTATCGGGGTCTTCGTTCCCTTTGCCCTTTCTCAGACTGGGATGATTCGCCATTGGAAAAAGGAAAAAGGAGCAAACTTCTTAAAATCTGCCTTCGCTAATATCCTTGGGGCCATCATTTGTTATGCTATTGTCCTCATTTTACTCCTCTTCAGACTGGGTGATATCTGGCCATTCTTCCCAATTATCCTAGTCTTAACCTTCCTCTTTTTGTCCATCCACAACCATTACCAAAAGGTGGCTAAACAACTACGACTCTACGAAGGAATTGAAAAGCGCACTTATGACGGCAACCTTGTCCTTGTCCTAGTAGGAAATGTTACTCGAGTAAGTATCGGAGCCATTAACTACGCTCAAAGTATCGGTGATGAAGTGTTGGCCATGCACATTTCTACTAAAGAAACGGCAGAAAAAGACCAAGAAATTCTTCAGGAATTTGCCGATTACTTCCCAAGTATCACTCTGAAGAATATCAATACCAGCTACCGCGATATCATCACCCCTAGCGTCAAGTATGTCAAACGAATCGCCCAAGAAGCTAAGCAAAAAAACTACACCGTTACAGTTCTTGTACCGCAGTTTATCCCTAACAAGCCTTGGCAAAATATCCTGCACAATCAAATGAGCCTTAAACTAAAATACGCTCTCAGATGGCACGAAGACGTCGTTGTCGCTAGCTACTCTTATCACTTAAAAGAATAAACAAAAACTCAAAATCAGTAACTTATATCTGGTTTTGAGTTTTTTGTATGTGACCTTTTAAATGAGCCCTCTATGAGTTCCATTTGAAATTGAAGATTTCGTAGACAGTTCACTATGTAGGATAAAAAGAAAAGCCAGTAGACTCGAGTTCCTACTGACTTCTTTGCTGAATTTGTTTGGATTATGCAGCCAAAACTTTGCGTCCTTTACGACGACGAGCTGCCAATACGCGACGACCGTTTTTAGTTGACATACGGTTACGGAATCCGTGTTTGCGCGCACGACGAATTTTACTTGGTTGATAAGTACGTTTCACGATGAATACCTCCTCATAGATTTTGTATTCGTTTAGCCGGCTATAAAGTGATCAGTTACTAAACATACTTTACTATTCTATCTGATTCTGATACTTTTGTCAATAGCTCTAGGCAAATGTTTCCAGCTTTTTCTCATGTAAGCCCTATCTACGATACTGTTTCAAGAAACGAGTCATCTTTTCTTGGATTTGTGCTAATTCATCTACACGAGGGAGGTAAACGATACGGAAATGGTCTGGTTCTTGCCAGTTAAAACCGCGACCATGAACCAAGAGAACCTTCTCTTGCTTCAAGAAATTGAGGACAAACTGTTCATCATCATCGATGCGATACATATTGCGGTCGATTTTAGGGAAGATATAAAGACCCGCCTTCGGCTTGACCGCAGACAAACCTGGAATATCTTGAATAGCATTGTAAATGAAATTTCTTTGCTCGTAGATCCGTCCACCAGGAAGGAGCAATTCATCCACCGACTGGTGCCCACCTAACGAGGTTTGTACGACTTGCTGGGCCAAAACGTTAGAGCAAAGACGCATGTTAGATAGCATATTAAGACCTTCAATATAGCCCTTGACATGTGTCTTAGGTCCAGATAAGACCATCCATCCTATACGGAAACCAGCGATACGGTGAGATTTTGAAAGACCATTCATGCTGACACAGAAGACATCTGGAGCCAGACTAGCTACTGAGACATGCTCATGACCGTCCATGACCATGCGGTCATAAATCTCATCTGCAAAGATGATCAAATCGTTTTGACGAGCAATCTCGATAATCTCTAACAAAAGTTCCTTGGGATAGAGGGCTCCTGTAGGATTATTTGGATTGATGAGAATAATAGCCTTGGTATTTGAAGTGATTTTTGACTTGATATCATCAATATCAGGGTACCATTCTGCAGCCTCATCACAGATATAGTGGACGGCATTTCCCCCAGCTAGGCTGACAGCCGCTGTCCAGAGAGGATAGTCCGGCATGGGCACCAAGACCTCATCTCCATTGTCCAAAAGTCCCTGCATGGACATGACAATCAGTTCACTGACACCATTTCCAAGGTAGATATCATCAATATCCACATTTGGGAATTTCTTCAGTTGGCAATACTGCATGATAGCCTTACGGGCTGAGAAAATCCCTTTAGAATCAGAGTAACCTTCGCTATCACGCGCATTCATAATCAAATCATGAATGACCTCATCTGGCGCTGTAAAGCCAAATTCTGCTGGATTCCCTGTATTCAGGCGTAAAATCTTTTCTCCGTTTGCTCGCATACGCATGGCTTCTTCTAAAACAGGACCACGGATATCATAAGCAACATGCTCTAGCTTGCTAGATTTGTTAAATTCTTTCATCTTTTTTCCTCAATTCGTCAGGATAGTAACATTATACCACTAGAAAGTCGCTGCGACAAGCTTCCATAAACAAGGAAGTAAAAGAAAAAACATTGACAAAGAGAATCCTCACCAATTCTCTTTTCTTTTATTTCTATATACGCACTAAGTCTATGACCAACAATATGGTTTAAAATATGATTTTTACTTTACTTCTTTAGTGAAAAGGGTTACAATAAAAGTAAGAAAATTTCAGGAGGTTTCATTATGGCACAACGTTACCAAAATGTTATGGTCGCAATTGATGGTTCTAAAGAAGCGGACTTGGCTTTCGTCAAAGGTGTTTACACTGCTCTACGCAATGAATCCAAGCTCACCATTGTCCATGTTATTGACACACGCGCTCTTCAAAGCGTATCTACCTTTGATGCTGAAGTTTACGAAGAACTCCAAGCCGATGCTGAAAGCATGATGAAAGAGTATGAAAAGCGTGCAAAAGACGCTGGTTTAACGAATATCCACATCGTCATCGAAATGGGAAATCCCAAAACTCTCCTCGCTCGGACGATTCCGGACGCAGAAAATGTTGACTTGATTTTAGTTGGTGCTACAGGTCTCAATGCCTTTGAACGCCTCTTAGTCGGTTCTTCATCTGAATATATTCTCCGCCATGCAAAAGTCGATTTGCTGGTCGTAAGAGAAAGTGAAAAAACATTATAATTATTAAAAAAGGAGCTTAGAGCTCCTTTTTGTTACTTATTATTTCTATTTCTTTCTTTATGTCGCTCATAAGCCTTAAGCTGACGTTGTAGCTCCTGTTTAATGGCAGGTTCTGGAGCATATTTTTCTTCCCAGTCATCCGGTTTTAAAATCTTGTGCGTAACTGGGTCAAAATGAGCTTTTCCATCAGGGAAAACCTTCCCCATATTTGCTTCATGGACAATATCAAAAATGCGTTCTGGATCCACTCCCATCAAAACAAAACTACCGTACGTGAAATACAGTGTGTCGATCAAAGCATCCACTTGACCGACCAGATTTTGCTTAACAGGTGTCTTTTTCGCCACTTTCTCTGCCGCCTTATCAAGTGCCTCATGCATGCTTGCAAGGGAGTCTTGGAATTCTTCCTCCGAAGAACTTGCTGCACGAACAAACTCCACTAATTCTTCAATTTTAAAGTCTGCGCGGTGGGTTGCACCTTCAGCATCCCATGCCTGTGGTTCTTCTTGAGTTCGCTCATCCATCATGTGGTGGAAGGTCTTGACCTTATTAAAGTGGTAGTCTCGACTGACAAACACTTTTTCTGAAGCCAAAACACCAAAGTGCTCGAGCGCCTTGTGGATACCATCTTGTTGATTACTTGCCGTAATATGCTTGGCAACTTCTTTGACACTGCTACTGCCATTCCCCATAGCGACCGACATACCAACACCCGCCAACATTTCCAGATCGTTGTCTGAATCACCAAAGGCCATGACTTGGTTGAGATCAAAGCCATATTCTTTCCCGACTCGGCGAATGCCTTCTAATTTGGAATTTCCTTGGTTAATGATATCTGCTGCAAAAGGATTGCTTCGAGTTAATTTCAAATCTTCAAAATCAGCTGCTGCCTTCTCAGATTCCTCTGGCGTCATCAGCATCAAAACTTGATAAATGGGTTGATTAATCAAGTTAAGCAGGTCGTCTTCCTTTTGAGGAACTGCCTTGCTGACCATTCGATTAAAGGAACGGCTAACGGTTCTTGTCAGAACAGTCGGAATAAAACGACTAACCAGTTGAGAAAAGGATCCGAGACCAAATGACATAATTTTCGAACCAACAACGGCATGCTCGGTTCCAAGAGCGATTTCTTTACGCTCCTTTTTAGCATAAGCAATCAGTTGACGCAGGCTTGACTTAGCAATCGGACTTGCAAAGAGTACCTTTTCTTTATTAAAAATGTATTGGCCATTGTAGGTAACCGCAAAATCCAAGTCCAAGTCTTCCATCAATTCCTTGACAAAAAACGGCCCTCGTCCTGTCGCTACTCCAACAAGTACCCCTTGCTCTTTGACAATCTTAATCGCGTCCTTAGTGGATTTCAAAACACTCTTACGATCGTTGACTAGCGTTCCATCGATATCAAAAAAAACAGCTTTGACTTCCATCCTATTCCATTCTCCCCTTTTGTGTTACAATGATTATACCACATTTCAGAAAGAGTGACTAAATCATGCCTAAGAAAATCCTTGTTTTACATACAGGTGGGACTATTTCCATGCAAGCAGACGCCACTGGTGCCGTTGTAACTAGTCAGGACAATCCCATGAACCATGTTTCCAATCCACTTGAAGGGATTGAGGTTCATGCCCTAGACTTTTTTAATCTGCCAAGCCCTCATATCAAACCCAAGCATATGCTTGCACTCTATCATAAGATTAAAGAGGAAGCTGATAACTACGATGGAGTTGTCATCACACATGGTACAGATACCTTAGAAGAAACTGCTTACTTCCTTGATACCATGAAAATTCCTCCCATCCCCATCGTTCTAACAGGGGCCATGCGTAGTTCAAACGAACTTGGTAGCGATGGTGTTTACAACTATCTGAGCGCTTTGCGAGTTGCCAGCGATGATAAAGCAGCCGACAAGGGCGTTTTGGTCGTCATGAACGATGAGATCCACGCAGCCAAGTATGTTACCAAAACTCATACGACCAACGTCAGCACCTTTCAAACCCCAACACATGGACCACTTGGCCTCATCATGAAGCAAGAAATCCTCTACTTCAAAACGGCCGAACCTCGTGTCCGTTTTGATCTCGAGCATATTCAAGGTCTGGTTCCCATCATCTCAGCCTATGCAGGTATGACAGACGAGCTGATCGATATGTTAGACTTGGAACAACTGGATGGCCTAGTCATTCAGGCCTTTGGAGCAGGCAATGTTCCCAAAGAAACAGCTCAAAAGTTGGAAAATCTCCTCCAAAAAGGAATTCCAGTCGCCTTGGTCTCACGATGTTTTAATGGTATTGCTGAACCTGTCTACGCCTACCAAGGTGGAGGAGTGCAGTTGCAACGAGCTGGTGTTTTCTTTGTCAAAGAACTCAACGCTCAAAAAGCGCGCCTCAAATTATTAATTGCCCTTAATGCTGGACTAAAAGGACAAGCTTTGAAAGACTATATGGAAGGCTAATCCTCTTCTCTAGAACACAAAATCAGGAAATCTCACGATTCCCTGATTTTTTCTATTTACGTTTTCGTGTAGAGCGACGTTCTGTCAAACCATGAGGCAAGAGAACTTCACGTTCTTCCAACTCTTCCTTATGCATAATCTTCGTCAACATACGCATGCTGATAGCACCTAAGTCATAAAGAGGTTGGGCAATAGTTGTCAAGTTTGGACGAGTGAATCGTGCAATCTGAGAGTCATCTGTCGTAATGATTTCAAACTCTTCTGGCACAGACACACCGTGGTCAGCCAAACCATTCAACACACCCGCAGCCAATTCATCACCTGTTACAACTGCGGCTGTAGCTTGTGATGAAATCAAGCGTTCTGCCAAGGCATAGCCATCGTCATAGCTGTATTTTGATTCGAAGACCAAGCCCTCGCTATAAGAATGTCCAGCTTTTTTCAAGGCTTCCTTGTAACCGATCAAACGAACCTTGCCATTGATATCATCAACAAGTGGTCCACTCACAAAAGCAATCTTTTCGTTTTCTTTGAGAAGGTAGCTTACAGCATCAATCGTTGCTTGTTTGTAGTCGATATTGACACTTGGAAGTTGGTGTTCTACATCCACAGTACCAGCAAGAACAACCGGTGTCCGTGAACGAGAAAACTCTGAACGAATCTTTTCAGTCAAGTGATAGCCCATAAAGATAATCCCATCGACTTGTTTTGAAAAGAGAGTGTTGACCACTGAAACTTCCTTTTCATCATCCTCATCACTATTTGCTAGGACAATGTTATACTTGTACATTTCAGCAATGTCGTCAATCCCCTTAGCAAGTGTTGAGAAATAACCATTGGTAATGTTCGGAATCACAACTCCGACTGTCGTTGTTTTCTTGCTAGCTAAACCACGGGCTACCGCATTTGGTCGATAGTCCAAGCGATCAATCACTTCTAGGACTTTTTTTCGAGTGTTCTCTTTAACATTCTTGTTGCCATTAACGACACGGCTAACTGTTGCCATCGAAACTCCTGCTTCACGGGCGACGTCATAAATCGTTACTGTATCATCTGTGTTCATTCCGTTTCCTTTCTATAATGAAAATTTCGCTTTCACGCATCTACTTACTCCATTTTATCACTTATTGTAAACACTTTCAAGTATTTTTAGGAGAAACTTTGAAAAAATTTCATTCTTCATTCTCATTTTGAAAAAGCGAGTAGGTTTCCTTGATTTTTCAGCTTTTTTACTGTATGATAAGAAAAATAAAAGGAGGAAGGAAACATGGCTTTTACAAATACCCAGAGACGTTCGGCCAGTTTTGGTGTTGTGACCAGCTTACCTGATGATGTTATTGACTCTTTATGGTTCATTATCGATCATTTTTTGAAAAACATCTTTGAATTAGAAGAAGAACTTGAATTTCAGCTTCTCAACAACGAGGGGACAATTACCTTCCATTTCTCTAGTCAGAACCTTCCGACTAGCATTGATTTTGATTTCAATCATCCTTTTGATCCGCTTTACCCTCCTAGGGTCCTTGTTGTAGACATGGACGGTAGAGAAACCATCCTCCTTCCAGAAGAAAATGACCTATTTTAAAAACTCTAGCTTCTCGGCGTAAATTGCTGAGGAACTAGAGTTTTCTTTTTCTAATAAATGGATCGACTGACAACTAGACCGTTGGGTTTTGTATACTCTAAGTCAAGATAATCCTGATAAGTCCCTGGTACAATGAAACCTTGGGGACTCAATATATCAGTCCCAGCTTTTCCTACGATAGAGTCTGCCAGCAAGACACAATTGGTACTGAGAACGAAGTAGGTCTTAAACTCGGATGAGCTGAATTTATAGAGGGTCGCATCTGCTTCCTCTTTTAGTTGGTAGGAGTAGGTATGCTTGACCTCTCCCTCTCTTCTTTTCATCAACTGCGAACTTGGTTCCCAAGGAATTAACAGGTCTTCTATCTCCGCTAGGCGAGCTTGGATAGCTGTTTTCTGTTGGTCCGTCAAACTCAGACCATAAGCAAACAAGGTCTTCTGACTTTCTCTCTTACAGAGCTCGATGTATTTTTCCCGATTGGCCTTAAACAAAACACCGTCTCCAACCATGCCGAATAAACGCTCCGAGTGAGGATCATACGAACCATAGGAAATAACCTGCCCTTGATAACAAATATCCACATGTCCCATGGCGAGGAAGAAAGAGGTTTCTGAGGTATGGATAAAAATTTCCAGATCAACCGTCTGGTCGTTTTTTCTTTCCGAATGAACTTCCCCTTCTTGGCTTTCATGATTTGCCAGCCACTCATTTAGTTTTCGCAAGGTGCTGATAGGAATCAGAGCCGTCACAAAGATAGGCAGGGTCATTCGCATATGCCGCTTCAGCTTGGGATTGTTTTCTATCTTTTCAAAAAAGAAACCGTCCCGAAGGCTACTAGCCCCTAGCATGAGCAAGTAAAACCCAAGCAAGAGCAATTCAAAATTTGCTGCATCGTGAAAAGGAGAGATGCTATAAAGCCCGAATCCTATCATCCATACAGCATCGAAGAGATGATGGAGCCGAGGATGAATAGCATTTTTTCGATAGAGAGACCAGGTCACAAGACTAATGCCACCCGTAAACAGCTGGTAGCTCGCAATGACAAAGACTAGGAGATAGAGGGTAAGGTCTTGCAAGATGATAGAGTCAAACACCAGAGCCGCGACCACCAGCTTGGCCAAGGTTACAAAGATATTTTCCCGACGTTTTTTATCCTGAAACCAGCGAGTCAACAAGTGCCAAACTGCTGACAAGGAAAAGTAGCCCATCAGCAACTGGTACCCCATTCGCGGAATAACTTGTCCAAATCGAATCAAGAGAAGCCCTAAAACAATAGCAAGTAGTCCCTCCCCGATACTCTTCCACTTGCTATAGGTCTCGGAAAGTTTAGGCATTTCCTTGCTCCAACTGGTCAACCAAGTATCGAATTGGTTGCTTTAGGATCGGATGGATAAAATGGGGAGCTATTTCCACTAACGGCTCAAGAACAAAGAGGCGTTCTACTATATAAGGATGAGGCAAGATGAGGTCGTCTGTGTAGATTACTTGGTCTTCCACAAAAAGCAGGTCCAAATCAATCAAACGAGGCCCCCAATGCACCTCTCGAACCCGTCCCATTTCTGACTCAATAGCTAATAATGTTTCTAACAAGACTGGTGCTGGTAGCCAGGTTTCTACTTCAATCACCTGATTGGCAAAGCTATCCTGCTCCACACCACCCCAAGGTTCCGTCGCCAAGACACTGGACTCTTTGAGAATATGGATGCCACGAGCTCGCAGGTTGTCAATGGCTTTTTCCAAGTTTGCTTGCTTATCTCCCATATTGCTTCCTAGGGCGATAAAGGCCCGTTGTTTGCGACGGCGAATGGTCACCGAGCAGGTATCCAACGGTAAATGCACTGGAGCCCAAGGTTTTTTTAGTTCCAACTCAATCTCTTGGACAAGAGGATAGGTCTCAAAGGTACGCTCAACTAGTTTGTAGGCTACCGTTTCAATCAAGTCCTCAGTGGTTTCCTGAAACCAAGTCGTCCACTGCTGACACAGTTCTCCGTAATGGACAGATGCTGTTAAATCCAATTCTGTAGCAGCCTTGGTCATATCATAGGATAAGCTTGCGGAAATAACAAACTTCTGCCCCAATTCTTTCTCACTTGGAAAGAGACCATGATAGGCAAAAATTTCCAAATCTTTAATCTGCAGTTGATCCATAACTAGTCCTTTCTAGAAAAATCCGCATGAAGCGGATTCTTTTTATAGTCCCATTAAACGATAAGCCTGGTCTCGGAGGTCCTTATCTGTTTCAAATAGACCACGAGCGACTGTTGTCAAAGTCGCAGTGCCTGGTTTTCTGACACCACGCATGCTCATACACATATGTTCCGCCTCAATAACAACAAAGGCTCCCTTAGCCCCTAGATAGTCCATCAAGGCATCAGCCACTTCGATATTCAAACGTTCTTGAATCTGTGGTTTCTTAGAGTAGACTTCAACCGTACGAGCTAGCTTGGACAAACCTGCCACACGACCATCTGGAATATAGGCAATGTGCGCTCTCCCATAAAAGGGCAAGAAGTGGTGCTCACACATGGTGTGGAAAAAGATATCCTTCTCCACCACCATATTATCGTCGATAATCTCAAAGGATTTTGACAAGTGTTCCTCAGCAGTTTGGCCAAGACCTGAAAAAATTTCTTGGTACATACGGGCTACACGAGCAGGTGTCTCCTGCAAGCCCTCGCGGTTAGCGTCCTCACCAACAGCCTCGATAATCATTTTTACAGCTGCTTCAATCTTTTGTGTATCCATTCTCTAGTTATTCCTCTCCATTAGGTAGGCTCTCACTTGGCTCAAAAAATACAAGGAACCCGTGACAATCCTAACTGTTTGTTTCTCTTCATTTTTATCTGTCAATTTTTGCTCTAGAAAATCCTGCCAACTTTGGTAATTGAGTTTTCGAGAAGCTGCAACTTCTTGCATCACTTTCTCATCCGTCGCCCGACTATCATCAAAATAAGTCAGAGTCAGTTGACTATCCGGCACCGTCTCTAGCAAATCCAACATATCCTCCAAAGCCTTGGTTTTGATACAAGTAAAGAGGATTTCCTTATGATAATCCGCAAAGCGTTCTTGTAAAGTAGTTAACAAAGCCTTGATAGCATGGGGATTATGAGCCCCATCCAAAATCATCATAGGTTCGCTAAACAGAACCTCCAAACGCCCTGGCCATCTTGTTTCTTCCAAGGCTTGAGCAAGCAAGTCATTGCTAGCTAATTCTTGCCCAATCTCTTGGCAATAAATGTCTAGAAGAGCAAGTGCCATCCCTGCATTCTCGATCTGATGCAAACCAAGCAGACCTGTTTGAAAGCGACCTTGTCTGACAGGACTTGTATAGTCAAAGACCTCGCCCGTCACCACACTTTCTTGATAACCAACCTGATAATCTGTCCCATAGGCAATTCTCGGCGCATCTTTCCCTTCCGCAATGCGGCCAATAACAGCCAAGGCTTCTGGAGCAATGCGACCTGTCACCAAAGGAATGCCTTGTTTGATAATACCAGCCTTCTGTTCTGCTATGGCCTCTACAGTATCACCAAGCAGGGCTACATGGTCCAAGCCAATAGTCGTAATTCCTGTCAGAATGGGCTGACAGACATTGGTGCTATCCAGAAGTCCACCCATGCCGACTTCCATGATGGCCACATCAACTTTTTCAGTGGCAAAATAATCATAAGCTAGGGCAGTGATAATCTCAAACTCGGTTGTTCCCTGCAAATTGTCAGCAGATTCTCTCTCAAGCAAAGACTGATAGTCTGCCATGAGAGCTTCTAGTTTCGCTTTGGGGATGGATTCCCCATTGATGCTAATCTGGTCTGTGTAATGAATGAGATAGGGCGAGCTGAACACCCCAACTCTCAGTCCTAGCTTTTCCAGCATCTTTTTCAAAAAAGCAATGGTAGACCCCTTGCCGTTGGTCCCTCCGATATGGATGACCTTGAGTTTGAGATGGGGATTGCCTCGCAGAGCTAGGAGTTCTACCATGCGTTCCAAGCCAAAATGCGGTTGGTCCGTCCGGTAGTGGGCAATCCATTGATTGTTTTGAATTTCGTTCATCTTATTTATATTGTTTTAAATCTAGATTTTCTGCATCATCTGCCAATCGAATAGCTGACGCAATTTCAACCGCCATCCTATGACTGGCTACATCGTGCACGCGCACCACTTCCACACCCTGTCTCGCAGCGATACTGGTTACATGAGCCGAAGCTGTGTCCCGATTGCGGAAACCGACTTCCGTTTCAGGATTAACTTCAAAGCCATTTTCCTCCAGGATATTAATGACAAACCGCTTACGCGAAACTCCAAGAAAGATCGGATATCCTTGCTGGTGTAATTTATCAAGGTCCCGTAGAAGGAGTAGATTTTCCTTCTTGGTGAGACCAAAGCCAATCCCTGGATCCAGCAAAATGTTTTCTCTTGCAATTCCAGCTTCCTCCGCTCTCGCTAGAGCACGTTCAAAGAAAGCCTCCATCAAGTCTTCGATTGGCACTTTTTCAAAGTCAGCTAACTCTTCTTCTGTAAAAGCTTGCCCAAAACCAAAATGAGGAAATATGAGTGAACTAGGGTGCTGAGGTCGAGCCATAACTGGATTAAACATGATAACCACTTTTGCTCCAGCCTTAGCAACCACATCCGCCATTTTTTCATCACCCATAAGACCCGTGATGTCATTTACCAGATTGGCACCAGCAGCCAAAGCAGCCTCTGCCACCTGACTTTTCCATGTATCGATAGAAATGAGGACATCACTTTCCTCACGGATAGCTTTAATCACTGGAACAACACGCTGGATTTCCTCTTCTATCTCAACATAGCTACTGCCCGGCCGAGTCGATTCTCCACCGATATCGAGCATGCACGCTCCTTCTGCTATCAATTTACGGGCTTGCTGGAGCGCCTGCTCAAGAGCAAAAAACTGCCCACCATCCGAAAAGGAATCTGGGGTTACATTGATAATGCCGCAAATGGCTGTTTTTACGTGGTTGACTTTATTGGACATAACGGTCACTTCCTTAAGGTTCTTTACCATATTATCTCTCTATTTTACCATAAAAAGAAAAAGATGGACACGCTAGTATTCATCTTTTCCAAGTAGGTCAATGGTTTAGAATGATAGACCTAGATTTCTACTAATCAATACCAATAAGGCCAACAAACAAAATGCAATACCATTGAGAATCATATGAAGCAAAATGGACATCTCCAAGCGCTCAGTCTTATAGGCTGTCCAAGTCAAAACCGTTGACATTCCTCCATAAATAATCACAGAAGGTAAATTGGTTGGCATATGGAGTAAGGCAAAGACGATTGCACCAACAACAAAGCCAAGTTTTTCTTTTCCACGGAAGATCTTTTTTGGAATAATTCCACGACACAAAATTTCTTCACAAATCGGCGCAATCAAGACTAGTAGGAAGAAAGTTGAAATCAAGGAACTATTCTGAACCAAACCATTCAGTATTGATTGGTTATTGGTTGTTGCCTCATTTGTTAGTCGAAGCAGGAGTGAACCCAAGAGATTTGTCGCAAAAATCACCAGATAACTCAGTACCAAGCGAGCCAAGTCTTTTGCCTTAAAAAAGGATAGATTAAAAGTAGCAAGTTGTGTTTTTCGTGCACCAATAATGAATACAATCAAAACGACTATGGATAGAGCACCTACTAAGAGCCCTGACTGTAAAATCGGAAACTGTTTGTTTGCTAAAAACAAAGCAAGTCCTATGGGAAATTGAGATAGAACAAAAGCTACCAAAAGGATGATCACCCATTTCCCTCTGTTTAAAACCTCTTGCCAAATCGTCTTATCTTCCATGATGTACCTCCTTATAATTAAAAAGGGGAGACTCCCCTTTTTCTATTATATCATTTATAGCGCCATACTGATATAGTTAAGGATAAACAAGGCATCCAAAATCCAAATCATCGCGTGCACGTCCTTTGCTTGACCTTTGACAACTTTTGTTAACGTATAAGTCAAGAAACCAACTGCAATCCCTTGTGTGATAGAGTAGCTGAATCCCATGAAGATAGATGTAAAGAAGGCAGGGACAGCTTCAGCCATATCATCCCAATGGATGTTTTTCAAACTACCAAGCATCATAATCCCAACGATAATCAAAATTGGAGCCGTCGCAGCTGATGGAACAATTGCCAAAAGTGGACTAAAGAAACTTGAAATTGCAAAACAAATCGCAACCACTAAGGCAGTTAATCCAGTACGTCCACCTGCACCAATACCAGCAGCAGACTCGACATAAGTCGTTACGTTTGAAGTACCTGCGATGGCACCAATTGAAGTACCAATCAAGTCAGAGTAAAGAGCCTTATCTAACTTATCTGATTGGTGATTTTCACCATTTGTTGCTACGATACCGACTTTTTCACCTGTACCGATCAAAGTACCAATTGTGTCAAAAATATCTGTCAACGAGAAGGCCAGAATAGCCATAAGTGTTTCCGGTAGACGAGCAGTGTCTGAGATTAAAGCACCCAATCCTTGTGAGCCAAGTGCTGCACCAAAGATTGTCTTCAAATCTTCAAAGGCTGCACCTACATGGTTATTAGAAAAATCAATGCTTGATACATCAACCAAACCAACAGCGATAGCAAGAACTGTCGTTGTTAGAATAGAAAGGATGATTCCTCCCTTGATACCCTTAATAACAAAGAAAATCGTAATCGCCAAACCTGCAATAGCCACTAAAACAGCCGGATTATTAAAGCTAACCAAGCCTGGAACTGCTGAAGAATTTGCTGTAATGGCTGCTTGCGCCTTATCAGCACCTTCACCGGCAACTGTATAATTTCCTGGATCGATAGAGAATTTCAAAAGGCCAGCATTCTTAATCCCTACATAAGCAAGAAAGACACCGATACCTGCTGAAATCGCAGAACGAAGAGCGTTTGGAATTGACTCAATGATCATTTTCCGAACATTTGTTAAGGTAATGATTAGTGAAATAATCCCACAGATAAAGACCATAGCCAAGGCCTCTTGCCATGAATAACCAAGTCCAAATACGACTGTAAAGGTAAAGAAGGCATTGAGTCCCATACCTGGTGCTTGAGCGTATGGCAGGTTCGCATAGAAAGCCATCATCAGAGTACCAGCTACCGCACCAATAATCGTTGCTAGGAAGACACCTTGAGCAGGCATCCCTGTCTGCGCAAGCATTTGTGGGTTTACAAAGAGAATGTAACTCATTGCAAAGAAAGTTGTTAAACCAGCGAGAACCTCCGTACGAACGTCTGTTCCGTTCTCTTTTAGTTTAAATAGTTTGTCCATCATAAATCTCCTTTTGTTTTTTACGAACAATATGAGTATTATATCATTTATCATTCACCTTTTCAATATGTTTGTTTGAATTATTTAACAAAATGAAATTTTTATTTTTTGTTTTGAGTCTGTTTTTCTTCTTTCTTTTTGATATAATAGTAGACATCTTATCTGGAATCTACTAGGAAGGTTTATATGACAAAAAAAATTATTGCAGTCGATTTGGACGGAACCTTGCTCAATAGCGAAAGCAAGCTCTCCGATTTTACCAAAGAGACAATCAAAAAAATTTCAGAAAAAGGGCACCATGTTATCATCACGACGGGGCGTCCGTATCGCATGGCAAAAGACTTCTACCGCGAACTAGAGCTACATACTCCTATGATTAACTTTAATGGTTCCCTTACCCATCTACCAGGACAGGCTTGGGAGCACGAAAGATGCTTAACCTTGGACAAAAAATATCTCCTAGATATGGTCAAACGTAAAGAGGATATCCAGGCCGACTTTATTGCAGGAGAATACCGTAAGAAATTTTACATTACAGCTCCGAATGAAGAAATTGCGGACCCTAAACTATTTGGCGTAGAGAACTTCCAACCAGAAAATCAATTCAAACCCGAACGAGTAACCAAGAATCCTAACTGCATTCTCTTGCAAACAAGGGTTGAGGACAAATACGCTCTAGCGGACGAGATGAATCGTTTTTATCAGCACCAACTAGCTATCAACACCTGGGGTGGGCCACTCAACATCCTCGAGTGTACTCCCAAGGGTGTAAACAAAGCCTTTGCTCTAGAGTACTTGCTCAATGTTATGAATCGTGATAAAAAAGACTTAATCGCCTTTGGTGATGAACATAATGATACGGAAATGTTGGCATTTGCAGGCAAGGGATATGCTATGAAAAACGCCAATCCTTCTCTCATTCCATATGCAGACGAACAACTTCCTCTAACCAATGAAGAAGACGGGGTAGCCCACGCTTTACAAAATTTATTCCTATAAAAAGGAAGATTGCTATCCTGCAATCTTTCCTTTTTATTTTCATTCTATTTTCATAAAGGTCACTCATTTTCAGTATTTTTATATTAAATTTTCTATTGCTATTTTCATATATTTCTTGAACTTATTTATATATTAACATTTTGTAAGCCTGTTTTCATTGAAAACTTTTACAATTTTCGAAAAAGTAGTTGATTTTTATATGAAAACGATTTATACTAGGTACGTCTGAGGTTTTTAGGAAACCTATAAGTCAAACATTTTAAAAGGAGGAATGACAATAATGAGTATCGGAATCATTATTGCGAGCCACGGCGAATTTGCTGCGGGTATTCATCAGTCAGGATCTATGATCTTTGGTGAACAAGAAAAGGTTCAAGTTGTAACCTTTATGCCAAATGAAGGTCCAGATGATCTTTACGCTAAATTCAACAACGCTGTGGCTGCATTTGACGCAGAAGATGAGGTTCTAGTATTGGCTGACCTTTGGAGTGGATCTCCGTTCAACCAAGCTAGCCGCGTGATGGGAGAAAACCCTGAGCGTAAATTTGCCATCATCACAGGGCTTAACTTGCCGATGTTGATCCAAGCCTACACAGAGCGCCTTATGGACGCGAATGCAGGTGTGGATAAAGTCGCTGCGAATATCATTACAGAAGCCAAAGATGGCATCAAGGCTCTTCCAGAAGAGCTTAACCCAGTTGAGGAAGTTGCAACTGCTGCAGCTGCTCCAGTTACCCAAGCTGCTATCCCAGAAGGAACTGTTATCGGAGACGGTAAATTGAAAATCAATCTTGCCCGTCTTGACACACGTCTTCTTCACGGACAAGTCGCAACTGCTTGGACACCAGATTCAAAAGCAGACCGTATCATCGTTGCATCAGATAACGTTGCAAACGACGAATTGCGTAAAGAATTGATCAAACAAGCAGCTCCTAACGGAGTAAAAGCCAACGTTGTCCCAATCAAAAAATTGATTGAGGTTGCAAAAGACCCTCGTTTTGGTAACACACATGCTCTTATCTTGTTTGAAACACCTCAAGATGCCCTTCGTGCCATCGAAGGTGGCGTGCCAATCAAGACCCTTAACGTTGGTTCTATGGCCCACTCAACAGGTAAAACAATGATCAATAACGTCTTGTCTATGGACAAAGATGATGTTGCAACATTTGAAAAAATGCGTGACCTCGGTGTTGAATTTGACGTACGTAAAGTACCAAATGACACGAAAAAAGATTTGTTTGACTTGATTAACAAAGCGAACGTTCAATAATTTAGAATCTTCTCTCGAACTCTTAGAAGAAAGATTTTACACTTTATATAATTAAATAGAAAAGGAATAAAACCATGTCAGATATTTCAATCATTTCTGCTATCTTGGTTGTAGTTGTTGCCTTCCTTGCAGGTCTTGAAGGTATCCTCGACCAATTCCAATTCCATCAACCAATCGTCGCATGTACCCTTATCGGACTTGTAACAGGTAACCTCGAAGCAGGTGTTATGCTTGGTGGATCTCTTCAAATGATCGCCCTTGGTTGGGCTAACATCGGAGCTGCCGTAGCTCCTGACGCTGCTCTTGCATCTGTTGCCGCAGCGATCATCTTGATCAAAGGTGGTAACTTTACTACCGAAGGTATCGCCGTCGCAACAGCTACAGCTATCCCTCTTGCCGTAGCCGGACTTTTCTTGACAATGATTGTTCGTACAATCTCAGTTGCCTTAGTTCACTCAGCTGACGCAGCTGCAAAAGAAGGAAACATTGCGGCTGTTGAACGCGCTCACTACTTTGCCCTTGTTCTTCAAGGTCTTCGTATCGCTATCCCTGCAGCCTTCCTTATCGCTATCCCTGCTTCTGCTGTTCAAGACGCTCTTGGCCTAATGCCAGAATGGTTGAATGGTGGTATGGCTGTCGGTGGTGCTATGGTCGTTGCCGTTGGTTACGCTATGGTTATCAATATGATGGCAACTCGTGAAGTATGGCCATTCTTCGCTATCGGTTTTGCTCTTGCAGCAATCTCTCAATTGACTTTGATTGCCCTTGGTGTCATCGGTGTTGCCCTTGCCTTCATCTACCTTAACCTTTCAAAACAAGGTGGTAACGGTGGCGGCGGAGCTGCGACTTCTAACGACCCAATCGGTGATATCCTAGAAGACTACTAGAAAGGGGAACAATCATGGCTGAAAAAATTCAATTATCAAAATCAGATCGTCAAAAAGTTTGGTGGCGTTCACAATTCCTTCAAGGTTCTTGGAACTACGAGCGTATGCAAAACTTGGGTTGGGCTTACTCATTGATCCCAGCTATCAAAAAATTGTACACTAAAAAAGAAGACCAAGCGGCTGCTCTTGAGCGTCACCTTGAGTTCTTCAACACTCACCCATACGTAGCTGCTCCAATCATGGGGGTTACTCTTGCACTTGAAGAAGAACGTGCTAACGGTGTTGAAATCGATGACGCAGCTATCCAAGGGGTTAAAATCGGTATGATGGGACCTCTTGCTGGTATCGGTGACCCAGTCTTCTGGTTTACAGTTCGTCCGATCCTTGGAGCTCTTGGTGCATCACTTGCTACAACTGGTAACATCGTTGGTCCTCTTCTCTTCTTCTTCGGATGGAATGCTATCCGTATGGCCTTCCTATGGTACACACAAGAATTCGGTTACAAAGCTGGATCTGAAATCACTAAAGATATGTCAGGTGGTATCTTGAAAGACATCACTAAAGGTGCTTCTATCCTTGGTATGTTCATCCTTGCCGTTCTTGTACAACGTTGGGTATCGATCAACTTTACTGTAAACCTTCCAGGTAAACAATTGGCAGAAGGTGCCTACATCAACTTCCCAGAAGGTCCTGTATCAGGTGCTGAATTGAAGGGAATTCTTGGTCAGGCTCTTAGTGGTTTGAGCTTGGATAGCGTTCAACCACAAACACTTCAAGGTCAGTTGAACGCATTGATTCCAGGATTGATGGGACTTCTCCTTACTTTCCTTTGCATGTGGTTGCTTAAGAAAAAAGTATCTCCAATCACAATCATCCTTGCCCTCTTTGCAGTTGGTATCGCAGCTCGTTTCTTCGGTATCATGTAAACCATCGAGAATATAAATAAAAAAGAATCAGGTAATAAACCTGATTCTTTTTGTGTATCAACTTTTTCTTCTAGTCAGATAATGCAAGCCTCCAATCACCACTGCTAGGATGGCTACATAGACGACTTGGGTGGTTTCTAAAGGCACATACGCTCCTCGCAGGATAAAGGTATTGACAAGCACTCCAACAAGGGCTGCAAGGCTCAAAAGTATGAGCAAGACTAGTTTGTATCGATTAAATGGCAGACTGACCTTGGCTACTAGACACAGACCATTGATCAGGGCAAGGAGGAAGCAAATAAATTTGACCTGACCTGGGACAGTGATAAAGAAGTTCGTCAGGAGAACACTAGTAACCAGAATGCCACCACCAATCGTAGCATTGGTCAAAATATCTCGCATAAAATGTGTGCTGACCTTTTCTTTATTGGACTCAAAAGTTAGGAAGAAAGATGGAATCCCAATCGTAATAGCTGAAATGATTGTAAACTGAATGGGGATAAAAGCGAATTCCAAACCAAATACCACACTCAAAATGGCAAAAACGATGGAGAAGAAGGTCTTTGTTAGAAAGAGAGAGGCTACCTTTTGGATGTTATTGATGACCCGGCGACCTTCCATCAAGATATCATAAAATACCGCAAAATCATCAGTGAGAAAAACAATATTGGATACACTTTTGGCTGCACTGGTAGCCCCCTTCATGGCAAAGCTGATATCTGCTTTCTTGAGAGCCAGAACATCATTGACCCCGTCACCGCTCATTGCAACTGTTTTACCAGCATTTTGCAAAATAGATACCATCTTTTGCTTCTGTTCAGGTGTCACACGACCAAATATTTCGTGTTCCAAGACCACTCTTTCAAAGTCATCATCGCTCACCTTGGTCATATCAATCGCACGGGCTTCTTCCTTAAAACCTGCCTTACGAGCCACCCCATATACAGCCACATGATTATCACCACTGATAATCTTCACTTCAACACCTTGAGATTCGAAATAGTCAAAGGTTTCCTTGGTATTGTCCTTAATCTCATCTGACAAAACGACGTGCCCTAATAGTTCCATTTCGGATGGGCTTGTAATGTGGTCCTTACTATGGGCAAGTGTCAAGATTCGAAAACCTTGCTGTTTCAGATGCTCATAGTAGGCATCCATCGGCTGGGTAAAGCCTAAAAACTCATAGGCTCCGAAGAAATAGGTCCCACTGTCTTTTACTTGGACAAAGGAATACTTGTTTTTACTTGAAAAGGCACCGACTTCTTGAACTTCCCACTTTTTCTCACAGGTTAAGTAAGTCTTCAGAGCTCGGGAAGTTGCATTTTCATCTTCGAAATAAGCCAAATAAGAAGACAGTTTCTCTGCTACATTAGCATCCATTTCTTGGACCTTCATACTACCAGTCGTGATGGTTCCAGTCTTATCAAAACAAAGAACATCTACTCGCGCCAAGGTCTCTACACAGTATAGCTCCTGCACTAGAACCTTCTTTTTAGCCAACTTCATGGCTGCTACCGCTAGGGAGACGCTAACCAAGAGAATCAAACCCTCTGGAATCATGCCAACCAAGGCACCAGAACTTCCCAAGACAATCTCAACATAAGTTCGCCCTAGACTAAAACCTCTGACATAGAGCAGAATGGCAACTGGCACCAGCAGGATAGAGACGATTTTTAAAATCTTATCCATATAATCGCACAGTTGAGAAGGGTATTTTTTGAATTCCTTGCTGGATTTTGCAAGTTTGTTGATATAACTATCGGGACCCACAGCTGTAGCAAGGACCAGACAAGTACCGCTGACAACATTGCTTCCGCTCATCAGCTTGTCACCAACTGTTT
Organism: Streptococcus sp. CCUG 71758; assembly: GCF_011714815.1. Classification (NCBI taxonomy): domain Bacteria; kingdom Bacillati; phylum Bacillota; class Bacilli; order Lactobacillales; family Streptococcaceae; genus Streptococcus; species Streptococcus sp. CCUG 71758. The sequence continues at coordinate 14,090 of NZ_RXXO01000004.1, read as the reverse complement.
TAAAGACCGAATCACTCTCACCCGTCAGCAAGGACTCATCTACTTCAATATTCCCTTCCAACACTTCTGCATCTACAGGTACCTGATCTCCCAGATTGAGATGCAGATACTCGCCCAGTACGATGTCCTCTGGATCAATCTCAATCGTTTGACCATCTCGGTTGACTCTGTACTTACTTTTACCAAGCAAACTCAGCTTTTCTAAGGCATTTTTTGAACGCACTTCTTGGAAAATCCCAATGGCTGTATTGATAGCAATCACACCTAAAAAGAGCATATTTTCAAATCGCAAGGTTGTGGCTACCAGAACTGCCAGAGCCAAGTTCATAGCATTAAAAAAGGTAAAGATATTTGAAACGACGATTTCCTTGGTTGTTTTATAGGGTTTAATGTCGCTGATATTTCGTTGACGATCCTTGATGTCTTGACTGCTTAAATACTTCATTTCTACTCCGATATCCTTTTGTACTACTATAGTAACACATATCTTTTTCTCTGTCACTTAAATACTCAAAATAAGAAGAACTCCCTTGGCAAGCATCATCTATCCCCACTTTAAGAAGGACTTAAAAAAGAAGCTAGGATTTCCCTAACCTCTTTTCTTTATGCTTTATTCTGCCAAGGCTCCCATTGGATCCCATGGTGCAAGTACGATTGGTTCTGCTTCATAAGCAGCTTGTTCTTCTGCTGTCAGCAATTCCTTACGGACAACGATTTGATAGGTGTATTCATCCATCCAAGCGTCTGAGGCGACGAAGTAACCATCTGTACCGACCTTGTCTCCCCATGAGTTTTCAACCTTCCACTTAGTTGACTTGCCATTTTCATCCAAATCAACACCTGTCAAGACCATAGCGTGGGTCATCAAGCTTTCGCTGTAGTCCAAACGTCCAGCCTTGTCTTGAGTCAGTTGAATATCCATACTTGATTCAAAGTCATAAACATCTGTCGCAAGGATCCCGGCTTTGCGGTTGCTGAGCTGGCCGACATCTGAACCAAACCAAACAGTTTCTCCTGTCTGCATTTGGGCAATCGCCAATTCTTTCAAGCGCTCCATAGGAACGTTGATGTAGCGAACTGCACGGCTACCAACCACATTTCCCAACATCTCAACTGTGTAAGATTTGCCGTAAGGCTTGTCAGCAGTTGGAGCATTGATAACAGAAACATAGTCTTCTAGAGGAAGATTGACATATTTCTTGTAAAACTCTTGTGGCGTGATACCCTTTTCGCTTTGGTAGTTATCATCCTTATCGCGATAAGCAAAGTCAAATTTACGTGGTGGAAGTCCTAGTGACATAGCAAGGAAGTTAAAGATTTCTTGCAAGAGGTCTTCTTTCTTAGCTTGAACAGTCGCTTGGTCTGCACCAGAAGCGAGCAAGTCACGCAAGATTTGAGCATCTTGACGAAGCAATTTGTTGAGGATGGCATTGAGCTCACGGCTACTGCTAGATGAAACAGACTCAGGATAAACAGACTTGGGAACGACACCGTATTTCTCAAAGAGGGCAACGACCATATCCCATTGACCACCATCTTGTTGTGGAGTTTGGAGTAGGAAGCTAACCTTGCGACTCGTCAATTCTTGGTCTGCAGTCGCAATGACTTGCTCCAAGAACCAGTTGGATTTCTCGTACTTGTCCCAGAAGAATGTGTGGGCTTGTGACAACTCAAAGTTTTCCAGTTTGTATTGAGAGATGAGTTTGTGGCGGAAGGTGTTGAGAGCTGCAAACATCCAGCAACGACCAGAGGCTTTCTGGTTAGTAACCTTGTCCTTGGTCAAATCCAATGAGAAAACAGGTGTATTGTCTACATGGCTTTGGCGACGTTCTAGGGCTGCAAAAATTCCGTTGTGGCTGGCAGCATTTTCAATCGCTTGGTATTTGACATTTGCTTCATAGTTAGCAAATAGTTTATCTGTAAATGATTCTTGAATCGCGTTCATAGATTCCTCCTTTTATTCTACTGTCTATTATAACTCTTTTCACAAAGGAAGCAACTGAAAAACGAAAAAGGCAAGGACATTCTCCTCACCTTTTCTAACATAATCCAAACTAAGCAATACTAGCAAGGAGATTCTCTAACTCCTCCCTGGTCAGGCGACGCCATTCTCCTCGTTCTAAGTTCTCATCCAAAACTAGAGTCCCCATCGTCAAACGTTGTAGGTCCACCACTTCCTTGCCACAGTATGCCACCATGCGTTTGACCTGATGAAACTTCCCTTCAGCAATGGTCACACGAACCAGACTTTGATTTTTTTCTGGATCTACCGATACAAGCTCCAGTCTAGCAGGCTGACAGGTAAAGTCTTTGAGCGGAATGCCCTTGGCAAATGTCTCCACATCTTCTTGGGTCATAATACCTTTGACTTGAGCTAGATAAGTCTTATCCACATGACGTTTAGGCGAAAGAAGAGAATGGGCAAGCTGGCCGTCATTGGTCAAGAGCAGAAGACCATGCGTATCAATATCCAAGCGCCCTACTGGAAAAACTTCCTTGGTCCGAGCAATATCATCCAACAAGTCCAACACTGTTCTGTGTTTAGAATCCTCAGTCGCTGAAATGACTCCTTGGGGCTTGTTCATCATGTAGTAGACAAACTCCTCGTACTCTAGCACTTGACCATCAAAGCGAATTTCGTCTTTTTCTTCATTTATTTGCAATTTTGCTGATTTTTCTTTCTTGCCATTGACCGTCACGCGTCCAGCCTTGAGCAAGTTTTTTACCTCCGTCCGACTCCCTACAGCGCAGGCAACTAAAAATTTATCTAATCTCATAGAACTATTATATCATACTCAAAAGGAGGCTGGTACAATGACCAACCTCCTTTTCGTTTCATACTCTTCAAAAATCTCTTCAAACCGCGTCAACGTCCATCTGCAACCTCAAAACAGTGTTTTGAGCTGACTTCGTCAGTTCTATCTACAACCGCAAAGCAGTGCTTTGAGCAGCCTGCGGCTAGTTTCCTAGTTTGCTCTTTGATTTTCATTGAGTATCAGATTTAAGAAATTAACTTCCTCGTCTCCAGAAAATAGCTAAGACAACCATAGCACCTAAAACAGCTGGAACAATAGCTATCCCCGCTAGGTTTGGACCCCAAGTTCCAAAGAGCAGGTGCCCCAAAGAAGCACCAATCCAGCCGAGAAACATTTTCCCAAAGCATCCCATGCTTTCTCCGCGATTGGTTAAAGCACCTGCCAAGAGTCCCACTAGGAGACCAACAAACATACTTCCAAGCATAGCTTCTCCTTAAATTGCCCAATCTCCATTGCGGAAGAGTGGTACGCGTGTTCCATCCTCACGGATACCATCGATATCCATTTGATTCGAACCAATCATAAAGTCCACGTGAACATCTGAACGGTTAAGCCCTGCAGCTTCAAGCTCCTCTTCGCGCATCTCCGCTCCACCAACAACGCTAGTCGCATAGGCTGCACCGATAGCCAAGTGGTTTGAAGCATTCTCATCGAAAAGTGTGTTAAAGAAGGTAATGCCTGACTGAGAAATTGGGCTTGGATCTGGTACCAAGGCACATTCGCCCAAGGCACGCGCGCCCGCATTTTCAAAGACAAGGTCTTTCATGACCTGTTCACCCTTTTCAGCAGTGATATCTACGATTTGACCATCCTTGAAGGTTACTTTAATGCCTTCAATGATATTTCCGTTGTAGCTAAGTGGTTTTGTAGAGGTTACATAGCCATCTGCACGACGGAAGTCAGGCGCTGTAAAGACTTCTTCTGTTGGCATATTTGGCAAGAATCCTTCGCCCTGTGCATTGATAGCACCAGCTGATTCCCAAACGTGGTTCTTTGGCAAACCAAGTGTCAAATCTGTTCCTGGCGCTGTGTAGTGAAGTGCTGAAAATTGTTCTTTATTAAGCATATCTGCCTTGCTCTTGAGGATGGCTGCATGTTCTTCCCAAGCCTTAACAGGATCTTCCTCATAGACACGACAAGTCTTAAAGATTTGGTCCCAGAGGAGATCGACTGCTTCTTCATCGCTCGCAGCATTTGGAAAGACTTTCTTAGCCCACTCAAGTCCAGCAGCGGCTGCTACAGTCCAGCTAACCTTGTTGGATTGTGTTGCGATACGCATTGGCTTCATCGCAAGTCCCATAGCTTTAGCAGAAGCTGAAAGCTTGTCCGCATCCACTCCGTTCAAGGCACCTGGATCAGAAGAACGGACACCGAGACGGCTAGCCTTATTCTCCAAGAGATAGTTCATCTCAGCAATCTTGTATTCTGGTACATTGTCTAAACGCTCCATCGGCGCGTGAAGGAATTTCTCACGATTTACAAAGTCGTCTGCCCATTGAACGATAACTTCGTGTGCACCAAGTGCATAAGCTTCTTTAACAATTAAATGCGCCAACTCGCGTTGCTCCACATCGATAGAAAGAGCCAAAGTATGACCAGGCTGCACGTTAATTCCATTCGCAACCAACAATTTCGCATATTTTTCTAGATTTTCTTTAAAATTTGGTAAAACCATTTTATTTGTCCTTTTCTTTTGTTATTTTTCTTTCAAAGCAGAAAATAATCCTGCCAAAGCAATAGCACCTGACAAGAGTGCTGTCGATAGAAGAATTGTTTCATCTGCCAGCTCTAGCTGATAGTCAAAAATCTTTTCAGCAGGTTTATCTTCCGCAAAAATCCTTAGTTTCATCAAATGTCCCCCATTACTAGTATATCACATATATTAGCATTTTAAAAAACAAGCTCATTAAAGCTTGTTTTTATTTAACTATCACAAAAGTCGTGTACATATCTTTCCACTTCTTTTTCCATAAATTGAATCTCACAAATACCCCATTTATCATTCTTTACCGTTACATCTGCCATCATCTGTAATTTTAAACTCTGGCGATTGAAAATTCCTTCCCACTGTTTATATTTTGCACTTGGAACTAAATTTCCAAACTTCGAATTTTGACTATCTGTAATGATACAGAGATTCCCAAAGGAATGCAAAAATTTATCATCAATTTTTTCAACTCTTTCATCACTATTTGGATGTTGTGGAAACCAATGCTCTATAGAACGACGATATGTAAATTTGAAATCTTCAAACTTAACATCGTATGCTTTCTTTAATTCTTCACGATTTTTCCATAAAACATAATCCACAAAGTTAAAAGCATAAACAGGAATTGCACCATATTTCTTAATTCTTCTATCCTCAGTAAAAAATCTTTCTTCTGCATACGTTACTGCCATTTTTTCTAGAAATTCTTTAAAATGAGCACCAAATTCTTGATCATTTAGTTCTTCAATATGTCTGAAGAGAAATTGTAAAATCTCATATAACCAACGACTATCACGATTAGCAGTAAAGGTCACAGCAAACATAGATTGAAGGAGGATAATGTTTTTGTTTAAATTGTCAAATGTATTTTTTTGATAATTAATTCGGACATATTTCCATCCTCCATTTTCATTTCGTTGATATGTCTCATACTGACCTCGTTTGATTTGCCATTCGGTTTCATTTTCTAATTGGACATTTTTTACGATAAACGTATCAAATATATGCTTCATAGTCAGAAGTAAATTCCCAAATTGTTGAACCCATTTTCTATCTCGACGTTCAATTTGAAATATTGTCAATAATTTTTTATCATCAAATGTAGTTTCGTCATTTCCTTCCATGATGAAAAAAACTTGAAGTAAAAATGTTGGAAAATCAATTATAGTCGTATAATTTGAAATGTCTGCTCCATTATTTACTAAGCTACTACTTTCATATTTTGTCTGAGTAATTGCATCTAGTAAACTTCGTTGCTCAATTTTTTTTACTCTTATTTTCTCAAATACACTTTCCAATTTGAAGTTAGTAAATTCTTTACCAAAAATTTTCTCCCCCTCTTCATCAGTATTGTTTGGTCTACTTCGGATTTGAAAAGTTTTTATTACCGGCTTATCAAATTCCACACAGGCATCCCAAATTCTTGCAAATTTTTGTGCCATTTCTTGATCTTCATCAAACTTAGCCATCATTTGTGCCTTAAGAATTTCATGAGCTTCTAGTTGTTCTCCCCGAGAGTTAAAACGTTCGAAATAAAGATTCAAATCTAAATCTTTAGGAAGTATACTTCGAAAAATGATGACATTCTCAAAAAGATAATCAACGAAGGACTGAAGTTCAAGTTGGCGCTCTCCTAGCACTTTTTTTAAGGCATCTTTAGCATGTATGTACCCTCTAGTTAATTCATTTTCATCGTCCTCAGAAATTTTTTGCTTAGTAAATAGTTTTTGAATATTTTCATTTGATTTCCTCCGAGCTGGGAAAGTTAAACGAACCGCCTCTAATCTGTCACAATCAAACTCATTTTTCAAAACCAAAGCAATTAAATTAAAGGCTGTGGTTCGTTGTTGACCATCTATAATTTTGAAAATACCATTCTCTTCATTGACGACTAATGTTCCAATATAGTAATTGTCTCTCTTTTCTTTAAAAGCATCTGCTACATCGTTCAATAATTGTTCGATCTCATCATAAGTCCAGGAAAAATTTCTCTGATAAAGAGGAATAGCATAGGTCTCTTCATTTAGCAAACGATTAACTGATAAGCATATATGTGTTTCTACCATTTATCTTTTTCCTCTTCTATAATTTGTTCCACAGTATAATTTTCAAATAACTCTCTATCTATCTTGACCATGAAATCATTTGGAGTGACAGCATGAGATAAAAGTTGAAATAGCTTTTGAACCTCTTTTTGTCTAAACCTTCCACCAGCAACATAGTTTCCAACAGTTGCATCATATATGGCTTTAGACTTAACTCGAGGGTAATAAGACCAAATAAACAAGGTCTCTACTATCTCTTTTGATAGCTCCTCTTTTCCAAATCTATCTGCGAAAAGCGAGCAAATATTTAGGAATATATTGTGACACTTGAGATAGCGACCCTTTGAGCTGTTGTAAATGTTTAACATACCTTCTGGGTAAGCTAAATTTTGTTCTTCCTCCTCTGACTCATTAGAGATTCCTAACTGTTCATTTAAAAAATCTTTATGATTTTTAATAGTTTCATGAGAAGATTCAATATACTCAAAAAATTTACTTCCATCAATGATTGGCATAGTAATGGACATAGGGAGATTTTCAATATGACGATACAATTCTAGATATGGAAAGTTCTGATTCAAATCAACGCCTTTAAAGTCGTCAATAAAATCCTCTGTAAAGCGGAGATAAGATCCATAACGCTTGTTTGTTAATCCTGTCTCTCCTCGCGACCAACGTCTCATACGAAAAAGATGATTATCAAACAACTCTTTGAGACTTAACTCTTTATCCTCTACAAATTGCTCCCACTTTTCAACAATCTTTTCATCTTCTGAATCTTGCTTGCGAAGATGATAGGCTTTGAGCAAATCATGAGGTTCTAAAGATTTACCACGATTATTCTGAGAATCAAATAACTGAAAGGCTTCAGATAATCGTTCTTGGGGCATAGTAATCACAGAGACAGCACAATTCTCTAATAAAAAGTTGCAAATATCTTTTGCCTCATTTTCGCCAACTAATTGAGTTAAATTTTTCCACTCATTATAATTTTCACTCGCATGATAGCAAGATAGCTCTCCAAATTCTTCAGCACTCAACAGTTGATTCGCACCCTTATAATTCTCTAAGTCATCTAACGAATGAAGAAACAAAGAAATTGAAATTAGCCGTTGCTGTCCATCGACAATATCTAAGTGTCCATCATTCTTATGCAGGATAACGGAACCAATCTGATATTCCTTTTTCCCCATAGCATCTCGTAAATCATAAAAAAGATTACGGATATGTTTTCTGTTCCATTTATATGGTCTTTGATAAGAAGGAATCCGCAAATTCCCTTTTTTCAATAGTTCTCCAACCTTTTTAGAAGTAAATTGAATACTCATTTTATCCTCATTTATATTTATCTATCATTTCTTGAACTGTTCGCTTCATATCCTCTACTAAAATCCGAGGAGACAAAACAGTAACTGCTTCCCCTTGTCCCAGTAACCAGCGTTTAAGACCCGGTGTATACTGACTTTTAAACTTAAAATGAGTCCAGTCACCATTTTTCCCAACTATTTTTGCATTTGGAAATTGATCCATCACAATAGTAGGATCATACAAATACCCAATCTCAATACTGATTTTCTTCCCGATAAAAGCATCAACTCTCTCGTTACGAATATCACCATCTCTAAATTTATCTCTATAAGAAATAGAGGGTTTCTCTATACCACTAAGAGACCATGATTGGATACGGTCTACTCTTAAAGTAATATAAGTAGCGTGTTTTAACTGATAAACAACCAGATAAAAATAATGACTATCATAGTAAAGAGATACAGGTAAAACCGTCTGCTTCTTAGAAGACTCAGAATAAGGTTTTTGATAGACAATATCTAGAACCTGTTCATGCAAAATAGCTTCTGATAAATTCCATATTTTCTCTATTCTATTTTGCTGATCCGTTAAGGGAGCATAATTAAGCTTTTCACTACCAATGATTTGCTCAATTTCTTTCTGGTCATCACGAGGAACTAAAATCAGTAAATTTTTTAGTAAGCTATCAATTTCTGGCCGATTCAATGCTCGATTTTCCAATAAAATCTTTGAAATAACAAGTATATCCTTTTTATTAAAAACTGACTTACTTGATAGGCTATACTTATTTGTTTTACGACTATAAAGCAGGTCTCCATTAAAATCGAGATGACTGGATAAAATATCACGAAGGAGCGAAAAATCTCTCTGTATCGTCTTTTCACTAACCTCAAATTCCTGGGCTAATTGCTTTTTTCCTAACGGAGTCCCAAACTGTAAGCGTAAAAAGATTGTTAGTAATCTCTCTTGATCATTCATCTAATGTCCTTTTTGTTAATCTTCAAGCAATGTTAGACAAGCTGTCATTCCCCACTTAAAACGCACAATCAAATGAAAATTTAGATTTTCCAATTGATCTGGTTCAGAGTCACCAGAGAAAACCATTTGTTTATTCATATCATGTTGAGAATTAAAAAGATTAAAAAATTTTTCTTGAATCATATCATCCTTTTCTCCCAATATCTGAATATCATCTACTATTAGGAGATCAAACTTCTCACTTCTAACTTTTTGTATTTCTAGCTCATTTTCTAACAAATCTTTAGCAGAAATATATTTTACTCGCTTTTCTGGATTGTTCTCAAGAACCTTATTTCCAATTGCTTGCAGGAGATGTGTTTTTCCTGAACCTGATTGCCCATAAATATAAAGGGGATTGTATTTTAATCCTAAGTTCTTTACTACTTCTAAAGCTTCTTTTTTGCTAAAGCATTACCGTCTTTTTCTATAAAATTTTCAAATTGATATTTGTTATCTAATCCTGTATTGTTCATCATTTAAACCTCTTTCTTTGTTATGCTATAAGTATAACAAAACAGATGGACAATTTTTGTCCGTCTGTTAATTTTTTTTTAAAATAAATCATCAAACAAACTCAACTGGTTATCCTCTGGCATATTGCCAAGAATCCCCATTTCATCCATCTTTTCAACCAAGGTCGATGACAGTCCGCCACGCTTGCGCAGTTCTGTCTTAGAGAGGAACTCACCCTCTTCACGCGCACGCACCAACTGCTTAGCAACGTTCTCTCCCAGACCATCCATTGCTACAAATGGCGGAATGAGGGTATCCCCATCGATGAGGAACTCTGTTGCCTGACTACGGTAGAGATCGAGTTTGCCAAACTTGAAACCACGTTCCCACATTTCATTGACAATCTCAAGAGTTGTATAGAGGTCAATTTCCACATTAGAGGCTTCATTATTCTTCCGTTTTTCAGCAATTTCTTGCATCTTGCGCTTGATGGCATCCAAACCCGCCCCCATGGTCTTGATATCAAAAGCCTTGGCTCGGATTGAGAAATAAGCACAGTAGTAATAAATCGGATGGTGAACCTTGAAGTAGGCCACACGCAAGGCCATCATAACGTAGGCGGCCGCATGGGCCTTAGGGAACATGTACTTGATTTTCCCACAGGACTCGATATACCACTCTGGCACCTTATTGGCCTTCATAGCCTCGATGTAGCCATTTCGCTCCTCTTCGGAAATCTTTAGCCACATGCCCTTACGTACCCGTTCCATGATAGTAAAAGCCATCTTAGGTTCAAGACCAGCATGCATGAGATAAACCATGATATCGTCCCGACAACCGATAACAGTCGATAGGTCCGCAATCCCTTGCTTGATCAGATCCTGGGCGTTCCCCAGCCACACATCGGTACCGTGGGATAGACCAGACAGCTGAAGCAACTCCGCAAAAGTCGTCGGATGTGTCTCATCTACCATTCCACGTACAAAGTTGGTTCCAAACTCTGGAATTCCCAGCATCCCTGTTGGAGTTCCAATTTGCTCAGGCGTCACCCCTAAAACTTCCGTTCCAGAAAAGAGAGCCATAACGCTTTCATCATCCATGGGAATTTCATTAGGGTCAATACCAGACAAGTCCTGCAATTTCCGAATCATGGTCGGATCATCATGCCCCAGTACATCAAGTTTGAGGACATTCTCATCGATATCGTGGAAGTTAAAGTGAGTCGTCTGCCATTCAGCCGTCATGTCATCTGCTGGATACTGAACAGGCGTAAAATCGTAAACATCCATGTAGTTAGGAATAACAACGATTCCCCCCGGGTGTTGTCCTGTTGTCCGCTTGACACCAGCCGCACCCTGAGCGAGGCGTTCCACCTCTGCATCACGATAAAACTTCCCATAGTCCCGCTCATAGCCCTTTACAAAGCCATAAGCGGTCTTAGCAGCCACCGTACCAACCGTTCCTGCACGGAAGGCATATTCTTCACCAAAGATATCACGCACATCCAAGTGAGCGCTAGGCTGGTCTTCTCCCGAAAAGTTCAAGTCAATATCGGGAACCTTATCTCCATCAAAACCAAGGAAGGTCTCGAACGGAATATCCTGTCCATTTTTGCTAAGTTTATGACCACAGTTTGGACAGTCCTTATTAGGCATATCAAAACCTGAACCGTAAGAACCATCCGTGATAAACTCACTATACTGACACTGACCACAAACATAATGAGGAGAGAGTGGATTAACCTCCGTAATCCCAATCATGGTCGCAACAAAACTGGACCCAACAGACCCACGAGAACCAACCAAGTAGCCCCGTTCATTGGAACGTTGCACCAGCATCTGCGATGCTAGATAAATCACGGCAAATCCATTCCCCAGTATGGATGTTAATTCTTTTTCAATCCGCAAATCAACAATATCTGGCAGCGGATTTCCATAAATCTCAAAAGCTTTCTTATAGGTCAGCTCAGCGACCGTTTCTTCAGCCTTATCGATGAAAGGAGTGTACAAGTCACCCTTAACAACCTCAACAGGTTCAAAGATATCTGCCAAGGCATTGGTGTTTTCAATGACTAATTTGCGTGCTAAATCTTCTCCCAAGAAAGCAAATTCATCCAACATTTCATTGGTCGTTCTAAAATGAGCCTTCGGTAGCGGTGCTGGTTGGGCATGTTCGCCGTGACCGATGGTTCGGTTAATCATAGCCCCCTGTCCCAAACTACGGACGATAATTTCACGGTAAATCTCTTCTTCCGGTTCGATATAATGGACATTTCCCGTAGCTAAAACGGGCTTGCCAAGACGGTCCCCGACCTCTATCAAACTCTTGATAATAGTCTGGAGTTCCTCCATATCCTTAACCTGCTCTTTAGCAATCAATGGTGCATAGATAGCTGGTGGCATAACCTCGATAAAGTCATAATACTTAGCCACCTCAACCGCCGCATCTACACCTTGGGAAACAACCGCATCAAAAACTTCACCTTCAGAGCAAGCTGTTCCCAAAATCAAGCCCTCCCGATGAGCATCTAGAACCGTTCTCGGAATCCGTGGCACCCCTTCAAAGTACTTGGTATTGGACAAAGAAACCAGCTTAAAGATGTTTTTTAGACCCACTTGATTCTTGACATAGATGGTCGCATGCTTGATCCGAGCTTTTTTATAAGAGTCTGGACTAATCAAATCAATATTCAGTCTAGCCAGATCAGTCACACCATGTTTTTCTGCTACATCCTTGATAAAGATAAAGAGCAAACGACCAGTAGCTTCCGCATCGTAGTTGGCCATGTGGTGGTGGTCCAGTGCCACACCAAAACGCTTGGTCAAAGGTCCCAAACCATGACGTTTATACTCAGGATAGAGGTTTCTAGCAAACTCCAGCGTATCAATAACTGGCTGGCTAATCTTAGGCAGACCATGACGCTCATAGTTAGCATTCATAAAGCCAACGTCAAAGGTAGCATTGTGGGCAACTAAGACTGTATCCTTGCAAAATTCTTGGAATTCTTGTAAAACTTGTTCCAGTGGTTTGGCATTTTTGACATGGTCATCTGTAATTCCAGTCAACTCGGTAGTAAAGGCTGACAAGGGATATCCAGGATTGATAAATTCATCAAATTCGGCAATAACATTTCCCTTGTACATCTTAGAAGCCGCAACTTGAATCAAGTCATTATAGATAGCTGAAAGTCCCGTCGTTTCCACGTCAAAAACCACGTAGGTCGCTTCTGACAATTCCATCTCTACTTCGTTGTAAACGATAGGAACACGGTCTTCAACGATATTGGCTTCCATTCCATAGATCAGCTGAATTCCTGCTTTCTTAGCTGCCTTGTAGCCATGTGGAAAGGACTGAACATTCCCATGGTCCGTGATGGCAACCGCCTTGTGTCCCCACTTTGCAGCTGTCGCAACAATTTCTTCGACCTCTGGCAAAGCATCCATAGTCGACATGTTAGTATGAGCATGAAACTCAACCCGACGCTCACCTTCTGGCATAAAATCCTTCCGCTCATAGTGAACAACTTCCTGCACATCCTGCACGTTCATTGTCAAATCGCGTGTGAAGTTATTCATCTCCACATTCCCACGAACTCGGAGCCATGAATTCTTCTTAATGATGTCAAACTTCTGAGCCTCTTCCTCGTTCTTAACCCACTTTTGCATAGAAAAACTTGAAGTGTAGTCTGTCATCTTAAAGTTAATCAAGACACGGCCTGTTCTAGTCACTTTATGCTCTACATCAAAGACTACCCCTTCAAAGACCAAACGATTTTCCTCAGTCGTCACATCGATCATCTGGGTCACTTCAGCCTTATCTAATTTTGGCTTGGCTGCAGCTTTTTTAACCTGAAAATCAAAAGCTGGTTTCTCTTCTACTGGCGGAGGAGCCATTTGTTCCAGTTGTTCCATAGCACGGAGTGCTTCCTCATTAGCAGCCTGAACAATTTGTTTATTCTCCACATGAAAGGCTTCCTGCTCCTCTTGTGTAAGGGCATCGTTCTTTTCTATTTGACAGATAAAAGCTGGGAAACCAAACTTTTCAAGTTGTTTCGCTAAATTAGGAAGATGATTCTTCTTAAAGTGTTCCTTATCAATCGCCTCGGAACCTTCAATAAAGAGCTGATTTCCCTCCGCACGAACTTGCAAATTCTGATAAAGAGATTTAAATCCTTGGCTGGCACATGGACCTTCAGAAAAAGCCTCCTTGTAGTAAGCCTGTAAGAGTTCATTAGAAAATTCTTGAGAAAGAACTTTGATTTCGAAAACAGCTTGATTCCCTGTCTTAGAAAATTCTTCACTCAATCCTTTCTTTAATTTTAGAAAGATTTCAATCGGTAAAATTTTAGAAAAAACAAAATGAAATTCCCAAATCTTACTAATTTTATGAACTACAACTCGTTCAATTCTTGCATCAACAAGAGCAGGATCCTGTCTCAATTGATCAGAGATTCCTAGTTGATTCATTAAAATTTCAAACTTACTTGACATTCATTTCCCTCACATTATTCTCTTACTATTTTACCATAATTAAAGAAAATATATATCCACAGCCATTCCTTAAGCACTGCTAGTTTACACAAATTTGTTCTGTAAATAAAAAAAAAGACTCTCAGAATCTCATTAGTAAAAAAAAAAAGATACCCTAAAGTATCCTCGTAATTAATCGGGAAGACAGGATTCGAACCTGCGACACCTTGGTCCCAAACCAAGTACTCTACCAAGCTGAGCTACTTCCCGC
>NZ_RXXO01000003.1:171406-184720 GCF_011714815.1 Streptococcus sp. CCUG 71758 | reverse complement strand
AAAGGACTTAGTCCTGTGCAGTACAGAACTAAATCCTTTCAATAATTATTTGTCTAACTTTTTGGGGTCAGTACAATTTAAAGCTTTTTTCTTTTATCCACATTTCTCTAAATAGTTTTTAATAATTTCCAATTCCTCTGGATTCAAGGAACGGTATTGCCCTTCTGCTAGTTCTAGGTCTAATGTAAAATAGCCGAACTGGACTCGTTTTAGGGCAGTCACCTTGACACCAACTGATAGAAACATCTTCTTGACTTGATGAAATTTGCCCTCAGAGATAGTGATGGTGGCCCGGCTCTCTGTTGGGCTTGAGGACAGAATTTCGAGCTGAGCAGGTTTGCAAGTGGTCCCATCTAAAAAGACGATTCCATCCTTGAATTTTTGGATATGATCTGACGTGAGCGGTCCGTTTACTACCACTTGATAGGATTTATCGACATGGTACTGGGGATGAAGGAGTTGGAAGCCAAGAGGTCCATTGTCTGTCAAAAGGAGTAGCCCCGTCGTATCGCGGTCTAGTCTGTCGACAGCATAGAGCTGGTCAGACTGGATGTCAGGTGGGAGTAGGTCCATGACAGTTGGGAGTTTCTTATCCTTGCTAGCTGTAACGACTCCGTTTGGCTTATGAAGCATGAGGTAGTTGTGCTCGTAGCCTTGGATTTGCCGTCCTTGAAAGACTAATTTCTGCAATCCAGTGTCGACATTTTGAGCCAGGGAACTGGCTGGACAATCGTCCACTAGGATTTCTTTTTTTAATAGTGATTGTTTCATAGCCTTGCGGCTGACCTTTTCTTGGGCTAATAATCTATCTAAACGCATACCAGCTTATCTTATCATAAGTCTCTGACTTTGAAAAGAGTTGCCTTGACTAGAAAAGCAGAGTGAAAACATTTACACTTAGCTGAACTGTGATTTTTGAATGAGACTGTGGTATAATTGTTCAGTTAGAAATAAAAATTTAAAATATTAGAGGAAATCATGACAAAATTAAGAGAAGATATCCGTAACATTGCGATTATCGCCCACGTTGACCACGGTAAAACAACCCTCGTTGACGAATTATTGAAGCAATCTGAAACTCTTGATGCACGTACAGAGTTAGCAGAGCGCGCTATGGACTCAAACGATATCGAAAAAGAGCGTGGAATTACCATCCTTGCTAAAAATACAGCCGTTGCTTACAACGGAACTCGTATCAACATCATGGACACACCAGGACACGCGGACTTCGGTGGAGAAGTTGAGCGTATCATGAAAATGGTTGACGGTGTTGTCTTGGTCGTAGATGCCTACGAAGGAACCATGCCACAGACTCGTTTCGTATTGAAAAAAGCCTTGGAACAAGACCTTGTCCCAATTGTGGTTGTTAATAAAATAGACAAACCATCAGCTCGTCCAGCAGAAGTAGTGGACGAAGTTTTGGAACTCTTCATTGAGCTTGGTGCAGATGATGACCAGCTTGATTTCCCAGTTGTTTATGCTTCAGCGATTAACGGAACATCTTCCTTGTCAGATGATCCAGCTGATCAAGAAAAAACAATGGCGCCAATCTTTGACACCATTATCGACCATATCCCAGCTCCAGTAGACAACTCAGATGAGCCTTTGCAGTTCCAAGTGTCACTTTTGGACTACAATGACTTCGTAGGTCGTATCGGTATCGGTCGTGTCTTTCGTGGTAGTGTGAAAGTTGGGGACCAAGTTACTCTTTCTAAACTAGATGGTACAACGAAGAACTTCCGTGTTACAAAACTTTTCGGTTTCTTTGGTTTGGAACGTCGTGAAATCCAAGAAGCTAAAGCAGGTGACTTGATTGCCGTATCCGGTATGGAAGATATCTTTGTTGGTGAAACTATTACTCCGACGGATGCCATTGAACCTCTTCCAATCCTACATATCGATGAACCAACCCTTCAAATGACCTTCTTGGTAAATAATTCACCATTTGCAGGTCGTGAAGGGAAATGGGTGACTTCTCGTAAGGTAGAAGAACGCTTGCAAGCAGAATTGCAAACAGACGTTTCCCTTCGTGTTGACCCAACTGATTCACCAGATAAATGGACTGTTTCAGGTCGTGGAGAATTGCACTTGTCAATCTTGATTGAAACCATGCGCCGTGAGGGTTATGAACTTCAAGTATCTCGTCCAGAAGTTATCGTAAAAGAAATTGACGGTGTTAAATGTGAGCCATTTGAACGTGTTCAAATCGACACTCCAGAAGAATACCAAGGTTCTGTTATCCAAAGCCTTTCTGAACGTAAGGGTGAAATGTTGGATATGATTTCAACTGGTAATGGTCAAACTCGTTTGGTCTTCCTTGTTCCAGCGCGTGGTTTGATCGGTTACTCAACTGAGTTCTTGTCAATGACTCGTGGTTACGGTATCATGAACCATACCTTCGACCAATACATGCCATTGATTCCAGGTGAAATTGGTGGTCGTCACCGTGGTGCCCTCGTTTCCATCGATGCTGGTAAGGCAACAACCTACTCAATCATGTCGATCGAAGAGCGTGGTACGATCTTTGTCAATCCAGGTACTGAGGTTTACGAAGGAATGATCATCGGTGAAAACTCTCGTGAGAACGACTTGACAGTGAATATCACCAAGGCTAAACAAATGACCAACGTTCGTTCTGCAACCAAGGACCAAACAGCGGTTATCAAGACACCTCGTATCTTGACCCTTGAAGAGTCTCTTGAATTCTTGAATGACGATGAGTACATGGAAGTAACGCCTGAGTCAATCCGTTTGCGTAAGCAAATTCTCAATAAGGCAGAGCGCGAGAAAGCCAACAAAAAGAAAAAATCAGCTGAATAAGGGCTAGAAAGAGATAAAGATGGTCTATTTAATCATAGGGATACTCTTATTACTACTCTATGTATTTGCGACACCTCAAAGTATCAAAGGAACAGTCAATATCGTTATCATGGTCTTTGTAGTTGTTGCACTCTTGATTTTGCTGATGTTGTCCATCTTGCAAATCTTCCAATTACCGACAGAATTCTTTGTCACAATCGCCATGCTGGCCCTAGCCTACTTTAGCTTGAGAGACATTACGCTCATGTCTGTAAAAAAGAGCAAAAGAAGATAAATAGAAAGAGAGCTACGGCTCTCTTTTTCTATGGTAGAAATGAGAGTTAGGGCATTTTCGTTTAGTATTATTTCCATAAAAATGGTAAAATAGTAGGAGTAGAAATGGAGTTTGAGACATGAAAGTAATCGATCAATTTAAAAATAAGAAAGTCCTTGTTTTAGGTTTAGCTAAGTCTGGTGAGTCTGCGGCTCGTTTGTTGGACAAGCTAGGTGCCATTGTGACAGTAAATGACGGCAAGCCTTTTGAGGAAAATCCTGCTGCTCAAAGCTTGCTAGAAGAGGGAATCAAGGTTGTCACTGGTGGGCATCCTTTGGAATTGTTGGATGAAGATTTCGCTCTGATGGTGAAAAATCCAGGTATCCCGTATAGCAATCCCATGATTGAAAAGGCATTGGCAAAGGGAATTCCAGTCTTAACTGAGGTGGAGTTGGCTTACTTGATCTCGGAAGCGCCAATTATCGGTATCACAGGTTCAAATGGGAAAACAACCACAACGACGATGATTGGGGAAGTTTTGACTGCTGCTGGCCAACATGGTCTCTTGTCAGGGAACATCGGCTATCCTGCCAGTCAAGTGGCTCAAACTGCAACGGCTAAGGACACGCTTGTCATGGAACTTTCTTCTTTCCAACTGATGGGTGTTCAAGAATTCCATCCTGAGATTGCGGTTATTACCAACCTTATGCCCACTCATATCGACTATCATGGTTCTTTTGAGGCCTATGTGGCAGCTAAGTGGAATATCCAAAATAATATGACAGCAGCTGATTTCCTTGTCTTGAACTTTAACCAAGACTTGGCAAAAGAATTGGCTACTAAAACACAAGCCACTGTTGTACCATTTTCAACAAAGGAAAATGTTGATGGAGCCTATCTTGCAGATGGTCAACTCTATTTCCGTGGGGAAGTAGTCATGGCAGCTGATGAAATCGGAGTTCCAGGTAGCCACAATGTGGAGAATGCCCTTGCGACCATTGCAGTAGCCAAGCTTCGTGGTGTAGACAACCAAACCATCAAGGAAACTCTTTCATCCTTTGGTGGTGTTAAACACCGTCTCCAATTTGTGGATGAAATCAAGGGGGTCAAATTCTATAATGATAGCAAATCAACCAATATCCTGGCCACTCAAAAAGCCTTGTCAGGATTTGACAACAGCGAGGTCATCTTAATTGCAGGTGGTTTGGACCGTGGCAATGAGTTTGACGAATTGGTGCCAGATATTACTGGGCTCAAGAAGATGGTCATCCTCGGTCAGTCTGCAGAACGTGTCAAACGGGCAGCAGATAAGGCTGGTGTGGTTTATGTAGATGCGACAGATATTGCAGATGCGACCCGCAAGGCTTATGAGTTCGCGACTCAAGGAGACGTGGTTCTCCTCAGTCCTGCCAATGCTAGCTGGGATATGTATGCTAACTTTGAAGTACGTGGAGATCTTTTCATCGACACAGTAGCGGAGTTAAAGGAATAATATGAAAAAAATTGTCTTTACAGGTGGGGGGACGGTTGGACATGTTACCCTCAACCTTTTGTTAATGCCTAAGTTTATCGAAGACGGCTGGGAAGTTCACTATATTGGTGATAAACACGGAATCGAACACCAAGAAATCCTCAAGTCAGGCTTGAATGTGACCTTCCACTCCATTGCGACTGGGAAGTTGCGTCGCTATTTCTCTTGGCAAAATATGCTGGATGTGTTTAAAGTTGGTTGGGGAATTGTCCAATCCCTCTTTATCATGCTACGACTGCGTCCACAGGCCCTTTTTTCAAAGGGAGGATTTGTCTCTGTACCGCCGGTTATCGCTGCGCGTGTGTCAGGAGTGCCTGTCTTTATTCACGAATCGGACCTGTCTATGGGCTTGGCCAATAAAATTGCCTATAAATTTGCGACCAAGATGTATTCAACCTTTGAGCAGGCTGCTGGTCTCGCAAAAGTCGAGCATGTGGGAGCAGTCACCAAGGTTTCAGATCAAAACACTCCTGAACCAGATGAATTGGTGGATATCCAAACCCACTTTAATCCTAAATTGCCTACAGTATTGTTTGTCGGTGGTTCTGCAGGAGCTCGTGTCTTTAACCAATTGGTGACAGATCATAAGCAAGAACTGACCGAACGCTACAATATTATCAATCTCACTGGAGATTCAAGCCTCAATGAGTTGAGTCAAAATCTCTTTCGTGTTGATTATGTGACAGATCTCTATCAACCTTTAATGGAGATGGCAGATGTGGTGGTGACGCGTGGCGGTGCCAATACGATTTTTGAGCTCTTGGCCATGGCGAAACTCCATCTCATCGTACCATTGGGTCGTGAAGCAAGTCGAGGAGACCAGATTGAAAATGCAGCCTACTTTGTTAAGAAAGGCTATGCAGAAGAACTTCAAGAAAGCGACTTGACCTTGGAAAGCTTGGAGGCGAAACTCAGTCACTTGCTTAGTCACAAGGATCAGTACCAAGCTAGCATGAAGGATTCGACTGAATTGAAATCTCTTGCGGATTTTTACGATTTACTAAGAAAAGACCTAGCATAAGGAATATCAATGTCAAAGGATAAGAAAAAAGAATCAAGCCCTAAGAAAGAATTGTCTGAATGGCAGAAACGAAACCAGGAATACCTGAAAAAAAAGGCTGAGGAAGAAGCTGCCCTAGCTGAGGAGAAGGAAAAGGAAAAACAAGCTCGAATGGGGAAAAACTCTAAGTCGTTAGAGGGAAGTAAGAAGTCATCAAGTGATTCCGACCAGAACGAAACTGTTCCAGACGAGGAACCATCCGAAAAAGAAGAAAAATCTAAAAAGGATGATCCTAAAGTCAAAGAAGAAAAAGAGAAGAAAAAAGAAAAACCAGCCAAACCAGCCAAACCAGCCAAGCCTAAAATTGCGCCTGTTCATATTTGGCGAGCTGTGAGTATCTTGGTACCCAGTGTCCTGGTCCTTCTTCTTTCAGTCTATCTATTGACTCCACTTTCGACCATCAAAAATATCGAGGTTAAGGGAAATAGTAACACGCAGGCGGATGACATCAAACAGGCTTCTGGGATTCAAGATAGCGACTATACTTTAGCTCTATTGTTGGATAAGGAAAGATACGCTGAGCGAATCAAGTCCAACCATTGGATAGAGTCGGCGAAGATTAACTATCAATTTCCGACTAACTTTACGATTGAGGTTAAGGAATTTGATATTGTTGGTTATTATGTGTCTGGTGAAGGACATTATCCTATTCTGTCTAGTGGTACAGTAGAGTCAACTCCTGTTGATCGCTTAAACTTGCCTGAGACTTATCTAACAGTTACCTTTAACGATGAGCAGCAGGTGAAAGAACTGATAACGGGATTGTCTACCATCAGTGAGGATATCAAGAGTCAAATCCAGAAAATCGAATTAGCGCCAAGCAAGGCAACAGCAGATCTGTTAAAAATTACCATGCTGGACACAGATGAGGTTTTGGTTCCCCTATCAGAATTGAGCAAAAAATTACCTTATTATAGCAAAATTAAGCCACAATTGTCAGAACCGAGTGTAGTCGATATGGAAGCTGGAGTATATAGCTATACTATAGCGGATAAATTGATAGAAGAGGCTGAGGAAAAAGCCAAGCAAGAGGCCAAGGAAGCTGAGAAGAAAAAACAGGAAGAAGAAAAGAAAAAACAAGAAGAACAAGGAAATCAAAGCCAAACGAGCCAGCAATCACAGAGTCGTTAGACCAATTTTTCCTCTTGATTTTGAATGGTATAGAAATCCAGTTTCGAGTTTTTGCTTGACAAGTCCTACTATAAATAATAGAATAGAAAAAAACCTTTAAAGCAGTCCAGAGAGGCAGCTAAGGTTAGACGGTGAAAGGGTGGAGACTACCCATTTTTCGTGGAACCTTGCTGTTGGCAGGTTCCTTTTTTCATGCTCTCTAGCTTACAAAGGTAAAAGGAGAAAGGTATGCGTGAACATCGTCCAGTTATTGCTCTTGATTTTCCTAGTTTTGAGGCGGTCAAGGAATTTTTATCTCTTTTCCCAGCAGAAGAAAGTCTTTATCTAAAAGTAGGGATGGAGCTTTATTATGCGGAAGGTCCTGAAGTTGTCCGTTATTTGAAGTCACTGGGGCATAGTGTCTTTTTGGACCTCAAGCTACATGACATTCCAAATACAGTTAAATCGGCTATGAAGGTCTTGTCTCAGCTTGGTGTAGACATGACCAACGTTCATGCTGCTGGTGGTGTGGAGATGATGAAGGCTGCGCGTGAAGGTCTTGGAAAAGAAGCAAAATTGATTGCTGTCACTCAATTGACTTCAACTTCTGAAGAACAAATGAGAGACTTTCAAAATATCCAAACCAGCCTGCAAGAGTCTGTGATTCACTATGCCAAGAAGACAGCTGAAGCGGGCTTGGATGGTGTCGTTTGCTCAGCTCAGGAAGTGCAACTCATCAAGCAGGCCACCAATCCAGATTTTATCTGTCTGACACCAGGAATTCGTCCGGCAGGAGCTGCGGTTGGAGACCAAAAACGTGTCATGACACCAGCGGATGCCTATCAAATCGGTAGTGACTATATCGTAGTAGGACGTCCGATTACCAAAGCTGAGGATCCTGTTGCAGCTTATCATGCTATCAAGGATGAATGGAACCAAGACTGAAATTAAAGAAATAGATTATAAAAACAAAAGGAGAATACTATGACACTTGCTAAAGATATCGCTAGCCACCTCTTGAAAATCCAAGCCGTTTACCTCAAACCAGAGGAGCCTTTCACTTGGGCATCTGGTATCAAGTCACCGATTTATACTGACAACCGTGTGACGCTTGCCTATCCAGAAACTCGTAGCTTGATTGAAAATGGTTTTGTGGAAGCTATTAAAGCAGAATTTCCAGAAGTAGAAGTGATTGCAGGAACTGCGACAGCAGGAATTCCACACGGAGCGATCATCGCTGATAAGATGAACTTGCCTTTTGCCTACATCCGCAGCAAACCAAAAGACCATGGAGCAGGCAACCAAATAGAAGGCCGTGTAGCTCAAGGTCAAAAGATGGTCGTTGTCGAAGATTTGATTTCAACTGGTGGGTCTGTTCTTGAAGCAGTGGCTGCTGCTAAACGCGAAGGAGCCGATGTTCTTGGTGTCGTAGCGATTTTCAGCTATCAATTGCCAAAAGCAGATAAGAACTTCGCAGACGCTGGTGTTAAATTGGTGACGCTTTCTAACTACAGTGAACTGATTCACCTAGCCCAAGAAGAGGGATATATCACACCAGAAGGACTCGCTCTCCTAAAACGCTTTAAAGAAGACCAAGAAAATTGGCAAAATGCCTAAAACATAGAAAATCAGGTAGTCACTAGGATTACCTGATTTTGTTTTTAATACTAAAGTTGAGCGATAACTTCCTCAGTTGTCAAAACTTGGTTGGCAATGTAGCCGTAGTTTGTTAGTGCAGCTTGGTAGGCTTCTTCACCTGGAGCACCGACAGCATCGTTAACAACAATGACATTGTAGCCTAATTCTATGAGTTCACGCATGTGTGAATCCACGCAGAGATTAGCATTCATACCAGCCAAGATGACGGTGTCGATACCATTTTTGCGGAGTTGAAGGTTAAGGTCGTTGCTTTCTGGGCCAAAGATTTTATGTCCGTTGACAACAATAGTATCTTCATCCAAAAATGGTTTAATCTCTTCAATCATATCTGCTCCAGAGCCTTCTGGAATTGCTGAATACTGGCTATCACGCCAAAACATTTCGTTTTCAATCATCATCGTTTCACCAGCAGCTTTAAATTGCCACTTGTGATCGTGTGGATAGAAGTAGTGCGGTGAGATAAAACGCTTGTAGCCACGCTCTTTAGCAAGAGCGAAAAGCTTTGTCAGATTTTCAATAGTATTAACTTTTTCAAGAACATCTTTAGTTGCTCCGAATCCTTTACCAGTAGATTTTAAGAATTCAACTTGCGGGTCTGTGATAACAAATGCGACATTTTTCTGATTGAACATGAGGTTCCTCCTAATATGATTTGATTAACAGCCAATAGGAATTTAGACTGTTAGTTTGATGATTTTCCAAATGGTAGTTTTAGTTACATACTGACCGTTCGGTACAATTATAATAACATCTAGAATTGAATTTGTAAATCAATTTGCTCAGAACAAAAATTTTAATGATAAAACAGTGGCAAAAGGAGGTGGTTTCAATTGTTTGGTCTCAGGCTCTGAATCTGCTATAATAGGAAAAAAGAGAGGTGAGCAGATGAGCGTTAAAGAGCGTATTTTACAAAGTGCTGAGGAATTGATTTATCAGAAGGGTTATGATGCCACCTCCATCAGTGACATCATGGAGGTGGCTGATGTTGGCAAGGGGCAGCTTTATTATTATTTCAAATCTAAGAAGGAAATTGGTTTGACGGTCATTCAAGATATTTTAGCAAAGTGGCGAAAAGAGCTTTTTGAAGATATTTTTGAAGCAGACAAGTCTTACAGTGACAAGTTTTCGGATATGATTGACTGGGTTTGTCAATTTCATGAAAGTCAGACAGTCTTTTATGGTTGCCCAATTGGTAATCTGATTGTGGAATTGTCCACAGAAGATGAGAACTTCCGCTGTCCTCTCAATGATTTTATGACCCAGTGGACAGAGAAGTTAGCCAGCCTCTTGCAAGACCTGCATGCTGACTGGTCAGAAGAGCGGGCGCAGTTGCAGGCCCGTCAAGTCATCTCCAGTATTCAAGGCAGCATTGTCATTCTCAAAGTCAGCCAAGACATCCAAGTTTTGGAAAATAATATGACGGATTTGAAAAAGAATTATTGTTAATTTTTAGCCGAAGAATTAAAAGTATGTTAATTTATGGATTGTGGTTAGAGGTAAGAATGACAACAGATATTAAAACTGAAATTGGTCATAGAGTAAGACAGAAACGTGAACGTCACAAATTGACGAGAGAAGAGGTCTGTGGACAGAAGCTGACTTAATAATCAAACAGCTGATGCGTACTGAGCTTGGGCAATCCTTGCCAACAATTACTAAGTTACAATATTTATCTAAGCGATTAGAAGTTCCGATAGATACTTTTCTTGAAAATAAAGAACTAGCTCTTCCTGAGGAAGAGTTGCTGAGTCTAGACTTGATTGAAAGAATATTAGACTTGATAAGGACAGGGACAGGTAGTTTCGCTGAAGATATTTTTGATGATTATTTTAAGCAAGTAACACTAAAGCAAGTTTACACATTCAATGATTTACTATTAATTGATTATTTTGCTATGCAATGTCAAGACTTGATTTATAGAAGAGAGCATTAGATGATTTTCGGATTAAGTTGTTGAAACAGCAATTAGTTAGTGATGAAATGTATAATGTAGAGCTACTATCAGTTCTTTGTGCCATAGCGGGTGTTTATGTTGTTCATAGTGACTATAAGCATATGATATCTCTAGTAAAAAAGATGAATGAAATTTTATCAGTAACAATGTTGCAAGTCTATAAATCTGGAATTTCAGTATTTGAAGCTAAGTGCTATCTTTATTTTGAAAATGATAAAAATAAAGCAAAGGAACTTTATCACTCAGCAACTATACTAGCTGAACAATTTGATGATAAAGTATTAGAAAATGAAAAGATTATTTGAATTTCCATAACTTAAGAAAGTTCATCATTTTTAATTATCTCTGTAAAATGATTGAAAGCATGAAATTTCCAAACAAAATATTTGAAAAATTTTGAAAAAAGAGTTAGAATATTTTTTGTAATATACAAAGTAAACGCTTACTTATCAAGGAGGACATTTTATGTCATACAAAACAAGCAATGCAGAAGGTCATGTAGATTTCATCAATACCTATGATTTGGAGCCAATGGCGCAACAAGTTATTCCTAAAGCAGCATTTGGCTATATCGCTAGTGGGGCGGAGGATACTTTCACTTTGCGTGAGAATATTCGTGCCTTTAACCACAAACTCATCGTTCCTCATACACTTTGCAATGTAGAAAATCCAAGTACAGAGATTGAATTTGCAGGCGAAAAATTGTCTTCACCAATCATTATGGCGCCTGTTGCGGCTCATAAATTGGCAAATGAACAGGGTGAAGTGGCGACTGCGCGTGGTGTGCATGAGTTTGGTTCTCTCTATACAACCAGCTCTTACTCTACTGTCGACCTTCCAGAAATTACGGAAGCCCTTCAAGGGACACCTCATTGGTTCCAGTTTTACTTTAGTAAAGATGATGGTATCAATCGCCACATCATGGACCGTGTGAAGGCTGAAGGTTATAAAGCGATTGTCTTGACGGCTGATGCTACGGTAGGGGGCAATCGTGAGGTCGATAAGCGTAATGGTTTTGTCTTCCCAGTTGGCATGCCGATTGTTGAAGAATACCTGCCAGAAGGTGCTGGTAAATCAATGGACTTTGTTTACAAATCAGCTAAACAGCGCCTATCTCCACGAGATGTAGAATTTATCGCTGAATACTCAGGACTTCCTGTTTATGTCAAGGGGCCACAATGCCGTGAGGACGTTGAACGTTCGCTTGCTGCTGGAGCTTCTGGTATCTGGGTAACCAACCATGGTGGCCGTCAAATCGACGGTGGGCCAGCTGCCTTTGACTCACTTCAAGAAGTAGCAGAAGCAGTTGACAAACGCGTACCAATTGTCTTTGACTCTGGTATTCGTCGTGGCCAACACGTCTTTAAAGCCTTGGCTTCAGGAGCAGACTTGGTAGCTATTGGCCGCCCGGTTATCTATGGCTTGGCTCTCGGCGGTAGTGTTGGTGTGCGTCAAGTCTTTGAACACTTGAATGCAGAATTGAAGACAGTTATGCAGTTATCTGGAACTCAGACTATTGAAGATGTCAAACACTTCAAACTCCGTCACAACCCATACAATCCAACCTTCCCAGTTGACCCTCGTGACTTAAAATTGTATTGATAAAATAGCTTGCCTCCACTTGATGTGGAGGTTTTTCTTCGTATATAGGAAGAATAAATCACCATTGAAATCTATATAAATATATTTTTCAGTCAAATATCTTGCTAGGGCTTTCAAATTCTGTTATACTGGTCCAGTAATTAAATAATAAAGACATTTGGGGTGCTTTAGGCTGAGATGATACCCATTGAACCTGATACAGTTAAGACTGGCGAAGGGAAATGTGAAACGTTTTTTCGTATGGCGAAATGAACGATCTAATCTTGTAAGCTAAACTCTAATTCTTGATTGTAATTGGAGTTTTTTTGTTTATCAAAAGAGGATAGGCTTGACGGCAAGCCTTTTGGTAGCTCACCTTGAATGCCCCACTTTTCTTTAAAAAGGTCAAGTAAAACTAGGATTTTCTTGGTATTTTGTTGATTACGAACGAGTAAAGAGAGGAAAAGTAAATATGGAAACACAAGACTATGCATTTCAGCCAGGTTTGACTGTTGGAGAATTATTAAAAAGCAGTCGGAAGGATTGGCAGGCTGCAATCAATCATCGTTTTGTCAAGGAACTTTTTGCGGGGACAATTGAGAATAAGGTCTTAAAAGACTACCTGATTCAAGATTATCATTTCTTTGATGCTTTCTTATCCATGCTGGGAGCTTGTGTAGCTCACGCAGACCAGCTTGAATCCAAACTTCGTTTTGCCAAGCAACTAGGCTTTCTTGAAGCAGATGAAGATGGTTATTTCCAAAAGGCTTTCAAAGAGTTAAAAGTAGCAGAGAATGACTATCTAGAAGTGACCTTGCACCCTGTAACAAAAGCGTTTCAGGAGCTAATGTATTCTGCTGTGGCTTCATCAGACTATGCTCATCTTTTGGTCATGCTGGTCATTGCAGAAGGTCTCTATTTAGACTGGGGTTCTAAAGATTTGCCTCTACCTGAAGCCTATATTCATTTAGAATGGATCAATCTCCACAGAGGTCCTTTCTTTACAGAGTGGGTTCAATTTCTGGTTGACGAACTCAATCGTGTCGGGAAAAATCGAGAAGATTTGACAGAACTTCAGCAACGCTGGAATCAAGCAGTTGCTTTGGAATTAGCCTTTTTTGATATTGGTTATGAATTATAGGATAAATTCAATCCTTTTATGTAGATTAAAAGAATGAACAAACAAACTATATAAATATATTTTCCGGTCAAATATCTTGCTAGGGCTTTCAAATTCTGTTATACTGGTCCAGTAATTAAATAATAAAGACATTTGGGGTGCTTTAGGCTGAGATGATACCCATTGAACCTGATACAGTTAAGACTGGCGAAGGGAAATGTGAAAA
>NZ_RXXO01000003.1:0-171383 GCF_011714815.1 Streptococcus sp. CCUG 71758 | reverse complement strand
CTGTCTAATCTTGTAAGCTAAACTCTAATTCTTGATTGTAATTGGAGTTTTTTTGTTTATCAAAAGAGGATAGGCTTGACGGCAAGCCTTTTGGTAGCTCTTCTTGAATGCCCCACTTTTCTTTAAAAAAGGAGTTTTTTATGTTGAAAAAATGGCAATTAAAAGATGTTATCTTGCTTGCTTTCTTGTCTATCTTTTTTGGTGGCGTTTTTGTGGGTTCGGGCTATCTATTTGATATCCTCACCCTAATCTTGGCCCCTCTTGGTTTGCAGGCCTTTGCCAATGAAATCCTCTTTGGTCTCTGGTGTATGGCTGCGCCCATTGCGGCCATCTTTGTTCCAAGAGTCGGAAGTGCGACGATTGGAGAAGTGCTTGCTGCACTTGCTGAAGTTCTTTATGGTAGCCAATTCGGTCTAGGTGCTCTTTTGTCCGGCTTAGTTCAAGGTTTGGGAAGTGAATTTGGTTTTCTCGTAACCAAGAATCGCTATGAAAGTTGGCTCTCTCTAACTGCCAATAGTATTGGGATTACGCTTGTTAGCTTTGTCTATGAATACATTAAGTTAGGTTACTACGCCTTCTCCCTTCCTTTTGTCCTTTCCTTGCTTGTGGTTCGTTTTATTTCCGTCTTTTTCTTCTGTACCATCTTGGTTCGTGCCATTGTCAAACTCTACCATCAGTTTGCAGCTGGAGGAAAGGCGTAGATGGGGCTGGAACTACGGGGGATTCAGTCCCCAATCTTTTCGGAGCCGATTGATTTTACTTTTCATGCGCAAGCTTTTACCTTGTTAGTTGGGAGCAGTGGTTCAGGAAAATCCAGCCTTTTTCAAATCATTGCCCAGGTCACTTCCTTACCTTATAGTGGTCAAGTCCTGATAGATGGGAGGCTAGTCAGTCAGCTTTCAATCGTTGAACGTGTTCAGACGGTTGGCATTCTCTTTCAAAATCCCAATCATCAATTTACCATGGAGAACTTGTTTGAGGAACTGATTTTTACCTTGGAGAATATCGGCCATCCTGTTCAAGAGATTGATGCTAAAATAGCAGAGGTGATCCGGCAATGTCGTTGCGAGCCAATCTTGCACCGTCCCATTCATCACCTATCAGGTGGGGAAAAGCAAAAGGCTGCGCTAGCTGTCCTCTTTGCTATGAATCCTAGGGTCTATCTCTTGGATGAGCCCTTCGCTTCCATTGACCGCAAGAGCAGAATCGAGATATTGGAGATTCTAAAAGAGTTGGCTCTTGATGGGAAGACAGTCATCCTGTGTGACCATGATTTAACAGACTATGAAGCCTATATCGACCATATGGTGGAGCTAAGAGACGGTCAACTAAGAGAAGTGTTTCAAATCCCTTCCTCTGAGATGATACAGGTCGCTTCAAAGGAAGTTGCTTCTAGCCCAGAACTATTTCATATGGACCGTTTGACTTGTGAGCTGGATCATCGCCCCCTCTTTTCGATTGCGGATTTCACATTTTACCAAGGGATTTCCTGTATCTTGGGTGACAATGGTGTCGGGAAATCAACCTTCTTTCGGTCTATTCTTCAATTTCAAAAGTATAAAGGACGAATTACTTGGAAGGGTTCGGTTCTAAAAAAGAAAAAGAGTTTGTATAGTGACCTGACGGGTGTTGTTCAGGAAGCTGAGAAGCAGTTTATCAGAGCCAGTCTGCGAGAAGAGCTTCAATTAGATGGACCTGATTCTGAAAGAAATCAGCGGATACTCCAAGCTTTAGGATATTTTGATCTGGAGCAGGCACTCGATAAGAGTCCCTATCAATTAAGTGGTGGTCAGCAAAAGATTCTTCAGCTCTTGACCATCTTGACCAGCAAGTCTTCTGTGATTTTACTAGATGAACCTTTTGCTGGTTTGGATGATAGAGCTTGTAACTATTTTTGTCAGTGGATTGTGGAGGAGAGAAATCAGGGAAGAAGTTTTCTGATCATTAGCCATCGTTTAGATCCCTTGATCTCTGTGGTTGATTATTGGATTGAGATGACTAGTGAGGGTCTAAGCCATCTTCAAGACGTGACCATCAGCAAACCTCTCCCATCTCTGAATAATGATACTCTAGGGGAGGTGAGGTAGTATGATCAAAGTAGCAACCAAGACACCAGTTATCAGCCTCTTCTTTCTAATTCTATCCTTGGAAACATCCTTCATTCCTTCGAT
The DNA here is from genome assembly GCF_011714815.1 of Streptococcus sp. CCUG 71758. Taxonomy (NCBI): domain Bacteria; kingdom Bacillati; phylum Bacillota; class Bacilli; order Lactobacillales; family Streptococcaceae; genus Streptococcus; species Streptococcus sp. CCUG 71758. The sequence continues at coordinate 169,212 of NZ_RXXO01000003.1, read as the reverse complement.
TGCTCTTAATCTTTCGGTAGCAGCATTTTGTATTCTCTTTATGCTCTATTACCGTCGATTTAAAGTATTGGCTTGGATGATTCTGCTCGCCATTTTGCCATCCTTGGCCAACTACTGGGCAGTTCAGTTACATGGAGATGCTTCGCAGGCAGTCATGCTTGGAACGAGGGCTTTTGTGACCGTTTGTATTGGTCTTGTCTTTGTTTCTAGTATTTCCCTAAAAGAGCTTCTCCTCTACTTGGCTCAAAAGGGGTTATCGCGTTCTTGGGCCTATGCCTTGATAGTTGTATTCAATGCCTTTCCCCTCATTCAGCAGGAAATCAAGTCCCTCAAGGAAGCTTGCCTATTACGTGGTCAAGAACTGCATGTTTGGTCGCCCTTGATTTACAGTAAGGTTCTGATGACAGTTTTTAGATGGCGCCATCTTTACTTGAGAGCTCTATCTGCGCACGGATATGACGAACATGCACAGTTGAAGAATAGCTATCGGATTTTTTATATTCCTAAAAAAACAAAATTAATCTACCTGCTTATCTTTTTATTGCTTCAAACCAGTTTATTTCTATAAAGGAGTTATTATGGAATTTACAGATATTGCTATGGAATTATCCAAGGAAGCTTGGCAGGCCTCCTTTCATCACCCTTTTGTTTTACAGTTGCAAGAGGGGAATTTAGAACCTTCTATTTTCCGCTATTACTTAATTCAGGATGCTTATTACCTGAAGTCTTTTTCAGAAGCTTATCACCTCTTGGCTGATAAGACTTCAAATGAGAAGATGAAAAGACTCTTGAAACAAAATGCCCAGAGTCTAGTGGATGGTGAGTTGTTTATCCGCCAACAATTTTTCAAGGAATTAGGAATCAGTGACCAGGAAATGGAGGAGCAACCGATTGCTCCAACCTGTTATCATTACATTTCTCACATTTATCGTCAATTTGAAGAAGCAAATCTAGCCATTGCTTTTGCTAGTTTGCTCCCATGTCCTTGGTTATACCATGATTTGGGCAAGGCACTGAATCGCAAACCATCCCCGAATCCTCTTTATCAACAGTGGATTGAAACCTATATCACCGATGAATTAGAACAGCAGATTAAAGAGGAAGAAGCACTGGTCAATCAGCTCTATCGAGAAAGCAATGAGACGGACAAACAAAAAATGCTAGAGGCCTTCCACCGAAGTGTCCACATGGAAGCCAAGTTTTGGGAGATGGCTTACCAACACCAAACCTGGACGAGTGATTTGCAGTCCTTAGAAAAAGAGAAGAAATAGAAAATGAGAAACCACCAACTTCAAGTTCACAAATTAACCATTTTATCCATGATGATTGCTCTTGACGTAGTTCTTACACCCATCTTTCGAATTGAAGGGATGGCACCGATGTCCAGTGTAGTCAACATTCTTGCAGGAATCTTGATGGGGCCTGTTTATGCCTTAGTCATGGCTACTGTCACAGCCTTTATCCGTATGTCTACTCAAGGCATTCCGCCTTTGGCCCTAACAGGAGCTACTTTTGGAGCCCTCCTTGCAGGTCTCTTTTATAAGTACGGTCGAAAATTTCACTATTCTGCCCTTGGAGAGATTCTGGGAACAGGGATTATCGGATCCATTGTTTCCTATCCTGTCATGGTTCTCTTTACGGGATCTGCGGCAAAGCTCAGCTGGTTTATCTATACTCCGCGATTTTTTGGAGCGACCTTGATTGGTACAGCCATAGCTTTCCTCGCCTTTCGATTTTTAATCAAGCAGGAATTCTTTAAAAAAGTACAAGGATATTTCTTTGGAGAAAGGATAGACTGATGCAGAAATTGACAAATCCTTTCCCTCTGGCAACCAGTTCCTTGATTCACTGCATTACCAATGAGATTTCTTGTGAGATGCTGGCTAATGGCATTTTGGCTCTGGGATGCAAACCAGTCATGGCAGATGACCCTTGTGAGGTTCTTGATTTTACTAAGCAAAGCCAGGCTCTTTTCATAAATTTGGGGCATTTGTCAGCCGAGAAGGAGAAAGCAATTCGTATGGCAGCTTCTTATGCAAACCAAGCTTGTCTCCCAATGGTGGTAGATGCGGTTGGCGTAGCGGCATCTCCCATTCGTAAGGGACTAGTTAGAGATCTTTTAGAATACAAGCCCACGGTCCTTAAAGGAAATATGTCGGAAATACGGAGTCTTGTTGGTTTAAAGCACCACGGAGTTGGGGTTGATGCTAGTGCTAAAGATCAAGAAACTGAGGATCTGCTTCAAGCCTTGAAGGACTGGTGTCAGCTTTATCCTGGTATGTCATTCTTAGTCACGGGTCCCAAGGACCTCATCGTTTCAGAAAATCAAGTTGCGTATTGAGGAATGGCTGTGCAGAATTGGACTGGATAACAGGGACAGGAGACTTGGTTGGTGCCTTGACAGCCGTTTTTCTCAGCCAAGGAAGGACTGCCTTTGAAGCTTCTTGCCTAGCGGTCTCTTATCTCAATATCTCTGCTGAGAAAATATTTGTTCAAGGAATGGGATTGGAAGATTTTCGTTACCAAGTTCTCAATCAACTCTCTCTCCTAAGAAGAGACGAAAATTGGCTAGAAGCCATCAAAGGAGACTTTTATGAATAGAAAAGTACTTAAACTGTATCTAGTAACCAATCGCTACCAAGATTCCTTGGAAAGCTTTCTTGAAAAAGTTGAGACAGCCTGCCGTTCAGGTGTTACCATCATCCAACTACGAGAAAAAAATCTCACCACCAATCAATACTATCAACTGGCAAAACAAGTCAAGGAAATTACAGATGCCTATCAGGTCCCCTTGATTATCGATGATCGTTTGGATGTTTGTCTAGCAGTCGATGCTGCAGGTTTGCATATTGGCGACGATGAACTACCAGTTTCGGTTGCCCGCAAAGTCTTGGGTCCTGAAAAGATCCTCGGTGTCACTGCTAAAACAGTTAAAAGAGCTCTCGAAGCAGAAACATCGGGTGCGGATTACTTGGGAACAGGAGCCATTTTCCCGACTACGACCAAAGAAAATGCTCCTATCACTCTGATTTCAACCTTGAAAACAATTTGCCAAACGGTCGCCATTCCAGTAGTTGCTATCGGAGGCTTGACGTCAGAGAATATTGACCAACTTATCGGCACGGGTATAGCTGGAGTAGCTGTCGTACGTGATTTGATGCAGGCAGAAGATATTGAGGCAAAAACACAAGCCTTTTTAACAAAGCTAGATGACATTGTTTCCTAATCAAAAACTCTCTAATTCCCTTAAAGTAGGAGCTAGAGAGTTTTTTTCTTAATCTTTAAAAGTTGTATGATTGACTGGCCCAGAACCATGTCCGAGTTGAGGAGCGTCTTGGATGGCTTTTGTGATAAAGGCCTTGGCCTTATCCACTGCCTGGTAAATACTTCTGCCCTTGGCTAGTTCAGCCGTAATCACAGCAGCAAAGGTACATCCGGTACCATGGGTGTGACAGGTTTGAATTCTTGGACTTTCCCAGACAAATTGCTCCTCCTTGGTAAAAAGGAAATCCTTGGCACCACCTTCCAGATGACCACCTTTGATAACAACGGACTGAGGACCAAATTCTTTTAAAATCAGGCGACCAGCACGCTGCATGTCTTCTGGGTCATGAATCGAAAAACCAACAATCTCTTCTGCTTCAGGAAGATTGGGAGTGATAATGGTTGCAAGGGGAAGCAGATTTGTTTTTAGGTAGTCTCTGGCACTGGAATCAATCAGGGTGTCCCCACTCGTAGCGACCATAACAGGGTCAAGCACATAGGGACAGTCTAGCTTTTTAAGGTAGGGTTGGATGATCTCCATGATCTCAGTAGTTGCCAACATCCCAGTTTTTACAGCCTGAGGCTTGATATCTGAAAAGACACTATCCAATTGAGCTTCCAGCATTTGGTTGGAGACGTGCTCTATTAGCTGAACGCCTCTGGTATTTTGAGCGACAAGACTGGTCACAACGGCCATTCCATAGACATCTCTAGCTTGGAATGACTTTAAATCAGCCATAATGCCAGCACCGCCACTAGGGTCAGTCCCTGCAATAGTTAGAGCAACGGGTAAATAAGTCATCTAAAACCTCCCAACCAACTGAAGTTTGTATTCTTAAGAACAAGCTAGTCTGTTTCAGGAAAGCAATAGAAGACCAGCTAGTCCTCATTATCATTTCCACTTCCATCAGCTAGCATTACCTAGATTGAGTCAAAGGGATCTAACAGTCGTTAATCTCAGCTTTACGCACCCCTAGTGGTTGTTTTCTTTTTTCTTCAGTATAGCATATTTTTATAGTTTATATAGTAAAATTTGACTGCAAATCTCTCGTTACATGATTAGAATTCTATTTTTCGAAAAAATAATAAAAATTATAGTTGACAAATGTAGATTTTGGAGGTATACTGATAATTGTAATTGACAAATGTAGATTTTGGAGGTGTGCTGATGCAGATTTCAGATGCAGAATGGCAGGTCATGAAGATTATTTGGATGCAGGGGGAGCAGACCAGTAGGGATTTGATCAGGGTTTTGGCGGAGCGGTTTGACTGGTCCAAGTCCACGGTTCAGACTCTTTTGGCTCGCTTAGTAGAGAAAGAGTGCCTGACTAGGAAAAAAGAGGGCAAGTCCTTTGTCTATTCAGCCCTTTTAACTTTAGACCAAAGCCGAGACCTGCTTGTCCGAGATATCAAGGACAAGGTTTGTTCTCGTAGGATGAAGCAGTTGGTGGCTGACTTGATTGCGGAATGTGATTTCACTCAGGCTGATTTGGCAGACTTGGAAGCTGTGATTTCTGAGAAAAAAGCTAGTGCAGTTGCTGAAGTAAAATGTAATTGTATGTAAAGGAGACGTCATGTTAAATAGTATTGTAACCATTGTTTGTATTGCCCTTATCGCGTTTATCTTGTTTTGGTTTTTTAAAAAGCCTGAAAAATCTGGACAAAAGGCCCAGCAAAAAAAGGGCTATCAAGAGATTCGAGTGGAAGTCATGGGAGGCTATACTCCTGAGTTGATTATCCTCAAGAAATCAGTGCCAGCACGTATTGTCTTTGACCGCAAGGATCCTTCACCCTGTCTGGACCAAATTGTTTTTCCAGACTTCGGTGTGCATGCTGACCTGCCAATGGGGGAAGAGTATGTAGTGGAAATCACGCCTGAGCAAGCTGGAGAGTTTGGCTTTGCTTGTGGTATGAACATGATGCACGGCAAGATGATTGTAGAGTAGGAGAACATTATGACAGAAATTGTGAAAGCAAGCCTGGAAAATGGCATTCAAAAAATCCATATCACAGCTGAAAAAGGATATCATCCAGCCCATATCCAGCTTCAGAAAGGGATTCCGGCGGAAATTACCTTTCACCGTGCCACCCCTTCAAACTGTTACAAGGAAATTCTTTTTGAAGAAGAAGGAATCTTGGAACCAATCGGAGTAGACGAGGAAAAGGTCATTCGTTTTACACCTCAAGAGTTGGGTGAGCATGAATTCTCATGTGGAATGAAAATGCAAAAGGGCAGTTATACAGTTGTTGAGAAGACTCGAAAATCTTTATCACTTTTACAGCGTTTTTGGATTACTAGTATCTTTACTGTGCCTCTTGTGATTCTCATGATTGGGATGTTGACAGGTAGTATCAGTCACCAAGTCATGCATTGGGGAACCTTTCTAGCCACAACGCCTATTATGTTAGTAGCAGGTGGTCCTTATATTCAGAGTGCTTGGGCCAGCTTTAAAAAACACAATGCCAACATGGATACCTTGGTTGCTTTGGGAACTCTAGTGGCCTATTTCTATAGTTTAGTTGCCCTCTTCGCTGGGCTCCCTGTCTACTTTGAAAGTGCTGGATTTATCCTCTTCTTCGTTCTTTTGGGGGCAGTTTTTGAAGAGAAAATGAGGAAAAATACTTCCCAAGCTGTGGAGAAACTACTGGATTTGCAGGCTAAAACAGCGGAAGTCTTGCGTGAGGATAGCTATGTTCAAGTCCCCTTGGACCAAGTCAAGGTAGGTGACCTGATTCGAGTGCGGCCCGGTGAAAAGATTGCAGTTGATGGGGTCGTAGTAGAAGGTGTCTCTAGTATTGACGAATCCATGGTGACAGGTGAGAGCTTGCCGGTAGACAAAACAGTTGGAGATACCGTCATTGGCTCCACCATCAATAATAGCGGAACGCTTGTTTTTAGGGCAGAAAAAGTTGGTTCAGAGACTGTTTTGGCACAGATTGTGGATTTTGTGAAGAAAGCCCAAACCAGTCGCGCACCGATTCAGGACTTGACGGATAAGATTTCAGGGATTTTTGTCCCAGCAGTTGTCATTTTAGGAATCGTGACCTTTTGGGTTTGGTTCGTCTTGCTCAGGGATAGTGTAGTCGTGCTTGGAGCTAGCTTTGTGTCTTCTCTTCTCTATGGAGTTGCGGTTTTGATTATTGCCTGCCCTTGTGCCTTGGGTCTTGCAACACCGACAGCTCTTATGGTAGGGACAGGACGCAGTGCCAAGATGGGGGTTCTTCTCAAAAATGGAACAGTCTTACAGGAAATTCAGAAAGTCCAAACTATTGTGTTTGATAAGACAGGGACTTTGACGGAAGGAAAACCAGTGGTCATAGATATCATTGGCGATGAGAATGAAGTACTTGGCTTGGCAGCTTCCTTAGAAGAATCCTCTCAACACCCATTGGCTCAAGCCATTGTCAAACGGGCGAGTGAAGCAGAACTTGAGCTTCAAACTGTTGAAAATTTCCAAGCCTTGCATGGAAAAGGTGTTTCAGGGCAAATAGCTGGAAAACAAGTTCTGCTTGGAAATGCTAAAATGCTGGATAGTATGGATATTTCTAGCGCTTATCAAGAAAAACTAGAAGAACTAGAAAAAGAAGCTAAGACAGTTGTTTTCTTGGCTGTGGACAATGAAATCAAAGGTTTGCTTGCTTTGCAAGACATTCCCAAGGGAAATGCCAAGCTGGCCATCAGTCAGTTGAAAAAACGTGGTCTTAAAACAGTCATGCTGACAGGAGACAATGCAGGTGTGGCGCGTGCTATTGCCGATCAGATTGGTATTGAAGAGGTCATTGCAGGTGTTTTGCCAGAAGAAAAAGCCCATGAAATCCATAAACTACAAGAGTCTGGCAAAGTAGCCTTTGTTGGGGATGGTATTAATGATGCGCCAGCCCTCAGTGTAGCAGATGTGGGAATTGCCATGGGTGCTGGAACCGATATCGCCATCGAGTCAGCAGATTTGGTGTTAACAACCAATAACCTCCTAGGAGTGGTTCGTGCCTTTGACATGAGTAAGAAAACCTTTAACCGTATTCTGCTCAATCTTTTCTGGGCCTTTATCTACAATGTCGTCGGCATTCCGATAGCAGCAGGAGTTTTTTCAGGTGTTGGACTGGCCCTCAATCCAGAACTGGCAGGTCTTGCCATGGCCTTTAGTTCTGTATCCGTTCTGACCAGTTCACTCATGCTAAACTTTAGTAAAATAGACTAAAAGCGAGCTTGCTCGCTTTTTATACTCTTCGAAAATCTCTTCAAACCACGTCAGCGTCGCCTTACCGTACTCAAGTACAGCCTGCGGCTAGCTTCCTAGTTTGCTCTTTGATTTTCATTGAGTATTATTATAAAACAGAAACTAAAAACGTTTTCAAACTGTACTGTAATAGATAATAAAAATTTCTGAGCACATTCTTAGGAGACCCAAAACAAATGTGGTAAAGTAGTAGAGTAAAAATTTGCTGAAACGTTTCCAAATAATATATGAAAACGGATGAATCAAGTTTTAAAAATAATTGAAGGAGAGTTATCATTATGACTCAAGGGAAAATTACTGCATCTGCAGCAATGCTTAATGTATTGAAAACATGGGGCGTAGACACAATCTACGGTATCCCATCAGGAACACTCAGCTCATTGATGGACGCTTTGGCTGAAGACAAAGATATCCGCTTCTTGCAAGTTCGTCACGAAGAAACAGGTGCTCTTGCAGCAGTCATGCAAGCTAAATTCGGCGGCTCAATCGGGGTTGCAGTTGGTTCAGGTGGTCCAGGTGCGACTCACTTGATTAACGGTGTTTACGATGCAGCTATGGATAACACTCCATTCCTTGCTATCCTTGGATCACGTCCAGTTAACGAACTCAACATGGATGCCTTCCAAGAATTGAACCAAAACCCAATGTACAACGGTATCGCTGTTTACAACAAACGTGTCGCTTACGCTGAGCAGTTGCCAAAAGTAATCGACGAAGCTTGCCGCGCTGCAGTTTCTAAAAAAGGTCCAGCTGTTGTTGAAATCCCAGTAAACTTCGGTTTCCAAGAAATCGATGAAAACTCATACTACGGTTCAGGTTCGTACGAACGTTCATTCATCGCTCCTGCCTTGAACGAAGTTGAAATTGACAAAGCAGTTGAAATCCTGAACAATGCTGAACGTCCAGTTATCTATGCTGGTTACGGTGGTGTTAAAGCAGGTGAAGTGATTACTGAATTGTCACGTAAAATCAAAGCACCAATCATCACAACTGGTAAAAACTTTGAAGCTTTTGAATGGAACTATGAAGGTTTGACAGGTTCTGCTTACCGTGTTGGTTGGAAACCAGCCAACGAAGTGGTCTTTGAAGCAGACACAGTTCTTTTCCTTGGTTCAAACTTCCCATTTGCTGAAGTTTACGAAGCCTTCAAGAACACTGAAAAATTCATCCAAGTCGATATCGACCCTTACAAACTTGGTAAACGTCATGCCCTTGATGCTTCTATTCTTGGTGATGCAGGTCAAGCAGCACAAGCCCTTCTTGACAAAGTGAACCCAGTTGAATCTACTCCATGGTGGCGTGCAAACGTTAAGAACAACCAAAACTGGCGTGATTACATGAACAAACTCGAAGGTAAAACTGAGGGTGAATTGCAATTGTACCAAGTTTACAATGCAATCAACAAACATGCTGATCAAGACGCTATCTACTCAATCGACGTAGGTGACACTACTCAAACATCTACTCGTCACCTTCACATGACACCTAAGAACATGTGGCGTACATCTCCACTCTTTGCGACAATGGGTATTGCCCTTCCTGGTGGTATCGCTGCTAAGAAAGACAATCCAGATCGCCAAGTATGGAACATCATGGGTGACGGTGCATTCAACATGTGCTACCCAGACGTTATCACAAACGTTCAATACGATCTTCCAGTTATCAACGTTGTCTTCTCAAATGGTAAATATGCCTTCATCAAGGACAAATACGAAGACACAAACAAACACTTGTTTGGTTGTGACTTCCCTAATGCTGACTATGCGAAAATCGCTGAAGCACAAGGTGCTGTAGGGTTTACAGTAGACCGTATCGAAGACATCGATGCAGTTGTTGCAGAAGCTGTGAAACTCAACAAAGAAGGTAAAACTGTTGTTATCGATGCTCGCATCACGCAACACCGTCCACTTCCAGTAGAAGTACTTGAACTCGATCCAAAACTTCATTCAGAAGAAGCCATCAAAGCCTTCAAGGAAAAATACGAAGCAGAAGAGCTTGTACCATTCCGCCTCTTCTTGGAAGAAGAAGGATTGCAATCACGCGCAATCAAATAATTTCTCTCATCGAAAATCAAAAGTAAACATTGAAGATTTTATTCTTTGATTTTCAAGAGTCGAACTTGAAAAGATCGGAGTAATCCGGTCTTTTTCTGGAGGATAGTAAATGAATTTAAATCAATTAGATATTATCGTTTCAGATGTTCCTCAAGTCTGTGCTGACTTGGAGCGTATTTTGAATAAAAAAGCCGATTATGTTGATGACAGTTTTGCTCAGTTCACGATTGGCAGTCATTGTCTTATGTTGTCAGAGAAACATTTGATTTCTTTGGAAAACTTTCAGTCAGGAATCATTCTTCACATTGAGGTTGAGGATGTAGAGCAGAACTACAAACGGTTGAAAGAGCTTGGTGCCGACATTTTACACGGTCCGGCTGTAACTGATTGGGGAACGGAATCGCTACTAGTTAAAGGCCCTGCTGGTCTAGTGATTGATTTTTATCGTATGAAGTAGGGCGCGTAGTCATTTGACGTTAACCTTAGCTATTTTTAAAACAGAAATTGAGAATGTGAATTATTAAAAGATCGGAGCAATCCGGTCTTTTTCTTATCACAAGATTGTGATAGTTTACATCTTCATAACAAAAGCTTCAAAGTCTTGATTGTTTTGAAGAAAGATTATAAAATATGATTCATAAAAATGAAAGAGGTTTTGAAAATGTCTGAAAAACAAATGAAAATTTTGGGTTGGGTAGCGACCTTCATGTCTGTTATGATGTATGTCTCTTACTTCCCACAAATCATGAACAACCTGGCTGGTCAAAAAGGCAACTTCATCCAACCCTTAGTCGCAGCCATCAACTGTAGTCTATGGGTTTATTACGGTCTTTTCAAGAAAGAAAGAGATATTCCCCTCGCGGCTGCTAATGCACCAGGTATCGTTTTTGGTCTGGTAACGGCTATCACAGCTTTGATTTAAAAAGAAGACTGGTTTCAGTCTTTTTTTCGTATATATAAAAGTAAGTTTAGTGCTATCATTATCCAGAAAGTTCAAAACCTTTTGCCTTCTTTTTAGTATAATAGAAGTAATAAATCAATCGAGGTAAAGTGATGACAGAAATACTACAATTTCCAGAAGGCTTTCTCTGGGGTGGTGCAACGGCGGCTAATCAATGTGAGGGTGCTTATAATCAAGACGGTCGTGGTCTTGCTAATGTGGATGTGGTACCGATTGGTCCAGACCGTGAGGCCATTATTACAGGTCAGAAAAAGATGTTTTCGTTTGAGGAGGGCTATTTTTACCCAGCAAAGGAAGCCATTGATATGTACCATCATTACAAGGAAGATATTGCGCTTTTTGCAGAAATGGGCTTTAAAACCTATCGACTTTCCATCGCTTGGACTCGGATTTTTCCTAAGGGAGATGAAGCAGAGCCAAATGAAGCTGGTCTAGCCTTTTATGAGGATTTGTTTAAGGAGTGCCACAAGCATGGGATCGAGCCACTGGTGACCATCACGCATTTCGATTGCCCCATGCACTTAATCAGGGAGTACGGTGGTTGGCGCAACCGTCGCATGTTGGACTTTTACGCAAATCTCTGTCGCACCCTCTTTACCCGTTACAAGGGCTTGGTCAAGTACTGGCTCACCTTCAACGAAATCAATATGATTCTGCATGCCCCCTTTTTAGGAGCTGGGATCTGTTTTGAAGAGGGGGAAAATCAAGAGCAAGTCAAATACCAAGCAGCCCACCATGAGTTAGTAGCCTCGGCTATGGCGACTAAAATTGCTCACGAAATTGATCCAGAAAACAAGGTGGGATGTATGTTGGCAGCAGGGCAATATTATCCTAACACTGCCCATCCGAGAGACTACTGGGCAGCCATGGAAGAAGACCGTAAGAGTTACTTTTTCATTGATGTTCAAGCGCGTGGGGAATACCCAAACTATGCCAAGAAGCAGTGGGAGCGTGAGGAAATTAAGATTGAAATGACGGCAGAGGATTTGGACTTGTTGAAGAATCACACTGTTGATTTTGTTTCTTTCTCTTATTATGCGAGTCGAGTGGCTTCAGGCGATCCAGAAATGACGGATCTGACAGCTGGAAATGTCTTTACCTCTATCAAAAATCCCTATCTGGAATCCTCAGAATGGGGTTGGCAGATTGACCCACTGGGGCTTCGTATCACCCTCAATGCCATCTGGGATCGTTATCAAAAGCCTATGTTCATCGTAGAAAATGGCCTCGGTGCTATGGACACGCCAGATGAAAATGGCTACGTAGCAGATGACTATCGGATTGCTTACTTAGAGGCCCATATCAAGGCTATGCGAGATGCTATTTACCAAGATGGCGTTGAATTGCTTGGTTATACGACTTGGGGTTGTATAGATCTGGTTTCAGCTGGAACAGGCGAGATGAACAAGCGCTATGGTTTTATCTATGTGGATCGTGATAATGCAGGTCAAGGAAGTCTCAAACGGAGCAAGAAGAAATCCTTCTACTGGTACAAGGATGTCATTGCCAGCAATGGTGCAAGTATTAAGTAGAGCACATTTGTTCACTATTTTTATAAAATCTTCTCCCTACTTTATAAGATGTGAAAAAGAGTTCAATTAGATCAAGCTTTTTGCTATAATGAGGGGAGAAAAATAGACAGGAGATCAAGATGTCAGAACCATTATTTTTACAATCAGTTATGCAAGAAAAAATCTGGGGTGGAACCAAGCTACGTGATGAGTTTGGCTACGACATCCCGAGTGAAAAAATAGGAGAATACTGGGCTATTTCAGCCCACCCAAATGGTGTTTCTAAAGTTGCCAATGGTCGTTTTGAGGGAACAGACCTAGCTACTTTATATGCGGAACACCGTGAGTTGTTTGGCAATCGTCCAGAACCTGTATTTCCACTGTTGACTAAGATTCTAGATGCCAACGACTGGCTCAGTGTTCAAGTTCACCCAGACGATGCCTATGGACTAGAGCATGAAGGCGAGCTCGGAAAAACAGAGTGCTGGTACATCATCGCTGCGGATGAAGGTTCAGAGATTATCTACGGTCACAATGCCAAATCAAAAGAAGAACTCCGCCAGCAAATCGAGGACAAAAACTGGGATGCGCTGTTGACAAAAGTACCAGTTAAAGCTGGAGATTTCTTCTATGTACCAAGTGGTACCATGCACGCTATCGGGGCGGGTATCTTGATTCTTGAAACCCAGCAGTCTAGTGACACTACCTACCGTGTCTATGACTTTGACCGCAAGGACGACAAGGGCAACTTGCGTGAACTTCACCTTGAAAAATCCATTGATGTTCTAAATATTGGGGAGCCTGCTAATAGCCGACCTGTGACTGTCAAAGCTGATGACCTGCGTTCTACACTCCTCGTTTCCAGCGAGTTCTTCGCAGTTTACAAGTGGGAAATCACTGGCAAAGTTGACTTTGAAAAGACAGCTGACTACAGCCTGTTCAGTGTCTTAGCTGGTCAAGGCCAACTAACTGTTGACGGGAAAAACTATCCAATCCAAAAAGGCAGCCACTTTATCCTACCAAGTGATGTCGAAGCTTGGACCTTGGAAGGTCAAGGTTTGGAATTGATTGTTAGTCATCCATAAAAAAGAAAGGGCCTGAGTTTACTACTCAAGTCCTTTTTAATTACATAAATTGGGCGATGAAAACCACAATGATGATGATTGGAATGATGAAACGAAGAAGGAAGAGCCAGACTTGGAAAAGTCCCTGTTTCCATGCTCTTTCATCGAGATGGAGTTCCTCCATAGCAAGAGCCTTTTTAAAGATATAGCCAGTAAAAAGTGACAGACAGAGGGCTCCAAATGGCATGAGGAGATTGGAAACCAAGAAGTCCATAGCGTCAAAGAAGGTCTTCCCAAAGATGTGGACATCCGACATAACACCGTAAGAAAGGGCTGAAGGAATACCAAAGATAAAGGTCAAGATCCCTAAAATAGCACTCCATTTAGCGCGCTTACTGTTGTCCTGATTGGTGATATTGCCCACATTGATTTCCAGCATCACGACAGAAGAAGTAACCGTCGCAAAGAGGAAGAGCAAGAGGAAGAGGATGTAGAAAATGGTTCCCAAAGGCATCTTGTCAAAGAGTTGAGGCAAGACGATGAAAAGGAGGCTTGGTCCCCCTTCAGACTGGATATTGAAGGCTGACATGGCTGGGAAAATGGCTAGTCCAGCCATGATGGATACTGAGATATTCATGGCTACGATGGAAATCCCTGACTGGACCAGATTGGTTTTCTTGTCTAAGTAAGAAGCATAGGTCAGCATGGCTGTAACCCCTAGTGAGAGGGCAAAGAAAGATTGTCCCAGAGCATAAAGGAGACCAGCGCTAGTTAGTTTTGAAAAGTCTGGTTTGAGGAAGTAGAGAACCCCTTCCATGGCGTTTGGCAAGCTGAGAGAGCGCCCGATGATGACGACAAAGATGATAAAGAGTAGCGGCATCATGACTTTTGAGGCTTTTTCAATCCCTTTTTGAACCCCACGTGATACAATAAAGATATTCAACAAGATAAAGGTAGCTTGTGCGCCAAGGGCAATGGCTGGATTTGAAATGATTGAAGTAAACAACTGAGCATAATCACCCGTTCCACCAAGTTGGAACAATTTCCTAAACTCAATACCCAGATAGACTAGAATCCATCCTCCGATGACACTGTAAAAGGAGAGAAGGATAAAGAGGGCAAAGGCACCAATCCAACCGATAAAGTTGTACTTGTTATTGTTGCCAAGTTTTCCAAAGGTTTTGATAGCGGAAACGCCAGCACTACGGCCAAGGGCAAATTCAGCCAGCAGGAGCGGGAAACCGATTAAAATAGTGGAAATGAGAAAGACTAGTAAAAAGCCACCACCGCCATTAGCAGCAGTCATGTAGGGAAACTTCCAAACGGCACCAAGCCCGATGGCTGAACCAGCAGATGCTAGAATAAAGCCTAGTTTCGAGCCCCATTGCGATTTTTCTGACATAGTTGAAACTCCAATCTCCTTTTTTAAAATAAGAAAAGGCTACTTGAGTTGTCAAATAGCCTTCTCTCAATGGCTCTTTATGAGCCTTCTGTTTGATTGATAGACTTGACTATCCTATCATGTTTTCTAAGGTCTGTCAAGAAAACCATTTTCAAGTTTTCACACCTTTCTCAAAAAGTTAAAAATTTTTCTCAAAAACACTTGACTCTGACCTAGGGGGAGGGGTTATACTATTTCTTGTAAGGAGGAAATCATGTACCATATAAAAGAAGCTGCGCAGCTTTCAGGTGTCTCTGTTAAGACCCTGCATCACTACGATAAGATAGGGCTCTTGGTTCCGTTGAAGTCGGAAAATGGCTATCGAACCTACAGTCAAGAGGATTTGGAACGCCTTCAGGTTATTCTGTATTACAAATATCTAGGTTTTTCTTTAGAAAAAATAGCAGAGCTGTTAAAGGAAGAAAGGACAGATTTATTGCCTCATTTGACTAGGCAGTTGGACTATCTAACTCGAGAAAGGCAACATCTGGATACCTTGATTTCCACCTTGCAAAAAACCATTCAAGAACAAAAAGGAGAAAGAGAAATGAGTATTCAAGAGAAATTTGCTGGATTTAACTACCAAGACCATCAAAAATACCACCAAGAGGCGGTAGAGAAATATGGACAGGAAGTCATGGGCCAAGCGCTTGAACGCCAAAAAGGTCGCGAAGAAGAGGCCACAGCCGCCTTCAATCAAGTTTTTCAAACTTTAGCTCAAAACCTTAAAAATGGACTAGCTACAACAGCAGCCGAAAACCAGGAAGAGGCAGCTAAACTATTGCAAGCCCTTCGTACTTATGGATTTGACTGCTCTATTGAAGTATTTGGCCATATCGGCAAAGGATACGTCTATAACCCAGAGTTTAAGGAAAACATTGACAAATTTGGACCTGGAACAGCCCAGTACACATCAGATGTCATTGCGGCTTACGTTCAGACACAGACAAAATAAAAATCAGCGGAGTTACCTCTGCTGATTTTTTCTGGTTTCAAGTACTATTTGGTTAATAGTTTTTCAACTACGTTTAACTTTCGCATGGTCAGAACCACGCCAAACAATTTTTCAAGATAGTTGGTATTGAGCTTTTTTTGTTTTGCAGTTCTAGGAAGATAGAGGTAGAGACAGTAATCGCCTACACAGATTTCTTCCTCGCCGTAGTCAGTTTTCAATTTTTCTAGTGGCAGACTTTGGATAAGTCCTTGATAAAGAATTACATGCACACGATCATGAAGATAGTCTTCTTTAAATGGATTCTCATGAACAATCTTTTCAAAATCGTTCTTATTCTTGATAACCATTTTTAAGTCGGCCCCAATTTTTTCCTTTATCAAAGTATGAACGCGTTCTCGTATTTCTTCTAAATCTGAGTCACTCTCAAGAATGATATTCCCACTTTGAATATAGGTTCGAACGTGTTGAAAACCAGCTTCTGTCAAAATATCTACCAAATAAGACATTTTCGGGATAGCATTTTTTCCATTAGGAGTAACGCCTCTTAGTAAAATAATATGTTCCAAAGGACTTCCTTTCTTATTTGGTATTTATTGGATTGGAGCCTGCCACCCAGCCGGTGCAGAGGGCAGAAGTGATGTTAAAGCCGCCCGTGTGGGCATTGATATCCAGTACCTCGCCAGCAAAGTGGAGCCCAGGAACGAGTTTGCTTTCAAGGGTTTTAGGATTGATTTCCTTGAGACTGACGCCACCTTTGGTGACAAAGGACTTGGCAAGAGACATTTTGCCAGTAACAGGGATTTTGAGAGCCTTGATAGACTGGAGTAGTTGCTCGCGTTCTTTTTCAGTTAGCTGTTTGACTTTTTCAGGAAATCCTTGTACAAAAAACTCAGCCAAGCGTTCCGGAAGCAAAGTTTTCAAAGCATTTTTCAAGGATTTTTCCCGATTTTCCTCTAGAAATGCTACCAAGTCGCTCTCAGAAAGTTGAGGCAAAACATCCAGTGAAAGAACTTCTCCACCCTTGACAAAGCTGGACATACGCAGGGCAGCAGGACCTGACAAACCAAAGTGGGTAAAGAGCAGATCATGAGTGATGACATGCTTGCCATAGCTTAGGGTCACATCGTCCAGTGAAATCCCTTGTAAGGCCTTATGTGGAAAATCTGTTAATAATGGACTCTCAGCAGCCTCGAGCTCAGTAATGGTGTGTTTAAAATGACGGGCAATCTCGTGACCAAAACCAGTTGAACCAGTAGAAGGATAGGATTTTCCGCCAGTTGTGACAATCAGTTTATTACAAGTGAAGGTTTGGTCTGCGGACTTTAGGACAAACTGGTCGTCTATCTTTTTAACCGAAACAATTTCTGTTTGAGTAGCAACTTGACCACCGAGTTCAGTGATTTTCTTTTCTAGCGCCTCGATAATGGTCCGAGACTTGTCACTAGCAGGAAAGACGCGTCCGTGGTCCTCGACCTTAAGTTTAACACCATTCTCCGTAAAAAAGTTGATGATATCGTGGTTATCAAACTGGGAAAAGACACTGTACAGAAAGCGTCCATTTCCAGGAATTCCAGCCAGAAGGTCATCTAAGCTTCCATTGTTGGTTACATTACAACGACCACCGCCCGTTCCAGCTAATTTTTTTCCAAGTTTGCGATTTTTTTCGATGAGAAGAGTTTTCTGACCATAAAAGCTACTGGAAATGGTAGCCATCATACCTGCAGGTCCTCCACCAATGACAATAGTATCAAAATGTTTCATAGCTCTATTGTACCACAAAAAACAAGAGATGCTTGGCATCTCTTGTTGCTCATAATCTTAGTTAATTTCATATCCCATCAACAAACCGCCATCTTCTGCATAGAAACTGCAGAGACCAGACGTCGGGATGATTTTAATATCCGCTTGTGGGAAGGTTTCCAGCAAGCGTTCTGACAATTGCTGACAGAATTTTTCATTGTTGCGATGAGCCATGACAATTCGACCACCAGCATAGCCAGCCTTGATGAGCTCTTCATAGGCTGCTTGAAGGGATTTTTTTGGTCCACGCGCTTTTTGGAGTAGTTCTAGAGTTCCAGTTTCACTTGCTTCCCCAACCATACGGATGTTGAGAAGGCCAACAACTGCACCGATAAGCTTACTCAAACGGCCATTTTTGACCAAGTTATCAACTTTAGCAAGAACAAAGAGCAACTTCGTTTTTTCTTGGTAGACTGTAATAGCTTCAACAATTTCTTCAAAAGAAAGTCCTTGATCAATCAAGTCATTGATTTTTTCTACAATTAGGTCAACTTCCCCACCAGCAGATAAACTATCAATCACATGAATCTGAGTGTCAGGGTGTTCTTCAAGGTAAATATTTCTAGCGAGTTGTGCACTATTATGGCTACCTGAAAGAGTACCAGTAATGGTAACGACAAAGATATGCTTTGCACCTTCAAATGCACGCAAGTAATCATCAGGGCTAGGACAAGCTGATTTTGAAGCCTCAGAAGTCGCATACATGGTTTCCATCATGTGGTCAATGTCAAGATTGGCATCATCAATAAAGACCTGATCAGCTACTTGAACGGTTAAAGGAACACTAACAAATTCAGTATCAATAGCAGGAGTTGCCAGTTGACGATAATCACAACCAGAGTCAGCTACAATCTTCCAAGTCATAGAAATTCTCCATCTTTGTCACTTATACATTGACAAAGGTTCTGTCTTTTTTTACAATTGTATCATGAATGTCCTTGAAACAAAAGCACCACCTCTCTGTTGTTACAAGTAGAAAGAAATTGTTATGTCTGAACGTAGAATATCTGAAAAATCTCTTGAAAATCTCAGAAAATCAAATCAAGAATCCAATTTTTTAACCAGAGAAGCAATCGAGACGGCTCTTTTGCAACTACTGGAGAAAAAGGACATGGCCAAGATTAGCATTTCGGAGCTGGTCAAACGTGCGGGCGTCTCTCGTGCCGCCTTCTATCGTAACTATGACTCCAAAGAAGAGATTTTGGAAAGTGTTTTTAAACGCAGTGTCCATAACATTATGGGACAGTTGAGCCACTACGATGTCAAAACAGACCTTTATCTAGTCTGGGTACACCTTTTCCGAGCAGCCAAGAAAGAAGCCAAGGTTATCCAACTCGCTCTGGACTACCACTTGGAAAAGATTTTTGTCCAAGCTATGCAGGAATTTCTGGAAAAATACCATGGAAAGTCAAAAGGTGTCAGCAGCTACCTTCACTCGTTTTGGAGCTCTGCCATCGTATCGGTTCTGCTCAAATGGATTAAGGATGGCATGAAGGTTCCGGCTGAAAAGATTGCAGATTTACGCTTGCCATTTTTCAAAAAATAGAGGAAAAGGAGAAGAGCTATGACAGAAAAAAGACTGGCTTGGGATGAGTACTTTGCAGCCCAGGCTTTACTGATTGCCAATCGTTCGACCTGTAAACGTGCCAAGGTGGGAGCTGTCCTCGTTAAGGACAATAAAGTCATTTCAACAGGCTACAATGGTTCCGTATCAGGAACGGAACACTGTATTGACCACGAATGTCTGGTCATTGAAGGTCACTGTGTTCGAACCCTTCACGCCGAGGTTAATGCTATTCTCCAAGGGGCTGAGCGAGGGGTTCCCAGAGGATTTACAGCCTATGTGACCCATTTCCCTTGTCTGAACTGCACCAAACAACTGCTACAAGTTGGTTGCAAGCGCGTGGTTTATATCAACCAGTACCGAATGGATGACTATGCCCAGTACCTTTATCATGAAAAAGGCACCGAGTTAACCCATTTACCATTAGAGACTGTTCAGACAGCTCTTCAAGAGGCAGATTTGATTTAAAAATTAATAAAAATAAATGGTTTAGAAAGCTTTTTAAACCGTTTTTTGATATAATAAGAAGAATAAATTGAAAGAAGGAACTCAGAAAATGGGAAAAATTGAAGTCATTAATCATCCACTCATTCAACACAAATTGTCAATCTTGCGTCGTACAGACACTTCTACAAAAGCTTTTCGTGAGCTAGTAGATGAGATTGCAATGTTGATGGGATATGAAGTACTTCGTGATCTTCCACTTGAAGACGTTGAAATTGAAACACCTATCACAAAGACCGTTCAAAAACAATTGGCTGGTAAAAAATTGGCGATTGTCCCAATTTTGCGTGCAGGTATCGGGATGGTAGATGGTCTCTTGAATCTGGTTCCAGCAGCAAAAGTTGGACACATCGGTATGTACCGTGATGAAGAAACCCTTCAACCAGTTGAATACTTGGTGAAATTGCCTGAGGATATTGACCAACGTCAAATCTTTGTCGTTGATCCAATGTTGGCAACAGGTGGCTCAGCAATCTTGGCTGTAGATTCACTTAAAAAACGTGGCGCATCCAATATCAAGTTTGTCTGCCTGGTATCTGCTCCAGAAGGTGTAAAAGCCCTTCAAGAAGCACACCCAGATGTAGAAATCTTTACTGCGGCTTTGGATGAACGCTTGAACGAACACGGTTATATCGTTCCAGGTCTTGGAGATGCTGGAGACCGCTTGTTCGGTACTAAATAAAATCCCAAAGTAAATATTGAAACTAGAAGTTTGTTTTTGACTTGAAAGGAGGTTGAGTTTTTGTTTCTGTTTAGAGAATAGAGCAAAAATTTGACCTTTTTTGACCAAAAAGATATAATAGTTCTGTATTGAAGTCGTATGACTAAGAAAATTCAACATTAAAAGGAGAAATGAATGATTCCTGTAGTTATTGAACAAACAAGCCGTGGAGAACGTTCATATGATATTTACTCACGTCTACTAAAAGATCGTATCATCATGTTGACTGGACCAGTTGAAGACAACATGGCCAATTCCGTTATTGCCCAATTGCTCTTCTTGGATGCCCAAGACAGTACAAAAGATATTTACCTTTATGTCAACACACCTGGAGGCTCTGTTTCAGCTGGTTTGGCAATCGTTGATACTATGAACTTTATCAAGGCAGATGTCCAAACCATCGTGATGGGGATGGCAGCCTCAATGGGGACTATCATTGCATCAAGTGGCGCAAAAGGTAAACGTTTCATGCTTCCAAATGCAGAGTATATGATTCACCAACCAATGGGTGGTACAGGTGGTGGTACCCAACAAACAGATATGGCAATCGCTGCAGAGCACTTGCTTAAAACTCGTAAGACTTTGGAGCAAATCCTTGCAGATAACTCTGGTAAATCAGTCGAGCAAATTCATGTAGACGCAGAACGTGATTACTGGATGAGTGCCCAAGAAACACTTGAGTATGGTTTTATTGATGAAATCATGGTCAACAATTCTTTGAGCTAACCAACCTAAAAAGCAAACTCGACGGGGTTTGCTTTTTTTGATATAATTAGGAGAAGATTTCTTAGAAAGAGGATTTATCATGTTTGAAAAGGTCAATCGATCAGGATTAATCATCTATCTTTACTATAATCGGGATGCAAAGAAACTTCAGGAATACGGTGACATCTGTTACCATTCTAAGAAGCATCGCTACTTGCAACTCTATGTTCCAACTGAGGAGTTAGATGACTTAGTAGAGAGATTAGGTAAGGAAAGATTTATCAAGAAAATTAGACGGTGTCACATTCAAGAGTTAGAAACTCCCTTTGTTGGCAATCTCTATCGAAATAAAGAAAACGTTATCATTTAAAAAAGTGAATAAAAAGGTTGACAATTTTCTGATAATTCGGTATATTCTTAACATACTATTTTGGAATAATACTATAAGGAGATAAAAAATGAAGAAAAAATTTGCCCTATCTTTTGTGGCCCTTGCTAGCGTAGCCCTTCTCGCCGCTTGTGGAGAGGTCAAATCAGGAGCCTCAAACGCTGCTGGTAACTCAGTCGATGAAAAGACAATTAAAATCGGATTTAACTTTGAAGAAACAGGTGCCGTAGCAGCCTACGGAACATCTGAACAAAAAGGAGCTCAACTTGCCGTTGATGAAATCAATGCAGCAGGTGGTATCGATGGAAAACAAATCGAAGTTGTAGACAAAGACAACAAGTCAGAAACTGCCGAAGCAGCTTCTGTTACAACGAACCTAGTAACACAATCAAAAGTAGCAGCTATTGTAGGACCTGCGACATCTGGTGCAACTGCTGCAGCTGTAGCTAACGCTACCAAAGCTGGAGTGCCATTGATTTCACCAAGTGCTACTCAAGATGGATTGACCAAAGGTCAAGATTACCTATTTATCGGAACATTCCAAGATAGCTTCCAAGGGAAGATTATTTCAAACTATGTGACAAACAAATTGAATGCTAAGAAGGTTGTTCTTTATACTGACAATGCTAGTGACTATGCTAAAGGTATTGCTAAATCTTTCCGCGAAACCTACAAGGGTGAGATTGTAGCAGATGAAACGTTTGTAGCAGGTGATACAGACTTCCAAGCAGCCCTTACTAAAATGAAAGGGAAAGAGTTTGACGCTATCGTTGTTCCAGGCTACTACACAGAAGCAGGTAAAATTGTAAACCAAGCCCGTGGTATGGGAATTGATAAACCAATCGTTGGTGGTGATGGATTTAACGGTGAAGAATTTGTTCAACAAGCAACAGCTGAAAAAGCATCAAACATTTACTTCATCTCAGGATTCTCAACTACAGTTGATGTTTCTGAAAAAGCTAAAGCCTTCCTTGAAGCATACCGTGCTAAATATAATGAAGAACCTTCAACCTTCTCAGCCTTGGCTTATGACTCAGTTTACCTAGTAGCCAATGCTGCAAAAGGTGCTAAAAACTCAGGTGAGATCAAGGATAACCTTGCTAAAACAAAAGATTTTGATGGTGTAACTGGTCAAACGAGCTTTGATGCTGACCACAATACAGTGAAAACTGCTTACATGATGACCATGAACAATGGTAAAGTAGAAGCAGCAGAAGTTGTAAAACCATAACATTAGAATAGTAGTTGAAATAGGGAATGAGCCTTTGACTCACTCCCTGTTTCGGTGTTTATGAACTTGTGAAAATGATGAAATTTTCTAAAAAATAACGATAGAAAAGAGTGAATGCTATGCTCCAACAACTTGTGAATGGTTTAATCCTGGGTAGTGTTTATGCACTTTTGGCTCTGGGTTATACCATGGTTTATGGAATTATCAAACTCATCAACTTCGCCCACGGTGATATTTATATGATAGGTGCCTTTATTGGTTACTTTTTGATTAATTCCTTCCAAATGGATTTCTTTTTAGCTTTGATTATTTCAATGGCAGGAACCGCACTACTTGGTGTTGTGATTGAATTTCTTGCTTACCGTCCTTTGCGACACTCTACACGTATTGCCGTATTGATTACTGCCATCGGGGTGTCTTTCCTACTGGAATACGGAATGGTTTATCTAGTAGGTGCCAATACTCGTGCCTTCCCTCAAGCAATTGAAACAGTCCGCTTTGACTTGGGACCAATTAGCTTGACAAATGTTCAATTGATGATTTTAGCAGTTTCTGTACTCTTGATGGTTTTACTACAATTGATCGTCCAAAAAACAAAAATGGGGAAAGCCATGCGTGCGGTATCAGTTGATAGCGACGCAGCTCAATTGATGGGAATTAATGTAAATCGTACAATCAGCTTTACTTTTGCTTTGGGTTCAGCCCTTGCTGGTGCGGCAGGTGTCCTCATTGCCCTTTACTACAACTCTCTTGAACCTTTGATGGGCGTGACTCCAGGTCTAAAATCATTCGTTGCGGCCGTACTGGGTGGTATCGGGATTATTCCTGGTGCAGCTCTAGGGGGATTTGTGATTGGCTTGTTGGAAACATTTGCTACTGCCTTCGGTATGTCTGATTTCCGTGATGCTATCGTATATGGAATCTTGCTTTTGATTCTGATTGTTCGACCTGCAGGTATCCTTGGTAAGAATGTGAAAGAGAAGGTGTAAACAATGAAGACAAATCTTAAAGTAAATATTCTCTGGTTATTCCTTCTGTTAGCGGGTTATGGGTTGATTAGTGTACTGGTTTCTGCTGGTGTTCTCAATCTATTTCATGTTCAAATTTTAGAACAAATTGGGATTAATATCATCCTTGCAGTAGGTTTGAACTTAATCGTTGGTTTTTCAGGACAATTCTCACTCGGTCATGCAGGTTTTATGGCGATTGGGGCTTATGCAGCAGCGATTATTGGTTCAAAATCACCAACCTATGGTGCCTTCTTTGGAGCAATGGTCTTGGGTGCCTTGATTTCTGGTGCAGTCGCTTTGCTCGTTGGTATTCCAACACTCCGTTTGAAGGGTGACTACCTGGCTGTTGCGACACTAGGTGTTTCAGAAATCATTCGTATCTTTATCATTAATGGTGGAAGTTTGACCAACGGTGCCGCTGGTATCTTGGGTATTCCAAACTTTACCAACTGGCAAATGGTTTATCTATTTGTGGTGATCACAACTATTGCAACTCTCAACTTCCTACGTAGTCCAATTGGACGCTCTACTCTATCTGTTCGTGAGGATGAGATTGCTGCAGAGTCCGTTGGGGTAAACACTACAAAGATCAAGATAATCGCTTTTGTCTTTGGTGCTATTACAGCAAGTATTGCTGGTTCACTTCAGGCCGGTTTTATCGGATCTGTTGTCCCAAAAGATTACACCTTTATTAATTCCATCAACGTGTTGATTATCGTTGTATTTGGTGGACTTGGATCCATTACTGGTACCATCGTTTCAGCGATTGTTTTAGGAATTTTAAATATGCTCCTTCAAGATGTTGCTAGCGTACGTATGATCATCTACGCTTTGGCTCTTGTATTGGTCATGATTTTCAGACCAGGTGGACTTCTTGGGACATGGGAATTGAGTCTATCACGTTTCTTTAAAAAATCTAAGAAGGAGGGACAAAACTAATGGCATTACTTGAAG
Organism: Streptococcus sp. CCUG 71758; assembly: GCF_011714815.1. Taxonomy (NCBI): domain Bacteria; kingdom Bacillati; phylum Bacillota; class Bacilli; order Lactobacillales; family Streptococcaceae; genus Streptococcus; species Streptococcus sp. CCUG 71758. The sequence goes on along the minus strand of NZ_RXXO01000003.1, from coordinate 144,847 downwards.
TTAAACAGTTAACCAAACATTTTGGCGGTCTAACAGCTGTTGGAGATGTCACTCTTGAATTGAACGATGGAGAATTGGTTGGTCTGATTGGACCAAACGGGGCTGGTAAAACAACTCTTTTCAATCTCTTGACTGGTGTTTATGAACCAAGCGAAGGTACTGTGACACTAGATGGTCACCTCCTAAATGGGAAAACTCCCTACAAAATCGCTTCCCTTGGTCTCAGTCGTACTTTCCAAAATATTCGTTTATTCAAGGACCTGACAGTTTTGGAAAATGTTTTGATTGCATTTAGCAATCATCATAAACAACATGTCCTTGCGAGCTTTCTACGTCTACCAGCTTTTTATAAGAACGAGGAAGAATTAAAAAGCAAAGCTTTGGACTTGCTGAAGATTTTTGATTTGGATGGTGACGCAGATACTCTTGCCAAGAATCTGGCCTATGGCCAACAACGTCGATTAGAAATCGTTCGTGCTCTGGCAACCGAACCTAAGATCCTCTTTTTGGATGAACCGGCAGCTGGGATGAATCCTCAAGAAACGGCTGAATTGACAGAACTGATCCGTCGTATCAAAGATGAATTTAAAATTACTATCATGCTCATCGAACACGATATGAATTTGGTTATGGAAGTCACTGAGCGTATCTATGTTCTTGAATATGGCCGTTTGATTGCTCAGGGAACTCCTGACGAAATTAAGACGAATAAACGTGTTATCGAAGCTTATCTAGGAGGTGAAGCCTAATGCCTATGTTAAAAGTTGAAAACCTCTCTGTACATTATGGTATGATCCAAGCAGTTCGTGATGTGAGTTTCGAGGTTAATGAAGGAGAAGTTGTTTCCCTTATCGGTGCCAATGGTGCTGGTAAAACAACCATTCTTCGTACCCTTTCAGGTTTGGTTCGCCCAAGTGCTGGTAAAATTCAGTTTTTAGGAAAAGAAATTCAAAAGTTGCCAGCGCAAAAAATCGTGGCAGGTGGCCTTTCACAAGTTCCTGAGGGACGCCATGTTTTCCCAGGTTTGACTGTTATGGAAAATCTAGAAATGGGAGCTTTCTTGAAGAAAAATCGTGAAGAAAATCAAGCCAACTTGAAAAAAGTCTTTTCACGCTTCCCACGTCTGGAAGAGCGTAAAAACCAAGATGCGGCAACTCTTTCAGGCGGTGAACAGCAGATGCTGGCTATGGGACGCGCTCTCATGTCTACACCTAAGCTCCTTCTCTTGGATGAGCCATCAATGGGACTGGCCCCAATCTTTATCCAAGAAATTTTTGATATCATTCAAGATATTCAGAAGCAAGGAACAACAGTTCTCCTAATCGAACAGAACGCCAACAAGGCCCTTGCTATCTCTGACCGTGGTTATGTACTTGAAACAGGCAAGATCGTCCTATCAGGAACAGGAAAAGAACTAGCCTCATCAGAAGAAGTCAGAAAAGCATATCTAGGTGGCTAAAAAGGTCCGGGGGACCTTTTTAGTCGGCGGATAAGGATTGCGCACACAATTCCCCTATAGACCCGGGGGCATTTCAATCGTTGGATGAAGATGGTCAAACAATCATCATATAACAGGGACCTACTTTCCTAATCATCAGATGATAGAATATTCTGGAGCTCCAACTTAGGAGCTTTTTCGTTTATAGTTGGATTTTGGAAATAAATGAAATGGTGCCTTAATTTTAACTAGATGATTTCGTGTTTGAATTGACAGTCATTTTTGTTCATATTATAATATGGTTAAGTGGAAATTGAACAGGAGGACTAAGAAATGGTGACAGAAAAACAATTTAAACTTTTGCGGTTTATGTTGATACATAAAGAAAAGACCTTTACTCAGAGACAGTTAGCTGATAAGTTAAACCTATCTTTAGGAACAATTAACACATTGGTGAAAAAACTGAAAGAAGAGAAGTGGGTTGATGAGGAGCTTCACTTAACAGAACTAGGTCAGAAAGTTTTAGAACCGTATCGAGTAAAAAATGCCATTATAATGGCTGCTGGCATGAGTAGTCGTTTTGCTCCTTTGTCTTATGAGATTCCTAAAGGATTGCTTCAAGTCAAGGGGGAACGCTTGATTGAGAGGGAAATCAGACAACTGCAAGAAGCAGGAATAGAAGACATAATCGTTATCGTAGGGTATCTTCAAGAAAAAATGTTCTATCTTGCAGAGAAGTTTGGTGTAAAAATTGTAGTGAATAATGATTACTACAAATACAATAACTGTTCGTCTCTTGTGTTGGTTAAAGATCAACTTTCCAACACTTATATTTGTTCATCGGATAATTATTTTGTGGAAAATCCGTTTGAGCAATATATTTATAGAGGTTACTACTCGACCATATTTGCAGAAGGTCAAACGGACGAATATTGTGCTATAGAAGATTCGAATCACACGATCATTGATATTCAGATTGGTGGGGAAAATACTTGGGCCATGGTGGGGCACGTTTATTTCGACCGTGCATTTAGCGAAAAATTCAAGGAAATTTTAGAAACCGAGTTTAAACACGAACCTTATCGTGAACAGCTTTGGGAGGATTACTATAGTCGCCATGTTAAAGAACTCCTTTTAGAAGCCCGCCACTATTCAGCGGATATTGTTAAAGAATTCGACTCTCTAGATGAACTCCGTCAATTTGATGAACGTTATTTGGTAAATGCAGATTCGGCCATTATTGATAATATCTGTAAGACATTAAAGTGTGTGGCTTCAGATATTGTCAATATCAAACCTCTAAAAGATGGGTTAACCAACACATCATTTTCATTTGACTGTCTAGGAAAAAGATATGTTTACCGTCATCCGGGCAGGGGAACGGAAAATTATATCGACCGAGCTAGTGAAGCAGCTTCTATGGAAATTGCTGCAAAATTAAAGATTGACCGTACCTTCGTAGCTATGAACAAGGATGAAGGCTGGAAAATTTCAGAATTTATTCCCAATGCTAAGCAACTGGATTATGATAATTGGGATGATGTGGCACAAGCAATGGACCTCTTGAGACGGTTACACCAATCTGGAGAAAGAACGGAACATTCCTTTGACCAATTTGAGGGAATTGATGATTTTAAAGAAAAATTGAAAGCTAGAAATCGATTTGAGTTTGATGGTCTCGAGGAATTGGATAAAACTGTTTCAATTCTCAAAAATTATTTACAGAATGATCCGAAACAGGTTGTCCTTTGTCATGGAGATTCCTATAGTCCTAATTTCTTGTTGAATGAAGCAGGCGAAATGAGCTTGATTGACTGGGAATATTCTGGAATGGGAGAGCCAGCAGGAGATTTGGGCACCTTTATCGCGTGTTCCAATTATACTGTAGAGGATGCTGAAAAAGTACTGGAATTGTATTTGCAAGAAGTACCAGATAAGAAAACCAAACGTCACTATTTGGCTTATGTAGCAGTGATCTCATATTATTGGTTCTTGTGGGCTTTGTTCCAGGAGAGTGTCGGAAAACCAGTCGGTGAGTTCCTCTACATCTGGTATCGCTATACCAAACAATATGGACAACTGGCCCTTGATTTGTATTTGGAGGAGAACTGAGATGAAAACGACATCCGAAATTGAAGATTTAGTAGCAACTGAAACAAAGAGAAGATTGGAAGAAATGGAGTCGCCAAACTATGAGTTTGTTCAACCCTTTCTAAAAAGTGATTTCATTTTAATCATCTCCATAGTCCTAATCAACCTTGTTTTGATTATCTTAGCAATGACGGGAGGAATTCAATAACATGTCTAAAATGAATGACTATATCCAACAAGAAACCATAACCGGAATTGTTCCCATGACCAATAAGGATCGTCAGTATTCTTTCTGGGATCTCTTTCTATCGACAAGTGGTTTTGCCATTGCTACTTGGTGTTATACCCAAGGGGCTTATGTAGCTCAATATTTGACCTTTAATCAAATGTTGATAAATATTTTTAGCTTTAACATTATCTGGGTCTTTATTGAATGTCTTCCTATTTTATTTGCGGTGAAGTATGGAATTGATTTGTGGATTTGGTTGAGAGCTGTTCTAGGAAAAAGAGGTGTAGCCCTGTTATCAACCATTATTAGCTTGGCTAACTTTGGCTGGTATGCTGTTGCGGCCAATCTTTTTGCCAGTTCCATGATCCATTTGGCAAACAATTTTGGTCTTGGCTTGGACAAGGGAATATGGGCACCTATTCTTGGTACCCTCTGTGTTCTTCTTGGGACTCTCATCGCTCTTGGAGGCCCGGAAGTGATTAAATGGACCAATCGCTTCTTGGTTATCGCCTTGTTGATTGTCGGTCTCATCATCGTTGGAATCTGCTTTGTCGCCGTTCCTATAACTGATATTATGAATATCCAACCAGCCACTCAAGGAGATTTGACGCCATTAGAACGCTTCATGCTCTCCGGAGAAGGAAATGTTGCCTTCGCTTTTTCTTGGTCTACACAGGCATTGGTTTTACCGCGTTTGGCAAAATCAGAACGCAGTGGTTATTGGGCTACAGCCTTATCATACGGAGTTGTGGCTCCATTCTTCGTTGCGACAGGTGGAGTCATGGCTCTAGCCATGTTTGTCAAAACAGGTGTTTATGAAAGTGATCCAACAACCATGCTATCAACTCTAAGCACCCCGGCCTTTGCTCTCTTAAGTTTACTACTAGTAGCCTTTGCCAATATTGGAACCCAGGGGACAGGATCGTATGTGAACTGTATGATTGTCAAAAGTGGGATGCCCAAAGTAAGCTATAAACTAATGGTTTGGATTGCCATGGTTTACGTGAGTCTACTCACTATCTGGGGAGGAGTAGAAGAGTATTTCGGATCCTTTATCTCCCTAGCCGCCTATATTCAGGGGCCAATTATTGGTATGATTGTTGTCGACTATTTTATCTTAAGAAAACGAAAACTCGACTTGCGTTCAGCCTATTTCCTTGAAGGGCATAACGCCTACGAATTTACTAAAGGATTTAACTTAGTTGGCTTGTCTTGCGTATTTATCTCCTTATTGGTAGCGGTACTATTTGTCTACAACCCTGTAACTGCACAAATTCAAAGTCCAATCTTTTTAATCACAACGGGTAGCGGATTTACTGCGCTATTCGGTGGACTACTATACTGGCTAGCTAGTCTTAGCCCACTGAAACGTTATATGATAAAAGATCGAGACACTGTTACGATTTAAGAAGAGAGGGGACTTCGGTTCCCTTTTAACTTACACTGGCATTTTATGCAAATTTCTCAGATTGTTCAAAATCTTGAAAAAGAGATGAAAGCGTTTGATAGATTTTCTAAGAAAGTGTATAATAAAAGTAGCAATATAGAAGGAGAAGTCCCATGGCAGTTAAAGATTTCATGACCCGTAAGGTAGTTTATATCAGTCCAGATACAACTGTGGCACACGCAGCAGATTTGATGCGCGAGCAAGGTTTGCACCGTTTACCTGTTATCGAAAATGATCAATTAGTCGGATTGGTAACAGAAGGAACCATCGCGGAAGCCAGCCCATCTAAAGCAACCAGTCTCTCTATCTATGAGATGAATTATCTTCTAAATAAAACCAAAGTAAAAGATGTAATGATTCGAGATGTCGTGACTGTTTCTGGCTATGCTAGTCTAGAGGATGCGACCTACCTGATGCTGAAAAATAAAATAGGGATCTTACCAGTCGTAGACAATCATCAGGTCTACGGCGTCATTACAGACCGCGATGTTTTTCAGGCTTTCTTGGAAATCGCCGGATACGGAGAAGAGGGGATTCGGGTTCGTTTCATTACAGAAAATGAAGTCGGAGTACTGGGGAAAATTGTAGCTTTAATTGTAGAAGAGGATTTAAATATTTCCCATACTGTAAACATTCCACGTAAGGATGGCAAGGTCGTCATCGAAGTTCAAATTGATGGAAAAATCGATTTGACTGCATTAAAGGAAAAGTTTGAAAAAGAAGGAATTCAAGTGGAGGAAATCACTCAGACCTCTGCCAAAGTCCTTTAAACCAGAGGCTTTCGGGCCTCTTTTCTTCTGCCACAAAAGCGATGAAAAGCAAAATATGGAAAGAAATAAGAGATTATGGTATAATAAAACGATATGAAAAGGAGTATCTATGGACATTTCAGAAATTCGTCAAAAAATTGACGCAAATCGTGAAAAATTAGCTTCTTTCAGGGGGTCTCTTTGACCTCGAAGGCTTAGAGGAAGAGATTGCCATCTTGGAGAACAAGATGACAGAACCTGATTTTTGGAACGATAATATCGCGGCCCAAAAAACGTCGCAAGAATTAAATGAATTAAAAAACACCTACAACACCTTCCGTAAAATGGAAGAGTTGCAGGATGAAGTTGAGATTTTATTGGACTTTTTAGCAGAAGACGAGTCAGTCCATGATGAACTGGTCGAGCAGCTAACCGAGTTGGATAAGATGATGACCAACTACGAGATGACCCTTCTCTTGTCAGAACCTTATGACCATAATAATGCCGTCTTGGAAATCCATCCAGGATCTGGTGGTACTGAGGCTCAGGACTGGGGCGATATGTTGCTCCGCATGTACACTCGTTATGGAAATGCCAAAGGCTTTAAAGTAGAAGTCTTGGATTACCAGGCTGGTGATGAAGCGGGTATCAAGTCTGTGACCTTGTCTTTTGAAGGTCCCAATGCATACGGACTACTTAAATCAGAAATGGGTGTTCACCGTTTGGTCCGTATTTCACCATTTGACTCTGCCAAACGTCGCCATACTTCATTTACATCCGTAGAGGTTATGCCTGAGCTGGATGATACTATCGAAGTGGAAATTCGTGAAGATGATATCAAAATGGATACCTTCCGTTCAGGTGGTGCTGGTGGACAAAACGTCAATAAAGTTTCAACAGGTGTGCGTTTGACACACATTCCTACAGGAACTGTCGTCCAATCAACGGTCGATCGTACCCAGTATGGAAATAGAGATCGTGCCATGAAGATGTTGCAGGCTAAACTCTATCAGATGGAGCAAGAAAAGAAAGCTGCGGAAGTTGATTCCCTCAAAGGTGAGAAAAAAGAAATTACATGGGGAAGTCAGATTCGTTCTTATGTCTTCACACCTTATACTATGGTAAAAGATCACCGTACAAGCTTTGAAGTTTCCCAAGTAGATAAGGTCATGGATGGAGACCTTGATGGTTTCATCGATGCCTACCTCAAGTGGCGAATTAGCTAAGAAAGAAAGGAACTCATATGTCAATCATTGAAATGAGAGATGTTGTCAAAAAGTATGACAATGGAACGACTGCCCTGCGTGGTGTCTCTGTCACCATTGAACCAGGAGAGTTTGCCTATATCGTAGGACCTTCTGGGGCAGGTAAGTCAACCTTTATTCGAGCTTTATACCGAGAAGTAAAGATCGAAAAAGGAAGCCTATCAGTTGCAGGCTTTAATCTAGTTAAAATCAAGAAGAAAGATATCCCGCTTCTACGTCGTAGTGTCGGGGTTGTCTTTCAAGATTACAAACTCTTGCCTAAGAAAACGGTTTATGAGAATATTGCCTACGCAATGGAAGTTATCGGAGAGAATCGCCGTAACATCAAAAAACGTGTTATGGAAGTATTGGACCTAGTAGGTTTAAAACACAAGGTTCGTTCTTTCCCGAATGAACTCTCAGGTGGAGAACAGCAACGGATTGCGATTGCCCGTGCGATTGTCAACAATCCTAAAGTATTGATTGCTGATGAACCAACAGGAAACTTGGACCCAGATAATTCGTGGGAAATTATGAATCTGTTGGAACGCATCAATCTTCAAGGTACAACTGTTTTGATGGCGACCCACAACAGCCAAATCGTAAATACCTTGCGCCACCGTGTCATTGCCATTGAAAACGGCCGTGTCGTTCGTGACGAAGCTAAAGGAGAATATGGATACGATGATTAGTAGATTTTTTCGCCATTTATTTGAATCATTAAAAAGTTTAAAACGAAATGGCTGGATGACAGTAGCAGCAGTGAGTTCGGTTATGATTACCTTAACACTCGTTGCCCTGTTTGCATCTGTAATTTTTAATACAGCAAAACTGGCTACCGATATTGAAAACAACGTTCGTGTTATGGTCTACATTCGTAAGGATGTAGCAGATAACAGTGAAACGATTGAAAAAGAAGGTCAGACAGTTACCAATAATGACTACCACAAGGTCTATGATGCTTTGAAGGCGATGCCTGCTGTAAAAAGTGTTACCTTCTCAAGTAAAGAAGAACAATACGAGAAACTGACGGAAACAATGGGTGACGATTGGAAGGTCTTTGAAGGGGATGCAAATCCTCTCTATGATGCCTATATCGTCGATACAAATTCTCCAAGTGATGTTAAAACAGTAGCTGAAGAAGCGAAGAAAATTGAGGGAGTATCAGAGGTTCAAGATGGTGGAGCCAACACTCAACGGCTTTTTGAACTAGCTTCCTTTATCCGTGTTTGGGGATTGGTTATTGCAGGGCTCTTGATTTTTATTGCAGTCTTCCTCATTTCCAATACCATCCGTATTACCATTATTTCACGTAGTCGTGAGATTCAGATCATGCGTCTTGTTGGAGCGAGAAATGGTTATATCCGTGGCCCATTCTTGCTAGAAGGTGCTTTTATTGGCTTGCTTGGCGCAGCGATTCCCTCAGTTCTTGTATTCTTTGTTTACAATATCGTTTATCAATCGGTCAATAAATCCTTGGTAGGTCAAAACTTATCAATGATTACGCCAGATGTGTTTGTCCCTTTGATGACAGTTCTACTATTTGTAATCGGAATTTTCATTGGTTCAATTGGTTCAGGAATTTCGATGCGTCGATTCTTGAAAATCTAATTGGATATAAATGCAAATTGCAGAACAAATCAGAAAAATGATACATTTTTAAAAGAGAAGTTTTCGTAAACTTCTCTTTTTTCTTCTAAAAACTAAAAAAAAGTAGACAATTTTTTTATAAAAGCCTTTACAAAAAAAAATAAAGTGGTATAATTGAATTATAAATAAGTGCAAACGTTTTCGTAAAACGTTTGCCTAAAAAATATAAAGGAGATTTGAATGATGAAAGATACATTCAAAAATGTCTTGTCTTTCGAATTTTGGCAAAAATTCGGTAAGGCATTGATGGTGGTTATCGCTGTTATGCCAGCGGCTGGATTGATGATTTCAATCGGTAAGTCGCTTGCATTGATTGACCCAAATCTTGCCCCACTTGTTATTACAGGTGGAATTCTTGAGCAAATCGGTTGGGGAGTTATCGGTAACCTTCATATTTTGTTTGCTCTTGCTATCGGTGGTAGCTGGGCTAAAGAACGTGCAGGCGGTGCATTTGCAGCAGGACTTGCCTTTATCTTAATCAACCGTATCACTGGTACTATCTTTGGAGTTACAAGTGATATGCTGAAAAACCCTGAGGCTATGGTCACTACCCTCTTTGGAGGCTCAATCAAAGTTTCTGATTACTTCATCAGTGTTCTTGAAGCACCAGCATTGAACATGGGTGTTTTTGTAGGGATTATCTCTGGTTTTGTAGGGGCAACCGCCTTTAACAAATACTACAACTACCGTAAACTTCCTGATGCGCTTTCATTCTTCAATGGGAAACGCTTCGTACCATTCGTTGTCATCCTTCGTTCAGCTATTGCAGCAATTGTACTTGCAGCTTTCTGGCCAGTTGTTCAAACAGGTATCAACAACTTTGGTATCTGGATTGCCAATTCACAAGAAACAGCACCTGTTCTTGCACCATTCTTGTATGGTACTTTGGAACGTTTGCTCTTGCCATTTGGTCTTCACCACATGTTGACTATCCCAATGAACTATACAGCTCTTGGTGGTACTTATGACATTTTAACTGGTGCAGCTAAAGGTACTCAAGTATTCGGTCAAGACCCACTATGGCTTGCATGGGTAACAGACCTTGTAAACCTTAAAGGTACTGATGCTAGTCAATACCAACACTTGTTAGATACTGTTCACCCAGCTCGTTTCAAAGTTGGACAAATGATTGGTTCATTTGGTATCTTGATGGGTGTCATCGTTGCTATCTACCGTAATGTTGATGCTGATAAGAAACACCAATACAAGGGTATGATGATTGCGACAGCCCTTGCAACATTCTTGACAGGTGTTACTGAACCTATCGAGTATATGTTTATGTTCATCGCAACACCTCTTTACCTTGTTTATTCAGTAGTTCAAGGTGCTGCCTTTGCTATGGCTGATATTGTTCACCTTCGTGTGCACTCATTCGGTTCAATCGAATTCTTGACTCGTACTCCACTAGCTATCAATGCTGGTCTTGGTATGGATGTCATTAACTTTATCTGGGTAACTGTCCTCTTTGCAGTCATCATGTACTTCATTGCCAACTTCATGATTCAAAAATTCAACTATGCCACTCCAGGACGTAACGGAAACTATGAAACTGCTGAAGGAGCATCAGAAGATGCAGCTCCAGGAGAAACAAAAGTTGCAGCAGCTTCTCAAGCTGTAAATATCATTAACCTTCTTGGTGGTCGTGCAAACATCGTAGATGTAGATGCATGTATGACTCGTCTTCGTGTAACTGTTAAGGATGCAGATCGTGTTGGTACTGAGGAACAATGGAAAGCAGAAGGCGCTATGGGTCTTGTCATGAAAGGACAAGGTGTCCAAGCTATCTACGGACCAAAAGCTGACGTATTGAAATCTGATATCCAAGATATCCTTGACTCAGGTGAAGTAATTCCTGAAACTCTTCCAAGTCAAATGACAGAAGCTCAAAAAAATACTGTACATTTTAAAGGTGTAACTGAGGAAGTTTACTCAGTAGCTGACGGTCAAGTTATTGCCTTGGAACAAGTGAAAGATCCAGTCTTTGCTCAAAAAATGATGGGTGATGGTTTTGCAGTAGAACCAGCAAATGGAAACATTGTATCTCCAGTTTCAGGTACTGTATCAAGTATCTTCCCAACAAAACATGCACTTGGACTTGTTACTGAATCAGGTCTTGAAGTACTTGTTCATATTGGTTTGGATACTGTAAGTCTTGAAGGAAAACCATTTACTGTTCACGTTTCTGAAGGACAAAAGGTTGCAGCAGGTGATCTTCTTGTGACAGCTGACTTGGATGCTATCCGAGCAGCAGGTCGTGAAACATCAACAGTGGTTGTCTTTACAAATGGTGATGCTATCAAATCAGTTAAATTAGAACAAACAGGTTCTCTTGCAGCTAAAACAGCAGTTGCTAAAGTAGAATTGTAATATACTCGAGGTTGGAAGCTGTTTTCCAACCTCTTGTTTTAGGAGAAAAGCATGAAATTTTTAACACTCAATACTCATAGTTGGATGGAAAAAGAAGCAGAGGAAAAATTCCAGCTCTTGCTCCAAGATATTCTTGACAAAGATTATGATTTGATCTGTTTTCAAGAAATTAATCAAGAAATGACTTCGCCGGAGGTAGAGGTTAACAATCACTATCAAGCTTTGCCATCAGCAGAACCTATTCATCAGGATCACTATGTACGACTCCTGGTCGAAAAAATGTCTGAGAAAGGGAAAAACTACTACTGGACTTGGGCTTATAATCATATTGGCTATGACCGCTACCATGAAGGTGTAGCTATCTTATCCAAAACACCTATTAAGGCGCGTGAGATTTTAGTATCAGATGTAGATGATCCAACAGATTACCACACTCGTCGAGTTGCTTTGGCAGAAACAGTAGTTGAAGGCAAAGAACTTGCAGTTGCAAGTGTCCATCTCTCTTGGTGGGATAAAGGTTTCCAAGAAGAATGGGCACGATTTGAGGCTGTATTAAAAGAGTTGAACAAACCTCTGATTTTAGCAGGTGATTTTAATAATCCAGCTGGTCAGGAAGGCTATCAAGCGATTTTAGCTAGCCCATTAGGATTACAAGACGCGTTTGAAGTTGCGAAAGAAAGAAGTGGTAGCTATACCGTTCCACCAGAAATTGATGGCTGGAAAGGCAATACCGAACCACTACGAATCGACTATGTCTTTACGACAAAAGACTTAGAAGTGGAAAGTTTGCATGTAGTTTTTGATGGCCAAAATGGTCCACAAGTCAGTGACCACTATGGTTTGAATGCTGTATTGACCTGAAAATAATGAAAGAGGTTGGAATCAGAGGTTCCAACCTTTTAAGCTACTTGAATCTTTAATACAGGACTGAGATTCAAATGAAGCTACTGAAATAGGACAAAATATGGTATAATTGAAAGGATAGAATCGAGGATAGTATGTCATTTAAGAAATTTCAATTTAAAAATTATATAGCAGAAGCCTTGGAGGAGTTGAAGTTTACGACTCCTACCGAAGTTCAGGAAAAGTTGATTCCTATTGTCTTGGCAGGTCGTGACTTGGTGGGCGAGTCAAAAACAGGTTCAGGAAAGACCCACACTTTCTTACTACCCATTTTTCAGCAATTAGATGAAACTAGCGATAGTGTGCAGGCGGTCATTACTGCACCAAGTCGTGAGTTGGCTACTCAAATTTACCAAGCAGCTCGTCAGATTGCAGCTCACTCAGATGTCGAAGTTCGTGTGGTTAATTATGTGGGTGGTACGGATAAGGCGCGTCAGATTGAAAAACTGGCCAGCAACCAACCACATATCGTTATCGGAACGCCAGGTCGCATCTATGACTTGGTCAAATCTGGTGATTTAGCCATTCATAAGGCCAAGACATTTGTAGTTGATGAAGCCGATATGACCTTGGATATGGGATTCTTGGAAACCGTTGATAAGATTGCAGGAAGACTTCCAAAAGACTTGCAATTCATGGTTTTTTCAGCGACGATTCCACAAAAATTGCAACCGTTCTTGAAAAAATACTTGTCAAATCCTGTTATGGAGAAAATCAAAACAAAAACAGTCATCTCTGATACGATTGATAACTGGTTGATTTCAACCAAGGGACGAGATAAGAATGCTCAGATTTACCAACTGACTCAGTTGATGCAACCTTATTTGGCAATGATCTTTGTTAACACAAAAACGCGTGCTGATGAATTGCATGCCTACTTGACTGCCCAAGGATTGAAGGTAGCAAAGATTCATGGAGATATTGCCCCTCGTGAACGCAAGCGGATCATGAATCAGGTGAAAAATCTGGATTTTGAGTACATTGTCGCAACGGACTTGGCAGCGCGTGGAATTGACATTGAAGGTGTCAGCCATGTTATCAATGACGCCATTCCGCAAGACTTGTCCTTCTTTGTTCACCGAGTTGGACGGACTGGGCGCAACGGTCTGCCTGGTACAGCTATTACCCTTTACCAGCCTAGTGATGACTCGGATATCCGTGAGTTGGAGAAATTAGGGATCAAGTTTACTCCTAAGATGGTCAAAGATGGAGAGTTTCAAGACACCTATGACCGTGATCGTCGTGCTAATCGTGAAAAGAAGCAGGATAAGCTTGATATTGAAATGATTGGATTGGTTAAAAAGAAAAAGAAAAAAGTCAAGCCAGGCTATAAGAAGAAGATTCAATGGGCGGTGGATGAAAAACGTCGCAAAACCAAGCGTGCTGAAAATCGTGCTCGTGGCCGTGCCGAGCGTAAAGCCAAACGCCAAACATTTTAAGAACAAAATTGGAGCTGAATGGCTCCTTTTTGTACCTTCGTTTTATAAATTTTCGAAAAGAATGCAAAAATGAGTAAAAAGTGGTATAATGATAAGGTTATATAGTCCCGATAAGATGGTAGAAATTTCTATCAGTACTTTGTAACTCTATAACAATATTTTTTAAGGGGGGACATTTTTATGTCAGAACGTAAATTATTCACGTCTGAATCTGTATCTGAGGGGCATCCGGATAAGATTGCAGACCAAATTTCAGATGCGATTTTGGATGCTATTTTAGCAAAGGATCCAGAGGCGCACGTTGCTGCTGAGACAGCTGTATACACTGGTTCTGTCCATGTTTTTGGTGAAATTTCTACAAATGCTTATGTGGATATCAACCGTGTGGTTCGTGATACCATTGCAGAGATTGGTTATACGAATGCAGAATATGGTTTTTCTGCGGAAACAGTTGGAGTTCATCCATCGCTTGTTGAGCAGTCGCCGGATATCGCCCAAGGTGTTAACGAAGCCTTGGAAGTCCGTGGAAGTGCAGATCAAGATCCGCTTGACTTGATTGGTGCTGGTGACCAAGGTCTCATGTTTGGATTTGCAGTGGATGAGACAGAAGAACTCATGCCATTGCCAATCTCACTCAGCCACAAGTTGGTTCGTCGTTTGGCAGAACTTCGTAAGTCTGGTGAAATCAGTTATCTTCGTCCAGATGCCAAATCACAAGTTACAGTTGAGTACGATGAAAATGATCGTCCAGTACGTGTGGACACAGTCGTTATTTCAACTCAGCACGATCCAGAAGCTACTAATGAACAAATCCATCAAGATGTGATTAACAAGGTTATCAAAGAAGTTATTCCAGCTTCTTACTTGGATGAGCAAACAAAATTCTTCATCAATCCGACTGGCCGCTTTGTAATCGGTGGACCTCAAGGAGACTCAGGTTTGACTGGTCGTAAGATCATCGTGGATACCTATGGTGGCTATTCTCGTCATGGTGGCGGTGCCTTCTCTGGTAAGGATGCGACTAAGGTGGATCGTTCTGCGTCATATGCAGCTCGCTACATTGCCAAGAATATCGTGGCAGCAGGTCTTGCTAAGAAAGTAGAAGTGCAATTGGCCTATGCCATCGGTGTGGCACAGCCTGTTTCTGTTCGTATCGATACTTTCGGTACAGGAACAGTAGCTGAAAGCAAACTTGAAAAAGCAGCGCGTCAAACCTTTGATCTTCGCCCTGCAGGAATTATCCAAATGCTGGATCTTAAACGTCCAATTTACCGTCAAACAGCGGCTTATGGACACATGGGACGTACAGATATTGACCTTCCATGGGAACGTTTGGACAAGGTAGAGGCTTTGAAAGAAGCTGTGAAATAAAATAAAAAAGATTGGTAGTACACAACTACCAATCTTTTTTGCAAGTGAAAACCAGCTTAAAAGCTGGTCTTCTTATTTTATAGGGATTGAGATCTCAATCAATTTATCCGAATAGAGGGTTTTGATATTTGCTTCATCGATACTTTCTTTGTCGATTTTACGTTTCAAGAAGAAGTCTTGGATGGTTTCAATTTCGGGTTCACGAATAGCACGGTGTTTGTTCGAAATGAGGATTTCATAGTGAAGCGGGGCTTGTGTGAAAACCACATCTGTATTTCCGGCCGAATAGACCTCAACAAGAGTTGCGTCAGTACTTTCTAATTGGCTTTTAACAAGTTGCGAGTGTGAATTAGTCGTGTTGATAAGCTTCATAACAGTTCCTCCGATTTTCTAACTCTATTATAGCACTTTTTGGATAAAATCGTGCAATTTAGTCAATTCCATGCTGGATTTTCCAAGCTTCAATTCCCCATTTATGGCTACCACGTTTGAGTTTTTCAATTGCTTCATCAATAGGAAACCAAGCAATATGATTAAAATCTTCCAATGGTTTTTGTACTTCTTGGAAAGAAGTAGCTTCATAGAGATAAGCTGGGTTGTAGTAGTAGGCATCACGGTGGCGAGAGTAGAAATACTCATCAGCTTGCCCATAATAGGTTCCAATCTCAGCTGTAAAGCCAAGTTCTTCGATTAGTTCTCTCTTCAGTGCATCTTGATGATCTTCGCCTGCTTCAATTTCTCCACCTGGCAAGAACCAAGCACCATTGGGAGCTTGAACTAGGACAATTTGTTTTTTTTCTGCATCAGGAATAACTGCGTACACGCCATAGCGGGGCTGGTAGGTCACATTCTCTTTTTTATCACCAAAAGTTGGGTTTGCCATTGAACTTTCCTCATTCTCTAGTATCTTTATTATTATCATAATGGACGAGGGGCTAGCTGTCAAGGTTTTTCATTTATTTTAGTAAAAAAGGTGCAGAAAATGATAGACTTTCTGCACTTGTTATATAGATTTATTCTTCTCTTTCAGAAGTATTTTCTTTGATTTTTTCAGTTTTTTTGGTAGATTTGATTTGAATCTTACCATTGCTTGTCATGACTGCCTTGAGGTCTTTTTCGCTTGGATTTTCAAGGTAGTAGTCTGTAATAGCATCCTCGATATGGTCTTGAATGGTACGACGGAGTGGGCGTGCTCCCATTTTGGGATCATAACCTAGGTCAACCAACTTTTCCTTGACCTTGTCTGTCACATCGAGGTGGATGTTGTTGCTAGAGAGGCGTTTGTTGACATCCGCTAGCATGAGTTCGACGATTTGGAGGAGGTTGTCCTTGCTGAGAGGTTTAAATTCGATGATGCCGTCAAAACGGTTCATAAACTCAGGACTAAAGAAGTTGCCGAGTTCACCGAGAACAGAGTTGGTTCGACCTTCACGAGCAGCTCCAAAACCAACACTGGCTTCGGCCTTACCGGTACCGGCATTTGAGGTCATGATAATGATAGCATCCTTAAAGCTAACTGTTCGTCCTTGTCCGTCTGTCAAACGGCCATCGTCTAAGACTTGAAGGAACATGTGCATCACATCTGGATGGGCTTTTTCGACTTCATCGAGAAGGATGAGTGAGTAAGGATTACGACGAACTTTTTCCGTTAACTGACCCGCTTCATCGTAGCCAACATAACCTGGAGGGGCTCCGACTAATTTAGCCACACTGTGTTTTTCCATGTATTCACTCATATCAAAGCGAATCATGCTGTCAGCAGAACCAAAGAGTTCAATGGCTAGTTGTTTGGACAGTTCTGTCTTACCGACACCAGTTGGTCCGACAAAGAGGAAACTTCCGATTGGGCGGTTAGGAGTTCCAAGACCAACACGATTACGACGGATGGCTTTGGCAATCTTATCGGCAGCTTCATCTTGACCAATGACATGAGCTTTGAGGTCGTCTGCTAGATGGATAAGCTGAGACTGTTCTTTTTCTTTGAGTTCTCCGACAGGAATATTGGTTTTCTGCTCAATGATATGCTCAATGGTTTTCTCGCTAATGATAGGAGTATCCTGGTCAGTCACCTTGTTTTTCTGCATTTCCTTGTACTTGGCAATCTGATCGCGGAAATAGGCAGCCTTTTCAAAGTCTTCCTCTCGAGTAGCTTGAGCCTTGAGATTCTCAGCTTCAATTAAACGCTGATCAATCACTTTAGGATCAACAAAGTTCAGCGTCAGATTCATCTTAGAACCAGCTTCATCTAACAGGTCAATAGCCTTGTCTGGCAAGAAGCGGTCTTGGATATAGCGATTGGAAAGATTTGCAGCAGCTTCGATAGCAGTGTCTGTGTACTTGACGTGATGGTAGTCTTCGTATTTCTTTTGAACCCCTTTGAGGATGATAATGGTTTCTTCGACAGTTGGTTCATCAACTTTGACAGGCTGCATACGACGTTCCAAAGCAGCATCTTTTTCAATGATACGGTATTCATTGAGAGTAGTAGCGCCAACCAATTGCAATTCACCACGGGCAAGGGCAGGTTTCAGGATATTACCTGCATCCATATTGCCATCACCTGCTGACCCTGCACCAACAATTTCATGGATTTCGTCGATAAAGAGGATGATGTCCTCGCGTTTGCGTATCTCTTCCATGAGCTTTTGCATACGCTCTTCAAATTGACCTCGAATCCCTGTTCCTTGAACTAGACTAACCACATCCAGACGGATGACCTGCTTGCCTTGGAGTTTATGGGGAACATCACCATCGACAATCTTCTGAGCTAAACCTTCGACAACAGCTGTTTTACCAACACCTGGTTCTCCGATAAGGACAGGATTGTTTTTGGTTCGACGGTTGAGGATTTCGATAACGCGGATAATCTCCTCGTCTCGGCCGATAACAGGGTCAATATCTCCTCGACGAGCTATTTCAGTCACGTTGATACCATATTCCTCTAGGAGCCCTCTTTCTTGGCTAGGAGGAGGTGTTTGAACAGGTCCGCGGTTTTGAGGTCCATAACCACCGTTTCCTCCATATCCTCCACCAGATTGAGTTGGAGGGACGTTATTAGAAGAAGGTTTGAAATTGTTCAAATCATTGAAAAAGTCGCCGAAAGGATCAAAGTCATGATTGTTTAAGTCAGTCATTCCTTTAAAGAGGGTATTATTTGGATCTGTTTTGATAATTTTATAGCAATTTTGACAGAGATCAATTTGCTTTTGCTGTCCATTGATATTGGTATACAGATGAATTGTTGAGTCGTTAATTTTACAGTTTTGACAGAGCATACATCTACCTCATTTCATTCTTATTCTTGGTCTAAGAAAAAGGTCAAGAATAGTCAAAGTTTTATACTCTCATTATAGCATGATTAAGGTGTAAAGCAAGTAAAAAGATTGGGAAGTGGTCGTTTTTAAAAGAGGGATTTATGAAGAATCCAGCGACATTGAAGGTAAGAAAAAATCCCATTTGTGGTGACAAAAAGGATTCTCATTTATCGGGCCCTACTGCCCGTTGTTTTTATATTAGTAAAGGAGTTCGTAGATCTCCATTGCAATCAAATCAATGCTATCAAATGTATAAGTTTCACGAGCTTCTACATCGCGAAGGGTGAAGAGTGATCCGTTTTCTTCGTCATGGCTGTATGCAACTTCTGCGACAACAACACCTTCACGTTCAAAATTACGTTTTAGATTTCCACCATCTTTTGTCATTGCTTCTAGGCGGTTAATGATTCTAACCAAATGTGATTCCATTTTGATTCTCCTCCATTTCTTATCGTTTCTATTTTACCATAAACAAGAGGTAGTTGACTAGAAAAAAACTGTGATTTCTCTCTATTTCTCTATTCTATCAAGTTAATTGTTAAAATTAGGGAAAAAGGATTGCATTTTAATTCAATTCATGTTATAATCATACAATCTAATACATAGAAAGTTGATTGAATATGAATTTTTCTTTTTTACCAAAGTATTTACCGTATTTTAACTATGGTGCTCTGATTACCGTATTGATTTCCATCCTTGTTGTCTGCTTAGGGACCATTATAGGTGTGTTACTGGCCTTTGCTCAACGTTCACGCTTTAAACCGCTCGTTTGGTTTGCAAATGTCTATGTTTGGATCTTCCGTGGGACGCCTATGATGGTTCAAATAATGATTGCCTTTGCTCTTATGCATATCAATGCTCCGACTATTCAAGTGGGAATTTTAGGAGTTGATCTTTCTCGTTTGATTCCTGGTATTCTGATTATTTCTATGAACAGTGGTGCTTATGTTTCAGAAACTGTTCGTGCGGGGATCAATGCGGTTCCTAAAGGGCAGTTAGAGGCAGCTTATTCCTTAGGTATTCGTCCCAAAAATGCCATGCGTTATGTCATTTTGCCACAAGCTATCAAAAATATTCTTCCAGCTCTTGGAAACGAATTTATCACCATTATCAAGGATAGTTCCCTCTTATCAGCGATTGGGGTGATGGAGTTGTGGAATGGTGCAACGACAGTAGCAACAACAACTTATTTACCGTTGACTCCTCTTTTATTTGCAGCCTTTTACTATTTGATTATGACCTCTGTTTTGACAGTGGCGTTGAAAGCATTTGAAAAACATATTGGACAAGGAGACAAGAAATAATGACAGAAACCTTGATTAAAATTGAAGAACTACATAAGTCTTTTGGGAAAAATGAAGTTTTAAAAGGCATCAATCTTGAGATTAAACGTGGAGAAGTTGTGGTCATTATTGGTCCGTCAGGGAGCGGGAAATCAACCCTCCTTCGTTCGATGAATCTCCTTGAAGAAGCAAGTAAAGGTAAGGTTATCTTTGAAGGAGTTGATATCACAGATAAGAAAAATGACCTTTTTGCCATGCGTGAAAAGATGGGCATGGTATTCCAACAATTCAACCTCTTTCCCAATATGACAGTGATGGAAAATATCACTTTGTCACCAATTAAAACCAAAGGTGAAAGCAAGGAAGTTGCGGAGAAAAGAGCACAGGAACTGTTAGAAAAAGTTGGCTTGCCAGATAAGGCGACGGCTTATCCACAGAGTTTGTCAGGTGGTCAGCAGCAACGGATTGCCATTGCACGTGGACTTGCTATGGAACCAGATGTTTTGCTCTTTGATGAGCCGACTTCAGCCCTAGACCCGGAGATGGTTGGAGAAGTTCTAGCTGTTATGCAAGACCTTGCCAAGTCAGGGATGACTATGGTGATTGTGACTCATGAAATGGGCTTTGCGCGTGAGGTAGCAGACCGTGTTATCTTTATGGCAGATGGGGTTGTTGTCGAAGATGGAACACCAGAAGAGATTTTCGATCAAACAAAAGAACAACGGACCAAGGAATTTTTGAGTAAGGTTTTGTAAGACCTCATTTTTAGAAGAAATGGAGTAGGTATCATGGCTTCCAGTAAAGAATATTTAAACTTTATTCTCGAACAGCTATCAGAGCTAGAGGAGATGAGTTATCGTCCAATGATGGGAGAGTATATTCTTTATTATCGTGGAAAGATTATTGGAGGAATCTATGATAATCGTCTGTTACTGAAGCCTGTGAAGATGGTCTTGGATCAACTGGGACAGACTAGGCTTGAACGTCCTTATGAAGGAGCTAAGGAGATGATTTTGATAGAAGACATTGAAGATAAATCATTTCTAATGAAATTAATCAAGGAGATGTATGAAGTCTTACCGGCTCCAAAAGTCAAAAAGAAAGCATGACAGATTTACCTAGTATAAATAGGCATAAAAGCTCGACAAGGGCTTTTTCTTATAGTTTCAGACTATAAGGTCCATTAGGCAAGAAGTGTTAGGATGGCGAGTTATTTTTTGATATAATAGAGGATATTTGATAGAAAAGAGAAGAGATATGGCTCAGATTATTGATGGGAAGGCTCTTGCGGCTAAGTTACAAGGACAGTTGGCTGAAAAGACGGCCAAACTAAAAGAAGAAACAGGTCTAGTTCCAGGATTGGTAGTGATTTTGGTGGGGGACAATCCTGCCAGCCAAGTCTACGTTCGCAATAAGGAACGGTCAGCTCTCGCTGCTGGCTTCCGTAGTGAAGTAGTGCGAGTTCCAGAGGCCATTACCCAGGCGGAATTGTTAGACTTGATTGCCAAATACAATCAAGATCCAGCTTGGCATGGGATTTTGGTTCAATTACCTTTGCCAAAACATATTGACGAAGAGGCAGTTTTATTAGCTATTGACCCCGAAAAAGATGTGGATGGTTTCCACCCGCTAAACATGGGGCGTCTCTGGTCTGGTCATCCAGTTATGATTCCTTCGACACCTGCAGGAATTATGGAAATGTTTCATGAGTATGGGATTGACTTGGAAGGTAAAAATGCGGTTGTTATCGGTCGTTCAAATATTGTTGGAAAACCGATGGCTCAGCTTCTTTTAGCTAAGAATGCGACTGTGACCTTGACCCACTCACGCACCCATCATCTTGCCAAGGTGGCTGCTAAGGCGGATATCCTTGTCGTAGCTATTGGTCGCGCCAAGTTTGTGACTGCTGACTTTGTCAAACCAGGAGCGGTTGTCATTGACGTTGGGATGAACCGAGATGAAAATGGCAAGCTTTGTGGAGATGTTGATTATGATGCTGTTGCACCACTTGCTAGTCACATCACACCTGTACCTGGTGGAGTTGGACCTATGACGATTACCATGCTAATGGAGCAAACCTATCAGGCAGCGCTTCGAACACTAAACAAGGACTAGGAAGATGAAATTCGTATTTGACCTGGATGGAACGCTATCTTTTGACTACATGACCATAGATGAGGAGATTCAGCAGGTTCTTTTAAAGGCTGAAGATTATGGGCATGAGCTTGTGTTTGCCTCAGCCCGCTCTTATCGGGATTGTTTGGGTTTATTAGGTTCTGAACTCAGTCAGCGCTTAGTCATAGGTTTGAATGGTGGCGTAGCCTATCATTTAGGGAAGGCTATCTTCGAAAGGAATCTTGATGCTAGAGTTTATCAGGCGCTAGTGGATTATTGCCAGACTTATAATCTCCCTTTCTTTGTAGATGATTGCTTTGACTACAGTGGTCAGATTGTAGAGAAGATTCCATTTATTTCCAGTGTGGATCCCCTAAAGGTGGCTCGTCATCAGAAACTTGAGAACTTAGGGACTCCGATTAAGGTAGTCGTTTATATGGGTGACCATGAGGAGTTGCTTGATGATCTGCTTGGTCAGCTAGAAAGACTAGGCCAGGCTCATCTCTCCTATCATGCGCATGAAAAGTGCCTTTATGTTAATCCCTTGGATACTCATAAGGCGACAACTGTTGAAAAGTTATGCGGGGAGAACTTCATCGCTTTTGGAAATGACCAAAACGATATTGAATTGTTTAAAACGTCTCTTTATTCAGTCCAGATAGGAGACTTTGCTGGCCTTACTCCATATGCAGATGACACGTTAGAGCTAAAAGGAGAACCTTCTCCAGCAGTGGCAGCTAAAATCTTACAGACCTTTGCGGAATTTAAGGGAAAATAGTGTAGAAGGAGGTTTGCCCCTCCTTTTGTAGTATAATGGAGTGAGAGGAAAAATCGATGAAAGTGATTGATCAAACTTTATTAGAAAAAGTTATTATTGAACGGTCTCGTCACAGCCATAAGGGAGATTACGGTCGCCTGCTCTTGCTGGGAGGAACCTATCCTTATGGGGGAGCTATCATCATGTCCGCCATTGCAGCAGTTAAAAGTGGGGCAGGTTTGGTGACTGTTGGCACAGATAGGGAAAATATCCTTGCTCTGCACAGCCATTTACCTGAGGCCATGGCTTTTTCTCTTCAAGACCAGCAATTGTTAAAAGAACAGTTGGAAAAGGCTGAAGTTATCTTGTTAGGTCCGGGTTTGCGAGAGGATGCATTCGGAGAAGAACTCGTAAAACGGGTCTGTGAGAGCCTTAGAAAAGACCAGATTTTGATTGCAGACGGCGGTGCTTTGGGCATCTTAGCAAACGGCCAGTTACCATTTCCTTCCAGTCAGCTCATCCTAACTCCCCACCAAAAGGAGTGGGAAAGACTGTCTGGTATAGTTCTTGACCATCAAAATACAGAGGCGACTGCTAGTGCTCTTTCAGCGTTTCCTCAAGGAACGATTCTAGTTGAGAAAGGTCCAGCGACTCGTATCTGGCAAGCTGGGCAGCCTGAATATTATCAATTAGAAGTCGGAGGCCCTTATCAAGCAACTGGTGGGATGGGAGATACACTTGCTGGGATGATTGCAGGTTTTGCAGGTCAGTTTCATCAAGTCAGTCTCTATGAGAGAGTGGTGGTAGCGACCTATCTTCATTCAGCTATCGCGCAAGAACTAGCTCAAGAAAACTACCTTGTCTTGCCAACAGAAATTAGCAAGGCTCTTCCGAAAACAATGAAAAAAATATCTCAAAAAGGCAGCTAATACCTTGGTTGCCTTTTTATGTTGATGTAGCTTTGTTGATAAGGTTTTTAAATACCTCAAAACCAGCGACCAACTGCTTAACTTGCGTGAAATTCTCACTTCTAAGGTCTTGATTTTTACTCAAACTCAAAAGGAAAGTGAGATTGTTATCAAAGTTGAGGGGTGTCAAATCATGCTTTTTTTGATATAATTTTTAATGATGAATGCGAGAAATGATCGGTATGTGGTCGTTGATTTAGAGGCGACCAGCACTGGAAGCAAGGCAAAAATTATTCAAGTAGGCATTGTGGTGATTGAGAATGGTGAAATCATCGATCAGTATGCGACCGATGTCAATCCCCATGAACCCTTGGATTCTCATATCAAAGAATTAACGGGTCTAACCGATCAGCGTTTGGCTGCGGCACCAGAGTTTTCTCAGGTGGCCGGAAAAATTTTTGAATTGGTTAAGGACGGTATTTTTGTTGCGCACAATGTACAATTTGATGCCAACCTCCTTGCAGAATTCCTCTTTTTTGAAGGATATGAATTGCGCACCCCGCGGGTGGATACTGTTGAGTTAGCCCAAGTTCTATATCCTCAATTTGAAAAGTACAATCTAGGTATTCTTTGTCAAGAGTTGGGCATTGAGCTGGAACATGCCCATACTGCCCTGTCAGATGCTCAAGCAACAGCTGAACTCTTGCTTTACATGCGTCAAAAACTTTTTGAGCTACCTAAAGGGCTTTTAGAAAGCTTATTAAACCTTGCAGACAACCTTCTCTATGAAAGTTATCTGGTGATTGAGGAGGTCTATCAGCAACAATCTCTCTTGTCTTCGCCAGACTTGATGGAACTTCATGGGCTTTTCCTCAAAAAGGAAAGCAAAGCCTTAGTCCCACGAAAGTTATCCAAAGATTTTGCTAAAAATATTTCTTTATTGGGGCTGGAGGAGCGACCGCAACAGTTGGAATTTGCGGAGAAGATTGAGCAATTATTGGAAGAACACCAGACTTCCTTTATCCAAGCTCAAACGGGACTGGGCAAGACTTATGGTTATCTCCTCCCAGTTTTGAACTTGGAGAGTCAAGCAGGTATCCTAGTGAGTGTTCCGACCAAAATTCTTCAAAATCAAATCATGCAAGAAGAAGGTCAGCGATTAAAAGAGGTTTTCCATATGGAGATTCATAGTCTCAAGGGGCCTCAAAATTACTTGAAATTGGATGCTTTTCACCAAGTCCTCCATCGGCCGGAGTCCAATCGTCTATTTACTCGATTTAAAATGCAACTGCTTATCTGGCTAACAGAGACAGAGATAGGTGACTTGGACGAAATCGGTCAACTTTATCGCTATCAGCATTTTCTACCAGAACTAGTCCACGATGGCAAGCTTTCAAAGAAAAGTTTATTTGCTACAGAGGATTTTTGGAAACGAGGGCAGGAAAAGGCCAAGACCAGTCGTGTTCTTCTGACCAATCATGCCTATCTGGTCACTCGTTTGGAAGACAATCCAGAGTTTGTCGACAATCGTTTGGTGATTTTGGATGAAGCTCAAAAAATGCTGTTAGCTCTCGAAAATCTAGCCCAGCAGGCTTATCGCCTTGAGGAACTTGTAACCCAAATTGAAAAGTCCTTGGAGTCAGAGGAAGATTTGGTTCAGAAACGTTTGCTTGAGAGTATCGGCTTTGAATGTCGTTACTTGATGGAGCACTATCAGTCAGGTCTGAAGAATGGAAAGTGGTTGGATTCTCTCGAACACTTGCGCCAGCATTTTTCGGAGTTAGCTCTCCCAGAGTATCGAGAACTTGCAAACTTTTTCACCTCGGACCGTGAATTTTGGCTTGCTACAGCAGAGAAATCGAGCAAGGATGTCTTGATTTGTTCAAGTAAAAAAGGCCGCTTTATACTAGCAGACTTATTGCCAGAAGATTGCAGGCTCCTAGGAGTATCGGCTACTCTTGAAATCAGCAATCGGGTTTCCTTAGCAGATTTATTGGGATTTCCGGATGCTCCACTTGTTAGGCTTGATGTAGCAAAACAGGAGCAACAAGAAGTCTTTCTAGTCAATGATTTTCCTCTTGTGACAGAAGTTTCGCCTGTTGACTATGCTAGTGAAGTGGCTTCTGTTATCCGAAGGTTACAAGCCTTTCAAAAACCCATACTGGTCTTGTTTACCTCAAAAGAGATGTTGCTGGTAGTTTCAGACCTGCTCGACCAACCGCATCTAGCTCAGTATAAAAATGGGGAACCTAGCCAACTGAAAAAACGTTTTGAAAAAGGCGAACGTCAGATCTTGCTTGGAACAGGTAGTTTCTGGGAAGGGGTTGATTTTTCAACCCATCCTTGCGTGATTCAAGTGATTCCGAGATTGCCTTTCCAAAACCCCCAAGAACCCTTAACCAAAAAATTAAACCAAGAACTGCGTCAAGAAGGAAAAAATCCTTTCTATGATTATCAGTTGCCGATGACTATCATTCGGCTAAAACAAGCCCTGGGTCGTACTGTTAGACGGCCCAACCAAGGTTCGGTTGCTGTAATCTTAGACAGTCGTGTTGTCAGCAAGCGTTACGGCAAACAAATCGCTCAGACCTTGTCAAAAGAAAGGACTGTTCAGGTTCTTTCTAGAGACCAGCTAGAGTCTGCTGTAGCTGATTTTCTCCAATCCCGTCGCAATAGAATGAAAGAAAAATCCAAGAAAGAGAAGAGGTAAAAAATATGAAACGTTCCTTCGACTCTCGAGTCGATTATAGCCTTCTCCTACCAGTGTTTTGTTTACTGGTGATTGGAGTAGTGGCCATTTATATAGCAGTTAGTCATGACTATCCAAATAATGTACTTCCAATACTAGGCCAGCAAATCGCTTGGATTTCCTTGGGCCTTGTCATTGGTTTTGTGGTCATGTTCTTCAATACCGAGTTTTTATGGAAGGTGACTCCTTATCTCTATGGTTTAGGCCTAGCCTTGATGGTCCTCCCTCTTGTTTTCTACAATCCAAATCTTGTAGCGTCAACAGGTGCCAAGAACTGGGTATCGATTGGTGGAACGACACTCTTTCAGCCATCGGAGTTCATGAAGATTTCCTATATCTTGATGTTAGCTCGAGTCATCGTACAATTCACTCAAAAACACAAGGAATGGCGACGAACTATTCCCTTGGATTTCCTATTGATTGGTTGGATGATCGCCTTTACCATCCCAGTCTTGATCCTCTTAGCCCTACAAAGTGACTTGGGGACTGCCTTGGTCTTTGTGGCTATTTTTGCAGGTATGGTTCTCCTTTCAGGTGTTTCGTGGAAGATTATCATTCCTGTTTTTGCGACAGGAGTGACTGCAGTTGCAGGCTTCATGGTCATCTTTATAAGCAAGGATGGACGTGCCTTCTTGCATCAGATTGGGATGCCAACCTACCAGATCAACCGCATCTTGGCTTGGCTCAATCCCTTTGACTTCGCGCAAACAACGACTTACCAACAGGCGCAGGGACAAATTGCGATTGGAAGTGGTGGCTTGTTTGGGCAAGGTTTCAATGTGTCCAATCTCCTCATTCCAGTACGTGAGAGTGATATGATTTTTACAGTGATTGCTGAAGATTTTGGCTTTATTGGTTCGGTCTTTGTCGTTGCCTTGTACTTGCTTCTTATTTACCGGATGTTGAAGATTACGCTCAGGTCAAATAACCAGTTCTACACCTACATTTCGACTGGTTTTATCATGATGTTGCTTTTCCATATCTTTGAAAATATCGGTGCCGTGACAGGCTTACTTCCTTTGACAGGGATTCCTCTGCCTTTCATCTCTCAAGGGGGTTCCGCAATTATTAGCAACCTCATTGGTGTCGGTCTCCTCTTATCTATGAGTTACCAGACCAACCTAGCGGAGGAGAAAAGTGGAAAAGTTCCATTCAAACGAAAGAAAGTCGTCCTAAAACAAATCAAATAAGGAGGCCACTATGGCAAAAGTAGCAGTTATTTTAGCCCAGGGTTTTGAAGAAATTGAAGCCTTGACAGTAGTTGATGTCTTGCGTCGAGCAAACATTTCATGTGATATGGTAGGATTTGAAGAACAGGTGACAGGATCGCATGACATTCAGGTAAAAGCCGACCGTATCTTTGATGGTGATTTGTCTGACTATGACTTGGTCGTTCTTCCAGGTGGCATGCCAGGCTCAGCTCACCTACGGGATAATCAAGCCCTCATTTCACAGATTAAAGCCTTTAATCAAGCAGGAAAGAAAATTGCTGCCATCTGTGCAGCTCCAATCGCCCTCCATCAAGCAGGTATCCTGAAAGACAAGCGCTTCACCTGTTATGACGGTGTTCAGGAGAACATCAGTGATGGAATTTATCAAAAGCAAACAGTGGTTGTGGATGGCAATCTAACAACTAGCCGAGGACCGTCAACCGCACTTGCCTTTGCCTATGAGTTGGTAGAGCAGTTGGGAGGGGATGCTGAAAGTTTACGAGTCGGCATGCTCTATCGAGATGTCTTTGGAAATTAACAGTAAGACGAGAGTTCGGCTCTCGTTTTTACTTGGAAAAATCTAGGAAATCATCGCTTTTTTCATAAAAAAATGGTATAATGAAGGGTATGAAATATCACGACTACATATGGGATTTAGGTGGCACCCTATTGGATAATTATGAGACTTCTACAGCAGCCTTTGTAGAGACCTTAGCCCAATACGGAATAGAGCAAGAACACGACCGTGTTTACGAAGCCTTAAAGGTTTCGACAGCTTTTGCCATTGAGAAGTTTGCCCCAGACATCGAGAATTTTTTAGAAAACTACAAAGATAATGAAGCGCGTGAGCTAGAGTATCCAGTTTTGTTTGAAGGGATTCCAGAACTACTCAAAGACATTTCTGACAAGGGTGGCCGTCATTTCTTAGTTTCTCATCGAAATGACCAAGTTCTAGAACTTCTTGCAAAGACTCAGATAGCTGACTATTTCACAGAAGTCGTGACTGCCAGTTCCGGTTTCAAACGAAAACCAGATCCTGAGTCCATGATTTATTTACGTGATAAATATCATATCTCATCCGGTTTGGTCATTGGAGACAGGAATATTGATGTAGAAGCAGGGAAAGCTGCCGGCTTAGATGCCTATCTTTTTAAAAACGTTGTGACACTGAGACAAGCAATAGACATGTAAGAAAAGGGAAAAAATGACAGAAGAAATCAAAAATCAACAGGCACAGGATTATGATGCCAGCCAAATTCAAGTTTTGGAGGGGTTGGAGGCCGTTCGTATGCGTCCAGGTATGTATATTGGGTCGACTTCAAAAGAAGGCCTTCACCATCTAGTCTGGGAAATCGTTGATAATTCAATTGATGAAGCCCTAGCAGGATTTGCCAGTCATATCCAAGTCCTTATTGAACCAGATAATTCCATCACCGTTGTGGATGATGGACGTGGTATTCCTGTTGACATTCAGGAAAAGACAGGACGTCCTGCCGTTGAGACCGTCTTTACTGTTCTTCACGCTGGAGGAAAATTCGGCGGTGGCGGATACAAGGTATCAGGTGGATTGCACGGTGTGGGTTCATCAGTAGTAAATGCCCTTTCAACTCAACTAGATGTTCGGGTTCATAAAAACGGAAAAATTTATTATCAAGAATACCACCGTGGGAATGTCGTTGCTGATCTTGAGGTGGTTGGAGATACGGATAAAACGGGAACAACAGTTCACTTCACGCCGGACCCAGAGATTTTTACAGAAACAACAACTTTTGACTTTGACAAATTAAATAAACGCATTCAAGAACTAGCCTTTTTGAACCGGGGGCTTCGAATCTCCATCACAGATAAGCGTGAAGGTCTCGAACAAAGCAAGCATTACCACTATGAAGGTGGGATTGCTAGTTACGTTGAATATATCAACGAGAACAAGGATGTTATCTTTGACACACCAATCTACACAGATGGTGAGATGGATGATATTACTGTTGAAGTAGCCATGCAGTACACAACCGGTTACCACGAAAATGTCATGAGTTTCGCCAATAATATTCACACCCATGAAGGTGGAACGCATGAGCAAGGTTTCCGTACAGCACTGACGCGTGTTATCAATGATTATGCCCGCAAAAATAAGCTGCTAAAAGACAATGAAGACAACCTAACAGGGGAAGATGTTCGCGAAGGCTTGACTGCAGTTATCTCAGTTAAACATCCAAATCCGCAGTTTGAAGGACAAACCAAGACTAAGCTGGGCAATAGTGAAGTAGTTAAGATCACCAATCGCCTCTTCAGCGAGGCCTTCTCTGATTTTCTCATGGAAAATCCACAGATTGCTAAGCGCATCGTGGAAAAAGGGGTTTTGGCTGCCAAGGCTCGTGTGGCCGCCAAGCGTGCGCGTGAAGTCACGCGCAAGAAATCTGGTTTGGAAATTTCCAATCTTCCAGGAAAACTAGCAGACTGTTCTTCAAATAATCCTGCTGAAACCGAACTCTTCATCGTCGAAGGAGACTCGGCTGGTGGATCAGCTAAATCTGGTCGTAACCGTGAGTTCCAAGCTATCTTACCAATTCGTGGTAAGATCTTGAACGTTGAAAAGGCTAGTATGGATAAAATTCTTGCCAACGAAGAAATTCGGAGCCTCTTCACAGCCATGGGAACAGGATTTGGTGCAGAATTCGATGTTACTAAGGCTCGTTACCAAAAACTCGTTTTGATGACCGATGCCGATGTTGATGGAGCCCACATTCGAACTCTCTTGCTAACCTTGATTTACCGCTACATGAAACCAATCCTAGAAGCTGGTTATGTTTATATTGCCCAACCACCGATTTATGGGGTTAAAGTTGGAAGTGAGATCAAAGAATACATCCAGCCAGGTACAGATCAAGAAATTAAACTCCAAGAAGCCTTAGCACGTCATAGTGAAGGACGCTCAAAGCCAACCATCCAACGTTATAAAGGGTTGGGAGAAATGGATGACCACCAATTGTGGGAAACAACCATGGATCCAGAACATCGCTTGATGGCGCGTGTTTCAGTAGATGATGCTGCTGAAGCAGATAGAATCTTTGATATGTTGATGGGCGATCGGGTAGAACCTCGTCGCGAATTTATCGAAGAAAACGCTGTTTACAGTACACTTGACGTCTAAAAAATGTGGGAAATAGTTCCCTTGGTTTAAAAAATATGATATAATCATTACGATTGTTTCTAGTATAAAAGGAGTTTGATATGTCTAATGGACAACTAATTTATCTAATGGTTGCGATTGCGGTCATTTTGATTTTAGCTTATGTAACAGCCATTTTTCTACGTAAGCGTAATGTAAGCAGATTAACGGCGCTTGAAGAAAGAAAAGAAGAACTCTACAACCTTCCTGTAAATGATGAGGTTGAAGCCGTTAAAAATATGCACTTGATTGGTCAAAGTCAGGTAACCTTTCGTGAATGGAATCAAAAATGGGTTGATTTATCTCTGAACTCATTTGCAGACATCGAAAATCACCTCTTTGAAGCTGAAAACTACAATAATTCTTTTCGTTTCTTTAAAGCAGCTCACAAGATTGATCAAATTGAAAGCCAGATTAGTTTGATTGAAGAGGATATTGCAGCTATTCGCAATGCCCTTTCTGAACTCGAAAAGCAAGAATCTAAGAACAGTGGTCGTGTCCTACATGCTTTGGACTTGTTTGAAACCCTTCAACATACCGTTGCAGAAGATTCAGAGAAATATGGAAAAGCTCTTCCTGAGATTGAGAAACAATTGGAAAACATCCAATCGGAATTCTCTCAATTCGTTACCCTTAACTCATCAGGTGACCCAGTCGAAGCTGCAGCAATCTTAGATGATACTGAAAATCATATTCTTGCTCTAACGCATATTGTTGATCGGATTCCAGCTCTTGTTGAAACCTTGACAAAGGAATTACCAGATCAATTAGCAGATTTGGAAGAAGGCTATCGCAAGTTGTTGGATGCCAACTACCACTTTACTGAAACAGATATTGAGTCACGTTTCCAACTTTTGCATGAATCTTTGAAGAATAATCAAGAAAACATTCGTCAGTTGGAGTTGGACAATGCAGAGTATGAAAATAATCGCATTCAAGAAGAAATCAACGCACTTTATGATATTTTCACTCGTGAAATTGAGGCTCAAAAAGTCGTTGAGAATCTCCTCTCAACACTTCCAACCTATCTCAACCACTTGAAAGAAAATAACCAGGTGCTTGTTCAAGATCTTGAACGCCTGAATAAAACTTATCTTCTTCCAGAAAGTGATGGAAATCATGTTCGCCGACTTCAAGAAGAATTAGCTGCACTTGATACTGCTATTTTAGAAATAACAGAGGATCAAAGAGAATCTGCTCAAGCCTATTCTGTTCTTGAAGAACAGTTGGAAATGCTTCAAAGCAATCTCAAAGATATTGAAGATGAGCAAATTTCTGTGAGCGAACGACTTGCGCAAATTGAAAAAGACGACCTCAATGCTCGCCAAAAAGCAAATGTCTATGTGAATCGTTTGCACACCATCAAACGTTACATGGAAAAGCGAAACTTACCAGGAATCCCTCAAAGTTTTTTGAAACTCTTCTTTACTGCAAGTCATAACACTGAAGATTTGATGGCGGAGCTAGAACAACCGCAGGTTAATATTGAATCTGTTAAGCGAATTCTTGAAATTGCAACGAATGATATGGCAGTACTTGAGACAGAAACATACGATATTGTTCAGTATGCAACTTTGACAGAGCAACTTCTCCAATACTCAAATCGTTACCGTTCATTTGATGAACGCATCCAAGAGGCTTTCAACGAAGCACTTGAAATTTTTGAGAAAGAGTTTGACTATCGGGCATCATTTGAGAAGATTTCTCAAGCCTTGGAAGTTGCAGAACCAGGAGTTACAAATCGTTTTGTGACTTCATATGAAAAAACACGTGAAGCAATTCGCTTTTAAAATAGAAGCTTAGAGAACTCTAAGCTTTTTCTTTATTTTTGAAATGGAGCTAGATTACCTGTTTATCATTGAAATAATAGCTTTGATTTGATATGATGGAAATATGAAGAAAAATATGAACCGTGTTTCTCACGATAAAAAGAGAAGTATATTGCTTTCCTTTGTTGGGATCTTAGGAATCGCTATGATTCTTTTGGGAAGTGCCATTGGCTACAAGGTTCTACAAAAGCAATCTTATGAACAAAAAATTGAAGCGTTAAAAAGCGAAAAGGATCAGCAATTCAACTCAGGTAGTCAGAGGGACAATTTCCGAAAAGGGCAAGCGGAGGTGATTGCCTACTACCCTCTGCAAGGAGAGGAAGTTATTGCGTCTATTAGAGAAAAAATCAACCAAGACATCAAAGAAAATCTAGAAGATAAAGAGGATCTGGTCTTTTATTATACTGAACAGCTGGATCCTGTCTTAAAGGGAGTTGTTGCTCGTAATATCAGCAAGCAAGTCTACGATTTGTCTGCATCAAAGGTTGAAGAAAAAGAAAAGACTTCTTTAGGAAAAATTTTCTTGACTGAAGATGGGAAAGATTTTGACCTCAGTAAACTTTTTAAAGATGCAAGCAAGGCTAAGGAACTCTTACTAAGTCAAATCAAATCAACTCTAGAAGATAAGAAACTTGACCAGGCAAAAATTGATCAGGTTGTCAAAAACTTCACAGATCAGGATTTGGCATCTTGGAGTTTTGATTATAAAGATAGTCAAATTATCCTTTATCCTGCTAATCCTGGAGAGACTGTTGAAGAAATTGCTTTACCAATATCCAGTTTCTTTGATGTCATTGATTCCTCTTATTTACTAGAAAAAGATGCTGAACTTTATCAAGCTTACTTTGCCAAGAAAAATAAAAAGGTTGTAGCCTTGACCTTTGATGATGGTCCTAATCCGACTACAACTCCACAAGCCTTGGATACCTTGGCTAAGTATGGTGTAAAAGCAACCTTCTTTGTACTTGGAAAAAACATAGCAGGAAATGAGGATCTTCTGAAACGAATGAAATCGGAAGGTCATGTTGTGGGAAATCATAGCTGGGATCACCCTATCCTTTCTAAATTATCCCTCGAAGATGCTAAAAAGCAAATCACTGATACAGAAGATTTGTTGACTCAAGTTTTAGGATCAAGCTCTAAACTGATGCGTCCACCTTATGGTGCCATCACTGATGATATTCGAAATAGTCTTGACTTGAGTTTTATCATGTGGGATGTGGATAGTTTAGACTGGAAGAGTAAGAATGAAGCTGCTATTTTGACAGAAATTCAACACCAAGTTCGTAATGGTTCTATCATTCTCATGCATGATATCCATGCTCCTTCTGTTAATTCTCTACCAAGTGTCATTGAGTATTTAAAGGGTGAGGGTTATACATTTGTGACCGTTCCTGAATTGCTCAATTCTCGCTTGAAGGCTCACGAGATCTATTACGACCGTGATCAATAATTGTTAAAATCTAAAGGAGCAAGTGTTCTGATAATCAGAATTTTGTTTCTTTAGATTTTCTTCACATAGAAAGGAAAAACGATGAAATCTTACACCCTTAATAATGGAGTTTCAATCCCAGTTTTAGGATTTGGAACATGGAAAGCTGAAAATGGAGAGGTAGCCTACCAAGCTGTTTTAGAAGCCTTGAAGGCTGGTTATCGTCATATCGATACTGCAGCTATCTACAAAAATGAGGAGAGTGTTGGTCGCGCTATTCGAGATAGCGGTATTCCTCGCCAAGAAATCTTTGTAACGACCAAACTCTGGAATACCAATCACAGCTATGAAGAAGCTCACCAAGCATTTGAAGAATCAATGGAAAAACTGGGATTGGACTATCTAGATTTGTACCTGATCCATTGGCCAAATCCAAAACCACTAAGAGAAAATGCCGAATGGAAAACTCGCAATGCTGAAGTCTGGAGAGCGATGGAGGATCTTTACCAAGAAGGCAAAATCCGTGCTATCGGCGTTAGTAATTTCCTTCCCCATCATTTGGATGCTTTGCTTGAGACAGCAAGAATCATCCCGGCGGTCAATCAGGTTCGCTTGGCGCCAGGAGTTTATCAAGAGGAAGTGGTTGACTACTGTAAAGAGAAAGGAATTCTCTTAGAGGCTTGGGGACCATTTGGGCAAGGGGAGTTGTTTGATAAGAAAGAAGTCCAAAAAATTGCTGCTAAGCATGGGAAATCAGTGGCCCAAATTGCCTTGGCTTGGAGTTTGGCAGAAGGATTTTTACCCCTACCTAAGTCAGTGACGGCTTCTCGCATCCAGAACAATCTTGACTGTTTTGGAATTGAACTCAGCAAAGACGAGCGAGAAGTCTTAAAGACAATTTCAGTGACTTCGGGCGCACCTCGTGTGGATGAGATGGATTTTTAGTTTGTGAAATCTGTTTATACCGAAATAACAAAGACTAGGAATTTTAAATCCTAGTCTTTTTGTGTATAAAAAATCTAAATTATTTGTATAATAAAATAGTTTTATAAATTGAAATAAATGAACAAGTTTAGAAAATGTTGCTTTGATAGAACAAATAACACGAACGATAAAACTAAATAAGAACATTACATACGCAAATATTACATTTTTGTGACAATTCAGATTTTTATGAAAATTTTTGATTATTTGCGTTATAATAGGTATACTTTAAAGAAAAAGGAGATTATTTATGGATAGACGACAACGTTTTTCATTAAGGAAATACAAATTTGGTCTTGCTTCAGTTTTATTGGGAACTGCTTTGGTTTTTGGAGCAAGTCAAGTCAGTGCCAACGAGCAGAGTACAGGTGAAAATCAAGCCCAAACTCAGGCAATCAAGACAGAGCTAAAAGACGATAAACACTCAAACTCTTCAACTGACCAAACCAATACTAATGGGATAGCACCAGTAGTTGGAGAGAAACAAGAAGTTGAAACTTCTAAAGAGGATGCTAGTAAACAAGATGCTAAGGTAAGAACTTCGGTTGATAAAACTGCTGAAGCCCAAGAATCAGGAAAAGATAGCGCAGTTGCAAAAGAAGAAAATCAAGGTGTCGTTCAAAAAGAAACAACAGTAGCTACCAGTACAGCGCCTGCTACTGAGAAGGCTTCTAACATAGAGAACAAAGAGGCTCAAGCAACGACAGCTCCTAAAACTACTGGAGAAACGGCAACTACTGAAAAAGAACAAGAAAAAGCTGAGTCTGCAAAACCCAATAGTCTTTCAAGCAATGATATCATCACAGTACCGAAAACTTGGAAGGCTGGTTACAAGGGGACAGGGACTGTTGTTGCCATTATTGACTCCGGGCTTGATTTGAATCATGAGGTTCTTCGAATTTCGGATCCGTCAAAAGCAAAATTTAAAAACAAGGAAGCCATCGAAGCAGCTAAAAAGGCTGCTGGAATCGACTACGGTAAATGGTATAGCGATAAGGTTGTCTATGCCTATGACTACTTTGACGGAACAGATAAGATTAAAGAAGCAGAAAGAACTTCTCATGGGATGCACGTAACAGGGATTGCTGCTGGAAACCCTGATAAAGAAGCACCAAATGGTGAAAAGGTCTATGGTGTTGCACCAGAAGCCCAAGTCATGTTTATGCGTGTCTTTTCAGATCGCCAAAAAACGACCAGTTCGGCCCTTTATGTAAAGGCGATTGATGACGCAGTTGCCTTAGGAGCAGATGCTATTAATATGAGTTTAGGATCTAGCACAGGTTCTATGGTGGATGCTGGTTCTGATATTGTGGATGCCATCAAACGGGCTCGTGCCAAGGGAGTGTCTGTTCTTATATCAGCAGGGAATAGCAATACATTCGGAAATGGTTATTCAAAACCGCTAGCCGAAAACCCAGACTATGGCTTGGTTGGAAATCCATCCACTGTTGAAGACTCAATTTCAGTTGCTTCTGTCAACAACAAAACATTGACAACAGCTGTTTTTGAAGTTAAAGGTTTAGAGGGAAATGCCGGCCTTCATAACGGAAAATTTGATTATAATCAACCTGAAGCAGATAAGGACTTTGAAAAAGGAAAAGAGTATGAATACGTCGAAGCAGGGTTAGGTCGTGAAGAAGACTTTGCGAAGTTGGATTTAACTGGGAAACTTGCCCTCATTCAGCGTGGAGCCATGAACTTTTCAGAGAAGATCAAAAATGCACGAAAACACGGTGCAGTTGGTGCTTTGATCTACAATAATGTAGAAGGTGCAAACATCAATATGTCTATTGATGATGAAGCAAAGAAAATTCCTTCTGTATTTATTTCTAAACAGTATGGTGAAGCCTTAAAATCAGGAAACTACAAGATTGTTTTTAATGGTAAGATGGATAATCGTCCTTCTGATGTAGCCAATCAGCTATCTGACTTTTCAAGTTGGGGAGTGACCACCGATGGACAATTGAAACCAGACGTGACAGCTCCTGGCGGCAATATCTACTCATCTTTTAATGACAATACCTATGGTAGTATCAGCGGAACCAGTATGGCGGCTCCTCACGTTACGGGTGTTGCAGTTCTGGTTAAGGAATACCTTCAAAAACACCATCCAGAATTGACTCCTGAGCAAGTATCAGAGACTGTCAAGGCCTTGATCATGTCAACTGCAAAACCACATGTTAATAAGGACACAGGCACTTATACCTCTCCTCGTCAGCAAGGTTCTGGTATTGTGGATACAGCTGCTGCAGTGTCAACTGACCTCTATGTAACGGGTGAAAATGGTTATCCAAGTGTGACTTTGGGAAATGTTGGAGATCAATTTACTTTCAAGGTCACTGTACACAATATTTCAGATACTGACCGTACTCTCAAGATGGTTGTGAATACCAATACAGACGAGGTCCAAGATGGAAAATTCACCCTTCGACCTCGAAAACTAACGGAGACAGTCTGGCCTGAAGTGACTGTCAAAGCCCACAGCAGTCAAACAGTCACTGTTAAAGTGGATGC
Organism: Streptococcus sp. CCUG 71758; assembly: GCF_011714815.1. NCBI lineage: Bacteria > Bacillati > Bacillota > Bacilli > Lactobacillales > Streptococcaceae > Streptococcus > Streptococcus sp. CCUG 71758. Next base: position 107,654 of record NZ_RXXO01000003.1, on the reverse strand, counting down.
TCGAAAATTTGCTGCTGAACTCAGCAAACAAATGCCAAATGGCTATTTCCTTGAAGGTTTTGTTCGATTTGTAGATCCAGCAGATGATGGGGATGTTGTGAGTCTTGCATTTATGGGCTTCCGAGGTGAATTCCAAAATCTCCCTGCTGTCGAAAAACCAATTTACAATCTTGTCCGAGAAGGAAAAAATGGATTTTACACAGAAGTAGACAAGGAAAATCCTGCAGTTAACTACTCTAATGATGCGACCTATCTAGCCACCTTGCAAAATGACCTTCTAGTTTCTAAAGGTCAACGCCAAGGACGCCGAATTACCGTTCTTGGGATTGAACAAAATGCTGAAGGTAAGCATGTTCTTCAGTTGGACGAAAAAGGGAATGTCCGTATTGCTATTTCTCCAAATGATGATGGAAACAAAGACCTAGTTGAATACAAAACGGTTGCTTTGAGAAATCTTGTAAATCTTCGGGCTACAGTTTATGCGGCTACGGATACTAAGCATGAACATCCTATTTGGGAGGGCGATGCAAAGGATCTTCGTAAGAATTATTTTGATGGTGACAGTAGAAATCTGAAGAGTTATATTCTAGATAATACTGCTTGGAGAGGTCAGGATTTTGATGGCAATACCGTTGCAGATGGTTTATATGACTATGTTATTAGTTACACACCAGACGTTCCAGGAGCTAAAGAACAACACACAACCTTTAAAATTCAGATTGATACTCAAAAACCTGTCATCACAAGTGGTTATATTCGCTTTAAAGATGGAAATCAAGAATTCGTAGCTCGCAAACCAAAAGATGTCGGTCAAGGCGGTATCCTTTCAGAAAAAGTCTTCTACCTCACACCATTTGACCAGAAAGGGACCATGGTTCTAACTGGGAAAGACCAGTCTGGAACTCGTGCGCTTGAGAACGCTCATCTGATTAAGGCAAATGCTGACGGTAGTTATACACTTCCTAAGGATGTTGACAAGGCTAATATTTACTATCTTGTAGAGGATTATGCAGGAAATGTAGATTATATCTCACTTGCTGAACTTGTCCGCGATCAAAATAGTGGTCGAGTGAAAATTGCCTTGAAGGATGCAAAAACAAACCAGGATATTGATACCCTCTATGTCTATCGAATCAAAAATAGCAAGGGACAATATGTTGATGTTGACAAGACAAAAGCGATTCATTTCTTACAATTTGGTCATTATACAGCAGAAATTTTCAGTTATGACCGAACAGAATTGAAATTTATCAGTGCCTTGTCCCAAGAGTTCGACTTGACGGAAGAAAATAGTTTCCAAACCATTACCTTCCTAGCAAATCTCCTAGAATATGCACCAGTGTCTGTTTCCTTCAACCAAGCAGTTCCAAAGACGACTACTGTGGTTCTGAAAGGAGAAGATGGGACAAGGATCACTCTTCCCGCTGAAAAATACGGTCAATACGCCTTTGGTAAGAAAGTTGCTACAGGTCGTTATACTGTACAAGTTACCTTGCCAACTGGATACGAACTCCTTGAAGATCTCGTTTCCTTGCTCGTTCAGCCAGGTCGAAATAATGCTTTGCGTCTATCTATTGTGTCTAAGTTGGCCTTAATTGCTGCGGTAAATCAACAAAAAGAACTGGTAGAAACGTCTCGTTACTTTAATAGTAGTGCAGATAAGAGAAAAGCTTATGACCAAGCTTTCCAAGTGGCGCAGTCAGCCTTATCAAGCAAGTTGAAGCAAGAATTGATTGATGGCGTTCTTGCTAGTATTGAGGCTGCTGGTAAAGCTTTGGATGGAAAAGATTCGAACGTTACAGCCTTGAAAGAAGCTATGAAAGCTTACTACGCAACGACTAAAACTGGACGATATGCTAATGCCAAGGAAAAAGTACGTCGTGCTTATGATCGTGCCTTCCAAGAAATTGCTTTACTCGCTGTGGACCCTAAAGTCAAACAAGATCAAATTGACCAATCTCTTATTGCCCTAGCTACAGCTAAAAGTAAACTAAATGGCAAGGCCACAGACTTCTCTAGTCTAAAGAAACTGGTCAAGGATGAACGTCTTTTCCAAGAAAAGAATGCGAGATTTATCTACGCAGATAAGAAAGAAAAAGTAGCTTATCTTTTAACTTTTAAAGAGGCACAGGAACTCCTTAATGATCTAGGAGCGAGCCAAGAAGATGTCAAAGATGCCATTACAGCATTGAAACAAGCCAAGAGAAATCTGCATGGCAAAAAACCAAAAGCAAGAAGACATCCTTAAACAGGACTTTCTGAAGCTTTACTAATAAATGAGTCTAGAACTTTGTTTTCAGACTCATTTTTGGTTTACACTAGCTAGAAAATCTGCTATAATACTAGCTAGGAAAGAAAGTCTTATGGCGTTTTTCAAGCGAGCTTGGGGTAGTGGGAGCCAAGTAGAACAAGGTAAGAAACTGGCGCTTTCTGTCGTATTTTTAAAAACAATGAAGTAATAAATTAGGGTGGAACCGCGTTTCTGACGCCCCTAGGTCACTTGACTTAGGAGCAAAGACACGGTTCTTTTTGTATCCAAAGTCATAAGAATTTATAAAAAAGGAGTAAACAATGTCTAAAAAATTGACTTTCCACTGCGTCAGTGGCAGAGACCTCCTTACAGTCGGACTGCCCCACGCTCAGCACTAGAGTGCCTGAGCTAGACGCAGTACTAACTCGTCTTGCCTCGTATAATCGACAAGGCAGACTCGTGTCGCAAAAAATCATTTTTTATTAAGGAGTATTCAATGTCTAAGAAATTAACATTTCAAGAAATTATTTTGACTTTGCAACAATTTTGGAATGACCAAGGTTGTATGCTCATGCAGGCTTATGATAATGAAAAAGGTGCGGGGACAATGAGTCCTTACACTTTCCTTCGTGCTATCGGACCTGAGCCATGGAATGCGGCTTATGTAGAGCCATCACGTCGTCCTGCTGACGGTCGTTATGGAGAAAATCCTAACCGTCTCTACCAACACCACCAATTCCAAGTGGTCATGAAGCCTTCTCCATCAAATATCCAAGAACTTTACCTTGAGTCTTTAGAAAAATTGGGAATCAACCCTTTGGAACACGATATTCGTTTCGTTGAGGACAACTGGGAAAACCCTTCTACTGGTTCAGCTGGTCTTGGATGGGAAGTTTGGCTTGATGGGATGGAAATCACTCAGTTCACTTATTTCCAACAAGTTGGTGGATTGGCAACTGGCCCTGTGACTTCGGAAGTTACCTATGGTTTGGAACGTTTGGCTTCTTACATTCAAGAAGTGGACTCTGTCTATGATATCGAGTGGGCCGATGGCGTAAAATATGGAGAAATTTTCATCCAGCCTGAGTACGAGCACTCAAAATATTCATTTGAAATTTCGGATCAAGAAATGTTGCTTGAAAACTTTGATAAGTTTGAAAAGGAAGCTGGTCGTGCCTTGGAAGAGGGCTTGGTTCACCCTGCCTATGACTATGTTCTCAAATGTTCACATACCTTTAACCTGCTTGATGCGCGTGGTGCTGTATCCGTAACCGAGCGCGCTGGCTATATTGCTCGTATCCGTAACTTGGCCCGTGTCGTAGCTAAAACTTTTGTCGCAGAACGCAAACGCCTAGGCTACCCACTTTTAGATGAAGCAACACGAGCTAAACTCTTAGCAGAAGACGCAGAATAAAGAGAGTGATAAATTACGAAAATGGGCGAACAGAGTGAGCCTTGAGCCAGTTGCCGTAGTGATGAAGGTATCCTTAGTGAAGCTAAGGATACTAGGCAAAATTGGAGACTTTAGGCTCCAATTTTAGCAATGAAACAACGAAGTTGGTTGCTTGCGTGCCAATCACATAAGGCAAACTGGAAAATAAAAAGATACTTTTCGGAGAAAAAACATGACAAAAAACTTATTAGTAGAACTCGGTCTTGAAGAGTTACCAGCCTACGTAGTAACTCCTAGTGAAAAACAACTAGGTGAAAAAATGGCAACCTTCCTCAAAGAAAATCGTCTTTCCTTTGAAGCCATTCAAACTTTCTCAACACCACGCCGTTTGGCTGTTCGTGTGACTGGTCTTGCAGACAAACAGTCTGATTTGACAGAAGATTTCAAGGGACCAGCAAAGAAAATTGCCTTGGATGGTGATGGAAACTTCACCAAAGCAGCTCAAGGATTTGTCCGTGGGAAAGGATTGACAGTTGAAGATATTGAATTCCGTGAAATCAAGGGTGAAGAATATGTCTATGTTACCAAGGAAGAAGTGGGTAAACCAGTTGAAGCCATTGTTCCTGGTGTTGTAGATGTCTTGAAGTCCTTGACTTTCCCTGTCAGCATGCACTGGGCTAACAACACTTTTGAATATATCCGCCCTGTACACACTTTGACAGTTCTTTTAGATGAAGAAGAGTTTGACTTGGATTTCCTTGATATTAAGGGCGGTCGTGTGAGTCGTGGTCATCGTTTCTTGGGACAAGAAACCAAGATTCAGTCAGCATTGAGCTACGAAGAAGATCTTCGTAAACAGTTTGTAATCGCGGATCCTCGTGAACGTGAGCAAATGATAGTTGACCAAATCAAGGCAATCGAAGCTGAACATGGTGTACGTATCGAAATTGATGCTGACTTACTGAACGAAGTCTTGAACTTGGTTGAATACCCAACTGCCTTCATGGGAAGTTTTGATGCCAAATACCTTGAAGTTCCAGAAGAAGTCTTGGTGACTTCGATGAAGGAACACCAACGTTACTTTGTTGTTCGTGATCAGGATGGTAAACTCTTGCCAAACTTCATTTCTGTTCGTAATGGAAACGCAGAGCATTTGGAAAATGTTATCAAGGGTAATGAAAAAGTCTTGGTAGCACGCTTGGAAGATGGAGAATTCTTCTGGCGTGAAGACCAAAAATTGGTGATTTCTGACCTTGTTGAAAAATTAAACCATGTGACCTTCCATGAAAAGATTGGTTCCCTTCGTGAACACATGATTCGTACAGGTCAGATTGCCGTCCTTTTGGCGGAAAAAGCTGGTTTATCAGTGGATGAAACGATTGATCTTGCCCGCGCAGCATCCATTTATAAGTTTGACTTGTTGACAGGGATGGTTGGTGAGTTTGATGAACTCCAAGGAATTATGGGTGAGAAATATGCCCTTCTTGCTGGGGAAACTCCAGCAGTTGCGGCTGCCATTCGTGAACACTACATGCCTACATCAGCGGATGGAGCTCTCCCAGAGAGCAAGATCGGAGCCATTCTAGCCATTGCAGACAAATTGGATACGATTTTGAGTTTCTTCTCAGTTGGCTTGATTCCATCAGGTTCTAATGACCCTTATGCCCTTCGTCGTGCAACTCAAGGTGTAGTTCGTATCTTGGATGCTTTTGGTTGGCACATTGCTATGGATGAGTTGATTGATAGCCTTTATGCTTTGAAATTTGACAGCTTGACTTATGGAAATAAAGCAGAGGTCATGGACTTTATCAAGGCTCGTGTTGATAAGATGATGGGTTCTACTCCAAAAGACATTAAGGAAGCGGTCCTTGCAAGTTCGAACTTTGTCGTGGCGGATATGTTAGAAGTAGCAAGTGCTCTTGTCGAAGCAAGCAAGGAAGAAAACTTCAAACCGTCTGTCGAATCTCTCTCTCGTGCTTTCAACTTGGCTGAGAAAGCAGAAGGATCTGAAACAGTTGATCCTGCTCTCTTTGAAAATGAAGAAGAGAAAGCCTTGGCGGAAGCAGTAGAATCACTCGTTTTATCAGGGACTGCAAGTCAGCAATTAGAACAACTCTTTGCGCTTAGTCCAGTTATTGATGCTTTCTTTGAGAATACTATGGTAATGACCGATGATCAAGATATTCGTCAAAATCGATTGGCTGTTTTGTCGCAATTAACCAAGAAAGCAGCTAAACTTGCACGCTTTAACCAAATCAATACCAAGTAGACTCTCTATTAAACGAACTGTATCTTTTTACAAAGGAGATAAACATGGATTCAAAAAAAATCGCTCGTATCAACGAGCTCGCTAAAAAGAAAAAAACAGAAGGCTTAACTTCTGCTGAAAAAGTAGAACAAGCTAAACTTCGTGAGGAATACATCGAAGGCTATCGTCGTGCTGTTCGTCACCATATTGAAGGAATTAAGATTGTTGATGAAGAGGGAAATGACGTCACACCAGAAAAACTACGCCAAGTGCAACGTGAAAAAGGTTTACACGGTCGCAGTTTAGATGATCCTAACTCATAAAATGAAAGGGGGCTGTAGATGATTTACAAGCCCTTTTTCTGTTGTAATAACAAAAGGAGCCAAATGGCTCCTTTTTGGTTTCTTAGTTGCTTGCACCAGAAGTAGCGTCTGCGCCACCACCGTGGCCTCCAGCATCACCTGAATCAGAAGCGCCAGAAGTAGCATCAGCGTCTCCATGACCTCCAGCAGCAGGAGCAAATGGTCCGCTACCACCTACCAAACGTTGACCCGTTTCTTTTAGGTACCAGTCAAGCCATGGTTGGAAGTTAAAGACAATTTCATTGATACCAGCGTATGATCCGTCAGGATAGTACATCGCTTGGTAGTTGTGAGTATTGATGACGCCTGCAGGAGAACCTGGAACGATCGTACGGACGTATTCTTGGTTTCCGTTGCGAAGTGTTCCGATGACCCACTCTACATTCTTCATACGTGCTGGTGGAAGAGAATTGTGAACAGTCGACATACGGTTACCTGATTGAGGTGGTACACGTTTGGCAAACATGGTGTCTGGATCTTGGTGAGCGTTGTTGTAGTAGAGGAATTGGTTGTTATCGTCAGCGTATGTCAATTCAAATGGCATAGCTTTCAAGAACATATCAATTTGGTTAACCGTCAAGATACCGTGGTCCAATTTGACATAGGTATCACCAGAAACAGCTCCAGTGATTGCAGCAACTTTTTCTACCCATTCTGGATCGTCAGGATCAACTTCTGTAATGGTTGTAGCGATTGGTTTTCCACAATCCAAGTCTTCTGGTTCAATTGGTTTTGGTTTTTTCAATTTTGAAACGACTCCTACGTATTTTACAAAGTTATCTAAGCAAGTTTCAAGGAATTTAACAGTTCCTTCATTAGTGATATTTCCGTCGTTATCAAAAGCTTCCTTAGCTTTACCAAGAAGGAATTCATTACCTGGAAGCGTGTAGGCATTAACACCTGGAGCGTCAAGGATTTTACGAAGGTGAACTTGGGCACGTGATGTTCCTTGGTCATAGTATGATGCACCCACAATCATAACAGGCTTGTTTTCAAATGGATGAACTTCGTATGAAAGCCATTCGAGTACAGATTTGAGTGAAGCTGAGATAGTGTGGTTGTGCTCAGGAGTTGCGATAATGACACCATCAGCACGTGTAATTTTGTTATACAAGAAACGCAATTGGAAGCTTTCGTCCCATTTTTCGTCTTGGTTAAACATTGGAACTTCGTCGATTTCAAGGACTTCTAATTCAAATTTGAATTTGAAATTGCGACGAATAAATTCCAAGAGTTTGCGGTTATATGATTGATCGTAGTTTGATCCAACAAGTCCAACAAATTTCATTCTTTCGGTCTCCTATCTTACAAATTTTCCCAGTCAAATTCTTCTGCATCTTTACGAAGCAATTCTTGTGCGTTGCGCAATTTTTCAGTAATTTTCACGAAGATACGGAAGTCATCAAAAATAGCATCCAATTTCTTGATGACATCAAGGTCAACCAAGTCACCACTTGGGTTAAATGCTTGAAGAGAGTGTGAGAGCAAGAATTCATCTGGAAGAACATTTGCCTTGATTTCAGGAGCATTCAAGATTTGACGAAGTTGCAATTGGGCACGAGATGAACCAAGTGTGCCGTATGAAGCACCAGTAATCATGATTGGTTTGTTCAAAAGTGGGTAGATACCGTAAGATAGCCAAGCAAGAGCGCTCATCAAAACTGCAGGGATAGAGTGGTCGTACTCAGGAGTACCGATAATCACACCGTCAGATGCTTCAATTTTAGCTGCAATCTCAAGAATTTCAGCTGGAAGTTGCTTATCTGCTGGTTTGTTGAAAACAGGGATATCCTTGATTTCAACGAGTTCAATTTCAGCTTTATCAGCAAAGTGTTTTTGCATGTATTGGAGCAATTGGCGGTTTGTAGAACGTTTAGAGTTCGTTCCAACAATGGCAATAAGTTTTAGCATGAGATTTCCTTTCTCTTTTTACATAATACAATTTTGAAGGCCTGAAGAACATGCAAGGCGTCCCTCTTTGTCGATGAGGATGGCTTCAATCCCATCTATAATTTCGACTTGCCAGAGGATAGAAGCGCTTCGCTCTCCGAAAAGGCGTGTTGTCCAAATCTCACCATCAACGGATTTATCAGAGATAATCGTTAGGCTAGCGAGATCGGTTTCGACAGGGAATCCTGTCTCACTATCAAAGATATGGTGATAGTCTTTTCCATCTACTGTCAGGTGGCGTTCATAGATACCTGAAGTGACAACGGATTTGTTAGAAGCAGGGATAGTTAGGAGATGATTGCCACGAGGATTTCGCGGATCTTGAATCCCAATCTGCCAGGCTTTCCCTTCTTTGGCTTGATTGTTCCCGATGGTGAGGATATTTCCTCCGAGATTGATCAAGGCAGAGGTGACACCGTGTTCTTTCAAATACTGGGCAACCTTATCTGCACTATAGCCCTTAGCTAAACAACCTAAATCAAGCTTCATTCCTTTCTTCTCTAAAAAGACAGTAGAGCTAGTCGGATCCAACTTGATAAAATGCGGGTCAACTAGAGATAAGACAGCTTCGATTTCTTTAGAGTCTGGAAGCCGTGCATCTGCAAATCCGATTCGCCAGGTTTGAATCAAGGGACCAATACTGATATTGAGATGGCTAGATGGTGCTAGACTATGCTCCAGTCCAAGAGCAATCAGTTCAAATAGGTCAGAATGAACCCTAACAGGTGCGATTCCAGCCTGGTAGTTGATTTCCATCAGTTCGGATTCTTGACTGTTGGCGTTAAAGCGGTATTCGAGCTCCTTGAGCAAATCAAAGGCTCCTTGAAGTAGGCAATCAGCCTGTTCATCTACTAATGAAATCGTGATCGTTGTTCCCATTAGCCGTTCCGAACGTGAGTGAAGAGGCAAGCTACCAGCTCCTTTCTCTTTATAGGAAATTATTCAATATAAGGTCGTCAAAGAAAAATTAAACCCCTTACATTTTCTCTCCATGTATCTAGCATATCATAAAGTCAGCGTTTTCACAAATGAATTTTGACAAAAAGTCAAGAAATATGCTCAAAATTAATATGAAAACGATAGAAAAATTAGATTTATCAATGTTAAGTGTATTTTTTTCTGAAAAAAAGAGAATTCTGAGCAAATGCCTTGTAAACGCTAACAGTAAATGATATACTAGGAAGGTAAATCAAAAATTAAAGGTAGGAATTTTTCTATGAGTAAAATCGTTGTAGTTGGTGCTAACCACGCTGGTACAGCTTGTATTAATACCATGTTGGACAACTTCGGACATGAGAACGAAATCGTAGTGTTTGACCAAAACTCAAATATTTCATTCCTTGGTTGTGGAATGGCGCTTTGGATCGGGGAACAAATTGATGGCCCAGAAGGCCTCTTCTACTCTGATAAAGAAAAATTGGAAGCAAAAGGTGCTAAAATTTACATGAACTCACCAGTTCTTTCAATTGACTACGATAATAAAGTTGTGACTGCAGAAGTTGAAGGTAAAGAACACAAAGAGTCTTATGATAAATTGATCTTTGCGACAGGTTCAACTCCTATTTTGCCTCCAATCGAAGGTGTAGAAATCGTTAAAGGTAACCGCGAATTCAAAGCAACACTTGAAAATGTTCAATTTGTTAAGTTGTACCAAAATGCAGAAGAAGTTATCGAAAAACTTGCTGACAAGAGCAAACACCTTGAGCGCATTGCCGTTGTTGGTGGTGGTTACATCGGTGTTGAGCTGGCTGAAGCTTTCGAACGTCTTGGAAAAGAAGTGGTGCTTGTTGATATCGTAGACACTGTTTTGAACGGCTACTATGACAAAGACTTCACCCAAATGATGGCGAAGAACTTGGAAGACCACAACATCCGCTTGGCGCTTGGTCAAACAGTTAAAGCCATCCAAGGTGACGGTAAAGTTGAACGTTTGGTAACAGACAAAGAAACATTTGATGTGGATATGGTGGTTCTTGCAGTTGGTTTCCGTCCAAACACAGCTCTTGCTGACGGTAAGATTGAACTTTTCCGCAACGGTGCCTTCCTTGTAGACAAGAAACAAGAAACATCTATCCCAGGTGTATACGCTGTTGGTGACTGTGCGACTGTTTATGACAATGCTCGTAAAGACACTAGCTACATCGCTCTTGCATCTAACGCTGTACGTACTGGTATCGTTGGTGCTTACAATGCTTGTGGACATGAATTGGAAGGAATCGGTGTGCAAGGATCAAACGGTATTTCAATCTATGGTCTTCACATGGTTTCAACTGGTTTGACTCTTGAAAAAGCAAAAGCAGCAGGTTACAATGCAACTGAAACTGGCTTTAACGATCTTCAAAAACCAGAATTTATGAAGCATGACAACCACGAAGTTGCCATCAAGATTGTCTTTGATAAAGACAGTCGCGAAATCCTTGGTGCACAAATGGTTTCACATGATGCTGCAATTAGTATGGGAATCCACATGTTCTCACTTGCTATCCAAGAGCATGTGACAATTGATAAATTGGCTTTGACAGACCTATTCTTCTTGCCACACTTCAACAAACCATACAACTACATCACAATGGCTGCACTTACAGCTGAAAAATAACAATAGCTGAGCTATCTGGCCTTAAGTTAAGGTCAGATAGTTTTTTTAATCCATCTGTACCCAGACAATTATTGTTTTTCTATCTTGTACTTCATTCTAATCTGGCTTAAAATGAAATGGTAGCTACCAATACAAATGATGAGGATTAAGAAATGACTGAAAATCGTTATGAACTAAATAAAAACTTGGCACAGATGCTCAAAGGTGGGGTTATCATGGACGTTCAAAACCCTGAACAGGCTCGTATCGCAGAGGCTGCTGGTGCGGCAGCTGTTATGGCCTTGGAACGGATTCCAGCTGATATTCGTGCAGCTGGTGGGGTTTCCCGTATGAGCGATCCAAAGATGATTAAGGAAATCCAAGAAGCGGTCAGCATTCCAGTGATGGCCAAGGTCAGAATTGGGCATTTTGTTGAAGCTCAGATTTTAGAGGCTATTGAGATTGACTATATCGATGAGAGTGAAGTGCTGTCTCCAGCAGACGATCGTTTCCATGTAGATAAGAAGGAATTTCAAGTTCCTTTTGTCTGTGGAGCTAAGGACTTGGGTGAAGCCTTGCGTCGTATCGCTGAAGGAGCTTCCATGATTCGCACAAAAGGAGAACCGGGGACAGGAGATATTGTTCAAGCCGTTCGTCATATGCGCATGATGAATCAAGAAATTCGCCGTATTCAAAATCTTCGCGAAGATGAACTTTATGTGGCTGCCAAGGACTTGCAAGTCCCTGTAGAATTGGTCCAATACGTTCATGAACATGGAAAATTGCCAGTTGTAAACTTCGCAGCTGGAGGTGTTGCAACACCAGCAGATGCTGCGCTGATGATGCAATTGGGGGCAGAGGGTGTCTTTGTTGGTTCAGGTATTTTCAAATCAGGCGACCCTGTTAAACGAGCAAGTGCTATTGTTAAGGCCGTAACCAACTACCAAAATCCTCAAATTCTGGCTCAAATCTCTGAAGATCTAGGGGAAGCCATGGTTGGTATCAATGAGAATGAAATCCAAATTCTTATGGCAGAGCGAGGAAAATAGATGAAAATTGGAATATTGGCCTTGCAAGGCGCCTTTGCAGAACATGCAAAAGTGCTAGAAAAGTTAGGTGTTGTTAGTGTCGAAATCAGAAATTTAGATGATTTTCAACAACATCAGAGTGACTTGGTGGGTTTGATATTACCTGGCGGTGAGTCTACAACCATGGGCAAGCTCTTGCGCGACCAGAACATGCTGCTTCCCATCCGAGAAGCCATTCTATCTGGATTACCCGCTTTTGGGACCTGTGCGGGCTTAATTTTGCTGGCTAAGGAAATCATTTCTCAGGAAGAAAGTCATCTAGCGACTATGGACATAGTAGTTGAGCGCAACGCCTATGGGCGCCAACTAGGAAGTTTTTATACAGAAGCAGAATGTAAGGGAGTTGGTCAGATTCCCATGACCTTTATCCGTGGACCGATTATCAGCAGTGTTGGAGAGGGTGTAGAAATTCTAGCAACAGTTGATGATCAAATCGTTGCTGCGCAAGAAAAAAATATGCTGGTAACCTCTTTTCATCCTGAGTTAACAGATGATGCTCGCTTGCACCAGTATTTTATCAATATGTGTAAAGAAAAAAGTTGAGAAAAGATTCTCAACTTTTTTACATGTAATAAACAATAGCGATGTACTGAAGTGCAGATGCTGCTAGGATAAAGAGATGCCAAATCATGTGGAAATAAGGTTTTTTCTTAGCGTAAAATCCAGCTCCAACTGTATAACAGAGCCCACCAGTTACCATGAGACTCCAGAAAATTGGTGTTGTTTGACTGATAATGGCAGGAATGATAGCCAGAACCAACCAGCCCATGATCAGGTAAAGGGCAAGGCTGAATTTCTCATTGACCTTTTTAGCAAAGATTTTATAAAGGATGCCAAAGATGGTCGTTCCCCACTGAATGGCAATGATCAGATAGCCAAACCAGTTATTCATCAAAGTCAATACGACCGGCGTATAAGAGCCCGCGATAGCCACGTAAATCATAGAATGGTCGATGATTCGCAAGACGTATTTGTGGGTCGAACCATAGGCCATAGAGTGGTAAATGGTTGACGAGAGGAACATGAGAAAGAGACTGATAACAAAGATAGAAACGCCAAAGGATGATAAAAATCCGTGTGCTTCATAACTATAGGTGGATGAAATGGGGAGTAGGATGAGCATGATAACGGCACCCACAGCATGGGTCACGCTATTAGCAATTTCCTCTCCAAAACTGAGTTTTTTACTGAGTTTTAGACTGGTATTCATTGGATTTCCTCCTCTTCTTTGATAAGGATTAAGTCTAGAGTTTGATGATAGAGTTTAACCGTTTGACAGCTAGTTTGGATAATAGGATTTTCTGGATCAATCCCATGGTTCATGTAGTCTACAAAAGCATCGTAGAGCTGGTCTGAGCTCGCTTGAGTTTGCAGAGTATTAAGGGTCTGAGCAATTTCTTGGATCGAAAAGACAGACTTGAGAGTGGTGATGGCAATCAAACGGGCGATCTGTTTGCGTTGGTATTTTTTCTTGTCTGGCTTTGTCAGGTAACCATGTTTGACATAGTTATTGACCATAGATGCTGTTAGTCCCTTGTCCTTATCTGGAGAGATAGGGGCACAGACCTGATTGACATAAAGTAAAACCTGATCCAGATAGAGGTCAATGTTTGGAATGTCTTCCCATTTTGGGTAGGAAAAGTTAGAATTCATTTCCAACTCCTTTTTATCTAGTTTCGATAACTAGATTATAAAATAATAAAAAACAAAAGTCAAGTTTCAACTGCTTGTAGAAAGCTTTAAATTATGCTATGATGAGAGAAAATAGTTAGAAATGAGGGGAAAAGATGGAGATTCGTTTAGCTTTCCCAAACGAAGTGGATGCGATTATGCAGGTGATGGAGGATGCCAAAAAGTGCTTAGCAAAGTCTGGTAGCGACCAGTGGCAAAATGGCTATCCAAATGCAGATATCATTATTGATGATATCATCTCAGGCCAAGCCTATGTGGCCTTGGAAGAAGGAGAACTGCTAGCTTATGCTACTGTAACCAAGAGTCCAGAGGAAGCCTATGAAGCCATTTATGAAGGAAGTTGGCAGGGGGAAGAATCAGAATATCTGGTCTTTCACCGTATCGCTGTGGCAGCAGATGTCCAAGGACAAGGTGTTGCTCAGACTTTCCTAGAAGGCTTGATTGAAGGTTTTGATTATCTAGATTTTCGCTCAGATACGCATGCAGAAAACAAGGCCATGCAGCATATCTTTGAAAAGCTAGGCTTCCAACAGGTTGGTAAGGTTCCAGTTGATGGGGAACGTTTGGCCTATCAGAAATTAAAAAAATGAAGCAGAAAAAGTACGCAAAGATGCTCTACCCGTCGCCAATTGGAACTTTATCCTTAGTTGCTGACGAGCAATATTTGTATGGAATTTGGGTACAGGACCAAACTCATTTTGAGAGGGGATTAGGAGATGAAACGATAGAAGAAGTTGCTAGCCATCCTGTATTAGAGCAAGTTATTTCCTATTTAGATACCTATTTCGAAGGCAGTGTTCAGGATCTATCTGACTTACCTTTAGCTCCCATTGGAACAGATTTTGAAAAGCGGGTTTGGGATTACTTACAGGCCATTCCTTATGGTCAAACAGTAACTTACGGACAAATAGCTCAAGACCTGCAAGTGGCTTCTGCTCAAGCGATTGGAGGAGCAGTGGGGCGCAATCCTTGGTCCATACTTGTTCCCTGTCATCGGGTGCTGGGGTCAGGCAATCGCTTGACAGGCTATGCATCTGGAGTCGAAAAGAAAGCCTGGCTCTTGCAACATGAAGGTGCAGCATTTCAAGAAAATAAAAAATAGAAAGAAAAGAAGATGTTAGAATTTATCGAATACCCAAAATGTTCAACTTGTAAGAAAGCAAAAAATGAATTGGATCAACTTGGACTGGACTACAAAGCTGTCCACATCGTAGAAGAAACACCAAGTGAAGACGTGATTTTGAAGTGGTTGGAAACTTCCGGTTTTGAAGTGAAACAATTTTTCAATACTAGCGGGATCAAATACCGCGAACTGGGCCTAAAAGATAAGGTGGGAAGTTTGTCAAAACAAGAAGCAGCCAAGCTTCTAGCGAGTGATGGTATGTTATTGAAACGTCCAATTTTGGTGGAGAATGGTGCTGTTAAACAAATCGGCTATAGAAAACCCTATGAGAACTTAGGTTTGAGATAGTTTTTATTTATCTCCTTGATAGGTAAAATATATAGCCTCCCTGTTTTAAAGTGTGATAAACTAGAAGATAGACAAAGTCTGAGTAGCCCGTAGCAAATAATTTGCTTGCGAGCAGAAGTATGATAGAATGAATCATTATCAGGAGAGGATGTTTTTATGACTGTTACAACATTTTTAGCATCAGATTGGTACCAAAGTTTGATGCAACTCATTCCGGATGGTAAACTCTTTAGTTTGCGTTCGGTCTTTGATGGAATTCCAAGGATTGTCCAACAACTGCCTACAACCTTGATGTTGACACTTGGAGGTGCACTCTTTGGTTTGCTACTTGCCTTGATTTTTGCCATTGTTAAGATCAATCGTGTTAAAATTCTATATCCCTTGCAGGCCTTTTTCGTTAGCTTCTTAAAAGGTACTCCAATCCTAGTTCAACTTATGTTGACCTACTACGGAATTCCTTTGGCACTGAAAGCTATCAACCAACAATGGGGCACTGGTTTCAATATCAATGCGATTCCAGCAGCGCTTTTTGCGATTGTGGCCTTTGCTTTTAATGAGGCGGCTTATGCAAGTGAAACGATTCGTGCAGCCATCCTTTCTGTTAATCCAGGTGAAATTGAGGCGGCGCGTAGTCTGGGTATGACTCGTGCTCAAGTTTATCGTCGCGTGATTATTCCAAATGCGGCGGTGGTAGCGACACCGACTTTGATTAACTCTCTTATCGGTTTGACCAAGGGAACTTCTCTAGCCTTTAGTGCGGGTGTTGTCGAAGTTTTTGCTCAAGCTCAGATTTTGGGTGGAGCAGATTATCGTTACTTTGAGCGTTTCATCTCCGTAGCCCTTGTTTATTGGGTAGTCAATATCGGAATTGAAAGCCTCGGTCGTTTCATCGAGAGAAAAATGGCTATTTCTGCACCTGATACAGTGCAAACAGATGTGAAAGGAGACCTTCGTTAATGATTAAGATTTCGAATTTAAGCAAATCCTTTTCAGGACAAACTGTCTTGGATCATCTGGACTTGGATATCCAAAAAGGGGAGGTAGTGGCCTTGATTGGTTCATCTGGAGCTGGGAAATCAACCTTTCTTCGTAGTTTGAACTATCTTGAAACTCCAGATAGTGGAACGATTCAGATTGACAATTTTAAAGTTGATTTTTCTCAGATTAGCCAAGAAGAAATCCTAACCCTTCGTCGCAAGTTGTCTATGGTTTTCCAACAGTTTAATTTGTTTGAACGCCGAACTGCTCTTGACAATGTTAAGGAAGGTTTGGTTGTTGTCAAGAAATTATCGGATGAGGAAGCAACAAAAATCGCCAAGGAAGAGTTGGCTAAAGTTGGTCTTTCTGACCGTGAAAACCATTACCCTCGCCACTTATCAGGTGGACAAAAGCAACGGGTTGCCCTCGCGCGTGCGCTTGCTATGAAACCAGATGTCTTGCTCTTGGATGAGCCCACTTCAGCCCTTGACCCAGAGTTGGTCGGTGAAGTAGAAAAGTCTATTGCAGACGCTGCCAAGTCAGGTCAGACCATGATTTTGGTCAGTCACGATATGTCTTTTGTAACCCAAGTGGCAGATAAGGTTTTATTCCTAGATAAAGGGAAAATCATCGAGTCTGGCACACCGGATGAAATCATCAATCATCCAAAAGAAGAACGGACAAAAGAATTCTTCGCTAGTTACAAACGGACTTATATTTGATATAATAGAAAAAGGAAAACTCAGTTAGTTGGACTAGCTGAGTTTACTCTTTAAAAAAGATAGAAACGAGAGAGATCATGCTGCTGCAACTGTTTTCTTTATATTTCGAGAGTTTGATCTTAACGACCATCCTTGTCGTGATTTTTCTGGGGATTTGGATTGGATTGAGAGCCATGTCTGGTGTGGACAAGACAGCCAAGGCTCGTCAAGCTCATCTCTATGATATGATTATGATTGGAGTTTTGGTCGTTCCGGTGTTATCCTTTGCCGTCATGAGTTTGCTCTTGGTTTTCAAGGCATAATCCTTGCGTGACTAGCAAGAATAAGTTAGAATAAAGATAGTTACAACAAGAAAGAAGGAATCGAAATGTACGATACGATTATTATCGGTGCTGGACCTGCGGGAATGACCGCTGCCTTATATGCTGCTCGAAGCAATCTGAAAGTAGGCTTGATTGAAGGTGGTCTGCCAGGCGGGCAAATGAATAACACATCTGATATCGAAAACTATCCAGGTTATGCCAATATCAGTGGACCTGAATTGGCTGAAAAGATGTTTGAACCACTTGAAAACCTTGGAGTAGAGCATCTTTATGGCTATGTTGAAAATATTGAAGACAAGGGTGACTATAAGAAGGTAATCACTGATGATCAAGTTTACGAAACCCGTACTGTCATCGTGGCAACTGGGTCAAAACACCGTCTTTTGGGAGTTCCCGGAGAAGAAGAACTGAACAGTCGTGGTGTTTCTTACTGTGCAGTCTGTGATGGAGCTTTCTTCCGTGACCAAGACTTGCTCGTAGTCGGTGGTGGAGATTCAGCGGTAGAAGAAGCCCTCTTCTTGACTCGCTTTGCCAAGACTGTTACCATTGTTCACCGTCGCGACCAACTTCGTGCCCAAAAGGTGTTGCAAGACCGTGCCTTTGCTAATGAGAAAGTCAACTTTATCTGGGACTCTGTCGTCAAGGAAATCAAAGGTGAAAACCGAGTAGAATCTGTCGTATTTGAAAATGTAAAAACAGGTCAAATAACAGAGCAAGCCTTTGGTGGTGTCTTTATCTATGTTGGTTTGGATCCCGTTAGCGATTTTGTCAAAGATTTGAATATTCAAGATCAGGCTGGCTGGATTGTGACAGATAACCACATGAAAACTGCCGTTGACGGTATCTTTGCGGTTGGAGATGTTCGCCAGAAAGACCTTCGCCAAGTAACAACAGCAGTTGGAGATGGGGCTATCGCTGGTCAAGAAGCTTACAAATTTATTACAGAACATAGTTAATACACTTCGAAAATCTCTTCAAACCACGTCAGCTTCGCCTTGCCGTAGGTATGGGTACTGACTTCGTCAGTTCTATCCACAACCTCAAAGCAGTGCTTTGAGCTGTCTTAAGCTAGCTTCCTAGTTTGCTCTTTGATTTTCATTGAGTATAATCATAAAAAAGTTTCCAATCAGATGACTGGAAACTTTTTTTATAGTCTATTTCGGAAAACTTCGTACATGAGAATGGCTGCAGCAACACTGGCATTGAGGCTTTGAACATGTCCATTCATGGGAATGGTAATCATCTCATCAACCTGTTTTTTGATGTTGCTCGAGATGCCTTTTCCTTCATTTCCGATGATGAGGGCGATTTTCCCTTTTGTATTCCACTTGTGGCAAGGGGTACCGTTCATATCCGTTCCAAAGGTCCAGAAGCCTTCGTCCTTGAGCTTATCTAAGGTTTGACTAAGGTTAGTCACTCGAGCAATCGGTACGTGCTCAATAGCTCCAGTAGCCGTTTTGGCAACGACTGGAGTTACACCGACAGCTCTGTGCTTAGGAATGATGACTCCTGAAACGTTGGTTGCATCAGC
Organism: Streptococcus sp. CCUG 71758; assembly: GCF_011714815.1. NCBI lineage: Bacteria > Bacillati > Bacillota > Bacilli > Lactobacillales > Streptococcaceae > Streptococcus > Streptococcus sp. CCUG 71758. Next base: position 89,070 of record NZ_RXXO01000003.1, on the reverse strand, counting down.
AGTTCTCAAGATAGAACCTAAGTTGTGAGGGTCAGTTAACCCGTCCAGAATCAATAGCAAAGGATTTTCTTCTTGGCGTATTTTTGCAAGGATGTGATCCAGCTCGCTATAGGCAAATTCAGAAACTCGAAGGACAAATCCTTGATGGACAGCGCCTTCGGTCATTTCAGAGAGGGATTTTTTTGAGGTCCAAGAGATGGAGACCTTTTTCTCAGCAGCCAGTTCCTTTACTTTCTCAACATTCTTACCTCGGAGATCATCTTGGAGGTAGAGTTTGTTTCCTGTATTTGCAAGGAGGGCTTCGGTAACGGCGTGGACGCCATAGACAATATCATTTGTTTTCATGCCTTTATTATAACACAAAACCCCGTCTTGCAACGGGATTTTCTTTATTCGAGGATGAGGAGTCCATCTTTGATAGCAAATGGGTCTTTCTCATTGATACGATCGTAGAACATGATTCCGTTGATGTGGTCAATTTCATGTTGGACAACGATAGAGTTGTATCCTTTGAGCTTGATACGGTGTTTTTCTCCGTCCTTGTCAAAGTAATCAACAGTGACGCGAGCATGACGAACAACATAGCCGGGAACTACACGGTCGACAGATAGGCACCCTTCTCCTTCACCGAGGGCGGCGTCCTGAACAGAGTGAGAGACGATTTTGGGATTGTACATAACAGCTTGCAGGTCGTAGGCTTCCTGAGGAGTTTCACCTTCTTCCACAATATTTGGCACTAAAACAGCGATAATGCGTTTTGAGATATCTAACTGAGGAGCGGCCAATCCAACCCCACCGCGGAGTCCCATCTTTTCAGCCATAACAGGATCCTGAGAATTTTTGAGGAATTGCATCATCTTTTCTCCAAGGATGATTTCCTGGTCAGACAGTGGGAAAGTGACCTCCTCAGCAACCGCGCGTAAAGTTGGGTTCCCCTCACGGATAATATCGTTCATATTAATTAAATGAGCAGCTTTTGTAATACGTTCTATAGCAGACATTTTCTCTCCTTTCATTACCTCTACATGATAACACAAAATAGGCGAGAAAGAAAGTAACAGAAGTTCCTAAAAAATAATATAATAAACGGTATTCCTCTTTTGTCTGTGGTATAATAAAAGAAAAGACTTGCAGTAAAAGCAAGGGGGGAATAAAGATGGAAAAGCGACAAGATAGACGGTCTCATGGTCCTATTTTTGGATTGTTGAAGAGTAGTATTGGTTTCTTTAGGAATTATAAATCTTGGACAAATGCCCAGTTTATTACGGTGCTGTTGCTTGCAGTTTCCTTGTCTATGGGGCTGAACTTGTTGACCCAAGCAGTACAAGGGAACAAGGGAACAAGTCCGAGTGGTCAAACAGTTGATTCTGCTCAGACGTCTAGTCAGTCTAAGGAAAATCAGTCTGCCGAAACGACAGCTCGTATCATGGCAAATGGTGACCTTCTCTACCATATTCCTATCTACCGAACAGCTCTGAAAGAAGATGGAACCTATGATTTCCATGAAAATTTTGAGTATGTAAAACCCTGGCTCAAACAAGCGGATTTAGTGCTTGGTGATTTTGAAGGAACGGTGAACAAGGACCACTACTTGGCAGGTTATCCTCTCTTTAATGCACCTGGAGAAGTCATGGATGCGATCAAGGATGCAGGCTACCAAGTTCTAGACTTAGCTCATAATCATATTTTGGATTCTCAAATTGAGGGAGTGGTTTCGACAGCAGAAGCTATTGAAAAGGCAGGGATGACACCCATAGGAGTCTACACACATGAATCCCGTGACCAAGCTCCACTAGTTATCAAGGAAGTCAATGGTATCAAGGTAGCTCTCCTAGCCTATTCTTACGGTTTTAATGGCATTGAGCAGTATATCTCTCAAGAGGATTATAATCGCTATCTTTCTGACCTGAATGAAGATAAGATGAAGGCGGAAATCGAACGAGCTGAGCAAGAGGCGGATATTACTGTCATCATGCCTCAGATGGGAATTGAGTACCAGCTAGAACCGACGGAAGAACAGAAAACACTGTACCACAAGATGATTGACTGGGGAGCTGATATTATTTTTGGAGGGCATCCTCACGTCGTTGAACCTGCTGAAACCGTTGAAAAGGATGGTGACAAAAAATTGATCATCTATTCCATGGGAAATTTCCTTTCAAACCAGCGCATTGAAACCATGCAAGATGAGGAAAATGCCAAGTGGACGGAGCGCGGTGTTCTCATGGATGTGACCATTAAGAAAAAAGATGGCAAGACAAGGATTGAAACTGCCAAAGCGCATCCTACTTGGGTCAATCGGACACCTAAAGGGACTTACTCTCCAGAAGGCTATCCGCTCTTCCTCTATCAGACCTATATCCTAGAGGACTTCATTGAGGGAGGCAGTCACCGTGACAAGTTGGATGAGGCGACCAAGGAACGAATTGACACGGCCTATAAAGAAATGAATGAACATGTGGGATTGAAGTGGTAGGTGCTCACCCTAAAGGAGATAGGATGACGATTAAATTAATTGCAACAGAAATAGAGATTAAATGGATAATACAATAGAAGCAAGAAATTCCTTGGAATAAAGAGAGTTAGAGTTAAGGTGAAATTTGGTGCGAATGAAATAATTTGATTCGCAGAAGATGAAATTTAAAACGTTAAAAGAATTGGTATAAGGCAGTTTATCTTCCACAGGAACAAGCTGCGAATACACCGTCACGTTAGGACGTAGCTTATGATTGAAAAAACAGTAACAGTTAACGACAAAGAAGTGAAGTTCAAATCATCAGCTACCATTCCACGTTTGTATCGTATCAAGTTCAAGCGTGATATTTTTAAAGATTTAGCTAAACTAGAAAAATCATTTAAAGTCAACGAACAAAGTTTTGAGATTGAAGATTTAGAGATTTTTGAGAATGTGGCATGTATTATGGCGTATCACGCAGATAAAACTATTCCTCCAACCATTGATGAATGGTTAGATGAGTTTGATAGGTTTTAGAAATAGGTATTTAGTAGTATAATAAGAGTTACAATACACATGGAGGTAGCTTATATATGAATGTAATATGTTCTGAATTATTTTGGACAGCATTATCTGCTGTAGGGACAATTGGAGCCGTTATTGTAGCTTTATGGCAAATATTAAGACCTAAATCAAGAAAATTATTAGTAAGTAGTACATTCTCTCAGTATCTGGATAAGAAGATGCTGGAGTTTGTAATTACATTGGAAAACATGGGTGATGTTCCCATAATTATAAAAGAATGTGGATTTGGAAAGTTTACAACTAAGGAAGGGAATCAAAAGTTTCTTACAGGTAAAAATGTTAAATTTATAGATAAGAAATTAATCAATGTAATTGATACTTCTATGAATAATTATGTCAATGATGCTAAATTTCCTTTATTAATAAAATCAGGAGAAGCTGTTTTAATTACTTATGAATATATAAGCGAAAAATCTTTTGAATTTGATGATGAATTTATCACTCAACAAACAGAATATAAGTATTTCACTAAAGGAATAGCAGCAGTGAGAGATTCGAGAAATAGGATTTATCTATAAAACAATACATGATCACGGCATTTAATGAAAAACTCTTCAACACATTAGTGGAAAAAATGGTCATACACACAAAAGATAAAGTAGAAGTCCACTTCAAAAACGGTCAGGTCATAGAAATATGATCTGACTGTTTTTATGAATGGAATGAGACATTCATTTTATGATATAATATAAAGGATTAACAGAGATGAGAAATGATGGGGGTTGCCTAAATCGTTAAAAGATGCACACCCTAAATGCCCTTTGCACAGCCCTAATAATAAAAAGGAGCTAATTGTATGATAAAACTCATTGCAACAGATATGGATGGAACCTTGTTGGATCCAAGAGGGCAACTGGACTTGCCACGTTTAGAAAAGATTTTAGACCAATTAGATGAACGAGGTATCCGTTTTGTCATTGCGACGGGAAATGAGGTTCATCGAATGAGGCAATTATTAGAACACTTGGCGAGTCGAGTGATCTTGGTTGTTGCTAACGGCGCTCGTATATTTGAGTATGATACATTACTTCAAGCTCAGACCTGGGATGATGCTATGGTTGACAAGGCTCTCCTTCATTTTAAAGGGAGAGAGTGTCGAGATCAGTTCGTCGTTACCAGTATGAATGGGAGTTTTGTCAAGAAAGGAACTGTTTTTACAGAACTTGATAAATTTATGACTCCTGAGATGATTGAAAAACTCTATCGGCATACAAACTTTGTTGAAGAGCTCAGATCGGATCTCTTTGGTGGAGTGCTTAAAATGAGCATGGTCGTTGGTGAAGAACGATCAAGTTCTGTTTTGCGGGAAATCAATGACCTCTTTAATGGGCATGTAAGAGCTGTTTCCAGTGGTTATGGTTGTATCGATATCCTACAGGCTGGTGTTCACAAGGCTTGGGGATTGGAAGAATTACTCAAGCGCTGGAATTTGCAATCGGAACAAGTCATGGCTTTTGGTGACAGTGAAAATGATGTCGAAATGTTAGAGCTGGCTGGAATTGCCTATGCGATGGAAAATGCAGATGATAATGTCAAGGCAGTTGCGACTGCCCTAGCACCAGCTAACAGCCAGGCGGGCGTTTATCAAGTTCTAGAGAATTGGTTAGAGAAAGAGGGATAGGGTGGCAGTACAGTTATTAGAGAATTGGCTCCTAAAAGAGCAGGAAAAAATTCAAGCCAAGTATCGTGGATTGAATCAAATTTCTGTCCTAGAGCCAGATATCATCTTTATTGGTGATTCGATTGTGGAATATTACCCTCTGCAAGAGTTGTTTGGGACGGCCAAGACGATTGTCAATCGTGGCATCCGAGGATACCAGACGAGACTTTTATTAGAGAATCTGGATGCCCATCTGTATGGTGATGCTGTCGATCAAATTGTTCTCCTAATTGGGACAAATGATATTGGAAAAGATATTCCCATGAATGAAGCCTTGGATAATCTCGAGCGTGTAATCCAATCGATTGCCCGAGATTATCCGCTATCACAAATAAAGCTCCTTTCCATTTTGCCAGTCAATGAGGGAGAGAAATACAAGCAGACCGTTTATATCCGAACCAATGAAAAGATTAGAGAATGGAATCAAGCCTATGAGGCTCTAGCATCCGCTTATATGCAAGTAGATTTTGTGCCTGTTTATGATAGTTTGACAGATACAGAAGGACAACTCAAAAAAGACTATACAACAGATGGCCTCCATCTAAGTGTAGCCGGTTATCAAGTCTTATCGGAAGCCTTAAAAGGGGTTCTTTTCTAAAGAGGTGGCTTGATTTTGCATTTTTCATGAAGATAGGTTATAATGGTTCTATCGTCTTTTGGGGTCGTTACGGATTCGACAGGCATTATGAGGCATATTTTGCAACCCGTGTGGCGACGTAAACGCTCAGTTAAATATAACTGCAAAAAATAACACTTCTTACGCTCTAGCTGCCTAAAAACCAGCAGGCGTGACCCGATTTGGATTGCTCGTGTTCAATGACAGGTCTTATGATTAGCGAGATACGATTAAGCCTTGTCTAGTGGTTTGATAAGAGATTAATAGACTCGCAGTTCCTAGGCTTGAGTTATGTGTCGAGGGACTGTTAAAACAATACATAACCTATGGTTGTAGACAAATATGTTGGCAGGTGTTTGGACGTGGGTTCGACTCCCACCGGCTCCATTATTCCTTTGCATTCTATTGCATTCCTTGGTAAAACGTTGTTAAATCAACGTTTTTTATTTTTGTCTTTGGTATTCCTTGGTATTCTTTTGCTAAAAAAGGATACAAAAAAAGATACAACATTGTTGTATCTAAAAAATAATTTTGCTTTTCTACGGAAGACATGGGATTCGAACCCACGCACGCTGTTACACGCCTACCGCGTTTCCAACACGGCCTCTTAAGCCTCTTGAGTAATCTTCCAATACTTACTCAAATAGTCTACCATAAAGCCACTTATCTTGCAATAAAAATTTTGGAAATAAGAAAAATGATAGAATTTGAAAGAAAATGATAAAAAATGCTTGACTTTGATAGAAATTGTGCTAGAATGAATAGTGTAAACGATAACAGGAGGTGATTTGGTGTTAAAAACTGAGCGGAAGCAACTGATTTTAGAGGAGTTAAATCAACATCATGTAGTTTCCCTAGAAAAATTGGTTAATCTATTAGAAACATCAGAATCGACAGTACGAAGAGATTTGGATGAGTTGGAGGCTGAAAACAAGCTTCGCCGTGTGCATGGTGGAGCAGAATTGCCCCACTCCTTGCAGGAAGAAGAAACCATCCAAGAAAAATCTGTCAAAAACCTTCAAGAGAAGAAGCTACTGGCTCAAAAAGCAGCCTCTCTTATTAAGGAACAAGATGTTATCTTTATTGATGCTGGAACGACAACTGCTTTTTTAATCAAGGAATTGGTTAATAAGAATATTACAGTTGTGACCAACTCCATTCATCATGCGGTACAGTTGGTTGAAAAACAGATTCCAACTGTCATGGTTGGAGGAAGTGTCAAGATGGCAACAGATGCATGTATCGGTGGTGTTGCTCTTAACCAAATCAATCAATTGCACTTTGACCGTGCCTTTATCGGGATGAATGGTGTAGACGATGGTTATTATACGACTCCTGATATGGAGGAGGGAGCCGTGAAACGTGCTATTTTTGAGAATGCCAAACAAACCTATGTTTTGGTCGATTCGTCAAAGATTGGACAAACTTGCTTTGCCAAGGTAGCACCACTTACACGCGCTATTGTCATCACAAGTCAAGGGCATGAGCTCTTGCAGGCTATTAAGAAGAAAACGGAGGTAATAGAAGTATGATTTATACAGTCACACTCAATCCATCCATTGACTATATCGTGCGCTTGGACCAAGTTCAAGTCGGTAGTGTCAATCGTATGGACAGTGATGATAAGTTTGCTGGTGGAAAAGGAATCAATGTCAGTCGTGTCTTGAAACGCTTGGATATTCCTAATACAGCGACGGGATTTATCGGAGGCTTTACTGGTAAATTTATCACAGATACCCTTGCAGAAGAGGAAATCGAAACTCGTTTTGTCCAAGTAGCAGAAGATACTCGTATCAATGTCAAGATTAAAGCAGACCAAGAAACAGAAATCAACGGAAGGGGTCCAACTGTTGAACCAGCCCAGCTAGAAGAGTTGAAAGCTATTTTATCTAGTTTGACTACAGAAGATACGGTTGTGTTTGCGGGTTCGAGTGCTAAGAACCTAGGCAATGTTATCTATAAGGATTTGATTGCATTGACACGCAAGACTGGTGCCCAAGTGGTTTGTGACTTTGAAGGACAGACCTTGATTGATAGTTTGGACTACCAGCCACTTTTGGTTAAACCAAACAATCACGAACTTGGAGCTATCTTTGGAGTGAAACTTGAAAGTTTAGATGAAATCGAGAAATATGCTCGAGAATTGTTGGCTAAAGGTGCTCAAAATGTTATCATCTCTATGGCTGGGGACGGTGCCCTCCTTGTAACATCTGAGGGAGCATACTTCGCTAAACCAATCAAAGGGACAGTAAAAAATTCAGTTGGTGCTGGTGACTCTATGGTTGCTGGATTTACCGGTGAATTTGTCAAATCAAAAGATGCAGTAGAGGCCTTCAAATGGGGAGTGGCTTGTGGGACAGCAACTACCTTCTCGGATGACTTGGCAACAGCGGACTTTATTAAAGAAACATATGAAAAAGTTGAGGTAGAAAAACGATGAAAATTCAAGACTTATTGAGAAAAGATGTTATGTTGCTGGATTTGCAGGCAACTGAAAAAACAGCTGTCATTGAAGAAATGATTAAAAGTTTGGTAGATCACGGTTATGTGACGGATTTTGAAACCTTTAAAGAAGGGATCTTAGCGCGTGAAGCTCTAACTTCCACTGGTTTGGGTGACGGAATCGCTATGCCACACAGCAAAAACTCTGCTGTCAAAGAAGCAACAGTTCTCTTTGCTAAGTCAAACAAGGGTGTTGACTATGAGAGCTTGGATGGGCAACCAACAGACCTCTTCTTTATGATTGCAGCTCCAGAAGGTGCCAATGACACTCACTTGGCAGCCTTGGCAGAATTGTCTCAATACTTGATGAAAGATGGTTTCGCTGACAAACTTCGCCAAGTAACATCTGCAGATCAAGTTATCGAACTATTTAACCAAGCTTCAGAAAAAGCTGAGAAACCTGTTCAAGCACCTGCCAATGAATCTGGTGACTTTATCGTTGCTGTTACAGCTTGTACAACAGGTATTGCTCATACTTACATGGCCCAAGAAGCCCTTCAAAAAGTGGCTGCTGAAATGGGTGTTGGGATCAAGGTTGAAATCAATGGTGCTAGCGGTGTTGGTAATCAACTAACTGCAGAAGACATTCGCAAGGCTAAAGCTGTTATCATCGCTGCAGATAAGGCAGTAGAAATGGATCGTTTTGATGGCAAACCATTGATCAATCGCCCGGTTGCAGACGGTATCCGTAAGACTGAAGAATTGATTAACTTGGCTCTTTCAGGAGATGCTGAAGTCTACCGTGCTGCTAATGGAGCAAAAGCTGCAACAGCATCTAATGAAAAACAAAGTATCGGTGGTGCCTTCTACAAACACTTGATGAGTGGTGTATCACAAATGTTGCCATTCGTTATTGGTGGTGGTATCATGATTGCCCTTGCCTTCTTGATCGATGGCGCTTTGGGTGTGCCACAGGATAGTCTTGGCAATCTCGGATCCTACCATGAGCTAGCTTCCATGTTCATGAAAATCGGTGGTGCAGCCTTTGGCTTGATGCTCCCAGTCTTTGCTGGTTATGTAGCCTACTCTATCGCTGAAAAACCAGGTTTGGTAGCTGGTTTTGTGGCTGGTGCAATTGCCAAAGAAGGTTTTGCCTTTGGTAAAATCCCTTATGCAGCAGGTGGTGAAGCAACTTCAACTCTTGCAGGTGTCTCATCCGGTTTCCTAGGTGCCCTTGTTGGTGGATTTATCGCAGGTGCTTTAGTTCTTGCTATCAAGAAATACGTTAAAGTTCCTCGTTCACTTGAAGGTGCTAAATCAATCCTTCTCTTGCCACTTCTTGGAACAATCTTAACAGGATTTGTCATGCTAGCTGTTAACATCCCGATGGCAGCAATCAACACTGCGATGAATGACTTCTTAGGCGGTCTTGGAGGCGGTTCAGCTGTCCTTCTTGGTATCGTTCTTGGTGGAATGATGGCTGTTGATATGGGTGGTCCAGTTAATAAAGCGGCCTATGTCTTTGGTACAGGTACGCTTGCAGCAACTGTTTCTTCAGGTGGTTCTGTAGCCATGGCAGCAGTTATGGCTGGAGGAATGGTGCCACCACTTGCTATCTTTGTCGCAACCCTTCTTTTCAAAGATAAATTCACCAAGGAAGAACGCAACTCTGGTTTGACAAACATCATCATGGGCTTGTCATTTATCACTGAGGGAGCGATTCCATTTGGTGCCGCTGACCCAGCTCGTGCTATCCCAAGCTTCATCTTTGGTTCTGCAGTAGCAGGCGGACTCGTTGGTCTTGCTGGAATTAAACTCATGGCGCCACACGGAGGAATCTTCGTTATCGCCCTCACTTCAAATGCCCTTCTCTACCTTGCCTGTGTCTTGGTTGGCGCAATTGTAAGTGGTGTGGTTTATGGTTACCTACGTAAACCATTAGAAAAATAATCATAAATACTCAAATGACTGAACACGAAAGTGGGCAGTCATTTTTTGATGATGGAGTTAGGGAGAACGGTCTTTAAAGTGATATAATAGAGGTAAATCTTAGAGAATTTAAATGATAGAATGCTGAAGTTCTACAAATATCTTAGAGGAGATAAGTGTCATGAGTGATTCTAGAAAAGAAGGAATCGACAAACTAGAAAAGGAACAGTTCGGTCGCAAAAGTCTTACAAAAGAAGCGTTACAAGGAACCTATGCCAGCTTGGTGGAGGAAGATTTTCCTGATTCTAAACGAATTCATTTTATAGCTGATTTAGGTAGGAGCCCAGAAATTGCCTTTCATTTTGAACTCATTTGCAACGATTGGGAGGAAGGAACTGACCTAAATTTTGAAGCAAGTTTTGACCAGCATGGGCAGGAGGGAATAGACTATCTTTTGGAAACTCTCAATCAAGAGGAAGATGAGAGTCAACGCATTTTGATTGTTTATTTTCTAGCGAAAATTCTTTTCAAAGTAAGACATAGAGATTTTTATGCATCTTCTTGCAAGCAAGTACTTCCTGTTCTAATCTCTCTTTTACCTAGTTCAGAAGCTTCGAATCGTAGAAAGCTAATCATTGCCCTAGGTTGGATTGGTTCAATAAGTGAGATAGAAATCTTAGGGCAACATCTCTTGACTGACCCAGATGCACTTTGTCGTGCCTGGTCTGCCAGTAGTTTGATGCAATTATCTTTTCATCAAGTTGAAAAAGAAGTCTTGATGGAGAAAACGAAGGATTTGTTTCGAGAGGCGATTCCAGAAGAAAAGGACTTTCGGGCTTGTGCTCTGATGATAGAAGCAGCTCAAGTTTTATTTGGGAAAAAATGGATTCCTACATCTGCTGTAGAGAAGTTGGAAATCGAGAAGATTGAGAAGGCAAGAAAATCAGCAATTAGATTTTTGAAGAAGTAGTGAGACAAGGTTGTTGAAAAATCATATAGAATAGAAAATTCAGAAATATCAACGAAAGATGATTGTGTCTAGTAGATGCAGTCATTTTTTTGATTTCTCTAGATGTTTCTGAAATATGGTATAATAGAAGCATGGCAAACAAAAATACAAGTAAAACAAGACGGAGACCGTCTAAAGCAGAACTCGAAAGAAAACAGGCTATCCAGAGGATGTTGATTTCCTTAGGAATTGCCTTATTGTTGATTATTGCAGCTTTCAAGCTTGGTGCTGCGGGTATCACCCTTTATAATCTCATTCGACTGTTAGTCGGAAGTTTAGCTTATGTGGCTATAGGTGCCCTCCTCATCTATCTTTTTCTATTTAAATGGATCCGCAAGCAAGAGGGACTTCTGTCAGGATTTCTCTGTATCTTCGCTGGCTTGCTCTTGATTTTTGAGGCCTATCTTGTCTGGAAGTTTGGTTTGGAGCAGTCAGTTCTAAAAGGGACCTTGGCTCAAGTTATGACGGATCTGACTGGTATTCGGGTGACTAGCTTTGCTGGTGGAGGTCTGCTAGGTGTTGGACTTTATATCCCCATATCCTTTCTTTTCTCCAATATCGGATCGTACTTTATTGGAGTTCTTTTGATTCTAGTTGGGGCTCTCTTGGTCAGTCCTTGGTCTATTTATGATGTTGCAGCCTTTATTGGAGCTCAGTTCAGATCCTTCATGGAAAAACAGGAACAGAGAAAACAGGAACGCTTCATCAAGAGAGAAGAAGAGAAGGCTCGTCAAGAAGCTGAAGAAGCTGCCAGAATCAAGAGAGAACAAGAAGAACAGGATGCACTACCGCTTCCTCCTGTAGATCCTGAAACGGGAGAAATCTTATCAGAAGTTCCAGACTATGATCTTCCACAAATTCCTGAAAAAGAATGGAGTGAACCGGAGATTATCCTCCCTCAAGCTGAATTTGAAGTTCCAGATGCGGAAGAAGATTTTGAGGATGAAGAGGTACAGGTTGATTTTTCTGCCAAAGAAGCTCTTGAATACAAACTGCCAAGCTTGCAACTCTTTGCGCCAGATAAACCCAAAGATCAATCCAAGGAAAAGAAGATTGTTCGAGAAAATATCAAAATCCTAGAAGAAACCTTTGCTAGCTTTGGTATCAAGGTGACAGTAGAACGGGCTGAAATTGGACCATCAGTTACCAAGTATGAAGTCAAACCAGCAGTCGGTGTACGGGTTAACCGCATTTCCAATCTGGCAGACGACTTAGCGCTAGCTCTAGCAGCTAAGGATGTTCGGATAGAGGCTCCAATCCCTGGTAAATCCTTAGTTGGAATTGAAGTGCCCAACTCTGAGATTGCGACCGTTTCCTTCCGTGAACTCTGGGAACAGTCTCAAACAAAACCAGAAAATCTCCTTGAAATACCTCTAGGTAAGGCTGTCAATGGAACTGCTCGCACCTTTGATCTTTCCAAGATGCCCCACTTACTTGTTGCAGGTTCAACGGGATCAGGGAAGTCCGTCGCAGTTAACGGTATTATTGCCAGCATTCTCATGAAAGCAAGACCAGACCAGGTCAAGTTTATGATGGTGGATCCAAAGATGGTTGAGTTATCGGTTTACAATGACATTCCTCACCTCTTGATTCCAGTTGTGACCAATCCACGCAAGGCCAGCAAGGCCCTGCAAAAGGTTGTGGATGAGATGGAAAACCGTTATGAACTCTTTGCTAAGGTTGGTGTGCGAAATATCGCTGGTTACAATGCCAAGGTCGAGGAATTTAATAGCCAGTCTGAGTACAAACAAGTACCGCTTCCTTTGATTGTTGTCATTGTAGACGAGTTAGCAGACCTCATGATGGTGGCCAGCAAGGAAGTGGAAGATGCCATTATTCGTCTCGGACAGAAGGCACGTGCCGCAGGGATTCACATGATTCTCGCAACGCAACGTCCATCAGTTGATGTTATCTCTGGTCTCATCAAGGCCAATGTCCCATCTCGTGTAGCTTTTGCAGTTTCATCAGGTACAGATTCACGAACCATCTTGGATGAAAATGGAGCTGAAAAATTGCTCGGTCGAGGAGACATGCTCTTTAAACCAATCGATGAAAATCACCCAGTCCGTCTGCAAGGATCCTTTATCTCGGATGATGATGTTGAACGCATCGTAAACTTCATCAAGGCTCAGGCGGATGCGGACTACGATGAGAGTTTTGATCCAGGTGAGGTTTCTGAAAATGACGGTGAATTTTCAGATGGTGAAGCTGGTGGCGATCCGCTCTTTGAAGAAGCTAAGGCTCTGGTTATCGAGACGCAGAAAGCCAGTGCCTCTATGATTCAGCGTCGTTTGTCGGTTGGATTTAACCGTGCGACCCGCCTTATGGAAGAACTCGAAATGGCAGGTGTCATCGGTCCAGCTGAGGGAACCAAACCACGAAAAGTATTGCAACAATAAAAAATAGCTTCTTTCCAAAGCTGGAAGGAAGCTATTTTAGTAGTTATTGATTGCTTTTGTTTTCGGAACTAGTCGTTTTGGACGAGTTTCCACTATCAGTTGTTTCTTTTGTTGAGGAAGGTGTAGAAGAATCCTGAGTTGTTGTTTTCTTCTCTTCTTTTTTCTCTTCCTTTTTATTGGATTGAGGAGTTTCTTCCTGCGAGGTATTTTCTTTAGTGGAAGTGTTGTCCTTGTTAGGAGTAGTATTCTCCTGAGGGGCTTCTTTTTGAATTTCCTTGACAACAGTTGTTTGGGTTGTCGTCGGTTCTTTTTTATTGTTTTTGCTATTATCCATGGCGTTCATGATAGTGATAGTAGCGGTGATTAGGCCAAGGATACTACCGATGGTAGCAATCGTTTTTTGAAAGACAGTAAATCCCTTTTTGATGTGTTCTGTTTTTGGTTTTGAAGTTCTATGATAGTTAGACATGATACTCTCCTTTAATTATGATTTATTATACCTCATTTCTTTAAAAAAATCTTAAAAAAAGAGGACTTGCCCTTTCTTGTCGCAAGCTTTGTTTCATGATACAATAGAAGAAGTGATTTTAGAAAGCGTGAGAAAACATGATCTACTTTGATAATTCGGCAACGACCAAGCCTTATCCTGAAGCACTTGAAACCTATACGCAGGTCGCTTCGAAAATTGTAGGAAATCCTTCTAGCCTCCATCATTTGGGAGACCAGGCGACACGAATTTTAGATGCTTCCCGGCAGCAAATTGCAGATTTGATTGGCAAGAAGAGTGATGAAATCTTCTTTACTTCTGGAGGAACAGAAGGGGATAACTGGGTCATCAAAGGTGTGGCCCTTGAAAAAGCCCAATTTGGCAAGCACATCATCGTATCAGCCATTGAACATCCAGCAGTCAAGGAGTCAGCCCTCTGGCTGAAAAGTCAGGGTTTTGAGGTGGATTTTGCTCCAGTTGATGAGAAAGGGTTTGTGGATGTTGAGGCTCTAGGAGCTTTGATACGACCTGATACGACCCTCGTCTCCATTATGGCAGTAAACAACGAAATTGGATCTATTCAACCTATTGAGGCCATCTCAGAACTGTTGGCAGACAAGCCAACTATTTCCTTCCACGTTGATGCAGTTCAGGCACTCGCTAAGATTCCGACTGAAAAATATCTGACAGATCGTGTAGATTTTGCGACCTTCTCAAGTCATAAATTTCATGGTGTCCGAGGTGTTGGCTTTGTCTATATCAAGTCTGGTAAGAAAATTACGCCTCTTTTGACAGGTGGTGGTCAAGAGCGTGATTATCGTTCGACAACTGAAAATGTAGCAGGGATTGCAGCGACAGCCAAGGCCCTCCGTTTGTCTATGGAAAAGTTAGATATCTTTACTAATAAGGCAGGGCAGATGAAATCAGTCATTCGCCAAGCGCTTTTGGACTATCCAGATATTTTTGTCTTTTCAGATGAGGAAGACTTTGCCCCTCATATCCTGACTTTTGGAATCAAGGGTGTTCGTGGTGAAGTCATTGTTCACGCCTTTGAAGACTATGATATTTTCATCTCCACAACCTCTGCTTGTTCATCCAAGGCTGGAAAACCTGCGGGAACCTTGATTGCCATGGGAGTGGACAAAGATAAGGCCCAGTCAGCTGTGCGTCTTAGCCTAGACCTTGAAAATGATATGAGTCAGGTTGAGCAGTTTTTGACCAAGCTAAAATTAATTTACAATCAAACTAGAAAAGTAAGATAGGAGCATTCATGCAGTATTCAGAAATTATGATTCGCTACGGAGAGTTGTCAACTAAGGGCAAAAACCGTATGCGTTTCATCAATAAACTTCGCAATAATATTTCGGGCGTTTTGTCCATCTATCCCCAAGTTAAGGTAACTGCTGATCGCGACCGTGCCCACGTTTACCTCAATGGAGCCGACTACACAGCAGTTGCAGAATCTCTTAAACAAGTCTTCGGGATTCAAAATTTTTCTCCAGTATATAAGGTTGAAAAATCTGTAGAAGTTCTGAAGTCTTCTGTCCAAGAGATTATGACAGATATCTACAAGGAAGGCATGACCTTTAAGATTTCTAGTAAGCGTAGCGATCACAACTTTGAGCTCGATAGTCGTGAACTCAACCAAACACTTGGTGGAGCTGTATTTGAGGCAATTCCAAATGTCCAAGCTCAAATGAAAAATCCTGATATCAATCTTCAGGTGGAGATTCGTGAGGAAGCAGCTTATCTTTCTTATGAAACTATTCGTGGAGCAGGTGGCTTGCCTGTAGGGACTTCTGGTAAGGGGATGCTCATGTTGTCAGGAGGGATTGACTCGCCTGTAGCAGGTTATCTAGCCCTTAAACGTGGAGTAGATATTGAGGCCGTTCACTTTGCCAGTCCACCTTACACTAGTCCAGGTGCTCTCAAAAAAGCCCAAGATTTGACTCGTAAATTAACCAAGTTTGGCGGCAATATCCAATTTATCGAAGTGCCTTTCACTGAGATTCAAGAGGAAATCAAAGCCAAGGCGCCAGAAGCCTACCTCATGACTTTGACCCGTCGTTTTATGATGCGCATTACCGACCGTATTCGTGAGGTACGAAATGGTTTAGTTATCATCAATGGGGAAAGTCTCGGTCAAGTAGCTAGCCAAACTCTTGAAAGTATGCAGGCTATCAACGCTGTGACCAACACTCCTATCATCCGCCCTGTGGTTACTATGGACAAGTTGGAAATCATTGACATCGCTCAGGAAATTGATACTTTTGAAATTTCTATCCAACCGTTTGAGGACTGCTGTACCATTTTTGCACCTGATCGTCCTAAGACCAATCCTAAAATTAAGAATGCAGAGCAGTATGAAGCACGCATGGATGTTGAAGGTTTGGTTGAGCGAGCAGTGGCTGGTATCATGATTACTGAGATTACACCTCAAGCTGAAAAAGATGAAGTCGATAACTTAATTGACAATCTCCTCTAATCAGAAAATCCAGAAGAATTCAGAAAAACAAATGAAAAAGTTAGTTATTTATCCTTAAAATGGACATTTACTGACTTTTTTTCTATTTTTTATGGTATAATGAGATAAAATTTTGAATATAGAGAGTTTTCTGACAATGAATCATTCCTACTTTTACTTAAAAATGAAAGAACACAAACTCAAGGTTCCTTATACAGGAAAGGAGCGTCGTGTGCGTGTTCTTCTGCCTAAGGACTACGAGAAGGACACAGACCGTTTTTATCCTGTAGTTTACTTTCATGATGGGCAAAATGTCTTTTACAGCAAGGAGTCTTATATCGGACACTCTTGGAAAATTATTCCAGCCATTAAGCGAAATCCTGACATCAGTCGCATGATTGTCGTTGCTATTGATAATGATGGTATGGGACGGATGAATGAGTACGCAGCTTGGAAGTTTCAAGAATCTCCTATTCCAGGGCAGCAGTTTGGCGGTAAGGGTGTGGAGTATGCCGAGTTTGTCATGGAGGTGGTCAAGCCTTTTATCGATGAAACCTATCGTACCAAAGCTGATCGCCAGCACACGGCTATGATTGGTTCGTCTCTAGGAGGCAATATTACCCAGTTTATCGGACTAGAGTACCAAGACCGAATTGGTTGTCTAGGTGTCTTCTCATCTGCCAACTGGCTTCACCAAGAAGCTTTTAACCGCTATATCGAGCGTAAGAAATTGACGCCTGAACAGCGCATTTTCATCTATGTGGGAACAGAAGAAGCAGACGATACGGACAAGACCCTGATGGCTGGCAATATCAAGCAAGCCTATATCGACTCGTCGCTTCGCTACTACCATGATTTGATTGCAGGTGGAGTACACTTGGATAATCTTGTCTTGAAAGTTCAGTCTGGTGCCATCCATAGTGAAATCCCTTGGTCGGAAAATTTACCAGACTGTCTCCGATTTTTTGCAGAGAAATGGTAAGTTAGGAAAGGAGAAAGCCAATGCATATTGAAAACCTTAGCCACTGGAGTGGCAATCTCAACCGTGAAATGTACCTAAACCGTTATGGACATGCTGGGATTCCAGTTGTTGTTTTTGCTTCATCTGGTGGTAGTCACAATGAATACTATGATTTTGGCATGATTGATGCCTGTTCTTCCTTTATCGAAGAAGGTCGTGTTCAGTTCTTTACCCTATCCAGTGTTGACAGTGAGAGCTGGTTGGCCACTTGGAAAAATAGTCATGACCAAGCTGAAATGCACCGTGCCTATGAGCGTTATGTGATTGAGGAGGCGATTCCTTTTATAAAGCATAAGACAGGTTGGTTTGACGGTATGATGACAACAGGTTGCTCAATGGGGGCCTACCATGCACTCAATTTCTTTCTCCAGCATCCAGATGTCTTTACCAAGGTGATTGCCCTCAGTGGTGTTTATGATGCACGTTTCTTCGTTGGCGATTACTACAATGATGATGCTATTTACCAAAACTCGCCAGTAGATTATATCTGGAATCAAAACGACGGCTGGTTTATCGATCGTTATCGTCAGGCGGAGATTGTCGTTTGTACGGGCCTTGGTGCCTGGGAACAAGACGGTCTGCCATCCTTCTACAAGCTCAAAGAAGCCTTTGACCAGAAACAAATTCCAGCCTGGTTTGCTGAATGGGGGCACGATGTCGCCCACGACTGGGAATGGTGGCGTAAACAAATGCCCTATTTTCTTGGACACCTGTATCTATAAAAGGAGTTGCCTATGAATTACCTTGTTATTTCTCCCTACTATCCGCAAAACTTTCAACAGTTTACCATCGAGCTAGCTAATAAAGGCATTACAGTCTTGGGGATTGGTCAGGAGCCTTACGAACAACTAGATGAACCTTTGCGCAATAGCCTAACCGAGTATTTCCGTGTAGATAATCTTGAGAACATAGACGAAGTCAAGCGTGCTGTTGCCTTTCTTTTCTACAAGCATGGTCCTATCGACCGTATCGAGTCGCACAATGAATACTGGCTTGAACTAGACGCAGCCCTACGAGAACAATTCAATGTCTTTGGTGCCAAACCCGAAGACCTTAAAAAAACCAAGTTTAAGTCTGAAATGAAGAAACTCTTCCAAAAGGCAGGTGTACCTGTTGTACCTGGCACTGTTATCCAGACAGAAGCAGATGTAGACCAAGCAGTCGAGACGATTGGCCTACCAATGATTGCCAAACCGGATAATGGAGTGGGAGCGGCAGCAACCTTTAAGCTTGAGACAGAAGACGATGTAAATCACTTCAAGGAAGAATGGGACCATTCAACCGTTTATTTCTTTGAGAAATTTGTCACTTCCAGCGAAATCTGTACCTTTGATGGACTAGTGGACAAGGATGGTAATATCGTCTTTTCAACGACTTTTGACTACGCCCATACACCACTTGATCTCATGATTTATAAGATGGACAATTCCTACTATGTGCTTAAGGATATGGATCCCAAACTGCGCAAGTATGGGGAGGCCATTGTCAAGGAATTTGGCATGAGAGAACGCTTTTTCCATATCGAGTTCTTTCGTGACGGGGACGACTACATTGCCATTGAGTACAATAACCGTCCTGCAGGTGGCTTTACCATTGATGTTTATAACTTTGCTCACTCTTTGGACCTCTATCGTGGCTATGCAGCTATTGTCGCAGGAGAAGAGTTTCCAAGTTCAGAGTTTGAGCCCCAGTATTGCTTGGCAACTTCACGTCGTGCCAATGTCAACTATGTTTATTCAGAAGAAGACTTGCTTGCCAAATACAGCCATCAGTTCAAGGTTAAGAAGATCATGCCAGCTGCCTTTGCGGAACTTCAAGGAGATTACCTGTATATGATGACAACTCCGAGTCGACAAGAAATGGAGCAGATGATTGCAGACTTTGGTCAACGTCAAGATTAATGAAAAGGATGAAAGGAGTTTGACTTCTTTTGTCCTTTTCTTAAAGATAGATTAAATAAAGCGTTTTCCAGAGATTCTTTTAGAAAATCTGTTGCTAAAAGGCCTAAAAATTGATAGAATAAGGATTGTCTAAAAAAATTGAAGGAGAATCTATCAAATGGATTTTACATGGGCTATTAAATATGCCACTGAATTCTTGGGAACTGCTATTTTGATCATTCTTGGTAATGGTGCAGTTGCTAACGTTGAACTTAAAGGTACGAAAGGTCACCAAAGTGGCTGGCTCGTTATCGCTGTTGGTTATGGTATGGGGGTTATGATTCCGGCCTTGATGTTTGGTAATGTATCTGGTAACCACATCAACCCAGCTTTCACTCTTGGTCTTGCAGTTAGCGGACTTTTCCCTTGGGCTCAAGTAGTGCCATACATTATCGCACAAGTTTTGGGAGCAATCTTCGGACAAGCTTTGGTTGTTGCAACTCATCGTCCTTACTACTTGAAAACAGAAAATCCAAATAATATCTTGGGAACTTTCTCAACTATTTCAAATGTTGACCAAGGAACAAAAGAATCACACTTTGCAGCATCTGTTAACGGGTTTATCAACGAGTTTGTTGGTTCGTTCGTTCTCTTTTTTGCAGCACTAGGTATGACTAAAAACTTTTTTGGTGCAGAAGTAATGCAATACATGAAACAAATGGCAACGCAGGCTAATCAAACAGTTGACTTTTCTGAATTAGCTATCAAAGCTCAAATAGCACCACACACAACAGCAGGTCTTTCAGTAGCTCATTTAGGACTTGGTTTCCTAGTAATGGCCTTGGTAACTTCACTCGGTGGACCTACTGGACCTGCTTTGAACCCAGCTCGTGACTTTGGACCACGTCTCCTTCACGCTGTTCTTCCAAAATCGGTTCTTGGTCAACACAAGGGTGATTCAAAATGGTGGTATGCTTGGGTTCCGGTTGTAGCTCCAATTGCAGCGGGTATTGCAGCAGTAGCAGTATTCAAACTACTTTACCTATAAGAAACGAAACTGGGGAAACCCAGTTTTTTGTTATAAAATTTCTAAATAAATCAGATATGTCTTGTAAAATATTCGAAAATCCTTTAAAATAAAAGAGTTGGGGGAATTTATGGATGTGAATAAGATTGTTCGGATCATTCCGACTTTGAAAGTTAATAATCGAAAATTAAATGAGACATTTTACATTGAAACTCTAGGAATGAAACCCTTACTAGAAGAGTCTGCCTTTCTTTCATTAGGTGACCAGACGGGTACGGAGAGATTGATTTTAGAAGAAGCTCCAAGCATGCGAACTCGTAGAGTTGAAGGACTTAAGAAGCTAGCTAGACTCTTGATAAAGGTTGAGGATCCTTCTGAAATCGAGGCCCTTCTTTCTCAAATGAAGTCTCTTCCTCGCTTATTTAAAGGAAGCCGTGGATATGCTTTTGAGATTGTTTCTCCTGAAGAGGATGTGATCCTTGTTCATGCAGAAAATGATATAAGAAATTTGGTTCCACTGGAAACTGTTCCTGAATTTTATTCAAATACAAGTATAAAATACGTGAGCCAATTTGATGTTTCTATGGAGTTGCGTTTGCCTGAGGGGACAGAGAGTTTACTTGATTCTGAAGGAGTAGCGTCAGCAATCACCTTTACTAAAGGGCAAGGGCCAGATTTGGCTGTTGAAAACAATGTTACTTGGGACCTGACGATGTTGAAATTTTTAGTAAAGAATTTTGATCTAACCAGTCTTCGTCAAAAATTTGAAAAGACAGGCTACTTTGTCCCTAAGTCTGAAAAATTCTTCCTTGGTAAAGATACCAATAACATTGAATTGTGGTTTGAAGAAGCATGAAGTTGGAAAAAATTCTAAGAAAAATAGAAAATCAAATCGAGGCAGGGATTTATCCCGGGGCCTCTTTTGCGTATTATAAGGATGGTGAATGGAAAGAGTCTTATCTAGGATTGAGTGATCCAGAAAGGGGCTTGAAAACAGAGAGCGGTTTGGTCTATGATCTGGCCAGTGTGAGTAAAGTTGTGGGAGTGGGGACGGTTCTCATCTTCTTGTGGCTGCAGGGCATATTAGATATTGATCGATCGGTGACGGATTTTTTACCGGAGTGTGATTATTCTGATATCACTATACGGCAACTTCTGACCCATGCCACAGACTTGGACCCCTTTATTCCCAATCGAGACAAGTTAAGTGCAGAGGAATTAAGAGAAGCCATGTTTCACCTCAATAGACGAAATCAGCCAGCCTTCCTATACTCGGATGTTCATTTTTTACTCTTGGGCTTTCTTTTGGAAAAAATCTTTAACCAAGACTTGGATCAGATTATAGAAGAACAAGTTTTGAAACCATGGGGGATGAAGGAAACGATGTTTGGTCCCGTTGAGGTTGCTGTACCAACAGTGAGAGGAGTGGAGGCCGGAATCATTCACGATCCTAAAGCCCGTCTATTAGGAAGACACGCTGGTAGTGCAGGTTTGTTTTCGACTGTTAAGGATTTGCAGATCTTTCTGGAACATTACTTGAAAGATGATTTTGCTGCAGAATTGAGCCGAAATTTTTCTCCTTTAGATGATAAGGAGCGGTCTCTAGCCTGGAATCTGGAGGGAGCTTGGCTCGACCATACGGGCTATACGGGTACCTTTATCATGTGGAATCGAGAGAAGCAGGAGGCGGCTATCTTTTTATCCAATCGAACGTATGAGAAGGATGAGCGTGCCCAGTGGATAGTCGATCGAAATCAAGTGATGGAAATGATTCGTCAAGAGGAGTAGGGAGAAGCATGTCAAAAATCGTAAAAGGAACTCTGTATACAGTAGTGGCAGGGATTGCTTGGGGCTTGTCTGGAACCAGTGGCCAATACCTGATGGCACACGGGATTTCTGCTCTAGTCTTGACCAATTTGCGACTTATTATTGCAGGCTTGGCACTGGTAGCCTTATCCTATATGACTGCAAAGGATAAACTCTATGCTTTTTTTAAAGACAGAAAAAGCCTTTTATCTCTGCTGTTATTTGCAGTTTTCGGGCTTTTCTTAAACCAGTTTGCCTATCTTTCTGCCATTCAGGAAACCAATGCTGGAACGGCGACAGTTCTCCAGTATGTATGCCCCGTTGGGATCTTGATTTATACTTGTATCAAGGACAAGGTGGCGCCTACTCTGGCTGAGATTATTTCGATTGGTTTAGCAATTGGAGGAACGTTTCTGATCGCGACGCATGGGAAAGTCGACCAGTTGTCTGTCACACCCCTAGGTCTGTTCTGGGGCCTCTTTTCAGCCTTGACCTATGCCCTCTATATCATCCTTCCTATTGCTTTGATTAAGAAGTGGGGCAGTATTTTGGTGATTGGTGTCGGGATGGTTATTTCTGGTGTAGTGGCTATTCCTTTCACAGGAGTCTTACAGGCCAGCATACCGACTAGCCTAGATTTTCTCTTTGCATTTGCTGGGATTATCATCATCGGAACGGTCTTTGCCTATACAGCTTTCCTAAAAGGAGCTAGTCTGATAGGCCCTGTTAAGTCTAGTTTATTGGCTTCTATAGAGCCAATTTCTGCCGTTTTCTTTGCCTTTCTGATTATGAAGGAACAGTTTTATGCGATTGATTTTGTCGGTATGGCTATGATTTTACTAGCCGTGACCATTATTTCATTGAAAGATTTACTGTTGGAAATAAAGAGTAAGTAATTAAAAAATCCACTCAATCGAGTGGATTTTGTGTGTATAGATGATTAGTCTTTATTTTCGTGTGGCAAAATCAAGTTCAAGATAATTCCTGTCATGGCTGATAGAGCAGTACCTGAAAGTGTAACTGGGCCAAGTTTGAGGATAGCCCCACCAAGTCCAAGTACTAACATGGCACTTGCGATGATGAGATTACGCATTTGACTGAAGTCAACGCGCTCTTTAATCAAAACTTTTAGACCGTTGCTGGCGATAACTCCGTAGAGAAGGATGGACATGCCACCAAGCACAGCATTTGGAATGGTTGAAATCAAGGCAGTGAACTTGCCTAGGAAGCTAAGAGCAATGGCGATGAAGGCCGCGTTACGGATAACAGAGACAGAAGCGATACGAGTCATCCCGATAACCCCTGTATTTTCTCCGTAAGTCGTGTTAGCTGGTCCACCGAGGAAAGCAGATACAGATGTCGCGATACCGTCACCGAGAAGCGTACGGTGAAGTCCTGGTTCTTTTAGGAATTGACGGCCACAGATTTGGCTCAAAACAGTGTGGTCTCCGATGTGTTCTGAAATTGTTACGATTGCAATTGGCAAGATAGCAATTGTTTCAGGACCGAAGTACAAGTTGTACTCTTTAAAGGCACCACCAGTGCTAAATGGCAAGTAGAAACCAGGAATTTCAAACCAGTTGGCTTGAAGGACTGGGGTAAAGTCAACCAAACCAAGCATCATAGCGAAGATATACCCACCGATGATGGCAAAGAGGAAAGGAATGATACGGAGGAACCCTTTTCCTTTTGTATTGATAAAGGCCGCAATCAAGAACGTAACAACGGCTACAAGAGCGTTCTTCCAGTTTCCGTCTGCTACAAGTCCAGCATTCGTTACAGCAGAACCAGCAAGACCAAGACCGATAACGATAATCATAGGTCCGATAATGATTGGGGGCAAGAGTTTGTCAATCCATTTCGTACCTGCAAAACGAACACTTGCTGCTACAAGGACATAGACCAAACCAGTCAAGATGACCCCAGTTTGAGCAGCAGATACATCGCCTCCCATTTCTTTCATGGCTAGAGACATAGCTGTGATAAAGGCGAATGAAGAACCTAGGTAAACTGGAACCTTAAAGCCAGTAGAAATCATATAGATAAGTGTTCCAATACCGGATGCAAAGAGAGCAACCGATACGGGCATTCCCAAAATTAAGGGAACGAGAATGGTTGCACCAAACATGGCAAATACGTGCTGGAAGCTTAGAAGAATACCTTTACCAGCAGAAGGACGTTGATCAACGTCTAGTAACAAGTCAACAGTTGATTCCTGTTTCATAAAAACCTCACTTTTGGGCACCAAAAAAGAGCCCATTATTTTGCAGCAATAGGCCCTCAGAGTAAGACTTTTTAAAAAATAGCTATCTTTTAAAAATTTATATAAATCTGCGCCTTCGTCACCTCACAGGATGACATTAAAAACCTTTGCTTGTGATAGTATAGCAGAAAAAAATGATTTTGTAAATCATTTTTTCCCGAGCCCGGAAATGCGAGAGCGAGGTATGATTTTGTAAATCATTTTTTCCCGAGCCTAGAAATGTGAGAGCGAGGTTGATTTTGTAAATTGTTTAAAGTGGGCGTTTGTTGGGCATGCCAGCCTTACGTGGATATTTGTTTGGGGTTTCCTTTTTCTTTTCAACCACAGTGATGTAGCGCGGATCTCCATTTGGTAGAGCGTAGCTGAGATTGTTCTCTACCTTGCTAAAGAGGAGGTTGAGAGCGTTCTTGGCTTCTAGCAATTCCTCAGGAGCATTGCTGGCCTTGAGTGCCAATAGTTTTCCTCCGACTTTAAGATAGGGAATGGTCAGCTCAGACAAGACCTGCATACGGGCAACCGCACGAGCCGTCACCACATCAAACTGGGCACGGAAGTTCTTGTCTTGGGCAAAGTCTTCAGCGCGTCCATGGTAGAAGTGAACACCATCCAAATCCAACTCCTGAGCCAAAAGCTGAAGGAAGTTGATGCGCTTATTGAGCGAATCAATGATGGTCACATCTAGCTGAGGATAGAGAATTTTCATGGGTAGACTAGGAAATCCTGCCCCCGCTCCGATATCAAGAAGTTTGATAGTTTCATTTGAAATCAAACCTTGCAGGATGGGAGCAATCGAATCATAAAAATGTTTGAGATAAACTTCTTCCTTGTCTGTAATAGCCGTCAAATTAATCTTTTCATTCCACTCGACCAAGAGCTCAAAATAACGTTCAAATTGGTTCTTTTGCTGGTCAGAAAGTGGAAGATTTTGCTCAGCTAGTAGTCTGTAAAATGTTTCTGGTTTCATAGTAGTTTCCTTCTCTAGTATCATCTTATTTTACCACAATCATTAAAATTTTGATATACTGGTAGTAATCTAAAAGCAGAAAGGAATAAGATTATGACTTGGATTATTCTTGGAGTTTTGGCTCTGATTGTTATTTTTGTGATTGTTAGTTATAACGGTTTGGTTAAAAATCGTATGCAGACCAAGGAGGCTTGGAGCCAGATAGATGTTCAGTTGAAGCGTCGTAATGATCTCCTCCCAAACTTGATTGAAACAGTCAAAGGCTATGCGAAATATGAAGGTTCTACCTTGGAAAAAGTAACAGAACTTCGTAGACAAGTATCTACAGCAACTTCACCAGCAGAAGCTATGAAGGCCAGTGATGCCCTTACTCGCCAGATTTCTGGTATCTTTGCAGTAGCGGAGAATTACCCAGACTTGAAAGCTAGTGCTAACTTTATCAAATTGCAAGAAGAGTTGACCAATACAGAAAATAAAATTTCATACTCACGCCAACTCTACAACAGTGTTGTCAGCAACTACAATGTAAAACTTGAAAGCTTCCCAAGTAACATCATCGCAGGACTATTTGGCTTTAAAGCTGCAGACTTCCTTCAAACACCTGAAGAGGAAAAGGCAGTTCCTAAAGTTGACTTTAGCGGATTAGGTGACTAAGATGTTGTTTGATCAAATTGCGAGCAATAAACGAAAAACCTGGATTTTGTTGCTGGTTTTCTTCCTACTCTTGGCCTTGGTTGGTTATGCGGTTGGCTATCTCTTCATGCGCTCAGGTCTTGGTGGCATGATTATTGCCTTGATTATTGGTCTTATCTACGCTCTGACCATGATCTTTCAATCGACAGAGATTGTCATGTCCATGAATGGGGCGCGTGAGGTTGATGAGCAAACAGCACCAGACCTCTACCATGTAGTAGAAGATATGGCCATGGTGGCTCAGATTCCTATGCCGCGTGTTTTCATTATTGAGGATTCTTCTTTAAATGCCTTTGCAACAGGTTCCAACCCGCAGAATGCAGCAGTCGCAGCCACTTCGGGTCTTCTGGCTATCATGAATCGTGAGGAGCTAGAAGCTGTTATGGGTCATGAAGTCAGTCATATCCGAAACTACGATATCCGCATTTCGACCATTGCTGTCGCCCTCGCCAGTGCCATTACCCTTCTGTCTAGTATGGCAGGACGGATGATGTGGTGGGGAGGCGCTGGTCGCAGACGGAGTGATAATGATCGCGATGGAAATGGTTTGGAGATTATCATGCTTGTTATCTCTCTCTTAGCCATTGTTCTAGCACCTCTCGCAGCAACCTTGGTGCAATTAGCCATTTCCCGTCAGAGGGAATTTCTGGCGGATGCATCCAGTGTGGAGCTGACTCGTAATCCTCAAGGGATGATCAATGCCTTGCGTAAGTTGGAAAATAGCGAGCCGATGCATCACCATGTTGACGATGCCAGCAGCGCTCTTTATATCAATGATCCGAAGAAAGGTGGGGGACTTCAAAAACTCTTTTATACCCACCCACCTATCTCAGAACGAATCGAACGCTTGAAACAGATGTAAAAAAATCCAGAGATGACCTCTGGATTTTTGCTTTTAGTATCTCGCTTTTAACTTGTTATCTCTCCAAAAAATAGTATAATATATGTAATTCTATATAATTGAGGTGAATGATGTATAAGCGCTGGATGACGTTTTTCTTGATTTTGATTTTTATGCCGATTCATTTGAGTATAGCAGAGAAAATCATGCGAATAAATTCATTACCGCTATCAATCCTTTTTACACTTGTTGAACTTGCATTATTTTTATATGTAGGAAAAAAGTATGACTTGTTTCACATTCGGCAAATCAGCCTAAAAGATATTCTTAAATGTTTTCTTTCATACGCCTTGCTTTTCCTGTTTTATATTATGGTCAATTTTTTAGGCCCTACCCAATCAGACACAACTCAAACTGTGCAAAGTTTATCACTTTCATGGTCTGTACTTTTTGTGGATCTCTGTGTTTTGGCACCTGTCACGGAAGAAATCTTTATGCGAGGTATGTTACAGGGGATAGTATTTAAGAATACCTATTTTGGATTGTTTGCCACATCGCTTCTTTTTGCTTATCTTCATGGTCCCTATACTATTCCTAGCTTTATCAGCTATTTAGGTATGGGATTTGCATTTGGGGTAAGGTATAAGACTTCTGACAACCTATGGAATTCCATTCTTTTGCATGTCCTCAATAATCTGGTTGCATTTTGCTTTTTGTAAATGAGATAATGCTACATTAGAATGCTTTGAGCTGTAAGATAGTAAAAAATGATTTCTAGCTTATACAATTTAAACAAAAGCCAGAGCATAATCTGTCACGTCGATGATGCCAGCAGCGATCTTTATATCAATGTTCCCAAGAGCGACGTATGTAAAAAGAATCCAGAGAAGTCTCTGGATTTTTGCTATGTTCAAAAATTATAAATCTTGTAAATCAACAACTTCCAAACCATTTTCTGTCAAACGATAGATACTCGTACAGACCTCTTTTAAGAAGCGTCTGTCATGCGAAACAGTGATCAGACCGCCGGGATAGGAGGCAAAGAGTTTTCTGATTTCGGGTTGAGAAGTGGGAGAAAAATTACGTGTAGGCTCATCCAGAAGGAGAAAGTTTGGTTTGTGCAACACTAAATCCAAAAGTAGGAGTTTGCCTTGTTGCCCGCCAGATAGGGAGCGGATTTGGTGGTGCATCTCTAGATAGCTGAAATTGAGACTGGCTAGGTGAGATTGGATTTTCTGTAGTTCTTCTTTTTGTCCAGTGTGGCTGAGGTAGGCTACTGGAGATAAATCCAATTGCAGTTTTTTATGGTAATCTTGTGGCATAAAACCAAGCGAAATCTCTCTTTTGGCGCTGAGCAGTTGTTGAAACTTGGCTAACAGAGTTGATTTCCCAACACCATTTGGCCCGATGATACCAATTTTATCTTGACCACGGACCGTTAGTTGTAACTCCTGAGCTAAAATGCGCTGGCCAATGGACAAATTTTCTTTTTCCAGTTGGATTAAGACTTTAGAAGCCGCTAATGGTTGGACGTCTGAAAAGAAAAGTTGGATTTGCTCCTCTTCAAGTGGCTTTTGTGTCATTAACTGGGCTGCTTTTTCGTAGCGTTTTTCTTGAGAGAGTATATTTTTCATTTTTTTAGCTAATAGGCGCCCAGCAACATCATTTTTAGTGTTACGCAAAGCAGTTTCTACATTCTGCTTAACGCGACGATGTTTTTCCATGGTTTTATCATGGGCTCGTTGGTCGTTAGCAGCTTGCTGGCTTTGTCTGGCAAAACTAGCCTTCCTCTGCTCATTATAGCGATCGTAGTCTAAATGCTCCACTAGGGTTTCGGCTTCTTTCCGGTGTTTAACAAGGCGTAAATGGATAATAGTATCCGCAGTTTGAGAGAGAAAGTCTTCATCGTGTGAAATGAAAATAACAGTTTGCCTAATCTTTCGAATCTGACTTTTTAGCCAATCAACCGTCTCAAGGTCTAGGTCATTTGAAGGTTCATCTAAAAATAGAATCTCAAAGGGTTTTGCCAGCTCATGGATGAGCTGAATTTTCAAAGCTTCGCCACCTGATAGACTGCCAATTTCTTGGTCGCTAGCAAAACGGTCGCTATCAAAGTGCAAATCCTCCGCCAAACGATAAAGAATGCTGTAGTCTAAATCAGCAGAATCCAAAAAGAAGTAGTCATGTAGAGATTTCTTTTTCAGGTCCTCAGCTAGTTTTTGAGGAATGTAAGCCAGTGATTGAAGGTCAGACTGGATGTCGCCCTTGATAGTAAAATCAGGTAATGCTTCCCCCATTAAAGCTCGTAGTAAAGTCGATTTACCATTTCCTTCTTCACCAATAATAGCAACTTTTTCTCCGTCTTGGATAGTCATGGTTAGGTCAGATACAAGATCTCGTAGATTTTTGTTTTGTGTGATGGTCAGATGATTGATTTTTATCATATTGTCGCCCTTTCTAGAATGTCGATAGTGCATAACAAAAAGCTCTACTTTATCTAGTAGAGCCCAAAGTCACTGTAAAACTCTATTATCCTCGTTGAAAAACTCGTCAAACTAGCTTGGAGCTGCCTAACCCAATCAAAGATGAGCATAACTTTCTAGTTTTTTGATTTTCAATGAGGACAAGATACTAGAAAATCTAGTATAAAAAGAGCACACAAAAAGAGACAAAAACAAGATCTACTAAATAAAGTTCTTTATTTGATAGATTAGTTGTTCATGTCTCCCTTACCTCCGAGTATTAGTACCTCTATCCTATACCTTTCAGGAAATTTTGTCAATAAAAAACAAGTAATTTCAAGCTCTAAAAACCAAAAACAGGTCCATAGAGAGTCAGTACGTGTTTGACATGTTCGTAATGGAACTTGTCATAGTTGCGCCAAGCGGTGCGTGCTTGATCGTTTAGTTTTAGGCTCCCTAGTCCAATAAGAAGACTGGTACGTTGGTAAAATTTCTCAAGGT
This sequence comes from Streptococcus sp. CCUG 71758, assembly GCF_011714815.1. Classification (NCBI taxonomy): domain Bacteria; kingdom Bacillati; phylum Bacillota; class Bacilli; order Lactobacillales; family Streptococcaceae; genus Streptococcus; species Streptococcus sp. CCUG 71758. The sequence continues at coordinate 59,566 of NZ_RXXO01000003.1, read as the reverse complement.
CGATTAAGATACTGTTGTCCAGCTTTTCTGCTTTTTTAAGTTTCTTAAGAGTGGTGTTCAGCAGCTCTTGCAGTCGAAGATCATCGGCAGTTCCTTGTTTGCAACTTTGGTAGCTTTTATTTAACTCGAAAAGGAGTTGGTAAGCTTCAGTGATGAGTGCTTTGTCTTCCATATGAGCATCCTCCTTGCTCTGATGTATTCTTGCCTGTAGTATAGCACTAATAGGAAGTTTTGTCATAGTAAATATGTTAAAAAATGAGATTTCAATATCAAAGTTTGGAAAGCTGACTTATAGCCTTTTCATGGTATAATCAAGTGAGTACATCTTTATGGAGGAAATATGAAGTTAAATATTCAAGAAATTCGTAAGCAACCTGAAGGTCTGCATTTTGAACAAGCTTTAGACCTGGCAGCAGACTTGCGCAAACGGAACCAAGAGATTTTAGATGTCAAAGATATCCTTGCAGTGGGGAAGGTACAGTACGAAGACCGTCTGTATTTCTTGGACTATCAGTTGTCATATACCATTGTCCTTGCTTCCAGCCGCAGTATGGAGCCAGTTGAGTTGGCTGAATCTTATCCAGTCACAGAAGTTTTCATGGAAGGAGCGACCAACCAACTAGACCAGGAAGTTCTAGATGATGACTTGGTCTTGCCTATCGAAAATGGGGAAATCGACCTTGCTGAGAGCGTAGCAGATAATATTCTGCTCAATATCCCAATCAAGGTCTTGACGGCAGAAGAAGAGGCGGGTCAAGGTTTTGTGTCCGGAAATGACTGGCAAATCATGACAGAGGAAGAATACCAAGCTCAACAAGCAGTCAAGAAAGAAGAAAACAGTCCATTTGCTGGCTTGCAAGGACTATTTGATGGAGACGAGTAGATGGTTTTATCCAAGAAACGTGCCCGTCATGTCATTGAGGAAATTATTGCCCTCTTTCCAGATGCCAAGCCTAGTCTTGATTTTACTAATCATTTTGAACTACTGGTTGCGGTGATGTTGTCAGCTCAGACGACAGATGCAGCGGTAAATAAGGCCACACCAGGTCTCTTCGCTGCCTTTCCGACACCACAAGCCATGTCTGTAGCGACAGAGAGTGAAATTGCTTCACACATTTCTCGCCTGGGACTGTATCGAAATAAGGCTAAATTCCTTAAAAAATGTGCCCAACAGTTACTAGACGATTTTGATGGTCAAGTGCCTCAGACTCGAGAGGAATTAGAAAGTCTAGCTGGTGTTGGTCGTAAAACAGCAAATGTAGTATTGAGTGTGGGCTTTGGAATTCCTGCTTTTGCAGTGGACACTCATGTGGAGCGTATCTGTAAGCATCACGATATCGTTAAAAAATCAGCTACGCCACTTGAAGTAGAAAAACGTGTCATGGATGTCCTACCACCAGAAGAGTGGTTAGCAGCCCACCAGGCCATGATTTACTTTGGACGAGCTATCTGTCATCCCAAAAATCCAGAATGCGATCACTATCCCCAATTATATGATTTTAGTAATGTTTAAGAGGACTCTGAAAAAAGTTTTTGCTTGATTTTAAGGGTGCTTTGTGCTATAGTAAATGGTAACTAAATAGTCCTTTAAACCTGTCCCGTGAGGCAGGCAAGGAGCGCGATAAAGTAGAAGGGTGAAGTCTATACTGTTTATAGTAGGGCTCGCTTGGCTATACATTTCAAGTCTCCTTGTAGAAGGAGACTTTTCTTTTTGGAGGTTTGTCATGAAGACAAAAGAAGTTGTAGACGAATTGACTGTCAAACGAGCGATTACGCGAATTACTTATGAGATTATTGAGCGCAATAAAGATTTGAATAAAATTATCCTAGCGGGGATAAAAACGCGTGGTGTTTTCATCGCTCATCGTATCAAAGAACGCTTGGAGCAGTTGGAAAATATCACTGTTCCTGTTGTGGAATTGGACACCAAGCCTTTCCGTGACGATGTTAAAAGCGGAGAAGATACTTCTTTGATTTCTGTTGATGTGACAGACCGTGAAGTTATCTTGGTGGATGATGTACTCTATACAGGCCGTACTATCCGTGCTGCTATTGATAATATTGTTGGCCATGGTCGTCCTGCGCGCGTGAGTCTTGCGGTGCTAGTTGACCGTGGACATAGAGAATTGCCTATCCGTCCAGATTACGTTGGGAAAAATATCCCAACCAGTCGTTCTGAAGAAATCATCGTAGAGATGACAGAACTTGATGGCCAAGATAGAGTTCTGATTACTGAAGAAGCTTAGAAAGCTGAAGGAGTAGCTATGTCAGAAAATCAACAAGCATTGAACCATGTGGTTTCTATGGAAGACCTCACTGTCGATCAAGTGATGAAATTGATTAAGCGAGGAATTGAGTTTAAAAATGGAGCCCAGCTTCCTTATGAAGACCATCCGATTGTTTCAAATCTTTTCTTTGAGGATTCTACACGGACACATAAGTCCTTTGAAGTGGCAGAGATTAAGCTAGGGCTGGAGCGGCTTGACTTTGATGTGAAGACCAGCTCAGTAAATAAGGGCGAGACACTTTATGATACCATCTTAACCTTGTCTGCGCTTGGTGTAGATGTCTGTGTGATTCGTCACCCAGAGGTCGATTATTATAAAGAACTGATTGCGAGTCCAACCATTACGACTTCCATTATCAATGGTGGTGATGGTTCGGGACAACATCCTAGTCAGAGCTTGCTTGATTTGATGACCATTTATGAGGAATTTGGTCACTTTGAGGGTCTCAAGGTTGCTATTGCAGGCGACTTGGATCATTCACGTGTTGCCAAATCCAATATGCAGATTTTAAAACGCTTAGGAGCTGAACTGTATTTTGCAGGACCTGAGGAATGGAGAAGTCAAGAGTTTGCGGACTATGGACAGTTTGTAACTATTGATGAGATTGTTGATCAGGTGGATGTTTTGATGTTACTCCGAGTTCAACATGAACGCCATGAAAGCGGAGCGGTCTTTTCAAAAGAAGACTACCATGCTCAACACGGTTTGAACCAAGAACGCTATAATCGTTTGAAAGAAACAGCAATCATTATGCATCCTGCTCCAGTGAATCGAGATGTGGAAATTGCTGACCACTTGGTTGAAGCACCAAAATCACGCATTGTCCAACAAATGACCAACGGTGTCTTTGTTCGAATGGCAATTTTAGAATCCGTATTGGCGAGTAGAAACGCCAACTAAAACACAAGACGTTAAAAGACGCCAGTGAGCGTCCACGAGAGGTGAAAATATGACAAAAAGACTTCTAGTATTAGAAGATGGTACAGTTTTTGAAGGAAAGGCCTTCGGAGCAGACATTGATGTAACAGGTGAGATCGTCTTTAACACAGGGATGACCGGCTACCAAGAATCCATTACAGACCAGTCTTATAATGGACAAATCTTGACTTTCACTTATCCTTTGGTGGGAAATTATGGAATAAATCGTGATGATTATGAATCCATCATTCCAACTTGTAAGGGAGTTGTCGTTTTCGAAGAGGCACGTCGAGCTAGCAACTGGCGGAATCAAATGACGCTGGATGAATTTTTGAAAGCTAAGAAAATTCCGGGTATTTCAGGGATTGATACGCGTGCCCTTACCAAGATTATCCGTAAGCATGGTACGATGCGTGCAACCTTGACTCACGTTGGGGACAGTATGGACCATGTGACGGACCAGCTCCAAGCAACAGTCTTGCCGACAGACAATATCAAACAAGTTTCTACTAAAACTTCCTATCCAGCTCCTGGAGTTGGTTTGAGTGTGGTCTTAGTAGACTTTGGTCTCAAGCACTCCATCTTACGTGAACTTTCTAAGCGTAACTGTAACGTTACGGTTGTTCCTTATTCAACAACAGCAGAAGAGATTCTCCACCTTAATCCTGACGGAGTTATGTTGTCAAATGGACCAGGTAACCCAGAAGACGTTCCAGAAGCACTGGAGATGATTCGTGGTGTGCAAGGAAAAATTCCAATCTTCGGAATTTGTATGGGACACCAACTCTTTGCTATGGCAAACGGTGCTAAGACCTACAAGATGAAATTTGGTCACCGTGGATTTAACCACGCGGTACGTGAGATTGCTACAGGACGCGTAGACTTTACCAGCCAAAACCATGGTTATGCAGTTAGCCGTGAGGACTTGCCAGAGCACTTGATTATTACTCACGAAGAAATCAATGATAAGTCAGTTGAAGGTGTACGTCACAGATACCAACCAGGTTTTTCTGTACAATTCCACCCAGATGCAGCTCCTGGTCCACACGACGCTAGCTACCTCTTTGATGAATTTATCGAGATGATGGAAGCTTTTAAACAATCAAACTAAGAACGAGTAAAAGCTCGTCGAAGAATTTATGTAACTGAACACGGACGGAAAGCTCGGAATTTAGAGAAACCAACTTGGATTATCAATCCTTCCTTGGTTTACTAAAATTCAATCGCTCTCTATTCGTCCTTTGTATCTTATTTAATGGCAACCAGAAAGTTGCCGAATAGAAAGGCAGGTCGTTTCTTTTAGTCGCTATCGGGCGAACTAAAAACTCCCTGCACTAGATTTTTTATCGAAAATGATCGTTTCTCTAAAAAATCGTCGGAGAATTTATTTAATGGCAACCTGAGAGTTGCCGAATAGAAAGGAGAAGGGTGGTCCGTATTTGCTGAACTGAATACGGGCTACGGACGGTGCTAAAAAGATAGTTATTCCTAGAACTGATAGTTCTTCGTCATAACTCCTATTTTAGCTTTGTCCGCTTGACGCCCTTAATATCTTATAAATGCCTAAACGTACTGATATTCAAAAAATTATGGTGATTGGTTCTGGTCCGATTATTATTGGTCAGGCTGCTGAGTTTGACTACGCTGGGACTCAGGCCTGCTTGTCGTTGAAAGAGGAAGGTTATGAAGTTGTCTTGGTGAACTCAAACCCTGCCACTATCATGACGGATAAGGAGATTGCGGACAAGGTCTACATCGAACCGATTACACTCGAGTTTGTGACGCGTATTCTCCGTAAGGAACGTCCAGATGCCTTGCTACCGACCCTTGGTGGACAAACTGGTCTCAATATGGCCATGGAATTATCTAAAAATGGTATCCTAGATGAGCTCGGAGTAGAGCTTCTGGGTACTAAACTATCTGCTATCGACCAAGCAGAGGACCGTGACCTTTTTAAACAATTGATGGAAGAGCTTGAGCAACCAATTCCAGAATCTGAAATTGTCAACACAGTGGAAGAAGCAGTTGCTTTTGCGGCATCAATCGGCTATCCAGTCATTGTCCGTCCAGCCTTTACCCTAGGTGGTACTGGTGGTGGTATGTGTTCCAACGAGGAAGAATTGCGTGAAATCGCTGAAAATGGGTTGAAACTGTCACCTGTTACCCAATGTTTGATTGAACGTTCAATCGCAGGTTTCAAAGAAATCGAATACGAGGTTATGCGAGACTCAGCTGACAATGCTTTGGTTGTTTGTAACATGGAAAACTTTGACCCAGTTGGGATTCATACAGGGGATTCCATCGTCTTCGCTCCTGCGCAAACCATGTCAGACTATGAAAACCAAATGCTACGTGACGCGAGCTTGAGCATTATCCGCGCACTCAAGATTGAAGGTGGGTGTAACGTTCAGCTGGCCCTTGATCCGCATAGCTTCAAGTACTATGTTATCGAAGTAAACCCTCGTGTATCGCGTTCGTCAGCTCTTGCTTCTAAGGCGACGGGTTATCCGATTGCCAAATTGGCTGCCAAGATTGCCGTTGGTTTGACTCTGGATGAGGTCATCAACCCAGTTACAGGTTCAACTTATGCTATGTTTGAACCAGCTCTTGACTACGTCGTTGCTAAGATTCCACGTTTCCCATTTGACAAGTTTGAAAAAGGTGAGCGTCGTCTCGGAACTCAGATGAAAGCGACTGGGGAAGTCATGGCCATTGGTCGTAACATCGAGGAATCTCTTCTAAAAGCCTGTCGTTCACTTGAAATTGGGGTTCACCACAATGAAATGCCTGAATTGGCAACCGTTTCTGATGATGCCTTGATTGAAAAGGTTGTCAAGGCCCAAGATGACCGTCTCTTCTACGTATCAGAAGCTATTCGCCGTGGTTACACACCAGAAGAGATTGCAGATTTGACTAAGATTGATATCTTCTATCTTGATAAACTCTTGCATATCTTTGAAATTGAGCAAGAATTAGGAACTCATCCACAAGATGTAGCAGTCCTAAAAACAGCAAAACTCAATGGTTTCTCAGATCGTAAGATTGCGGAACTCTGGAAAACGACAGCTGACCAAGTTCGCCAACTTCGTTTGGAAAACAAGATTGTTCCAGTCTACAAGATGGTCGATACCTGTGCGGCAGAATTCGACTCTGAAACACCATATTTCTATTCAACCTATGGCTGGGAAAATGAGTCTATCAAGTCTGATAAGGAATCTGTACTTGTCTTAGGTTCAGGTCCAATCCGTATCGGTCAAGGGGTTGAGTTTGACTACGCAACTGTTCACTCTGTTAAGGCTATTCAGGCTGCTGGTTATGAAGCCATCATCATGAATTCAAACCCAGAGACCGTTTCAACAGACTTCTCAGTATCTGACAAGCTCTACTTTGAACCGTTGACTTTCGAAGATGTTATGAATGTTATCGACTTGGAGCAGCCAAAAGGCGTTATCGTTCAGTTTGGTGGTCAAACAGCTATCAACCTTGCCGAGCCATTGGCCAAAGCAGGAGTGACCATTCTTGGTACACAAGTTGCTGACCTAGACCGGGCGGAAGACCGCGACCTCTTTGAGCAAGCCCTTAAAGACTTGGATATTCCACAGCCACCAGGCCAAACAGCAACCAATGAAGAAGAAGCGGTGCTTGCAGCTCGCAAGATTGGTTTCCCAGTCCTTGTTCGCCCATCTTATGTCTTGGGGGGACGTGCCATGGAAATCGTTGAAAACGAAGAAGACCTCCGTTCTTACATGCGTACCGCTGTTAAGGCTAGTCCAGACCACCCAGTTCTTGTTGACTCTTACATCGTTGGGCAAGAGTGTGAAGTGGATGCCATCTCAGACGGAGAAAATGTCCTTATCCCTGGTATCATGGAGCATATCGAACGTGCCGGTGTCCACTCAGGTGACTCAATGGCCGTTTATCCTCCACAAACCTTGTCGCAAAAGGTACAGGAAACCATCGCAGACTACACCAAACGCCTAGCAATTGGTCTCAACTGTCTTGGTATGATGAACATTCAGTTTGTTATCAAGGATGAGAAAGTCTATGTTATCGAGGTCAACCCACGTGCCAGCCGTACGGTTCCATTCCTTTCTAAGGTAACCAATATCCCTATGGCTCAGGTAGCGACTAAGTTGATTCTTGGTCAAAGTCTCGAAGAACTTGGTTACCAAGATGGACTTTACCCTGAAAGCACACGAGTTCATATCAAAGCGCCAGTCTTCTCCTTTACCAAGCTAGCGAAAGTAGACAGCTTGCTCGGTCCTGAAATGAAATCGACAGGGGAAGTCATGGGTTCTGATACAACTCTTGAAAAAGCGCTCTATAAAGCTTTTGAAGCTTCATACCTTCACTTGCCTACTTTTGGTAATGTTGTCTTTACCATCGCTGATGATGCAAAAGAAGAAGCTTTAGATTTAGCTCGTCGTTTCCAAAACATTGGTTACGGAATCCTTGCAACTGCAGGAACAGCGGAGTTCTTTGCAAATCATGGACTTCAAGCTCAACTAGTTGGGAAAATCGGTGATGACGAACATGATATTCCTAGCTACGTCCGTAAAGGAAAAATCCAAGCTATCATCAATACTGTCGGAACCAAACGAACTGCTGACGAAGATGGTGAGCAAATCCGTCGTTCAGCCATTGAACACGGAGTGCCACTCTTTACAGCTCTAGATACAGCTAATGCCATGCTCAAGGTGCTAGAAAGCCGTAGTTTTGTCACAGAAGCGATCTAGTTGAGAAAGATTTTTCACAGTTTTAAAGCCAGCGTTTTCTGACGCTGGCTTTTACAATACTGATATTGCTTATTTCAACTATCATTTCTTTTATTAGGAATCATTCTAAAATGTGATATAATAAGGGTGAATTGGAAATAGGTAAACTATTTTCATCATTCTTTCAAAAAATATTCTATTAAGAAGTATGTAAAGACAGATTAGAAAGTGGGAAATCCCTATGTCCTCTTATGAAAAAGTCTCTCTTTCTGAGATCAATCAATCTATTGAGACTCCAAATAACAATCATTTTTGGCAAAATCTAAAAGCATTCTTAGGACCTGGTGCACTTGTGGCAGTTGGCTACATGGATCCTGGAAATTGGATCACCAGTGTGGTTGGTGGTGCCTCCTACAAGTACAGCCTTTTATTTGTTATTTTAATTTCATCCATCATCGCCATGCAGCTACAACAGATGGCTGGTAAGCTCGGTATCGTGACTAGGATGGACCTAGCACAGGCAACAGCTCATCATGCTCCCAAGTGGCTTCGCTATAGTTTGTGGGTGATTTTAGAATTAGCTTTAATGGCGACAGACTTGGCTGAGGTTCTAGGTTCAGCGATTGCCTTAAATCTTTTGTTTAAAATACCGATTATGGTCGCTATCCTCCTAACCGTTTTAGATGTGTTTCTTTTGTTGTTGTTGATGAAATTTGGTTTCAAAAAAATTGAATCTATTGTTACGACCCTTATTTTAACCATATTAGCCATCTTTACCTATCTTGTGGCCTTATCCAATCCAAGTATCCAGGGGATCATTGGTGGTTATTTGCCAACTTCAACTTTATTTGAAACACCGTTACCGGGTCATGAAAGTCAATTGACCTTGGCTCTAGGGATTGTAGGAGCGACAGTCATGCCTCATAATCTCTATCTCCATTCCTCTCTATCCCAAACAAGGAAAATCAATCACAAAGATAAGAAGGATGTTCGAAAAGCCGTGCGTTTTATGACCTGGGATTCAAATCTTCAGTTGTCCCTAGCCTTTATTGTCAATTCCTTACTTCTCATTTTAGGTGCCTCCCTCTTTTTTGGTCATGCATCTGAAATTTCAGCTTTCTCCCAAATGTACAATGCTTTACAGGATTCGACAATAGCAGGAGCGATAGCCAGCTCAACTCTGTCAACTTTATTTGCTCTAGCTCTCTTAGCAAGTGGTCAAAATTCGACCATTACAGGCACTTTGACAGGACAGATTGTCATGGAAGGTTTCTTACATCTAAGATTGCCTCAGTGGCTTATCCGTATCGGTACCCGTATTTTTGCCTTGCTACCTGTGATTATAGTCGCCGTTTTATTTGGGTATCAAGAAAAAACCTTGGATCAGTTATTGGTCTATTCACAGGTCTTTCTTTCAATCGCTCTTCCGTTTTCAATTTTCCCCTTGATTTATCTAACCTCTAAAAAGTCACTGATGGGAGAATTCACCAATGCCAAGTGGAACACCATCCTAGGTTACGCAGTTTCAATCATCTTGACCATTCTCAATATCAAGCTTCTTTTCGATATTTTTTAACCTCGTTTGAAATCAATCATAGTGTCAGCGTGAAGCTTGACAAAGAGAAAGTAGTAGTGGTTGGTTCATAAAAATAAGTACAAAAAAAGAACAGTTGAAACTGTTCTTTTTATGATTATTTGAGACCGTATTTTTTGTTGAAACGATCCACACGTCCATCTGCTTGAGTGAACTTTTGACGTCCAGTGTAGAATGGGTGTGAGTCTGATGAAATTTCCACACGGATCAATGGGTAAGTTTCGCCTTCGAACTCAACAGTTTCGTTAGAGCGTTTTGTTGAACCGCTAAGGAATTTGTAACCAGTAGTTGTGTCCATGAAGACAACTGGGCGATATTCTGGATGGATATCTTTTTTCATTTTGCAATATTTCCTTTCTGCCATGGTCTCTTTGCGAGCCATAGATTGTTACCATACTAGTCTATCAGATTCTGAAAAGTTTGGCAAGTATTTTATTAGTTTTTAAGCAAGTTTTTTAACTTTTGATAGATGATTTCGTTTTCCTCTAAGCTATAGGAATTGGCGCCACTGGCTAATGGATGCCCTCCCCCGTCGTGTCGTTTGGCAATCTCATTGATAGGGGCGATTTTACTTCGCATTCGCACACGGAAGTGACCATCAGCTTGCTCAACAAAGATAGCCCAAGCCTTAACGGTATCAATTCGGCCAGGTGCTCCGACAATCGCAGCCGTTTCAGCATCCGTAACCTTATATTTTTTCAGGATTTCTTGAGTAAGCAGAACGCGTGCAGCTCCATTCTCATCGACTTCTAAGTGATCATAAACATACCCTTGCAGTTTTGCAATCTTGAAGCTCATGGTATCCATTTGACGAGATAATCCAGCAAAGTCAAAATCAATTTCTCGGAGCTGGCCAGCTATTCTAAAGGTACGAGCACTAGTTGACGGGTAGAGAAAACGCCCTGTATCCCCGACAATTCCTGCATAGAGAAGTCGTGCCGCTTCACTAGACAAAGCTAGCTGATTTTCTTGAGCAAATAATGCAATCATCTCACTGGCACTGCTTGAACTTGTATCCACCCAAGATAGGTCACCATAGATATCATCGTTTGGATGGTGATCAATTTTGATGGTGAAAGCAGCTTGTTCGTAGCGTTTATCATCGATACGAGGACGATTCGCTGTATCACAAATAATAGCAAGAGCTCCTTGGTAGTCACTGTCTTGGACAGTATCCATTTCCGCCATCCAGGTTAGAGTGGGTTCGTTAAAACCGACCGCTTTGATAGTCTTTTCTGGAAAATGGTGTGTAAGAAGAGTTTTCAAGCCCACCTGACTTCCCAAGGCATCAGGGTCTGGTTTCATATGACGATGAATGATAATGGTATCGTATTCTTTGATTTTCTCTAAAATTTGCTGGCAAATTTCCATAAATAACCTCAATTCTTTCTCATTTCATTGTAGCACAAGAATTTTTATTTTTAAAATGAAAAAGATATGATATAATGGAGAAAGATAAATTGAGGAGGACGATATGGCATTAGCAAAAATTGTATTTGCCAGTATGACCGGTAATACCGAAGAAATTGCAGATATTGTAGCAGATAAATTGCGTGACTTGGGCTTGGATGTCGATGTGGATGAATGTACGACTGTTGACGCTTCAGACTTCTTGGAGGCGGACATCGCAATCGTTGCGACTTATACTTACGGAGACGGAGAATTGCCAGATGAGATGATGGACTTCTATGAAGATCTAGCAGATCTCAACTTGAATGGCAAAATCTACGGAGTGGTCGGTTCAGGAGATACTTTCTACGACGAATTCTGTAAGGCTGTTGATGACTTTGATCGTGTTTTTGTAGCGACAGGAGCAGAAAAAGGTTCAGAGTGTGTTAAAGTTGATCTTTCTGCTGAAGAAGAAGACATCGAACGTTTGGAACAATTCGCAGAAGAATTGGCTGCAAAAGTAGGATAAGAATCAAACTGCGCTGACTGGAAGAAGTCAGTGCGTTTTTTTATTAGTTTTTTGGGGATTTTACTAGCCTATTTAGAGGGTTTTTGATACAATAATTCAAATAAAGGAGGAGACTGTATGAACTTAGATATGATTCGGCAAGAAATTGATCAAATCGACGACCAAATCGTCAAGCTCTTGGAAGAACGGATGCATTTGGTTGAGGGAGTAGTTGCCTATAAGAAAGCCTCAAGAAAACCTATTTTAGATTCTAAGAGAGAAGCGGTTATTTTTGAAAAGGTTAGAAGTCGTGTAGAGGACAAGCGCTATCAGGAGACTATTGTTGCGACTTTTTCTGACATACTCAAACGTTCGCGTGATTATCAGGATCAAAATATCAAATGAAAAAAGAACAATTTTATCCGCTTGGAATTTTTCTGGCTGCAATGGTGGGAGGCCTTATCCGCTACTTTGTATCTAGTCAGTTGCCAGCCAGTCCTGAATTTCCTTGGGGAACCCTTCTCGTCAATTATCTGGGAATATTCTGCCTAGTCTATCTGGTGAAAGGCTATTTGGTCTATAAGAGAACTAGTAAAGGCTTAATTTTGGCGCTGGGGACGGGTTTTTGCGGTGGCCTGACAACCTTTTCTAGCCTAATGCTTGATGCAGTAAAACTGCTTGATACCGGGCGTTATCTTAGCTTAATCATCTATCTGCTTTTGAGTATTGGAGGAGGTCTACTCTTGGCTTATGTTCTAGGGAGGAAGAAATGGTAATCGTTTATCTTGCAATCGCCTGCGGGTTCGGAGCCCTGGTGCGTTATTTCTTTTCCCGCTATAATCAAGCTTCAAAATTACCTCTAGGAACTCTCCTTGCCAATCTTCTAGGATGTTTTTTAATTGGCCTACTCTACAATCATGTGGAGTCCAAGGAAATCTATGCTATCCTAGCGACAGGTTTTTGTGGAGGGTTGACGACCTTTTCAACCTTGAATGACGAGCTGCAAAGACTATTAAGTGACAAGAAGGTATTTTATAGCTATTTTCTCTTAACTTACATAGGCGGCTTAGTGGCGATTTTTTTAGGAATTCTGCTATAAATTTCTTTACTTTTAGGTAGAAATTTGGTAAACTATATCCTGTGTGTAATGGACGCACAAAAATACAGTTTATCCGCTGAGGAAGGTTCCTCAAGATTGACAAAGATAGGAGAATAAAATGAATCCATTAATCCAAAGCTTGACTGAAGGTCAACTTCGTACAGATATCCCATCATTCCGTCCTGGTGACACTGTTCGTGTACACGCGAAAGTTGTCGAAGGTAACCGTGAACGTATCCAGATTTTTGAAGGTGTTGTTATTGCACGTAAAGGTGCAGGCATCTCAGAAAACTACACAGTTCGTAAAATCTCTAACGGTGTAGGTGTTGAGCGTATCTTCCCAATCCACACTCCACGTGTTGAAAAGATCGAAGTTGTTCGTTACGGTAAAGTACGTCGTGCGAAATTGTACTACTTGCGTGCTCTTCAAGGTAAAGCAGCTCGTATCAAAGAAATCCGTCGTTAATTCGACTAAAAAACTCTGCTTACCCAGCAGGGTTTTTCTCTAGCTCCCTTAGTTCAATGGATATAACAACTCCCTCCTAAGGAGTAGTTGCAGGTTCGATTCCTGCAGGGGGCATTTTTAGTAATGTAAAGAAAGACAAAGAAAATTCAAAGTGTTAGTTTAAAGGCAATCATCACAAGTTTGTTTTTTAAAATAACTTAGTATTTTTGGAATTTTTGACCAAAGTGTGACCAAAAGTCAATGAATATAGAATAAAGTAGATCAGGAAACTGGTCTATTTATTTTGTAATTATTAATGAACAGTATTTTTTAAGTTTATAATATTCAGTTTAAGTTAAATAGTTGTAATTATAGTATATAAGTTTTTCTTTGTTAATGGTATAATATAAAGTATATAGAGCTATTTTTCGAGGTGCGGATTTGGCAAATAATAGACAAATTGAGACATTAGGTGTTTCATATCTGACAACATTCATAAATAGACATAGTTTACTTCAGACTTATTTTGATAGTAATGATAAAACTCCAGTCTGGGATGGTGAGATTCATGTTCTTAAATCTTCTAGTGAGAAAAAAAGTGAAATATTTGGTAAAGTACCTGTTCAAATTAAAGCTACAAGGCAACAGAAGAATAAATTGAAATCCTTCTTGTTAGACATAAGTGATTTAGAATTATATTCAAAAAATGGTGGTGTAGTTTTATTCGTAGTTTGGTTAAGTGAGAATGGTGATTTAAGAAATATCTACTATAAATCATTACCTCCTCTTTCTATAAAAAAACTAATCAAAAAAAATAATTTAAAAAATAAAACAACAAGCAATAAGAAACTTTCTGTACAGATTCATGAATTAGACGAACAAAAACTGTACCCCATGCTAGTCGATTTTATAACAAATAGTCGTAAGCAATATAGCTTCATAAATGTTGATGGTATTTCAGTTGAAGATATCTCTGATGATAGTAACCTTAAATTCTATTTTTATGGTCAAGGAAAGGGAGAAATCTTTAACTACCAGGAAGAAAATGATCTCTTCATTTATTATAAAGATCCTTTAACTGGTATTGAAGTACCACTTGAAAATACAATAAAGGTTGTCGAAACTTACGAGGAAACAGATTTAATTATTACAGTTGGAGATACTATTTTTCAAGATGTAAAAAGACATCGATTCCCTGATGGGAGTGTACAACTACATTTTGGTGAATGCTTTAAAATGTCCTTTGATGTAAATAAAAAAATATTTAAATTTAATTATACAAGGTCTAATATGCTCTCAAAAGCCATAGAGTGTACGGAGGTACTTCAAGAGCTAGGAAGAGTAGGATATTTTAATCTCAATGGAAATAAAATAGAACTAGATAATCAGTCAATATCGGATATTACTTCACGGAATTTAGATAGCGATATAAAGGATTTGAGACAGATTTCTAACTTCTTGGAAAATATGGGTGTACAAAAGGATCTTGATCTAAACTACTTTGATAAACAATCTCAAAAAAATCTAAATATCCTTAATTCAGGTCTTGTTCTAAAGAAGAAGGATGCCTTTGATTATAATGAATCTAAATTACTTCATCTAAGAATTGCTAATATCCATATTATTGCCTTATATGATTTTACAATAGATAAGAACGGAACTATGATTGATATCTTTACTGAAATTCCCTGGTGTAGGAGAGGTGAGGGGAAGGATTCTTCAGATATTTCAATTTTTGAAGTTTTTGAACCTAACGATTGGCTAAAAATAGATAATTGTAATTTTGATTCGGTTATTGCCTCATATCAAAGATTAGTTGATAATGACTTGAAATTTGAAGATGCTAACAACACTATTATAAAAATAGTTATTGCTGCTGACATGGCAGAAGATGCTTCTAGAAGAGAGTTATTGCTTAATTGGGCACAATGTCTTTCTAATTGGAACTTAAAATACTCCCAAAATAGTGAGATAGCTATAATAAATGACCTTCAAATAAAATCTAGAGTTCGTAAATTAAACAGCAAAGAAATGGAGATTCTGAGCAATATTTTAGTAAATAGTAATGATAACTATGAACTTTGTTTCGGTTCATCAGTGTTATTAAAATCGAAACCACAAGCTGATTTGTTTTGGAATAAACTGGATAATGAGACAAAAGAAAGATATAAAGACTTTCCTATTTATACTTTGTATATGAAATTATCGTAAAATTAAAAGAGATTATAAAGAGATAACATATAGAAATAGAGAGTGATTTATTACAATTCAGTACCACAAATTAAGGAAGCAATGCCTATTTTTTGTACTCTCAAGATTTAAGTAACTGTACAACACGTACATGAAAAAATTACATGTAGGGAGAGTTTTTGTACTCTCAAGATTTAAGTAACTGTACAACACCTCATGCTTGAAGATGGCCGATTGGCTGAAAAAGAAAGTTTCAACATCGAGCCTGACGGATTGATCACTACAAAATAATTTTTTAAAAATAGAAAGGAAATTTTCTAAAATATTGTTCGAATTGTAACCGCAGGCTCAGGCTTGCGGGCTTTTTTGTTTGCAATAATAAAAGCAGTGACGGAAATCACTGCTTATCAGCTGTAGCAAATTCATAAAGTTTTTCTGCTGTGAGAAGTGCCATTTTGTCCATGCTTGTTTTTCCTTTTCTGAGGTCAGAAACGGTAGTCCATGGCACACCGGCACCTTGTGAAATAGCAGATGTAGAAATAGAACTATTAAGTAATTCTTGAATAATTTTTCTCATATTTTTCTTTACCTCAATTTTTATCTTAATCATATTATATAACGGAGAACCGAGATGTCAAGTGTTTTGATAAATTATTTCTAATTCTAAGATGAAATAGATAAAACCCGCTCAGTTGAGCGGGTTTCGTCTATTCTTACTTTTTTACAATACCCACGTACGGATGGCATGGGCAACGCCAGATTCATCATTTGTTTTAGTGATGTATTTGGCGATTTTTTTGAGTTCTGGATTTCCGTTTTCCATGACTACAGGGTTGCCAACGACTTCCAGCATGGCACGGTCATTTTCTTCGTCTCCGATTGCCATGGTTTCATCTGTGGTCAATCCGAGTTTTTCAGCTAGGTGAGTGATGGCTGAACCCTTGTCTACATTCTTTTTAAGGAGTTCGAGGTAGAAAGGAGCAGATTTGTTGATGGAGTAGCGTTCGTAAAATTCTGCTGGTATCTTTTCAATCGCAACGTCGAGAATTTCCGGTTCATCGATAAACATACACTTGACGATTTCCTTGTCAGCCATTTCTTCAGGAGTGCGGTAAAAGATAGGCATGTTGACGAGGGTTGATTCGTGCACTGTGTATTTTCCGATATTGCGATTGGCAGTATAGATACCGTCCTTGGTAATAGCGTGCATGTGGACACCGAGTTTGCGACTGAGAAATTCCATATCGAGATAGTCCTCATAGGCTAAAGATTCGCTGATAATCTCATGGCCAGTAGCAGTTTCTTGGACAAGGGCACCGTTGAAGGTTACCACATAGTCACCCTTGTCTCTCAACTGCAAGTCGTCCAGAAGTTTAGCAACACCTGCGATAGGGCGGCCAGTTGCAATCACGACTTTGACGCCAGCTTGTTTGGCATCTTGGATGGCAGAAAAGACTTCAGGAGTGATTTCCTTTTTACTGTTAACCAGGGTACCATCGATATCGACAGCGATTAGTTTAATACTCATAAATTTCCTCTTCTAGTTTTTATTTGGGGTAAAATGATCGTTCTCAATCAAGTGTAAAAATTGCTGGGTGATACTTGCGAAGATGCTATTTTGATCCAACATTTCTTTTGGAAAATAGAAACGATTGTCACCGTGGCGGCTGCCAGCAAGGGATTGGACGATAGGGGACAGGCTAGATAGTTCTGCCAGTTCACCATTTTTTTGTAAAATCTCAATCTGTGTCCTTGGATTTTCAGATTCGGGTCGATAGATATCATAAGGTAGGTCAAAGTTCTTATGAATAGCAGTATAGTAGTCTGGATCAAAACCGATATCTTCAACCAGTTGTCTCATGGTTGCGAGTTGGTCTTGGTCTTTTTCTGAAAAAGTAATGGATTTAAAGACCTTGCGGTTGACAAAGCGTTGCGACAAGTCGGCTAGTATCTTGTCAGGACTGGTCATCCAGAGTTGGAAGTAGGTATTCATCACGCCATCATCCAGAGCTAGATAGTCAGACAAGGTCACATTTTTTTCAAAGAAAGGAAGGAGATGTGGAGAAGTTCGTGCAAAGAAATCTTTGTCTTCAGGATAGAGTTCCTTAGCGCGTTTGAGGAGATTCTGTAGAAGAACTTCCATGGCGCGTGTTGCTGGGTGGAAATAAACCTGCATATACATCTGATAGCGACTGAGCACGTAGTCTTCGATGGCATGCATGCCGTTGCGCTGAAAGGCGATCCCATTTTCGACAGGACGAATGACTCGGAGGATGCGAGTCAGGTCAAATTCCCCATAAGATGCTCCTGTAAAATAGGAGTCGCGCAAGAGATAGTCCATGCGGTCCGCATCGATCTGACTGGAAATGAGCTGTACGACCTGCTTGTTAGGGTAGGTATGGTCGATGACACTAGCCACCTTTTCAGGAAAATCGGGCGCCACTTGTAACAGGACTTGGTGAATCTCTGTATCAGGACTTTGGATGATTTCCTGAGTAATGGCCTCATGATCTGTATCAAAAAGATGTTCAAAAGTATGAGAGTAGGCACCATGCCCAAGGTCATGGAGGAGCGCAGCAGTCATGGTCAAAAGAGACTCAGCAGGATCCCATTCTTCAGGATATTTTTCTTCAAAAATCTCTGTGATGCGTCGTGCAATCTCATAGACTCCTAGACAGTGGGAAAAGCGACTGTGCTCCCCACCATGGAAGGTATAGCTGGAAGTTCCTAGCTGTTTGATACGACGCAGACGTTGAAATTCTTTTGTATTGATCAAGTCATAGATGACTTGATTATTGACATGGATATAGTTGTGAACTGGGTCACGGAATACTTTTTCGTTCATATGATCATTATAGCAAAATCCTGCTCTTTTTGGTAAAATAGTAGGACAAGAGACAAGAAAGAGGACCTGATGTGAAGATTCGGATGCGAAATACGATTCAGTTTGATGAGCAGTTGGAAGTGATTGACCAGCTTTATGACGTTGAAGTGCATGAAAAAGGGGATTTTAGCTATTTACTCTTTTATAATGAGGAAAAAGAAAAAGTAGTCATTAAATTCCATGGTCAAGAACTGGTGATGACCCGTTTCTCGAGTCCCAAAACCATCATGCGTTTTCTAAAGGATAGTGATAGTTTGGCCTATATTCCGACACCAATGGGGATGCAGGAGTTTATCATACAAACGAATTACTATGAACTGGATGGGCAAAAGATTGAATTAGCCTATCAACTGCAAAACCAAGAGGGACACCCCTTTGCCAGCTATCAATTAGAAATTACTTGGGGATAAGAAAAAGGTTGGCAAGAGCCAACCTTATTTGATATAGAGTTCTTGGTTTTTTAGGACAATTTCACGTACACTTGCGAACTTCTTGAGCTTTTTCAGTTCTTCAGGATGGGTTACCAGAGTGATAACATAGCCCTCTTTGCCCATGCGACCTGTACGGCCAGCACGGTGGGTGTATGTTTCGATGTCTCTAGGAACATCAAAGTTTACGACACATTCTAGGCTATCGATATCAATTCCACGAGCCAGAAGGTCAGTTGCAAGAAGCAGGGTTAGTTGCTTATCTTTAAACTTTTCTAAGATGACTTTTCGAAATTTAACATTGACATCGCTAGCGAGGGAAACAGCCAAAATATCGCGATACTGTAATTTTTCCTCAGCACTTCCAAGGTCTGATAGGCTGTTAAAGAAGACTAGTCCGCGAAAATCCTCTACATGAGCCAGTTTTCGTAGCATATCCACTCGGTGACGTTGGTCTACCTGCATGTAGAAATGTTGAATGTTGTCCAGTTTTTGATCAGAGAGATCAATAGTGCGCGTGTTTGCCGCAATCTTTTCTTGGTCAAACTTGGTCGTCGCACTCATGTAGACGAGTTGGTGGTCACGAGGTGCGTAGTGAGTGATTTTCTCGACAAAGTGAATCTGAGAATCATCGAGCAATTGGTCAAATTCATCCAGGATGATAGTTTCCACATTCATCATCTTGATTTTTTTCAATTTAATCAACTCAAAGATACGGCCAGGAGTTCCAATCAGAATTTCTGGTCCTTTTTTGAGGCGTTCAATCTGGCGTTTCTGACTTGAACCTGATAGGAAGAGTTGAGCTGTTAAACCAATAGCTTCAGCCCAGGTTTTACACACGTCAAAAATCTGTCCAGCTAGTTCTGTATTTGGTGCTAGAATCAAGAGTTGCTGGGCTTTTTTCTTTTGTAGTCTGAGAAGACTTGGGAGTAAATAAGCTAGCGTCTTACCAGTTCCTGTTGGGCTCACTCCCAGAAGGTTTTCTCCAGCAAGTATAGGCTCAAATAGTTGAGTTTGAATGGGAGTAAATTCTTGGAAACCGAGTTGGTCGCTCAGTTTTTGCCATTCAGTGGGGAGTTTGGTTTTCATTTTTCTGCCTCAAATCTAATGCCAGCAGTCTGGCGCATGGTATAGAGTAAATCATGAACAGAGCCTGCATCATCCAGCCAGTTCTGGTAAAGCGTCTGGTCTGGTTGCTGGATCATGTGTGCAAATGCAGCGACTTCCTCAGTCATCGTATGAGGAGCCTGTTGGATAGGGAGCTGAACTTGATTTCCTTGGTGGTTGGTAAAAATAGCTGAGCGGACAT
The DNA here is from genome assembly GCF_011714815.1 of Streptococcus sp. CCUG 71758. Lineage (NCBI taxonomy): Bacteria > Bacillati > Bacillota > Bacilli > Lactobacillales > Streptococcaceae > Streptococcus > Streptococcus sp. CCUG 71758. The sequence continues at coordinate 39,799 of NZ_RXXO01000003.1, read as the reverse complement.
GCTCAATCGTGTTGAGGGTCAAGGTTCCATCTGCTGTGTATATCTCACAAGGAAGATTGGAAGTGATGTTTTTCCCAGCCTTGATATGAACTTGAAAGTCAGGGTAGAAGAGGATACCGTCTCCATTCAGGTCAATGCTATTGTCAAGCTGTTGAGCTTGATAAGTCGCGACCTGAGCCTTTCCAAAGAGGCGAACGGCAGCATAGAGAGGATAAATCCCCAAGTCCATAAGGGCTCCACCAGCAAAACGATCTGAAAAGACATTTGGCATCTCCCCAGCCAACAAGTCCGGCATCTTGGAAGAATACTTGGCATAGTTGAAATCAGCTCCCAATACTTGCTTGTCTGCCAAAAAAATCTTGATAGTAGTAAAAGCTTCCTCGTGGTAATTACGAGCAGCTTCAAAGATAAAACAGTGATTTTTCTCAGCTGTTTGCCTCAAATCTAGCCATTCTTGTGGCTGAGTGACAGCTGGCTTTTCAAGAATGACGTGCTTACCAGTAGACAAGGCAGCCTTGACTTGAACAAAATGCAAGGAGTTTGGACTAGCAATATAGACTACATCAAAGGAAGACTTAAAGAAGTCTTCTAATTGATCAAAGAGTTGGACATTTTGATAGCGGGAAGCAAAGGTTGCGGCAGTTTCTAGTTTTCTAGAATAGACTGCGACCAGTTGGTATTCTCCACTAGCATGGGCTGCTTCTATGAAATGATGGCTGATAGCGCCTGTTCCGATGACACCTAATTTAAGCATAGATACTCCTTTTCCGATTTTAAATCCTTCCTTCATTATAACACAGAAAAGAAGGACTATCCAACCGATGGTAAAAATTTTCAAATGGACTACGCATTTCTTGGAGAAAGTGGTACAATATTCAGATAGGTAGATAAAATGAAAAGGGGGAGAAAATGAGATTATTACCAATAAGAAAAATATCACGTCAGTCTAAGAGGCTAGCGCTTTTTTTGACTTTTTGCGCAGGATATGTAGATGCCTATACCTTTATCGTGCGAGGAAATACTCTTGTGGCAGGACAGACTGGGAATGTGGTTTTTCTATCAGTAGGACTCATTCAACACAATGTGTCAGATGCCAGTGCCAAAGTAATGACATTGCTAGCTTTTATGATGGGGGTCCTTTTATTAACTGTCTATAAGGAAAAATTGAGAATTGTTAAAAAGCCAATTTTGTCTGTAATTCCACTTGCAGTCTTGTCCCTAATTATTGGCTTTGTGCCGCAAACTGTAGAGAATATCTATCTCGTACCGCCCTTGGCCTTCTGTATGGGACTGGTGACAACTGCTTTTGGAGAAGTGTCTGGTATTGCCTATAATAATGCTTTTATGACCGGGAATATCAAACGAACCATGTTAGCTTTTGGAGATTATTTTCGGACCAAGCATACGCCTTTCCTACGAGAGGGCTTGATTTTTGTTAGCTTGCTTAGCAGTTTTGTCTTCGGAGTTGTTTTTTCAGCTTATTTGACGATTTACTATCAGGAGAAGACAATTCTAGGTGTTCCTCTTATGATGAGTATCTTTTACTTCAGCATGCTTTTTGCTTCTTGGAGAAAAAAAGGGAAAGAAAAAGCTTAATTTTAATTGATTTTACTTGTAAGAAAAAAGAAGATATGCTATAATCGAAGAGTTGACTATGCACAGTCCTGTGCAACCGCACGAACATCGTTGCTCATCGTATACAAAATTTAAACTTTGTTATACTTAGAGCTCTTCTTTTAAGTGGTTCGTCCCACGATGCTAGGCGAGTCTTCACAAAAATACGGGGAAACCCTAAAAATCATAGGAGGTGCATAATGAGCACATACGCAATTATCAAAACTGGCGGAAAACAAGTTAAAGTTGAAGTTGGTCAAGCAGTTTACGTTGAAAAATTGAACGTTGAAGCTGGTCAAGAAGTTACTTTTAACGAAGTTGTTCTTGTTGGTGGTGAAAACACTGTTGTCGGAACTCCACTTGTTGCTGGAGCTACTGTAGTTGGAACTGTTGAAAAACAAGGAAAACAAAAGAAAGTTGTTACTTACAAGTACAAACCTAAGAAAGGTAGCCACCGCAAACAAGGTCACCGTCAACCATATACAAAAGTTGTCATCAACGCGATCAACGCTTAATTTTTAAGGAGAACACATGATACAAGCAGTCTTTGAGAGAGCCGAAGATGGCGAGCTGAGGAGTGCGGAAATTACTGGACACGCCGAAAGTGGCGAATACGGCTTAGATGTCGTGTGTGCATCGGTTTCTACGCTTGCCATTAACTTTATCAATTCCATTGAGAAATTTGCAGGCTACGAACCAATCCTAGAATTAAACGAAGATGAAGGTGGTTATCTAAAGGTTGAAATACCAGAGGATCTTCCTTCGCACCAGAGAGAAATGACCCAGTTATTCTTTGAATCATTTTTCTTAGGTATGGCAAACTTATCGGAGAACTCTTCTGAGTTCGTCCAAACCAGAGTTATCACAGAAAACTAACACGGAGGAAAACATTATGTTAAAAATGACTCTTAACAACTTGCAACTTTTCGCCCACAAAAAAGGTGGAGGTTCTACATCAAACGGACGCGATTCACAAGCGAAACGTCTTGGAGCTAAAGCGGCTGACGGACAAACTGTAACAGGTGGATCAATCCTTTACCGTCAACGTGGTACGCACATCTATCCAGGTGTAAACGTTGGACGTGGTGGAGACGATACTTTGTTCGCTAAAGTTGAAGGCGTAGTACGCTTTGAACGTAAAGGACGCGATAAAAAGCAGGTTTCTGTTTACCCAATCGCAAAATAAAAAGGTCCAGTGAACCTTTTTATCCCGAGCCTTAAAATGAAAAGGCGAGGAAGCTAGAAGTAGCATTAAATAAGGCTTTCCGAGTTTTCGGAGAGCCTATTTTTTTGTTTTGATACCCACAATTTTTTGTTACTAGTGTAGATGAATTTTGTGAGCGACATTATTTTTCCTAGGTGGAAAACTTCTAAAATATGGTATAATGAACAGATAGAGAAGTTGGGGGTAGAAGATGAATATTCAACAATTACGCTATGTTGTTGCTATTGCCAATAGTGGTACTTTCCGTGAAGCTGCTGAAAAGATGTATGTGAGTCAGCCCAGTCTGTCTATTTCTGTGCGCGATTTGGAAAAAGAGTTAGGTTTTAAAATTTTCCGTCGGACGAGTTCGGGAACGTTTTTGACCCGTCGTGGTATGGAATTTTATGAGAAAGCGCAGGAGTTGGTCAAAGGCTTTGATGTTTTTCAAAATCAGTATGCCAATCCTGAGGAAGAAAAGGATGAATTTTCCATTGCCAGTCAGCACTATGACTTCTTGCCACCAACGATTACGGCCTTTTCAGAACGTTATCCTGATTATAAGAACTTTCGTATTTTTGAGTCTACTACAGTTCAAATATTAGACGAAGTAGCCCAAGGGCATAGTGAGATTGGGATTATCTACCTCAACAACCAAAATAAAAAGGGCATCATGCAACGGGTTGAAAAACTTGGTTTAGAAGTTATTGAACTAATTCCTTTCCAGACTCACATTTATCTTCGTGAAGGACATCCTTTAGCACAGAAAGAGGAATTGGTTATGGAGGATTTAGCGGATCTACCAACAGTTCGTTTCACCCAGGAAAAGGATGAGTACCTATACTATTCAGAGAACTTTGTCGACACCAGCGCGAGCTCCCAGATGTTTAATGTGACCGACCGTGCCACTTTGAATGGTATTTTGGAGCGGACAGATGCCTATGCGACAGGTTCAGGATTTTTAGATAGTGACAGTGTTAATGGGATCACAGTTATTCGTCTCAAGGATAATCTAGATAACCGCATGGTCTACGTCAAACGTGAGGAAGTGGAGCTTAGCCAAGCTGGTACTCTTTTCGTTGAGGTTATGCAAGAATATTTTGATCAAAAGAGGAAATCATGAAAAAAAGAGGAATAGTAGCAGTCATTGTACTGCTTTTGATTGGGCTGGATCAGTGGGTTAAAGCCTATGTTGTCCAGCAGATTCCACTGGGTGAAGTTCGTTCGTGGATCCCCAATCTCGTTAGCTTGACCTACCTGCAAAATCGTGGGGCAGCCTTCTCAATGTTACAAGACCAGCAGTGGTTTTTTGCTGTTATTACACTGGTCGTCATGGTAGGAGCCATTTGGTATCTACATAAACATATGGAGGATTCTCTCTGGCTAGTTTTCGGACTGACTTTGATAATCGCGGGAGGTCTAGGCAACTTTATCGACAGAATGAGTCAAGGTTTTGTGGTGGATATGTTTCACCTAGACTTTATCAACTTTGCGATTTTCAATGTTGCTGACAGCTATTTGACAGTTGGTGTGATTGTTCTATTGATTGCAATGCTTAAAGAGGAAGTAAATGGAAATAAAAATTGAAACTGGTGGGCAACGTCTAGACAAGGCTCTGTCGGACCTGACAGAATTGTCACGCAGTCTCGCGAATGAACAAATCAAGGCTGGACAAGTTTTGGTCAATGGGCAAGCCAAGAAAGCCAAATACACTGTCCAAGAGGGGGATGTGGTCACCTATCATGTGCCAGAACCAGAGGTTTTAGAGTATGTGGCTGAGAATCTTCCACTGGATATCATCTATCAAGATGAGGATGTAGCTGTTGTTAACAAACCTCAAGGGATGGTTGTTCATCCCAGTGCCGGTCATACTAGCGGAACCCTGGTCAATGCCCTCATGTACCATATCAAGGACTTGTCAGGTATCAATGGTGTTCTCCGACCGGGTATCGTTCACCGTATTGATAAGGATACGTCTGGTCTCCTTATGATTGCAAAAAATGATGAGGCCCACTTGGCACTTGCCCAAGAGCTAAAAGATAAGAAGTCTCTACGTAAATACTGGGCGATTGTTCATGGCAATCTTCCCAATGATCGTGGTGTGATTGAAGCGCCGATTGGCCGTAGTGAAAAAGACCGTAAGAAACAGGCAGTAACTGCTAAAGGGAAGCCGGCAGTGACCCGTTTTCACGTCTTGGAACGTTTTGGTGATTATAGCTTAGTGGAGTTGCAACTGGAAACAGGGCGTACCCACCAAATCCGTGTTCATATGGCTTATATTGGCCATCCAGTCGCTGGTGATGAAGTCTATGGTCCTCGTAAGACTTTGAAAGGACATGGACAGTTTCTCCATGCTAAGACTCTAGGTTTTACCCATCCGAGAACAGGTGAAACCTTGGAGTTCACAGCAGATATTCCAGAGATTTTTAAAGAAACGCTGGAAAGATTGCGTAAAACTGAGAATAGATAAAAGAGTTGAGATGCCTTGTCTCAACCTTTTTCATTTCAAGTCTTTTCTATTTTAAAGTATTCATGTTATAATGGATAAATATGAAGAATCGGAGTGAGAATATGAAGTACAAACGAATCGTCTTTAAGGTGGGGACCTCCTCCTTGACAAATGAAGACGGGAGTTTATCAAGAAGTAAAGTAAAGGCAATTACCCAGCAATTGGCTATGCTGCATGAGGCTGGACATGAGTTGATTTTAGTGTCATCTGGGGCAGTAGCCGCTGGATTTGGAGCTTTGGGTTTTAAAAAACGTCCGACCAAGATTGCAGATAAACAAGCTTCTGCTGCAGTTGGTCAGGGACTTTTGTTGGAGGAATACACAACCAACCTCCTCATGCGCCAGATCGTTTCTGCACAAATCTTGCTGACACAAGATGATTTTGTAGATAAACGTCGCTATAAGAACGCCCATCAGGCCTTGTCCGTATTGCTTCATCGTGGGGCAATTCCTATCATTAACGAGAATGATAGCGTCGTTATTGATGAGCTCAAGGTTGGGGATAATGACACTCTAAGTGCCCAGGTAGCGGCGATGGTCCAAGCGGATCTTTTAGTTCTCTTGACGGATGTGGACGGTCTCTATACTGGCAATCCCAACTCAGATCCAACAGCCAAACGCTTGGACAAAATCGAGACTATCAATCGTGAGATTATTGATATGGCTGGTGGAGCAGGTTCTTCAAATGGAACTGGGGGTATGCTGACAAAAATTAAGGCGGCTACGATTGCAACGGAGTCGGGTGTACCAGTCTATATTTGCTCCTCCTTGAAATCAGATGCCTTGATCGAAGCAGCGGAGGAGACTAGGGATGGTTCCTTCTTTGTTGCGCAAGAGAAGGGACTTCGTACCCAGAAACAATGGCTGGCCTTCTATGCTCAAAGTCAGGGAACGATTTGGGTAGATGGTGGAGCTGCAGAGGCACTTTCAAAAAACGGGAAAAGTCTCCTTTTATCGGGTGTTGTAGAAGTGGAAGGAAACTTCTCTTACCACGATATTGTCACAGTAGCAGATAAAGAAACAGGTCAATCTCTTGGAAAGGGACGTGTCCAATTTGGTGTCTCAGCCCTAGAAGATATGCTCCGTTCTCAAAAAGCTAAGGGAGTCTTGATTCACCGTGATGACTGGATTTCCATCACTCCTGAAATCCAGCTGCTCTTTACAGAATTTTAGAGGTGAACGATGGTAAGTACACAAGAACAATTTGAACAGGTACAGGCTGTTAAGAAATCAATCAATACTGCTAGTGAAGCAGTGAAAAACCAAGCCTTGCTAGCTATGGCTGATCACTTAGTGGCTGCTACTGAGGAGATTTTAGCGGCCAATGCCCTCGATATGGAAGCGGCCAAGGGGAAAATCTCAGATGTTATGCTAGATCGTCTTTATTTGGATGCGGGACGTATAGAAGCGATGGCAAATGGGATTCGTGAAGTGGTTGCTTTACCAGATCCTATTGGTGAAGTCCTAGAAACAAGTCAGCTTGAAAATGGCTTGGTTATTACTAAGAAGCGTGTGGCTATGGGGATCATCGGTATTATCTATGAAAGTCGTCCAAATGTGACATCTGATGCGGCTGCTTTGGCACTCAAGAGTGGGAATGCGGTTGTTCTTCGTAGTGGGAAGGACGCCTATCAAACTGCCCATGCTATTGTCACAGCTTTAAAGAAGGGCTTGGAGACGACTACCATTCATCCAGAGGTGATTCAACTGGTAGAAGATACCAGTCGTGAAAGTAGCTATGCTATGATGAAGGCTAAGGGCTATTTAGATCTTCTCATTCCTCGTGGAGGGGCTGGTTTGATCAATGCTGTGGTTGAAAATGCTATCGTGCCCGTTATCGAGACAGGAACTGGAATTGTCCATGTCTATGTGGATAAGGATGCCGATGAAGACAAGGCTCTGTCTATCATCAACAATGCTAAAACCAGTCGTCCTTCTGTCTGCAATGCTATGGAGGTCTTGCTGGTTCATGAAGACAAGGCAGCAAGCTTCCTTCCTCGCTTGGAGAAAGTGCTGGTTGCAGATCGAAAAGAAGCTGAGTTGGAACCAATTCAATTTCGTTTGGATAGCACAGCAAGTCAGTTTGTTTCAGGTCGAGCAGCTGAGGCTCAAGACTTTGATACCGAGTTTTTAGACTATGTCCTAGCTGTTAAGGTTGTGAGCAGTTTAGAAGAAGCGGTTGCGCATATTGAAGCCCACAGTACCTATCATTCGGATGCGATTGTGACGGAAAATGCTGAAGCTGCAGCTTACTTTACAGATCAAGTGGACTCTGCCGCGGTTTATGTCAATGCCTCGACTCGTTTCACTGATGGTGGCCAGTTTGGTCTTGGATGTGAGATGGGGATTTCTACTCAGAAACTGCATGCGCGTGGGCCTATGGGCTTGAAAGAGTTGACCAGCTACAAGTATGTGGTTACTGGTGATGGACAGATAAGGGAGTAAGAGATGAAGATTGGATTTATCGGTTTGGGGAATATGGGAGCTAGCTTGGCTAAGGCTGTTGTGCAGGCCAAGACGGGTGCTCAGATTCTCCTTGCCAATCGTAGTCAAGCAAAAGTAGATGCTTTCATTGCCAACTTTGGTGGTCAGGCTTCCAGCAATGACGAAATCTTCGCAGAAGCAGATGTGATTTTTCTAGGTGTTAAGCCTGCTCAGTTCTCAGACTTGCTTTCTCAATACCAGACCATCCTTGAAAAGAGAGAAAGTCTTCTTTTGATTTCCATGGCGGCTGGATTGACCTTGGAAAAACTGGCAAGTCTTCTGCCAAGTCAACACCGAATTATTCGCATCATGCCCAATACACCAGTGGCTATCGGCCAAGGAGTGATTAGTTACGCTTTATCAGAAAACTGTTGTGCTGAGGACAGGGAGCTCTTTTGTCAGCTTTTAGCCAAGGCTGGTCTCTTGGTTGAGCTGGGGGATGGCTTAATCGATGCTGCGACAGGTCTTGCAGGTTGTGGACCAGCCTTTGTCTACCTTTTTATCGAGGCTTTAGCAGATGCGGGTGTGCAGACAGGATTGCCCCGAGAAAGGGCCTTGAAAATGGCAGCCCAAACAGTAGTCGGCGCTGGGCAAATGGTTCTCGAAAGCCAGCAACATCCTGGAGTTTTGAAAGACCAAGTTTGTAGTCCAGGTGGTTCGACTATCGCTGGTGTAGCGAGTTTAGAAGCGCATGCTTTTCGAGGAACAGTCATGGATGCAGTTCAGCAAGCCTATAAACGAACACAAGAATTAGGTAAATAAGAGGTGGCTTTGACTGCCTCTTTTATAGTGCATGGAATAAGAAGACAAAAAGATTGTCACAAACCCCTATTTTTTTGATAGAATAGAAGTAGTAAAAAAGAAATGAGTTAGACATGTTAAAAGGATTTTTAGTCTCTCTTGAGGGACCAGAGGGAGCAGGCAAGACCAGTGTTTTAGAGGCTCTGCTCCCAATTTTAGAGGAAAAAGGAGTAGAGGTGCTGACGACCCGTGAACCTGGCGGAGTCTTGATTGGGGAGAAAATTCGTCAAGTGATTTTGGATCCAAGTCATACTCAGATGGATCCTAAAACGGAACTCCTTCTCTATATTGCCAGTCGCAGACAGCACTTGGTGGAAAAAGTTCTCCCAGCACTTGCAGCTGGCAAGTTGGTCATTATGGACCGCTTCATCGATAGTTCCCTTGCTTATCAGGGATTTGGCCGAGGCTTGGATATTGATGCCATTGATTGGCTCAATCACTTTGCGACAGATGGCCTCAAACCCGATTTGACACTCTATTTTGACATTGAGGTGGAAGAGGGGCTGGCTCGCATTGCTGCCAATAGTGATCGCGAGGTCAATCGTTTGGACTTGGAAGGCTTAGACTTGCACAAAAAAGTCCGTCAAGGTTATCTTTCTCTTCTGGACAAAGATGGAAATCGCATTGTCAAGATTGATGCGAGTCTTCCTTTGGAGCAAGTTGTGGAAACAACTAAGGCTGTCTTATTTGACAGAATGGGCTTGGATAAATGAAACAAGATCAACTAAAGGCTTGGCAACCAGACCAGTTTGACCGCTTTGTCCGTATCCTAGAACAAGACCAGCTCAATCACGCCTATCTTTTTTCAGGTTTCTTTGGAAGCTTGGAAATGGCGCAGTTTTTGGCTAAGAGCCTCTTTTGTAGGGATAAAGTAGGCGTTCTACCATGTGAGAAATGCCGAAACTGCAAGCTGATTGAGCAGGAAGAATTTCCCGATGTTACCTTGATTAAGCCAGTCAATCAGGTCATCAAGACAGAACGCATTCGGGAATTGGTGGGTCAGTTTTCCCAAGCAGGGATTGAAAGTCAGCAACAGGTCTTTATTATCGAGCAGGCGGAGAAAATGCATCCCAACGCGGCTAATTCTCTGCTCAAGGTCATCGAAGAACCCCAGAGTGAGGTTTATATTTTCTTCTTGACTAGCGATGAGGAAAAGATTTTACCAACTATCCGAAGTCGGACCCAAATTTTCCACTTTAAAAAGCAAGAAGAAAAGCTCATTCATCAATTAGAACAAGCAGGTCTCGTTAAGAAAAAAGCGACTCTTTTAGCACAGTTTAGTCAATCGCGTGCTGAAGCAGAAAAGCTGGCCAATCAAGCCAGTTTTTGGAATTTGGTGGATGAGAGTGAACGTCTGCTGACCTGGTTATTAACTAAGAAAAAAGAAAGTTATCTCCAAGTTGCTAAATTAGCCAACTTGGCAGATGACAAGGAAAAACAGGATCAGGTCTTGCGAATCCTCGAAGTGCTCTGTGGACAGGATCTCTTGCAAGCAAGGATTCGACAGATTCTACAAGATTTGCTAGAAGCTAGAAAAATGTGGCAAGCCAATGTTAGCTTTCAAAATGCCATGGAATATCTGGTCTTGAAAGAAATATAAACTCAATGAAGGATAAAGAAAGGAAAGGGCTGGTTTATGGATAAGAAAGAATTATTTGATGCGCTGGACGATTTTTCCCAACAGTTATTGGTGACCTTGGCCGATGTGGAAGCCATTAAGAAAAATCTCAAGAGCTTGGTAGAGGAAAATACAGCTCTTCGTTTGGAAAATAGTAAGTTGCGCGAACGCTTAGGCGAGGTGGAAGCAGATGCTCCCGTCAAGGCCAAGCATGTTCGTGAAAGCGTCCGACGAATCTATAAAGATGGTTTTCACGTTTGTAATGATTTTTATGGGCAACGCCGAGAGCAGGACGAGGAATGTATGTTCTGTGACGAGTTGTTGTACAGGGAGTAAGCATGCAGATTCAAAAAAGTTTTAAGGGGCAATCTCCCTATGGCAAGCTTTACCTAGTGGCAACGCCGATTGGCAATCTAGATGATATGACTTTTCGTGCCATTCAGACCTTGAAAGAGGTGGACTGGATTGCTGCGGAGGACACGCGCAATACGGGTCTTTTGCTCAAGCATTTTGACATTCCGACCAAACAGATCAGTTTTCATGAGCACAATGCCAAGGAAAAAATTCCTGATTTGATCGGTTTATTGAAGGCGGGGCAAAGTATTGCTCAGGTTTCTGATGCGGGTCTGCCTAGCATCTCGGACCCTGGTCACGATTTGGTCAAGGCAGCCATCGAAGAAGATATTGCTGTTGTCACAGTTCCAGGTGCCTCTGCAGGGATTTCTGCCTTGATTGCTAGCGGATTGGCGCCACAGCCACATATCTTTTACGGTTTCTTACCGAGAAAATCAGGTCAGCAAAAGCAATTTTTCGACTTGAAAAAAGATTATCCAGAAACTCAGATTTTCTATGAATCGCCCCACCGTGTAGCGGATACGTTAGAAAATATGCTAGAAGTCTACGGCGACCGCTCGGTGGTCTTGGTGAGAGAATTGACTAAAATCTATGAAGAATACCAACGAGGTACCATTTCTGAGTTATTAGAAAACATAGCTGAAACGCCACTCAAGGGTGAATGCCTTCTCATCGTTGAAGGCGTCAGTCAGGATGTGGAAGAAAAGGACGAGGAAGACTTGTTCTTAGAAATCCAAGCTCGTATCCAGCAAGGTATGAAGAAAAATCAAGCCATAAAGGAAGTTGCGAAACTCTACCAGTGGAATAAAAGCCAGCTCTATGCTGCCTACCACGACTGGGAAGAAAATTAAGAAAATGACTAAACAGGGAAGTTTGCCTTCTTCCCTTTTTTTGTTATACTAGTAAAAGAAAATTTAGAAAGATTTGTGGGTGTCAAACAGTCTAGTAGCTTGTTTTGATATGAACTTAGGTTCCACCCAAAGAGGTATTAGTGTCGTGTCTCAATCTTATATCAATGTTATCGGAGCAGGTTTGGCAGGTTCTGAAGCAGCTTATCAAATTGCAGAACGTGGTATTCCAGTTAAACTTTTTGAAATGCGTGGTGTAAAGCCTACACCCCAGCACAAAACAGACAATTTTGCAGAGTTGGTTTGTTCCAATTCCTTACGTGGGGATGCTTTGACCAATGCTGTCGGTCTTCTCAAGGAAGAAATGCGTCGCTTGGGTTCTGTCATATTGGAATCTGCTGAAGCTACACGTGTTCCTGCAGGCGGTGCCCTTGCGGTGGACCGTGATGGTTTCTCCCAAATGGTGACCGAAAAAGTGGCCAACCACCCCTTGATTGAAGTGGTTCGTGATGAAATTACAGAATTGCCGACTGATGTTATTACAGTTGTCGCTACTGGTCCTTTGACCAGTGATGCCCTAGCTGAAAAGATTCATGCCCTTAATGACGGTGATGGTTTCTATTTCTACGACGCGGCGGCGCCGATTATCGACGTTAACACCATCGATATGAGTAAGGTCTATCTCAAGTCTCGTTATGACAAGGGAGAGGCGGCCTACCTTAATGCGCCTATGACTAAAAAAGAATTTATGGATTTCCATGAAGCCTTGGTCGATGCGGAAGAAGCACCGCTCAATTCGTTTGAAAAAGAAAAGTACTTTGAAGGATGTATGCCAATCGAAGTCATGGCCAAACGTGGCATTAAAACCATGCTCTATGGTCCTATGAAGCCAGTCGGTTTGGAGTATCCAGAAGATTACACAGGACCTCGTGATGGCGAATTCAAAACCCCTTATGCAGTTGTTCAACTTCGTCAGGACAATGCGGCTGGTAGCCTCTACAATATCGTCGGTTTCCAAACCCACCTCAAATGGGGAGAACAAAAGCGTGTCTTCCAAATGATTCCAGGTCTTGAAAATGCGGAGTTTGTTCGTTATGGTGTCATGCACCGCAATTCTTACATGGATTCACCGAACTTGCTAGAACAAACCTATCGTTCTAAGAAACAGCCAAACCTTTTCTTTGCTGGTCAGATGACGGGTGTGGAAGGCTATGTTGAGTCAGCGGCATCAGGTCTAGTAGCTGGGATTAACGCAGCTCGTCTTTTCAAGGGAGAAAGCGCAGCTATTTTTCCAGAAACAACAGCGATTGGAAGTCTGGCTCATTACATCACCCACTCTGACAGCAAGCATTTCCAACCTATGAACGTCAATTTCGGGATCATCAAGGAGTTGGAAGGCGAGCGTATCCGTGATAAGAAGGCTCGTTATGAAAAAATTGCAGAGCGTGCTCTTGCTGACTTAGAGGAATTTTTGACTGTCTAATTTTTTTGAAAGAATTGCTCATGATACTATAAAAATCTTAGAAATTGTGATAAAATAGGTAGGATAAAAAAAGGAGAGTAAAAATGGCGAACCCCAAGTATAAACGTATTTTAATCAAGTTATCAGGTGAAGCCCTTGCCGGTGAACGTGGCGTAGGGATTGATATCCAGACAGTTCAAACAATCGCAAAAGAGATTCAAGAAGTTCATAGCTTAGGTATCGAAATTGCCCTTGTTATTGGTGGAGGGAATCTCTGGCGTGGGGAACCTGCTGCAGAAGCAGGAATGGACCGTGTTCAGGCAGATTACACTGGAATGCTTGGGACCGTTATGAATGCTCTTGTGATGGCAGATTCATTGCAACAAGTTGGTGTTGATACGCGAGTGCAAACAGCCATTGCGATGCAACAAGTTGCAGAACCTTATGTACGTGGACGTGCCCTTCGTCATCTTGAAAAAGGCCGTATCGTTATCTTTGGTGCCGGAATTGGTTCACCTTACTTCTCAACAGATACAACAGCGGCTCTTCGTGCAGCTGAAATCGAAGCAGATGCCATTCTTATGGCTAAAAACGGTGTCGATGGTGTTTACAATGCCGACCCTAAGAAAGACAAGACAGCCGTTAAGTTTGAAGAATTGACCCACCGTGATGTTATCAACAAAGGTCTTCGTATCATGGACTCAACAGCTTCAACCCTCTCAATGGATAATGACATTGACTTGGTTGTCTTTAACATGAACCAACCAGGCAACATCAAACGTGTCGTATTTGGTGAAAATATCGGAACAACAGTTTCAAACAATATCGAAGAAAAGGAATAGGAAAGATTATGACTAACGCAATTATTGAAAAAGCGAAAGAAAGAATGACCCAGTCTCACCACTCACTTGCTCGTGAATTTGGTGGTATCCGTGCCGGCCGTGCCAATGCAAGCTTGCTTGACCGTATCCACGTAGAATACTATGGAGTAGAAACTCCTCTTAACCAAATCGCTTCAATTACCATTCCAGAAGCGCGTGTCTTGTTAGTGACACCATTTGACAAGTCTTCATTGAAAGACATCGAACGTGCCTTGAACGCTTCTGATCTTGGTATTACACCAGCTAATGACGGCTCTGTGATCCGCTTGGTTATCCCTGCCCTTACAGAAGAAACTCGTCGTGACCTTGCTAAAGAAGTGAAGAAGGTCGGTGAAAATGCCAAAGTAGCTATTCGTAACATCCGTCGTGATGCTATGGACGAAGCTAAGAAACAAGAAAAAGCAAAAGAAATCACTGAAGATGAATTGAAGACCCTTGAAAAGGATATTCAAAAAGTAACAGACGATGCTGTGAAACACATCGACGATATGACTGCCAACAAGGAAAAAGAACTTTTGGAAGTCTAAGAAATAAACAGAAAAACTCAGTTGGCATTGCTGGCTGAGTTTTATTCGAAAGAAGGAAATATGAATACAAATCTTGCAAGTTTTATCGTTGGACTTATCATCGATGAAAATGACCGTTTTTACTTTGTGCAAAAGGATGGTCAAACCTATGCACTTGCCAAGGAAGAAGGTCAACATACAGTAGGGGATACGGTCAAAGGTTTTGCCTACTCAGATATGAAGCAAAAACTCCGCTTGACCACTCTAGAAGTGACTGCCACTCAGGACCAATTTGGTTGGGGAACCGTAACAGAAGTTCGTAAGGACTTGGGTGTCTTTGTCGATACCGGTCTACCTGATAAAGAAATCGTTGTGTCACTCGATATCCTCCCTGAGCTCAAGGAACTCTGGCCTAAGAAGGGTGACAAACTCTACATCCGCCTTGAAGTGGACAAGAAAGACCGAATCTGGGGACTTTTGGCGTATCAGGAAGACTTCCAACGTCTGGCTCGTCCTGCCTACAACAACATGCAGAACCAAAACTGGCCAGCTATTGTTTACCGTCTCAAGCTGTCAGGAACCTTTGTTTACCTACCAGAAAATAACATGCTTGGTTTCATTCACCCAAGTGAACGCTACGCAGAGCCACGTTTGGGGCAAGTTCTAGATGCGCGTGTCATCGGTTTCCGTGAAGTAGACCGTACTTTGAACCTCTCCCTCAAACCACGTTCCTTTGAAATGTTGGAAAATGATGCCCAGATGATTCTGACCTACTTGGAAAGCAATGGCGGTTTCATGACCTTGAATGATAAGTCGTCTCCTGAGGACATCAAGGCAACCTTTGGCATTTCTAAAGGTCAGTTCAAGAAAGCGCTCGGTGGCTTGATGAAGGCTGGTAAAATCAAGCAAGATCAGTTTGGGACAGAGTTGATTTAAACCTTATAGACATGATAAAGAAACTTGAAGAAATGAGTTTAGAGGAACTCTGGCAACTTTTTCCTATTTTTCTAGTAGAGCACAAGTCAGAGTGGAAAGACTGGTATGAATCGGAAAAAGCAAATCTGAAAAAAATATTGGGTGCAAATGTTATTAAAAGAATAGAACATATCGGTAGCACTGCTATCCCTAATATTTGGGCTAAAAATATCGTTGATATTCTGCTAGAAGTAGGTAAAATAGAGGATTTAGCAAGAGTTAGGGATTTATTGGTGAAGAATGGGTGGCTAGTGATGTCGGAGAGTCCTAACAGGATTTCGCTAAATAAAGGCTATACAGAGCAGGGCTTTGCCGAGAAAGTTTTTCATTTACATTTGCGAATGACGGGAGATCATGACGAGATTTATTTTAGAGATTATCTCTGCCAGCATCCAGATATTGCCCAAGCGTATCAGGAATTAAAACTAAGTTTGTGGAAAAAATTTGAACACAACCGAGACGCCTATACAGATGCGAAAACAGATTTTATAAACCACTACGTTTCAGAGGCTAAGTCTAGTAATTTTCAAGAATCAGAAAAGTGTCATTAAAAAACTCTTGATAGGAGAAAGAATTGAGAAAATCATTTTACACTTGGCTCATGACCGAGCGCAATCCTAAAAGTAACAGTCCTAAAGCTATCTTGGCAGACCTCGCTTTTGAGGAGTCAGCTTTTCCAAAACACACGGATGATTTTGATGAGGTGAGTCGCTTTTTGGAGGAGCATGCCAGCTTCTCTTTTAACCTAGGAGACTTTGACGCCATCTGGCAAGAATACTTAGAACACTAGAGACAATGAGATGAGGCTAGTATTTTATTGTTCTCTTTGCTATAATAAAAAGAAATAAACGGATTAGAGAGGTTCTTTATTTGAAGGAACATTCAATAGACATTCAACTAAGTCACCCAGATGACTTGTTCCATCTTTTTGGTTCCAATGAGCGCCATCTTCGTTTGATGGAAGAAGAGCTCGATGTGGTGATTCATGCCCGTACGGAGATTGTCCAGGTTTTGGGAGAAGAGACTGCCTGTGAAGAAGCCCGTCAGGTTATCCAAGCCTTGATGGTCTTGGTGAATCGGGGGATGACCGTTGGCACGCCAGATGTGGTGACTGCGATTAGCATGGTCAAAAACGATGAAATCGACAAGTTTGTCGCCCTTTACGAAGAAGAAATCATCAAGGACAATACTGGGAAACCGATTCGTGTCAAAACCTTAGGTCAAAAACTTTATGTGGACAGTGTCAAACAGCATGATGTGACCTTTGGAATCGGACCAGCAGGGACAGGGAAGACCTTTCTTGCAGTGACCTTGGCAGTAACTGCCCTTAAACGTGGGCAAGTCAAGCGGATTATCCTGACTCGTCCAGCAGTAGAAGCAGGTGAGAGTCTAGGATTTCTTCCAGGTGATCTTAAGGAGAAGGTCGATCCCTATCTTCGACCAGTTTATGATGCCTTGTATCAGATTCTTGGCAAAGACCAAACGACTCGTCTCATGGAGCGTGAAATCATTGAAATTGCGCCCCTTGCCTATATGCGTGGTCGGACCTTGGATGATGCCTTTGTCATTCTCGATGAGGCACAGAATACGACCATCATGCAGATGAAGATGTTCTTGACTCGTTTAGGCTTTAATTCTAAGATGATTGTCAATGGGGATATCAGTCAGATTGACCTGCCACGTAATGTTAAGTCCGGTTTGATTGATGCTCAAGAAAAGCTCAAGAACATTCACCAAATCGACTTTGTTCATTTTTCAGCTAAGGATGTGGTTCGTCATCCAGTTGTCGCTCAGATTATTCGAGCCTATGAACCAGCTCCAGTTAAGGTTGAAGAAAAGAACCAAGAAACAGAATAGCAAAAAAAGCAGTTCAGATGTGAACTGCTCTTTTTCTGATTTAATGACTGATTGTTGTTAAACAAGTTCGTCGATAGACGTGTGCTCTTTATCGAGGCCTTGAGCAACTGGGAGGCTGGTCAAGTAACCTTGATAAGTGGTCACACCTTGACGTAAGCCTTCATCTTCAGAGATTGCTTGTGCGAATCCTTTGCCAGCCAGTGCTTCGATATAAGGAAGAGTGACATTTGTTAGGGCGATAGTAGAAGTACGGGCAACCGCACCAGGGATATTGGCAACGGCATAGTGGAGAACGCCGTGTTTCTCATAGACAGGTTCATCGTGTGTTGTCACACGGTCAGCTGTCTCGATAACGCCACCTTGGTCAACGGCAACGTCAACGATGACAGAGCCTGGACGCATTTGTTTGACCATCTCATCTGTCACCAATTTCGGAGCCTTGGCACCAGGGATGAGAACTGCACCAATCACCACATCTGCATCTCTCACACTTGCTTCAATGTTGAATGAATTGGACATAAGAGTTTGGATTTGGTTCCCAAAGACTTCCTCTAGCACTGAGAGACGTTTGGCACTGATATCTAAAATAGTCACTTGAGCACCAAGTCCAAGGGCGATGCGGGCAGCATGTGTACCGACGACACCACCACCGATGATGGTTACTTTTCCTTTTGGAACACCCGGCACACCACCTAGTAGGACACCAGAGCCACCAGCTTGCTTAGTAAGGAAGTGAGCTCCGATTTGAACAGCCATACGACCTGCAACCTCACTCATAGGAACGAGGAGTGGTAGTTGTCCTTGATTATCACGAACAGTTTCATAGGCAATTCCTGTTGTTTTTGCTGCTAACATAGCATCTGCTAATTCTGGCGCAGCGGCCATGTGCAAGTAGCTGAAGAGGAGAAGATCATCGCGCAAATAACCGTATTCAGAAGCTAGAGGTTCTTTTACTTTAACGACTAATTCGGCAGCCCAGGCTTCAGCAGCAGTAGCGACAATCTCAGCTCCTTGCTTTTGATAGTCAGCATCAGTAAATCCTGAACCAAGACCAGCATTTGTTTCGATGAGGACACGATGTCCACGAGAAACTAAGCTATGGACACCAGCAGGTGTGAGGGCGACACGGTTTTCGTTATTTTTAATTTCTTTTGGGATTCCGATTAACATAGAGATAACCTACCTTTCAATTGACGGGATTGTTTTAGTTGTCACATTTCAGTTCATAAATCAAAAATGTGATGATTTTATTGTATATGAAACCGCTTCAAAAATCAAGGAAAACTTGTCATTAAAATTTATTTATGCTAGACTAGTGAGAATCAAGCTCTAATGGAGGGAAAAGTATGGAATCAATATTTGTGAAATTTGCCCAGTATCCAACTATAGAAACGAAGCGTTTATTGCTCCGACCTGTAACCTTGGATGATGCAGAAGCTATGTTTGAGTATGCTTCAGACAGAGAAAATACACGATACACTTTTCCAACAAATCAAAGCTTAGAAGAAACTAAGAACAACATTGCTCAGTTTTACTTGTCTAATCCCTTGGGCCGTTGGGGAATCGAATTAAAAAGCAATGGTCAGTTTATTGGAACTATTGATTTGCACAAGATTGACCACATTCTCAAAAAAGCAGCTATTGGTTATATTATCAACCAAAAGTATTGGAATCAAGGATTGACGACAGAAGCCAATCGCGCCGTTATTGAGCTGGCTTTTGAGAAGATTGGAATGAACAAGTTGACTGCCCTTCACGATAAGGACAATCCCGCATCAGGAAAGGTCATGGAGAAATCAGGTATGCGCTTTTCCCACGAAGAACCCTATGCCAGAATGGATAATAAAGAACCAGGTCGAATGATCACAAGAGTTCATTATGTCTTGACTAAGGAAGATTATTTTGCAAATAAGTAAGCAGTTGAAAAGATTTTTCAGCTGTTTTTTTCTTCCTCTTACGAATAATCTAAGAGAGGAGAAAATATGGAAGCAATTATAGAGAAAATCAAAGAGTATAAAATCATTGCCATCTGTGCTGGTTTGGGTTTGGCCTTGGGCGGATTTTTCCTACTAAAGCCATCTACACAGACATCCGTCACAGAAACAAATTTGCAGACTGAAGTCGCAGCTGTTTCAAAGGATTCATCGTCTGAAAAAGAAGTGAAGAAGGAGGAAAAGGAAGAGTCTGCTGAACAAGATCTAATCACAGTGGATGTCAAAGGTGCCGTTAAATCGCCAGGAATTTATGATTTGCCAGTTGGCAGTCGAGTTCATGATGCTGTTCAGAAAGCTGGTGGATTGACAGAGGAGGCAGATAGCAAATCGCTAAATCTCGCTCAGAAAGTCAGTGACGAGGCTCTTGTCTATGTTCCAACTAAGGGAGAAGAAGCAGCTAGTCAGCAGGCTGCCTCTGGAACGACTCCTTCAACAAGTAAAGAAAAGAAGGTCAACCTCAATAGAGCTAGTCTGGAAGAACTCAAGCAGGTCAAAGGCTTGGGAGGAAAACGAGCTCAGGATATTATCGACCATCGCGAGGCAAATGGCAAGTTCAAGTCGGTTGATGAACTAAAGAAAGTTTCTGGCATTGGCGCAAAGACCATAGAAAAGCTAAAAGACTATGTTACAGTGGATTAAGAATTTCCCTATCCCCCTAATCTATTTGAGTTTTCTGTTACTCTGGCTTTACTATGCCATTTTTGGAGCGTCCTATCTCGCACTGCTAGGTTTTGTTTTTTTGCTTGTCTGTCTCTTTTTTCAATTTCCTTGGAAATCGACTGGTAAAGTTCTAGCTATTTGTGGAGTTTTTGGATTTTGGTTTCTGTTTCAAACTTGGCAACAGACACAAGCTAGTCAAAACCTAGTGGATTCTGTTAAGAGGGTACGGATTTTGCCTGACACTATTAAGGTCAATGGAGATAGTCTGTCCTTTCGGGGCAAGGCTGACGGCCGCACCTTACAAGTTTACTATAAACTCCAGTCTGAGGAGGAGAAAAAGCTCTTTCAGGCCTTAACAGACCTTCACGAGATAGAGATAGAAGGAAAACTTTCAGAGCCTGAAGGTCAGAGGAATTTTGGTGGATTTGACTATCAAGCCTATCTAAAGACTCAAGGAATTTACCAAACTTTGACTATCAAGAGTATCCAGTCAATGAAACAGGTTAGAAGTTGGGATATAGGAGAAAATCTGTCTGGTTTACGTCGGAAGGCTGTAGTTTGGATCAAGAAGCGCTTTCCAGATCCTATGCGCAATTATATGACAGGTCTTCTTTTAGGACATTTGGACACGGACTTTGAGGAAATGAATGAGCTCTATTCCAGTCTTGGAATTATCCATCTCTTTGCCTTGTCGGGTATGCAGGTGGGCTTTTTCATGGATGCCTTTAAGAAACTCCTCTTGCGATTGGGCTTAACTCAAGAAAAGTTGAAGTGGCTAACTTATCCCTTTTCTCTTATCTATGCAGGTCTGACAGGATTTTCAGCTTCGGTCATTCGCAGTCTCTTGCAAAAGTTACTAGCACAACATGGTATTAAGGGCTTGGATAATTTTGCCTTGACGATCCTTGTCCTCTTTATCATCATGCCCAACTTTTTCTTGACAGCTGGAGGGGTCTTGTCTTGTGCTTATGCTTTTATCTTGACCATGACCAGCAAAGAAGGGGAGGGGATCAAGGCTGTTGCTAGAGAAAGTCTGGTCATTTCCTTGGGAATATTGCCCATTCTATCCTTCTATTTTGCAGAATTTCAGCCTTGGTCTATCCTTTTGACCTTTGTCTTTTCTTTTCTGTTTGATGTGGTATTCTTACCGCTTTTGTCCATCTTATTCATTCTGTCTTTTGTTTACCCAGTCACTCAGTTTAACTTTGTCTTTGAGTGGTTGGAGGGCATCATTCGCTTGGTTTCACAGATGGCAAGTAGGCCCTTGGTCTTTGGACAACCCAACGCATGGCTGTTGATTCTACTGTTAATTTCCTTGGCAATACTGTATGATTTTAGGAAAAACATCAAAAGACTAGCAGGATTCAGTCTCTTTGTCATAGGGCTCTTTTTCTTAATCAAGCATCCTCTGGAAAATGAAATTACCATGCTGGATGTAGGGCAGGGAGAAAGTATTTTCCTACGGGATGTAACTGGAAAAACCATTCTCATAGACGTGGGAGGCAAGGCAGAGTCTGATAAGAAAATTGAAAAATGGCAAGAAAAGGCGACGACCAGCAATGCCCAGAGAACCTTGATTCCCTATCTTAAAAGTCGAGGAGTAGACAAGATTGACCAGCTGGTTTTGACCAATACAGACAAGGAGCATGTTGGCGATTTGCTAGAAGTAACAAAGGCTTTCCATGTCGGAGAGATTTTAGTATCAAAAGGAAGTCTGACACAGAAGGAATTTGTAGCGGAGCTAGAAGCAAGCCAAACCGAGGTGCGCAGTGTGGCAGCAGGGGAGAACTTGCCGATTTTTGGCAGTTACTTAGAAGTCCTATCTCCAAGGAAGATTGGAGATAGGAATCGTGATGATTCTCTGGTTCTTTATGGAAAACTCTTGGATAAGCATTTTCTCTTTACTGGAAACTTGAAAGAGAAGGGAGAGAAGGATCTTCTAAAGCAATATCCTGACTTAGAGGTGGATGTCTTGAAAGCAAGCCAACATGGTGCTAAAACATCATCCAATCCAGCTTTCATAGAAAAAATCAAACCAGAAATTACTCTCATCTCAGTTGGAAAAAACAATCGTGCGAAACTTCCCCATCAGGAAACCTTGACACGAATGGAAAGTATCAAGAGTAAGATTTACAGAACTGACCAGCAAGGGGCTATCCGCTTTAAAGGATGGAATAGTTGGCGAATTGAAACGGTGCGATAAAATAGACAAAGTTTTTCGAAAAATTGACTTTTTATCTTGACAAGGGATAGAAAACTTGGTATCATATAAAAGTTGAGAAAAGCAGAAGTGAGAGCTTCTCGCCTTGTGACATCAAGTTGCCTGGCCCTACGGATGAAAAGTTTCTAAGAAACGCTATCATAACGTGCGGGCTTGTATCATTACGAGTCCGCTATTGTTTTTCTCTAATAATAAAAAAGAGGTGAAAACCATAGCAAAGCAAGACTTATTCATCAATGATGAAATTCGTGTACGTGAAGTTCGCTTGATCGGTCTTGAGGGAGAACAGCTAGGCATCAAGCCACTCAGCGAAGCGCAAGCATTGGCTGATAGTGCAAATGTTGACTTAGTATTGATTCAACCCCAAGCAAAACCACCTGTTGCTAAAATTATGGACTACGGTAAGTTCAAATTTGAGTATCAGAAAAAGCAAAAAGAACAACGTAAAAAACAAAGTGTTGTTACTGTGAAAGAAGTTCGTCTGAGTCCAACTATTGACAAGGGTGACTTTGACACAAAACTTCGCAATGCACGCAAGTTCCTTGAAAAAGGAAATAAAGTTAAGGTATCCATTCGCTTTAAAGGGCGTATGATCACCCATAAAGAGATTGGTGCAAAAGTTTTAGCCGAGTTTGCTGAAGCAACACAAGATATTGCAATCATCGAACAACGAGCTAAGATGGATGGACGCCAAATGTTCATGCAGTTGGCGCCAGCAACTGACAAAAAATAATTGTCAGAAAGTTAAATAAAGGAGAAAAAATCATGCCAAAACAAAAAACACACCGCGCATCAGCTAAACGTTTCAAACGTACAGGTTCTGGTGGACTTAAACGTTTCCGTGCTTACACTTCTCACCGTTTCCACGGAAAAACTAAGAAACAACGTCGTCATCTTCGTAAAGCATCTATGGTGCATTCAGGAGATTTCAAACGTATCAAAGCAATGCTTACTCGCTTGAAATAATAGCCTAATAGTAAGTAAACAATTCTAGGAAATATTTGGAGGAAATAAAACATGGCACGTGTTAAAGGTGGCGTTGTATCACGCAAACGTCGTAAACGTATTCTTAAATTAGCAAAAGGTTACTATGGAGCTAAACACATCTTGTTCCGTACTGCAAAAGAACAAGTAATGAACTCTTACTACTATGCATACCGTGACCGTCGTCAGAAAAAACGTGACTTCCGCAAATTGTGGATCACTCGTATCAATGCGGCAGCTCGTTTGAACGGACTTTCATACTCACAATTGATGCATGGTTTGAAATTGGCTGAAATCGAAGTTAACCGTAAAATGCTTGCTGATTTGGCTGTTAATGATGCAGCAGCTTTCACAGCTCTTGCAGATGCAGCTAAAGCAAAACTTGGTAAATAATAATTGATAAGACTGGAACAGGATTGTCCCAGTCTTTTTAAAAATAAAGGAGAATATATGGCTTCAAAAATGCTACACACTTGTTTGCGAGTAGAAAACCTTGAAAAATCAATCGCATTTTATCAAGATGCTTTTGGATTTAAAGAATTGCGTCGCAGAGATTTTCCAGATCATGCCTTCACGATTGTCTATCTAGGACTTGAGGGTGACGACTATGAGTTGGAATTGACTTATAACTACGATCACGGCCCTTATGTGGTGGGAGATGGTTTTGCACATATCGCCCTCAGTACACCTGACCTTGAAGCGCTTCATCAAGAGCACAGTGCAAAAGGATATGAAGTGACTGAGCCAAATGGTCTACCAGGAACTGCACCAAACTATTACTTTGTCAAGGATCCTGATGGCTACAAAGTCGAAGTGATTCGTGAAAAATAATCGAGTAATGTCAAGTAGAATGTTCGTTTTCTACTTGACTTTTTTTCTTTGAAAGGGTATACTAATACAAATTTAACCTTTAAGGGGAGTCCAGAGAGACTCACAAGGTGTCAGATAAAAGGGATAGGGGACTCTCTGTGGAGACTTTTTAAGTGTGCGCATGAGTTCTAGCCTAACCTAACTGAGGCCTTGCATTAGCAAGGCCTTTTCTTTATCTGGTCCCCTTAAATTTAAGGAGGAAAATCATGAATCCCACATGTAAGAAGCGTTTGGGTGCCATTCGTTTGGAAACCATGAAGGTGGTTGAACAGGAGGAAATTGCGCCAGCAATCTTTGAATTAGTTCTAGAAGGAGAAATGGTTGAAGCTATGCGAGCAGGCCAATTTCTACATCTACGTGTGCCTGATGATGCCCATCTCTTGCGCCGTCCTATTTCAATTTCGTCTATTGACAAGGCAAATAAGCAGTGTCATCTCATTTATCGGATAGAGGGTGCTGGAACCGCTATTTTTTCAACCTTAAGTCAGGGAGATACTCTTGATGTGATGGGGCCTCAGGGAAATGGTTTTGACTTGTCTGATTTAGACAATCAGAGCCAAGTTCTCCTCGTTGGTGGTGGGATCGGTGTTCCACCCTTGCTTGAGGTGGCTAAGGAATTGCATGCGCGTGGGGTGACAGTAGTGACAGTCCTCGGTTTTGCGACTAAGGATGCTGTTATTCTCGAAACCGAATTGGCCCAATATGGTCAGGTATTTGTAACGACAGATGATGGTTCTTATAGCATCAAGGGAAATGTTTCTGTTGTTATCAATGATTTAGGTAGTCAATTTGATGCGGTTTACTCATGTGGGGCACCTGGAATGATGAAGTACATCAATCAAACCTTTTATGACCACCCAAGAGCCTACCTATCTCTGGAATCTCGTATGGCTTGTGGGATGGGGGCTTGCTATGCCTGCGTTCTAAAAGTGCCAGATAGTGAGACTGTCAGTCAACGCGTCTGTGAAGATGGCCCTGTTTTCCGCACAGGAACAGTTGTGTTATAAGGAGAAAATTATGACTAAAAATCGTTTACAAGTTTCTCTTCCTGGTTTGGATTTGAAAAATCCAATTATACCAGCATCAGGCTGTTTTGGTTTTGGTCAAGAGTATGCCAAGTACTATGATTTAGACCTTTTAGGCTCTATTATGATCAAGGCGACGACACTTGAACCCCGTTTTGGCAATCCAACTCCAAGGGTGGCAGAGACACCTGCTGGTATGCTCAACGCAATCGGTTTACAAAATCCTGGTTTAGAAGCTGTTTTGGCTGAAAAACTTCCTTGGTTGGAAAGAGAATACCCAAATCTTCCTATCATCGCTAATGTAGCTGGCTTTTCAAAACAAGAGTACGCTGCCGTTTCTCGAGGAATTTCCAAGGCAGCCAATGTAAAAGCTATCGAGCTCAATATCTCCTGCCCGAATGTAGATCACGGCAATCATGGACTTCTGATTGGGCAAGATCCTGACTTGGCTTATGAAGTGGTAAAAGCGGCTGTGGAAGCCTCTGATGTGCCAGTCTATGTCAAGCTTACTCCTAGTGTAACAGATATTGTCACCGTCGCCAAAGCCGCAGAAGATGCAGGGGCAAGTGGCTTAACCATGATCAATACTCTAGTCGGTATGCGCTTTAACCTCAAAACTCGCAAACCAATCTTGGCCAATGGAACAGGTGGAATGTCTGGCCCGGCAGTTTTTCCAGTAGCCCTCAAACTCATCCGTCAAGTTGCCCAAACAACAGACCTGCCCATCATTGGAATGGGAGGAGTGGATTCGGCAGAGGCTGCACTAGAAATGTATCTGGCTGGAGCGTCTGCCATCGGAGTTGGAACAGCCAATTTTACCAATCCTTATGCCTGTCCTGATATCATCGAAAATTTACCAAAAGTTATGGACAAATATGGCATTAGCAGTTTGGAAGATCTCCGTAAGGAAGTCAAAGCCAGTCTGAGATAAGCTAGGTCTTCCTTATTGTCAACAAGAAATAGAATCTTCATCAATTTGTAATATTTCCGTCGGTTAACTATGTTACAATAGGGTTTAGAAAACGTTATTGGAGTATTTAAATGAAACGATGGAAAGTGGCCCTAGTAAGTGCTGGTTTATTGGGGTGTTTTTTTACTGTAGTGGAGACAGCAAAAGCAGAAGAGGGAACTTGGCAAGGAAAGACCTACCTCAAAGCTGATGGAAAACCAGTAACCAACCAATGGATCTTTGACCAAACGTATCAGAATTGGTTTTATCTTAAGGCTGATGGACAACGTGCAGAAAACGGCTGGTTGACTGTTGCTGGTAAGGACTACTATTTTGATGCTAATGGAATCTTGGCTACAAATACTTGGGTCAACCAATATTATGTCAATGCTAATGGTGCCAAGGCCAAGGACCAGTGGCTTTTTGACCAAGAAGGACAGAGCTGGCTTTACCTTAAGGCTGATGGTCAGAGAGCTAAAAACGAGTGGATTACTCAAGGACAGGAAAAATATTACCTTAAAGAAGATGGGAAAATGGCCAAAGATGAGTGGGTCACTCAAGGTGGGAACCAATACTACGTTAATTCTCAAGGTAAAATGCTGAAAAGTACTTGGCTTGGTAAGAACTATTTGTCAGAAAATGGTAATAAGGTCAAACAAGGTTGGATTTATGATGACAACTATAGCAGTTGGTTCTACATTCAACAAGATGGTACCTATGCTGAAAATGGCTGGCGAACCATAGACGGAAAGGACTACCATTTCAAATTTGGAGGCTATCTTTCTACCGAGCGCTGGATTGGCCACTTCTATGTTGCAAAGAGTGGAGCCAAACTGAAATCCGAATGGCTCTTTGATAAGAATTACGATTCTTGGTTTTACTTGAAAGCTGACGGAACCTATGCCGAAAAAGGCTGGGAAACGATTAAAGAAAAAGATTACCATTTCAAATCAGGCGGCTATCTTTCTACCGAGCGCTGGATTGACCGCTTCTATGTTGCTAAAAGTGGAGCTAAATTGAAATCGGAATGGCTCTTTGACAAGAATTATAACTCTTGGTTTTACTTGAAAGCTGACGGAACCTATGCTGAAAAAGGTTGGCAAACCATCAAAGGCAAGGATTACCATTTCAAATCAGGCGGCTACCTCTCTACGGAAACTTGGATTGACCGCAGTTATGTGACGAGTAGTGGAGCAAAAGCTGGCAAAGGGTGGCTCTTTGACAAGAATTATAACTCTTGGTTCTATATTAACTCTGATGGAAATTATGCCAATAAAGAATGGCTCTGGGATAATGGTTATTACTATCTCAAATCTGGCGGTTATATGGCTGCGAGTGAGTGGGTATGGTACAAGAACAATTGGTTCTACCTCAAGTCAAATGGGAAGATGGCTGAGAAAGAATTAATCTATGATTCATCCGATCAATCATGGTACTACCTTAAATCAGGCGGTTACATGGCAAAAAACGAGACTGTAGATGGTCATACTTTGGATGCCTCAGGTAAATGGCATGTTGCGGATAAAACCAAATATTACAAAGTTAAACCAATCACAGCCTATGTCTATAGTGCATCTGGAGAAATCTTAAGTTACATTAACCAAGGAAGCATCGTTTCACTGGATAGCTCGACGCGAAAAGGTGGCCGACTTGCAGTTTCGATTTCTGGCTTGTCTGGCTATATGAATCAAAGTGATTTGACAGCAGTGGATGAAGGAAGCGAGTTTATCCCTCATTATACTAGTGATGGGAAATTCCTCTACCATGAACTCTCTCCTTACACGAGTATCAAAGTAGCTCCACACACATCTGCTATGGTTATTGGTAAGAAGTACTACTCAACTGATGGTGAGCATTTTGACGGCTTTACCATTAAAAATCCTTTCCTCTATAAAAACTTGAGAGAACCAAGTAATTATAGTGCAGCTGAATTGGATAAACTGTATTCGATGATGAACTTGCAGGATAGTCCTCTTGCGGGTAAAGGAGCGACTTTCAAAGAAGCTGAGGAACGCTACGGTGTCAATGCCCTTTACTTGATGGCACATAGTGCCCTTGAAAGTGCTTGGGGTCGCAGTCAAATTGCCAGAGATAAGAACAACTTCTTTGGTATTGCTGCTTATGATACTAGCCCATATCTCTCAGCCAAGAGTTTTGATAATGTGGATAAAGGAATCCTTGGAGCAGCCAAGTGGATCCGTGAGAATTACATTGACTACGGCAGAGACCACCTTGGAAATAAAGCAACCGGGATGAATGTTCGCTATGCTTCTGATCCATACTGGGGTGAGAAGATAGCCAGCATCATGATGACTATCAACAGCAAACTTGGTGGGAAAGACTGATCAAAAGAAATCAACGGTAACTACTGAAAAGTGGTTATCGTTTTTGTTTTGGACATTGGAGGATAAATAGTATAATAACAGACTTTTTACTCTTGAACAATTAACAAAATGATAGTAAAATGTAAGAGGAGATATTAATCTAATTACTATATAAAAAGGAGATTTTTATGAAAAAGCTACTATCCTTCTCAATTGCCTTGCTTTCAATCACAACCCTAGTTGCTTGTTCTGGACATAAGGCAGAATCAAAGGCCCCAGAAGAAAAAATTGAACAGAAGCAAATCAAGTTTGATGAGAAGTTGTTTAAAGAAGCTGGACTCTTGCCTTTTAAAAATGAGAAGCAACTAGAACTTGGAGAATTAGATTCTAAATCACGCGCAACGGGTGCTCATATTCAACTTAAGGACAGCGATGAGCCAACTGAGAAGAGAGAGTCCAAGTTGACTTATGATCCAGTTGGATGGCACAATTATAAATTCTTTTATGGTGATGGTAAAAAAGAAGCTTGGTTGATGAGTCGAGGCCATCTGATCGGGTACCAGTTTAGTTGATTAAACGATGAAAAGAGGAATCTGGTTCCAATGACTAACTGGCTCAATGCTGGAAATTATTCTGGAACAGATGATCAAAACCAAAGTAGCATGCTTTACTATGAAAATCGATTGGACTCTTGGTTGGCCAACCATCCGAACTACTATCTTGACTACAAGGTGACCCCAATCTATCAGAAAGATGAATTGATTCCGAGACAAATTGAATTGCAGTATGTGGGAATTGATGAAAACGGCAAACTCTTGGAGATCAAGTTGGGTGGTAGTAAGGAAAAGGTTGATCAGTATTCTGTGACACATGTTATTCTAGACAATGTTTCAGCTAATGCGGAAATCAATTACTTGGATGGTACGGCTAAAAATACAGTTGAAGATGCAAAGATAAAAGAAGAAAAAGAAAAGGCTAAGAAGGAAGCTGAGGAAAAAGCCGAGAAAGAGGCTGAAGAAAAAGAAGCAGCTGAAAAGAAAGCAAAAGAAGAAGAACAGGAAAAAGCTCGCCAAGCCGCACAAGAAAAGGAAGAAAGCCAGGAATCAAACTCGCCATCAACAAATTCAGGTGGCTACTTTAGAGATAGAAAAGGGAGATGGCACAGACCAAATGGTAAATTTGCTTCTAAGAAAGAAATCAGAGAAGCCGGATTGCAGTGGTAAGAAGAATTTAGTAGATACACAGTCAAAAAGCCGTTGGAAAACGGTTTTTTGTTGCTTGTTTTGGTGTATTATAGTAAAATTGTGAAGATATTAAATACTTTTTGGAGATTGAAATGAAGAAAAAAATAACGATATTGTCAATGTGTCTCATCATAGGAATTTCTGGTCTGGGGTACTATTTCTTATCCTATGCGCCACATCAAGCTGCTGTAACTGAGTTTGAAGATGTAGTAAAGGATTTAAATGAAAAAAATGAAGAAGTTGAAGATCAAATAGCTGAGGCTGAAAAGGTTGTTGATAATGATGAAGAACCTCTTGATTCTAAGACATTGGAAGAATTGAAATCAACTATAAAGGATAGTAAAGATTCACTTCGTAAAATACCAGATATTGAAAAACAAACTGAGCAAATTGAGAAGCAAATTGAAGAATTAAGTCAACCATTAGATTATAGTGAAACAAAAAAGAATTTGTCTGAAAAATTGACTCACTATCAAAATAGCATTCTTCAATTAAAACAAATTACAAATCCTTCAAGTTCTTTTATTGAAGAAAGACTCAAAGAAATTGAATCAATTACTGGAGTACAATCTGTTACGGAGGATAATGACCCTAATAAAAAATTAAATAAACAAGGTGGGTATACAGCGTCTGTATATTTTGTTGACAAGCAAGTGAATGAATCTGTAGAAGGCTCAGATATTGTTCAAAAAGGTAATGATGCTGGTGGAAATATAGAGGTTTATAAGACAAAAGAAGATGCAGAAAAGCGCAATACTTATATTAGTGCTTTTGATGGAACTGCTTTAAATCCGGGATCCCACTATGTTTATGGAACTGTTTTAATTCGTACTTCACACTATTTAACAGGAACGCAACAGAAAGAACTGACTGAGAAAATCTACAATAAATTAATTGAACTGAAATAATAAAAAAATTGGATAGCTATTTGTTTTATTGCACTAAGATACAGTCAAAAAGCCGTTGGAAAACGGTTTTTTGTTATAATTAAATGAAGAATGTAGCATTAAAGGAGAACAACATGACTTTTGAAGAAATCTTGCCTGGATTAAAGGCTAAGAAAAAATATGTACGAACTGGCTGGGGAGGGGCTGAAAACTATGTCCAACTCTTTGACACTATCGAGCAAAATGGGATTGCACTTGAAGTGACGCCTTATTTCCTAATCAATGTGTCTGGAGAAGGGGAAGGTTTTTCCATGTGGAGCCCGACACCTTGTGATGTTTTGGCGACGGATTGGGTAGAAGTGCATGACTAGACGTGTATTGATTACGGGAGTAAGTTCAGGGATTGGTCTGGCTCAAGCTCGACTCTTTTTAGAGAAGGGTTATCAAGTTTATGGAGTTGATCAAGGTGAAAATCCACTCTTAGAGGGTGATTTCTACTTTTTACAGAGAGATTTGACCTTGGACTTGGAGCCAATTTTTGACTGGTGTCCTTATGTGGATGTTTTGTGCAATACTGCAGGAGTTTTGGATGATTACAAACCCCTTTTGGAACAGTCTGCGCAGGAAATTCAAGAGATTTTTGAAATCAACTATGTGACTCCAGTTGAGATGACACGACATTATTTGACACAAATGCTGGAAAGTAAAAAGGGAATCATTATCAATATGTGTTCGATTGCTTCGAGCCTAGCTGGTGGAGGTGGTCACGCCTATACCTCGTCTAAGCATGCCTTAGCTGGCTTTACCAAGCAGTTGGCTCTAGACTATGCAGAAGCTGGGATTCAGGTCTTTGGTATCGCTCCGGGAGCGGTCAAGACAGCTATGACCGCTGCGGACTTTGAGCCAGGTGGGTTGGCTGACTGGGTGGCTAGTGAAACGCCAATCAAGCGCTGGATTGAGCCAAGTGAAATTGCAGAAGTCAGTCTCTTTTTAGCTAGCGGTCACGCATCTGCCATGCAAGGACAAATTCTGACCATTGATGGTGGTTGGAGTTTGAAGTGATGCTTTGGTACAGTTTGCATTGTTCACTATTGGAGGTTAAAGATGGAACAAGATATATTTGGATTTGAGTTTCCAAGTTTCTACCATCAGTTTTTATTGGAATGGGACGAAGTGGATCCTTATGAGATTGGTGACTCAGGTATCTGTTTATATGCTAAGGAGGATCTCTTAGAGCGTAATGAGACCTATCAGATAGAAGTAGATGAACCAGACTTCTTTATGATTGGTCAAGAGGGAGATTTGGCCTACTTTATCAAGAAAAATGCTGATGATTGCATTTATGAAAATGATTTGGGTGCTTTGGGCTCTTTAGAAATGCAAAAAGTTGCTGCAACTGTCTATGACTTTATTGACAAGGTCTTAGAAGAAAGATTGTAAAAACCGGAGGGATAATTATGCTGAGAGCAACAGATGCGAATGAACCAATTACAAGAGAAGACCTTTTACAATTTGAGGAGAACCTTGGAAAGAAATTGCCGGAAGCCATGTTAAACTTTTATCTCAAGTACAATGGTGGTCAATCTTGTGTGTCTGGTGTTCATGATGACAAACATCTCTTTCCTTTCAATGCTTTTTATTCATTAGAGGAGATGGAGAAGGCCCTCAACTGGTTTGACGATGAGGTTGTTCCTGCTGGATTTCAGGCTAAAGACCTCCTTCATTTTGCCTATGATCCTGGGTCTGGAAACTATGCTCTGTCTCTAAGGGAAGAAGATTATGGCAAGGTTTACTACTATGTTTTAGAAGAAAGAGCTGAGATTTTTGGTCAATGGCTTTCATTTGAGGCTTTTCTGACTAGTTTTGTGGAAGGTGAGTAGAAATAAAAGGAGCAATCATACGTAAACACCAATTCTTTTCACTAGCAGATATTTTAGAGCAAGTTAAGTTAGAACAATGTACTCAAGATGACTTTTGCCTCTATGACAATGATGAAGGGAATTTGGCTTTCGATAGCCTTTATTTTGGTGTCGGATTATCCAGTTGTAGTTGATGATAAAGATGTCTACCCTGTGGGAAGTAGTAGAGAGAAATCTTAATCTGGTATATTATGGTGAGCATCTGATAGATGTCCTTCTAGTGCATTGGATGAAAAGCCAGACGCAAGCCCTGAATACTTGGTCGATGCCTTAATTTATTATAATCAACATGATACTTTTATTCCCTTTGCCTAGTAACTAAGCTGGATTTGCATAGTTCTATTAAACATAAGCGAATACAGTAAGGAGTCAAGAAATGATAGATTACAAAATGGTAAATAAAAAAATTTCACCTTTTAAATTTTTAGTCCATGATGAAGAGAGACAAAGTGTTCGAGGGTCGCTCATTTATTATCCTGATGGAGAATACAGACAGGAAGT
Source organism: Streptococcus sp. CCUG 71758 (assembly GCF_011714815.1). Taxonomy (NCBI): domain Bacteria; kingdom Bacillati; phylum Bacillota; class Bacilli; order Lactobacillales; family Streptococcaceae; genus Streptococcus; species Streptococcus sp. CCUG 71758. The sequence continues at coordinate 7,112 of NZ_RXXO01000003.1, read as the reverse complement.
ATTCGACACTCGGGAAGATGAGGGATTCGAAGGAAATGGATACGATTGGGCATCTCTTGCTTTGATATTTTTAGAGGAAAAAATGCCTGAATTAAGCGAATCTATTGACTTTGATCCAGAAGGAAGTATGTTTTGTGCCTATTCTTCCAATATTGATGCCTTAGCAACATTTGCTTTAGGTTTTAAGGAGTTTTGCGACGATTCTGAGTCTATGATAGACTTGTTTAGTCGAGCAGAGTTAGATTAGCTGATTAGAAAAGCTTTAACTACTAGATATTTGACTAGGGAAAAGACACAAAGGAGTTAAGATGAAGCTGATAGAAGTATTTGAGCTAGTGGAAAATCATTCTGATTTAAAACCCTATGTAGAAAAAATATTAAAAAAGTACAAGAAGACCAACTGTTCCTATCTTGAGTCTCTTAATCACCTTGCTTATTTACTCTATCTACATGGTCAAAAAGAACTAGCTAAAAAGTTGTTAGATATTTTGCTACAAATTCCCTTTGAAGGAGATTATAATAGTTGGACCTTTGTTGAGAGTTCGATAGTCTTGTTGGCCTATATGGAAAAGCAGACGGAAAATCAGGTGTCCATCTATCAAAATCTCCTTTTAAGTCCACTAGATTCTGGGGAGGAAGCAACTAGAAAAATAAGAAGGAGAGTACATCAGAGATTTTTGAATGGTGATACTTTGGAACAAAAGCTTGCAAAAATCGAGCAAGCTTCGACCTTTACATCTGAAATTGAATGGCGCTTACTTTACTTAGCAGACTTGTTAAAACTTCAGTTGTTTAGTGCGGAATCAACTCTGGACGAGGCGGATATCCAGTCTAAAATAGAAGAACAAATCGAAAGATTACAAAGCTTTATCAAGGAGCAAGGTATTGTTAGCCTTTTCCCTTTTAAGGGATGAGGAAGTGTGGCTAAATTTGAAGGATGGAAAGAGGTGAATGGCTATGAAAAACCAGCTAGCCCTTAGTGGAGAGCAAATTGTTGAAAAAGTTTACCCACAACTATTGCATCATGTTGGTATGATTCGTGGGGAATACTTACTGAGAGAGCTTAATCAAAACATCCTATTAGCAAGTTGTCAGCAATTTGTAAAAGATTATCTAGATACCATTTGCTCCTTGTACTCAGATGAAGAGGTTTGGTATCGTTTTTCAGAGTTAACAAATACAGAAGCTAATTGTTTAGAGGGGACTAAAGAGTATTTTGATGAAAATCATCCCTTATTTGGATATAGAGGGATAAGGCGTTTGCTGGCGTGTCCGAATGAATTTCAGGCTGAGGCACATGTCGTTACAGAAGTTTATCAAACCAATTCCAATCTGTCTGTTATTTTTCCTTTTGTCAATGATGCCGACCAATTAAAACAAGCTATTAGAGTATTGCGTGAGCATGGTTTTACTGGAAAAGTCGGTACAATGATTGAATTACCGTCAGCATATTTTGACTTGGACAGGATACTGGAAACTGGCATTTCAAAGATTGTAGTTGGAATGAATGATTTGACTTCCTTTGTTTTTTCGACTGTGAGAAACAGTCAATGGCATGATATGGAAAGTCCAATAATGTTAGATATGCTGAGAGATATGCAGGATAAAACAAGGATGAAAAAGATTGACTTTGCTGTAGCAGGCTATCTGAATGCTTCTTTCATACAAAAAACGAATCAGATGGGTATCAAGTGTATTATCCACTATAGTTCTATTCCAGAGATTTTTGATTTAGATATTGATCATCCAGACCACCTCAAACGTGTAAAAGAAGTAAGTAAAAAATTACAAAGGAGTGATCTATGACACCGCAAGAAATGTGGAATATTTACAAGCAAATTAACCCCTCTATCGGAGATGAGATAGACGCCTGGGCTTTTGGAGTGGAAGCAGATCTCTTGGCAGATTTGGTTTTAAAAGGCGAAAAGACAGCAACCGCCTCAGTCTACGACCTCTACGCACTAGAAGACGAACCTCTTCCACAAGAAGGAACCTTCGATGTCATTTTAGACAGTCAAAATCAGGCTGTCTGCATTGTCGAAATTACCAAGGTTTCCGTTCAGCCTTTTCATCAAGTTTCTGCAGACCATGCCTACAAGGAAGGTGAGGGAGACAAATCTTTAGCCTATTGGCGCCAGGTTCATGAGGACTTTTTCACCGAGTGGATGAGGGAGGCTGGACTGACTTTTACACCTGACAGCAAGGTCGTTTTGGAAGAATTTCGTAAGGTCTACCCACTGTAGACTGCCAGAAGGAAGAAAGTTTTGGAAATTACCGTCCAATCCTTTTTTCTAAAGCAAAACATGATATAATAAGTTTGTTTGAAGAAGAGTAAAACTCTTAAACTTAGAATAGGAGAAAACTATGCAAGCAGTTGAACATTTTATTACCCAATTTGTTCCTGAACATTATGATTTATTTTTAGACTTGAGTCGTGAGACCAAGACGTTTTCTGGGAAGGTGACCATTACTGGTCAAGCACAGAGTGATCGTATTTCCCTTCACCAAAAAGACTTGGAAATCGCTTCTGTAGAAGTTGCGGGTCAAGCTCGTCCGTTTACAGTTGACCATGACAATGAAGCCCTTCATATCGAATTAGCTGAGGCTGGCAAAGTTGAAGTGGTTCTTGACTTTTCTGGTAAAATCACAGACAACATGACAGGGATTTACCCTTCTTACTACACAGTTGATGGTGTCAAGAAGGAGGTCCTGTCTACTCAGTTTGAAAGCCATTTTGCGCGTGAAGCCTTCCCATGTGTGGATGAGCCTGAAGCCAAAGCAACTTTTGACCTTTCTCTACGTTTTGACCAAGCAGAAGGTGAAGTTGCCTTGTCAAACATGCCAGAAATTGATGTTGAAAACCGTAAGGAAACAGGCATCTGGAAGTTTGAGACAACACCTCGCATGTCTTCTTACTTGTTGGCCTTTGTTGCTGGTGATTTGCAAGGGGTAACGGCTAAAACTAAAAACGGTACCCTCGTCGGTGTCTACTCAACGAAAGCCCACCCACTATCTAACCTTGATTTCTCACTAGACATCGCCGTTCGCTCGATCGAGTTTTACGAAGATTACTATGGAGTTAAGTATCCAATCCCTCAATCACTTCACATCGCCCTTCCTGACTTCTCAGCTGGTGCTATGGAAAACTGGGGTCTTGTGACTTACCGTGAAGTTTACTTGGTTGTAGATGAGAACTCAACCTTTGCTAGCCGTCAACAAGTTGCCCTAGTTGTAGCGCATGAGTTGGCCCACCAATGGTTTGGAAACCTCGTTACTATGAAATGGTGGGATGACCTCTGGCTCAATGAAAGCTTCGCTAACATGATGGAATACGTCTGTGTGGATGCCATCGAGCCAAGTTGGAATATCTTTGAAGACTTCCAAACAGGTGGTGTTCCAGCTGCGCTTAAACGCGATGCGACTGATGGTGTTCAGTCTGTTCATGTCGAAGTTAAACACCCAGATGAAATCAACACGCTCTTTGATGGCGCTATCGTCTATGCTAAAGGAAGCCGTCTCATGCACATGCTTCGCCGTTGGCTCGGTGATGCTGATTTCGCTAAAGGCTTGCATGCTTACTTTGAAAAACACCAATACAGCAATACCATCGGTCGTGACCTTTGGAATGCTCTCGGACAAGCATCAGGACGTGATGTCGCAGCTTTCATGGATTCTTGGTTGGAACAGCCTGGCTATCCAGTTCTCACTGTCAAAGTTGAAAATGATGTCTTGAAGATTTCGCAAAAACAATTCTTCATCGGTGAGCACGAAGACAAGAACCGCCTCTGGGTTGTCCCACTCAACAGCAACTGGAAGGGTCTACCAGATACACTTGAAACTGAAAGTATCGAAATCCCTGGCTATGCTGCTCTTCTTGCTGAAAACGAAGGAGCCCTTCGTCTCAACACTGAAAATACAGCCCACTACATTACAGATTATCAAGGAGACTTGTTAGAAGCTGTTCTTGCTGACTTAGAAACACTTGATAACACAAGCAAACTACAAATCGTTCAAGAACGTCGTTTGCTTGCTGAAGCGGGTCACATTTCTTATGCTGACTTGCTCCCAGTCCTAGATAAACTTGCTAAGGAAGAGTCTTACCTGGTGGTTTCAGCTATTTCTCAAGTGATTTCAGCCCTTGAGCGCTTTATTGATGAAGGAACGGATGCTGAAACAGCCTTCAAAGCACTGGTTGCTAAATTGGCTCGTCACAACTATGACCGTCTTGGTTTTGAAGCCAAAGATGGAGAATCAGATGAGGACGAATTGGTTCGTCAGTTGACCATTTCCATGATGATTCGCTCCAATGATGCAGAAGCTAGTCAAGTCGCTAGCCAAATCTTTGCAGCTCATAAGGAGAACCTTGCAGGACTTCCAGCAGCCATCCGTGCACAAGTTCTCATAAATGAGATGAAACACCATGAGACAAAGAACTTGGTCGCAACTTATCTGGACCTCTACACTCATGCCACAGATGCTGTCTTCAAACGCCAGTTGGCAGCTGCTCTAGCCTACAGTACAGATGCTGACAATATTCAAACCTTGGTTGGCTCATGGAAGGATAAGTTTGTTGTGAAACCACAAGACTTGTCTGCTTGGTATTACCAGTTCCTAGATCATCAAACAACTCAAGAAACTGTTTGGGTATGGGCGCGTGAAAACTGGGATTGGATCAAGGCAGCTCTTGGTGGGGATATGAGCTTTGATAGCTTTGTTATCCTACCTGCCCATGTATTTAAGACAGAGCAACGCTTGGCAGAGTACAAGGAATTCTTTGAACCGCAACTTTCTGACCTCGCTCTTAGCCGAAACATCCGTATGGGAATCAAGGATATCGCAGCGCGTGTTGACTTGATTAAGCGTGAGAAAGCAGCAGTCGAAGCTGTTGTAGCCCAATATGCTAAAGTTTAATTCGTTCGAAATGTAAATAAAAACTCAACTTTCTATCTGAAAACAAGAGAGAGTTGAGTTTTTTTTAAGGCAATTTTGGTATAATAATCGTAACAAGGAGGAGTTTCTGATGATAAAAATCTTATTAGTAGAAGATGATCTAGGCCTGTCAAACTCAGTATTTGACTTTTTAGATGATTTTGCAGATGTCATGCAGGTCTTTGATGGAGAAGAAGGTCTCTACGAAGCAGAAAGTGGCGTTTATGACTTGATTCTGCTTGACCTGATGTTGCCTGAAAAAAATGGCTTCCAAGTTTTGAAAGAATTGCGTGAAAAAGGAATTACAACACCAGTCCTTATCATGACTGCCAAAGAGAGTTTGGATGACAAGGGACATGGTTTTGAGTTGGGAGCGGATGACTACCTCACCAAACCCTTCTACCTAGAAGAACTCAAAATGCGGATTCAAGCCCTTCTCAAACGTTCAGGCAAGTTTAACGAAAATACCTTGACCTATGGGGATATTGTCGTCAACCTTTCAACGAATGAAGTAAAAGTGGAAGATACTCCTGTAGAACTACTCGGAAAAGAGTTTGAGTTATTAGTTTACTTCCTTCAAAATCAAAATGTCATTCTTCCCAAGACGCAAATTTTTGACCGCCTATGGGGATTTGATAGCGATACGACTATTTCCGTTGTAGAAGTCTATGTTTCAAAAGTTCGTAAGAAACTGAAGGGTACAGCCTTTGCTGAGAATCTTCAAACCTTGCGTAGTGTCGGGTATATTTTAAAAGATGTTCAATAAACTAAAAAAAACATGGTATGCGGATGATTTTAGCTATTTCATTCGAAACTTTGGAGTGTTCACCTTGATTTTCTCTGCTATGACCTTGATTATCCTTCAGGTCATGCATTCGAGTCTCTACACCTCTGTAGATGAAAAACTCCAAGCTCTTAGTAGTAGTCCCCAAGCGGTTATCCAGTTAGCCCTTAATCGGGCAACCGAAGAAGTCAAGGATATCCAACCCGCAACAGCGGATGCCAACAAGGCTGAAATCAAGCCCAATGTTAGCTCTAATACGGAAGTTTTGCTTTTTGACAAGGATTTTAACCAACTCTTACTGGGTAATCGCTTTTTAGGCTTGGACAAGATCAAGCTGGACAAGAAAGAGTTGAATCATATTCGGCAAATCCAAGTTGTCAATAGCTACGGTCAGGAAGAAACCTATCGAATGGTCTTGATGGAAACCAACTCTTCCACCGTATCAAGTAATGTCAAATATGCGGCGGTTCTAATCAATACCAGCCAGCTTGAGCAAATCAGCCAAAATCACGAGCATTTAATTGTTGTAGTCATGGCTAGTTTCTGGCTCCTGTCTTTAATTGCCAGTGTTTACCTGGCACGTGTCAGTGTCAAACCCTTGCTGGAAAGCATGCAAAAGCAGAAGTCCTTTGTTGAAAATGCGAGTCACGAACTGAGAACGCCTCTGGCCGTTTTACAAAATCGTTTAGAGAATCTTTTTCGAAAACCAGAGGCAACCATCATGGAATCCAGTGAAAGTATTGCTTCCAGTCTTGAAGAAGTTCGCAACATGCGTTTCCTTACGACCAATCTTCTCAACCTTGCACGTCGAGATGATGGAATCAAACCAGAAATAGCAGAAGTATCACCACAGTTTTTTAAGACTACCTTTGCCAACTATGAGTTGATTGCTTCTGAAAATGATCGTATTTTTGAGTATGAAAATCGGATTTATCGTTCTTTTATGACCGATCAGTTGCTTCTAAAACAGCTCATGACCATCTTATTTGATAATGCCATTAAGTATACTGAAGAAGATGGGAAAATTGAGTTTGTGGTCCATGCTACGGATCGCCACCTCTATCTATCCGTAACGGATAACGGAATTGGGATTTCAGCTGCCGATAAGAAGAAAATCTTTGACCGCTTTTATCGTGTAGACAAGGCAAGAACTCGTCAGAAAGGCGGTTTTGGTCTAGGTTTATCTTTGGCCAAGCAAATCGTTGATGCCTTACGAGGAACGATTACCGTTAAAGATAACAAGCCTAGAGGAACGATTTTTGAAGTTAAGATTGCTATCCAATCTCCTCCCAAACGTAAGAATAAATAAAAAGACAGTTATATGAACTGCACCCCAAAAGTTAGACAGAAAGAATCTAACTTTTGGGGTGTTTTATTATGAAATTGAGTTATGAAGATA